>CALEJU010000035.1 GCA_937898755.1 uncultured Acidobacteriota bacterium | reverse complement strand
AGATTTCTGCCTGTCTCGTGGGCTCGGAGATGTGTATAAGAGACAGGTGCAAGGGGGAGGGAGGTGGGCCATGGGTGCGCGGGGTGCCGCTCTCATTCAGCATGCGCCGTGGGTGAGACACGTCGCAAGGCTTCCTGCCCGTAAAACCGGATGCTTTCCGGAATCGTCAGCGTCGAGGTGGCGAGATCGTCGGCGGTGAACCAGCGGATGTCGAAGTGTTCGCGCTCGGCGAGTTGCACGGCGGAGGTGTGGGCGCGGGCGAAGTAGATCATGCCGAGATGTTTGTGCTCGCCTTGGATGTCGTGCACGTCGAGGTAGGCCGGCGCCGGCAGCAGCCGGGTCTGGGGAAACTCGCGCGGCGGGCGGTCGCCCAACAGTTCGATCTCCAAGCCACTCTCCTCGCGCGTCTCGCGTCGGGCAGCCTGTGCGGGGTCTTCGCCGGGATCGATATGACCGCCCACCGGGAGCCACTTCGCCAGGCCGCGATGATGCACCAGCAGCACCTTCTGATCGTGGACCACGAAGACGGCCACTGTGAAGTCCAGGTAATAGTTCTGATGGGCCATGCGTCGATGAGGATAACGTAGCGGCAGCATTCCGCGCCCGGATGCGATGCCGGCGCGGCGGCCACGCGCCCAGGCGAGGTGCGTATCTTGACCCAGGTTGTGTTCGCCCCGTTAGGGGCGACGACTACCGTCCGCCGCCCGCTCCGCGGGCGGAACGCCTCCGGCATGGGGTTGACCGAAAGCGATACTCTGAACTTCATGCATCCGGAGGCCCACATTCGTCCGGCGACCGTCGCGGAGATGGCGGTCGTGCGGCAACTGTTTCGGGAGTATGAGGCCGAGCTGGCCGTCGATCTTTGCTTTCAGGGCTTCGAGCGGGAGCTGGCCGAACTGCCGGGGAAGTACGCCGCCCCGGCGGGCTGCATCCTGCTCGCATTTGCGGGGGACGACGCTGTGGGGTGTGTCGCGCTGCGGCCCTTACAAGAAGGCGTCTGTGAAATGAAGCGCTTGTTTGTACGGCCCGCCGCGCGCGGGCAGGCGTTGGGGGCGAGACTGGCCCGCGCGGTGATGGAGGAGGGGCGTCGCCTGGGTTACTTTAAGATGCGTCTCGACACCTTGCCGCGGCTGCAGGCTGCGGTGCATCTCTATCGCTCCCTGGGATTCCGCGACATCTCGGCCTACTGTCCCAACCCGCTGCCCGAGGTGCTGTACATGGAGAGCGACCTCCGGAGCTGAGCCGCCGCCCACCGCCGCCCATGCCAACGCCCATCACTTCTCCCCACGACCTGCGCAGCTTGTCGCGTCCCCATGTGGGACGTCTGCACCTGCCCGCCTTGTTCATGACCCGCGTCATTGGTGGAACCACGTGGTCGCCCGATGGAGAGCAGGTGGCCTTCATTTCGAACATCAGCGGCCGCCAGAATCTCTGGGTGGTTCCAGCCGCCGGGGGTTGGCCGGTGCAGCTCACGGTTAGCGAACAGCGCCAGTCCAGCCCACGCTGGTCGCCCGATGGACGGTGGATCGCCTACATCTCCGACTATGACGGCAACGAACAGTGGGACCTGTTTGTGGTCAGTCCGCGCGATGGCGAGGTGCGCAACCTGACGCGCACGCCGGAGATCGCCGAAGAGGACCCCGCTTGGTCGCCGGATGGCCGCCATCTCGCATATATCGCCAAGCCACGCCTCGGTTCGACGTTTGAGATCGAGACGGTGGAGGTTGACAGCGGGCAGATCCGCGCGGTGACGCAAGGGACCGCCAAAGACCTGGGAAATTTTCATCCGCTCTGGTCACCGGACGGGCGCCGGCTCGCATACACGCAGGCGCACGCCACCGGCAAGGACTCCAACGTGTATGCCGTGGATCTCGCCACCGGCGTTCACCGTGCGTTGACGCCGCACGAAGGGGAGTTTAATTTTTCGGCGGCGGCCTGGTCGCCGGATGGATGCCATCTCCTGATGGCGTCGAACATCGTCAACGGACACGAGAATGTCGGACTGCTGGATGTTGGCAGCCGTGCGATCACGTGGTTGACACGGGAAGCGTGGGACGTCAGCCCAGGATCGTTTTCCCCCTCCGGGGACGCGCTAACTTGGCAGGTCAACCGCGACGGCAACAGCGAGGTGATGCTCTTTCAGCGTTTGTCGGGGAGCGCTGCGGTCCTGCCGCTGCCGGATGGGGTGAACGATTTCGGCGGCGGGGGGCAGGCATTTTCCCGCGACGGCAGGGAACTGCTCTGCTATCACAACGGTCCCACCACGCCACAGGATGCGTGGGTGTATTCCCTCGAGACGGGCGCCGCGCGGCAGATTACTCACTCGCTCACTTGTGGCGTGCAACCCGCCGACATGGTCGAGCCTTTTCTCGTCCATTACCCCAGCACGGACGGACAATGGCGGATCTCCGCCTTCGTCTACCTGCCGCACAATCTGGAACGCGACGGCACTCACCCGGCCGTCGTTCACATCCATGGTGGCCCGCAAGCGCAAACGGTCAACTCGTTCCAGCGCATCGTACAGGTGCTGGTCAACCGTGGCTACGTGGTCATCGCTCCCAACTACCGCGGTTCCACCGGGTACGGGAAAGCCTTTCAGGACGCCAACCGTTTCGACATGGGAGGCGGGGACCTGGCCGATGTCATCGCGGCGGCGGACTGGTTGGCTGGTTCCGGCTATGTGGACGCGCACCGCATGGCGGTGATGGGCGGTAGCTACGGCGGCTATCTGACGATGCTGGCGCTGACCAAGGCGCCCAGTCGCTGGGCGGCCGGAGTGGCGATCGTGCCCTTCGTCAACTGGTTCACCGAGCTCGAGCATGAAGATCCGCTGTTGCGCGAATACGACCTTGCCACCATGGGCGACCCGGTTGTGAACGCGGCACTCTACCGGGATCGCTCACCCATCTTCTTCGTGGACCAGGTGGAGGCTCCGGTGCTGTTGCTGGCCGGAGCGCAGGATCCGCGCTGTCCGCCGGATGAGGCCCGCCAGGTAGCGACGGCCATCCAGCAACGCGGCGGCATCGCCGAGCTGAAGATCTTCGAGAACGAGGGCCACGGCTTCGCGCGCATCGAGAACCAGATCGCGGCCTACCAGCAGGTGGCGGAGTTCCTGGAACGACACCTTGGGCGAGACAAGTGATGAGTGACGAGTGACGAGTGATGAGTGACGAGTGACGAGTGATGAGTGATGAGTGACGAGTGATGAGTGATGACAAGAACGGTCGCGCGGCAGTGGCTAGGACGCTACGGCGCCAGGATCTGGTCGGCGAAGACCAAGGCGCGCGGCGCCAGACGCCCCCCGCTCCCGCTAGCTGCTACGCCGTGCATGAGGGGCGGGAGACAATCTACAACCCCACCGTGCCTGCCTTCCTGCCTTCCCCTCCCCCCTCCCGTCCTCCTCCACCCCCTGTCCTAATGCAGTCCGACCGACCCGGCGGCCGCGGCTTCGAGTTTGGCCGGGTCGTAGCCCACGCCGTCCTTGAAGACCAGCTCGACGTTCTCGATGTCGCTGATCTTTTGCGCGGGGTTGCCGCGTACCACGACCAGGTCGGCGCGTTTGCCGGGCGCGAGGGTGCCGATCTGGTCGGACTCGCCGAGGAATTGGGCCCCGTTGGCGCTGGCAATGCGCAAGGCTTCGAGAGGCGTAAAGCCGGCGTCCACCAGCAGTTCCACCTCGCGTTGATCGCCGTAACCGGGAACCACGCCGCCGTAGCCGGTGGGGTCGAGTCCGGCCAACAACAGGCCGCCCGCTTTGACGAAGGCGCGCTCGTAGCGCATTTCGTTGGCGAGCGCAGCGGGATAAGGGGAGTCCTTGACGGCGGAGAGCCGCATGCGCGTCGCGAGATACTCCAGACGGGCTTCCGGGGTCATGCTGGCGAGCACGCGCGCGGCAAGTGGCGGCGGGTTGGGCGTGAACGTCTCAAAGACCGGCAGCGTCGAGGTGACGGCGACATGATGGCTGACCAGTTCCTGGATCGTATGTTGGATCTGCGGACCGCCGACATCCAGCTTGCCGACCGTCGCCACGGTTACGGGTTGCGCTGGACAGACGTCGGAGGTCTTGCCGGGGTCGAACTCGGTGTCCACGACGAGCCCGTGTTCCAGGTCGTCGATGCCCAATTCCGCAGCCTCGACGGCGCCGATCGAGCAGAGATGTCCGGTGACCTTGAGCCCGCGGCGGTGGGCTTCGGCGATCGCGGCGGCCAGCTCGGCGCGCGTGATGTGCATGTAGGCCTTGAAGGAGGTCGCGCCCTGGTCGGCCCAGAAGGCCACCGTGGCACGGGCATCAGCCGCGTCCCTGAGTTCGTGCATTTGTGGCGTGAAGGCGCCCGCGCCCTCGAGGTAAGGACCGGTGACGTGCAGGTGCGGCCCGGGCATGGCGTCGGCGTCGATGAGCTGTTTCAGGCGCAGGTCGGTGTAGGGCTCGATGCTGCCGGTGGTGCGCAGGCTGGTGACCCCGCCGGCGAGGTAGAGTTTCGGGGCGCTGAAGCCCAACTCGGCGTAGATGCCGGAGCCGCCGCCGGTGGGGTAGAAGAGGTGGTCGTGCATGCCGACCAGGCCGGGAAACACCGTGCGACCCGAGAGGTCGAGCTGCTGCGTGCCTGCGGGCAGGGGCAGCGCGGAGCCGATGGCGGCGATGCGATCGCCCGAGAGCAACACGGTCTGGTCGTCGCGCGCCGCCGCTCCGGTTCCATCGATCACACGCACGTGCGTCAAGGCAACGTTGGCGGCGTGCACCTTTACGTAGGGCAACAGCGCGGGCGAGAGAGGCGCCTGCGCCAGCAGTCCAAGCGTCAGGGCGGCACTTGAGGCGAGGGAACGAGCGAGTTGCATATGGAGATACCCGTGGGGACGTGAAACGTCGTTCACGGTAGCACGAGGGGGAAGAGGGTAGGGGGTGGGGGGTGGAGCGCAGCGACGTGACGGTCCGAGTGTGTTGAGCCTACCCCCTACTCCCCACCCCCTACCCTCTTCCCCCTCACGGTATGCTGAGGGCACATGGAAGAGCACGGCCCGGTTCCACATAGCGTGCTGATCGCCGGCGGTGGTACCGGAGGACATGTCATCCCCGGTCTTGCGGTGGCGCGTGCTCTGCAAGAACTCGGGGTGGAGCACATCGCATTTCTCGGAACCCAGCGCGGCTTGGAGAGCAAGCTGGTACCGGCGGCGGGTTTCCCGCTGCATCTGATCCGTATCAGCGGCCTGAAAAACCTGGGCTTGCGGGCCAAACTCAGGACCTCGGTGGCGCTGCCCGGGGCAGTGGTGCAGAGTCGGCGCGTGCTGAAGCAGTGTGCCGCGGAGGTGGTGCTGGGTATCGGCGGCTACGTCTCCGGCCCGGCCCTGATTGCCGCCTGCTGGCAGACGCCGGTGGTCGTGCTCGAGACCAATGCCAAGACGGGTTTGGCCAACCGCTTGGCGCGCAGCTGGGTGCGGGTGGCGGCGGTCAATTTCCCCGAGACGGCGAAGGACTTCCGTCATGCCGTGATCACCGGGATCCCGGTGCGCGAGGAGTTTTTTGAAATTCCCGCAGCGCGCCATGAAGGGTTGCCCACCATTCTCGCCTTCGGTGGCAGTCAGGGGGCGCGCATTTTGAACGACACGCTCCCCGAGGTAGCGCGGCTCTTGCAGCACCAAGAATGGCATTTTCGCCTGATTCACCAGACCGGCAGCAGCGATGTGGAGGCGGTGCGGGAGCGCTACCGTGCCTACGGGGTGGAGCAGGTCGAGGTCACCGCCTTTTTGGACGATATGCCGGCCGCCATGGCGGCTGCCGATCTGGTGGTTTGCCGCAGCGGCGCCAGCACCCTGGGCGAGTTGGCGGCTGCGGGACGCGCGGCGCTGCTGATTCCGCTACCCGGCGCGGCCGACCAACACCAACTCCGTAATGCGCGTTCCTACGAGGCCGCTGGCGCGGCAGAGGTCCTGGAACAGACGGCGGTGACGCCTCTTCGTCTGGCGGAGGTCCTGCAGAACCTGCTGCGCGAACCCCACAAGCTGCGTGCCATGGAGGCAGCGGTGCGCCTCTTCGGGCGCCCCAAGGCCGCCCACACCATCGCCCGCCTGGTGATCGCCGCCTCGCATCTCCATCGCCATGAGCGGTTTCACTGAGACGCGCGGCGTGAGGCGCCGCATATAATGAATTCTCCGCAGCCTTCGCGCATCGCCAACTGACGCGCAAACACCTTTCATGTTTTCCCGGGCACTCAAGGTTCACTTTGTCGGCATCGGCGGTATCGGCATGAGCGGCATCGCCGAAGTTCTGCTCAATCTCGGCTGGAGCGTCTCGGGCTCCGACTTGCGCAGCTCGGCGGTGACGGAGCGGCTGGCCGGCATGGGGGCGCGCATTCAGGTCGGCCATGCCGCCGGCAATCTGCACGATGCGGAGGTCGTGGTGACCTCGACCGCAGTGCGCAGCGACAATCCCGAGGTGGAGGCGGCGCACCGGCTGCAGATCCCCGTCATTCCGCGCGCCGAGATGCTGGCGGAGCTGATGCGGCTGAAGTTCGGCATCGCCGTGGGCGGGATGCACGGCAAAACCACGACCACCTCGATGATCGCCACCGTGTTGGGCAAGCTCGACCCCACCGTGGTGGTGGGGGGCCGGTTGGATTTGATCGGCTCCAACGCCCGTCTGGGGAGTTCGGAGTATCTGGTGGCGGAAGCCGATGAGAGCGACCGCTCCTTCTTGAAGCTGGCCCCGATCATCTCGGTCATCACCAACATTGACCGCGAGCATTTGGACTGCTACGCCGACCTCGACGACATTGATGCGGCCTTCGTCAGCTTCGGTGACCGGGTGCCGTTTTATGGAACGGTGGTGGCCTGTGCAGACGATGCCGGAGTCCGGCGGGTGCTGCCGCGCCTGCAGCGCCGCACCCTCACCTACGGGACGCACCCCGAGGCCGACCTGCAGCTTTCCGACATCAGCCTGGCACCCTTTGCCGCGCGGTTTCGTCTGCGGCAGACGCCGGCGGCGGCGCGGCAGTTCGCCCGCACCGGGGCCCTATCGCCCGACCTGGGCGAGTTTGAACTGCATGTCCCGGGTCGCCACAACGTTCTGAACGCGACTGCGGCATTGGCGGTGGCGTTGCTGCTGGGGCGCGATCTGGAAGAGGCGCGGGCGGAGCTGGCCAAGTTTCACGGCGTGGACCGCCGTTTCCAACTCAAGGCAGAGTTGGACGGCGTAACCGTCATTGATGACTACGGCCACCATCCAACGGAGATTGCCGCGACGCTGGCGGCGGCGCGGCAGTGCGAGTTCCGCCGCATTTTGATGATTTTCCAGCCCCATCGCTACACCCGCACGCATCTGCTGATGGACGAGTTCGTCACGGCCCTGCGGGGGGCAGATCGCAGCTTCCTGCTCGACATTTATGCCGCCGGTGAAGTACCGATCCCCGGCGTGAGCACGCCGGAACTGGTGGCGCGCATGCATGCCGCGGGCGTGGCCGGCGAATATGTCCCGGATGCGGAGACGGCGGTGCAGCGCATCGTCGCCGAGGCACGCCCCGGCGATCTGATTCTGACGCAGGGAGCGGGCAATGTCTCCGCGCTCGCGGATCGCATCGTGCAGGCGCTGCGCGAGCGACCAGCCGAGGCGGCGCAGGGGGCACCTGCGGGGTTACCGGCATCCGACCGGCACGCCAGCCAGTAAAGGGCTCCCCGGGGCAGAATGAGACGCGGCGCGCCCGGGGCGTTAAGTTTCCGGGATGCCGCCGCTGATAGACATGGACGCCGATCCACACCCCAAAGCCCGACGGCGTTCCCGCGCGGTGGACGATGACGCCGAGCCCTTTGAGCCCGCCCTGCCTGCTGATGAAGAGGATGAGGCGGGGGAATCCGAGTACCGGCGCCGCAGTCGCCCGGTGCGGGTGCAGAAACGCGGTCTGGGCGCCCCGGCGCGGCGCCGCATGCGCTTCGTGTTCCAGTTCCTGCTGTGGAGCACGGTCATTTTGGGACCGTTGTTTGTCGTGGAACGGTTCCTGACGCACAGCGCCGAATTTACCGTCGCCAGCTCCGACCAGATTCAGATCGCCGGCGTCGAGCACGCATCAACGGCACAGATCCTCGAACGCTTCGCCAGCGACCTCGGCCGCAACATTTTCTTTATCCCGCTCGATGCCCGCCAACAGGCCTTGGAGCAGATCCCCTGGGTGCGGTCGGCGACGGTACTGCGCATCTGGCCGAATCGCCTGCAGGTGCGGGTGACGGAACGCACGCCGGTCGCCTACGCCCGCGTCGGAGAACGCCTTGAGCTGGTGGATGGCGATGGCGTCCTGCTCGACCTGCCGGAGGGAATGAAGTTCGCGGCGCCGGTTTTGAGTGGTCTGCAGGGGACGAGCGGGGTGGGAGCGGCCGGCACCAATCCCCCCACCACGCCCGAGCGTCGCCGTCAGGTGCAGTCGTATCTTGCCTTGATGCAGGCGCTCGACTCCGATGGGTCGCATCACAGCCTCGACATCTCGGAAGTGGATCTCAGCGACCCGGAAGACGTGCAGGCCACCGTCACGCTGACCAGCGGCGACCCGGGGGCGGTGCTGCTGCACCTGGGGACGCGTGATTTTCTCAAGCGTTATCGGCTCTACCTCGCACATATCCAGGAGTGGCGACAGAGCTTCGCGCAGCTCAACTCGGTGGACCTGCGCTACGACGGCCAGGCGATCATCAATTCCGGCACGCCCGCCGCCGCTCCGGCGGCGCAACCGCCGCCGCGCTAGCCAGCGAGGCTGCCAGGGCAGCGCCATTCTCGTCAACGACGAGGGGCTCATGACGCGGAAGCTTCGCGAGGTTGGCCGCGGTTCGGAACCCGGCGTCAGCCCGGTGAAATTCCCAAAGGGGGCAACACCTGGGGCTGGAGAATGGCACCCGGCTGGCGCCGGGTTACGGACCGTCCAAGCCCGCTTCGGCGATGCCAAGCGCCGCCGCACCGGCCACAAGCCAACTCAACCCTCAACCCATCACCAAATTTTGCTCCGGGCCGCCCACCGAACTCGCGGACAGCGCCGCTGGCGCGGCTCGCCCCGGGCTACCGGCCCTCGCTCCTCATCGTGGCGAACACGCACGGGCCGGGCGTTTGGTTTAGTATCGAACGCAAGGCATGTCCAAACCCCGTTCTGAAGCCTTGGTGACCCTCGATCTTGGTACCTCGAAGACCTGCGTCATGGTCTCCGAGGTGCGCGACGGCCTGGTGCACTATCTCGGGCACGGGCTGGTCGAGTCCGCGGGCATGCGCAAGGGCGCGGTCGTCAACCTTGAAGCCGCGACCGAGAGCATCAAGCGGGCGGCGGAGCAGGCAGAGCGATCCTCCGGCGTTCCCGTCGAACGTGTATTCATGAGCCTGGGCGGGGCGCACGTACGCGGCTTGGCCAGCCAGGCGGGTATTTCGCTAGCCTCCCGCAGCCGCGAGATCACCCGCGAGGACACGCGCCGCGTGCTGGAACTGGCGCGCGCCATCCCGGTGCCGGACGACCGCGAAATTCTGCACGTTCTGCCGCAGGACTATATCCTCGACAACCAGCCCGGCTTCCACGATCCCATCGGCATGCTGGCGTCGCGTCTCGAGACGCGCGTCTACATCGTCACGGTGGCCACCGGCGCCAAGCAGAACCTCGTGGTGGCGGCCAACCAGGCGGGGCTCGAGGTTGAAGAGCTCATCTTCACGCCGCTCGCCGTGGCGGAGGCCAGCCTGCGCACTGAAGACCGCAGCCTGGGCGTGGCGGTCATCGAGGTCGGCGGGGGCTGCACCGGCCTCGCCGTCTTCAGCCAGAACGCCGTCACCCACGCCGGCGTGATCCCGGTGGGCGGTGACCACTTCACCAACGACATCGCCATTGCCTTCAATACGCCACACCGGGAAGCGGAGAAGATCAAATGCGCCTTCGGTTTTGCCGCCGCCAGCTACGTGCAGGCGGGCAGCCAGATCGAGGTGCCGAGCGTGGGCGACCGCGCCGCCCGCATGCTGCCGCACCGCGAGCTGTGCGAGTGCATCGAGCCGCGGGCACAGGAACTGGTACGCCTCATCCAGGAAGACCTGCGGCGCGCCGGCGTCTTGGGAACGCTCGGTGCGGGAGTGCTCTTGAGTGGCGGGGGTTCCCGTCTGGCCGGGTTTCCCGAGATGATGGAAAGCCTGCTGGGCCTGCCGGTGCGCCCGGTGGCGCCGGCGCTGATCCAGGAGATGCCCGACAAGCTGGGCGATCCGGAGTTCGCCTTCGCTTTGGGTGCGACCTACTACGGCCACCGGGTGCGCGCCCGCCGCGCACGGCCGAAGTCAGCGTGGCAGAAGGCGGTCGAGCAGTTGAAGCGGCTGGCGGCGGACTAGGGACGGTTTTCGGTTGTCTGTTGACCGTGGGGCGGTGTTGGAAGAATGATCTTCTCCGCCATGCCGCGTGGCGGTCCTGCCACTCGCTTTCAAGAATTTTGACCGCACGACCGCGATATCCCGCTGGGGCAATCCGCACGCGTTCACCGCCAGGCCACATGTCCAGTTGATGTCGGCTTCGCCTGCACTGGGCTCCATGGAAAGCCACGCCAGCGGGGCATCGTCGCGGGCCCGCTCTTCCGCTTGGACAGCCCGCCGGGGAGCAACGCGAGAACATCGCCGGCGAAGATCGTGGCGCATGACACTCAGCCAAGCTCCTGCCCTGCAGCCCTGAAGCGACTAGTGCGGTGGGCTGCGGTGCGAACCCTATGGCTCTAACCTTCCGCGTTTTCAACAACTTGCGATCTCTCGGGGCGGCTCTGTTCGGCCCTATTTCCTGCCCGCTCGACCCAAGATTCCCGCCATTCGCCGGAAACGTCATCCCCCCGTAATCTTGGCGGCACTACCATGATGCCGTCCGGGAAGTGTTGGCCCCGGCCGGTACATCAGGAGACAACGGAATGCATCGTCCCGCGAAATATGTTGAAAGTGGCCTGACCAAGCTGGCGGGCGCTGCCTTCAATTCCATTCAGTTCTTCAACCAGTATCGGCAGAACAAGACCTTCACCCCGGCGTGGTCCGACAAGCCCCTGCAGAAGTCGTGGCAGAAGACCAAGCCGCAGCTCGGCTGGCCGCGCCAGACCGACTCGCTGTGTCCCAAGTGCGTCATGGAGGCGCGCAAGGAGATTCTGGACGGCAAGCGCGACTATCGCGAGCTGATCACCGCGCATCTGGGCGAGATCAAGGCCAACATCATCGAGCGCGACGGGCAGATCTGGATGATCAAGGACTGCCCGGTGCACGGCCACTTCGAGGACATGATGGCGATTGACGCCAAGTTCCTCGAACACATCGAGCGCATGTTCCCCGGTCGCGACATCCCGGCGCACAACGACCTCGGTTTGCACAACCACGGCACCAGTTCGATCAAGCACGGCCGCGGCTCGGTGCTCACCGTGGATCTCACCAATCGCTGCAACATGATGTGCGATCCCTGCTTCATGGACGCCAACCAGGTGGGTTTCGTGCACGAGTTGTCGCTCGAAGAGATCAAGGAAATCCTCGACAACGCCATCCAGATCAAGCCGCGCCGCCAGATGTCGATCCAGTTCTCGGGCGGCGAGCCGACCATGTCGCCGCATTTCTTTGAGGCGATCAGCTACTCGCGCAAGGTGGGTTACAACAGCGTGCAGTGCGCCACCAACGGCATCGAGTTCGCCAAGAGCAAGGAATTCTCCCGCAAAGCGGCGGAGGCCGGCCTGCGCTACGCCTACCTGCAGTTTGACGGCATCGGCAATGACGCCAACGGCCACCGCAAGATCGGCAACCTGTTCGACATCAAGCTGAAGGCCATCGACAACATGCACGAGGCCGGCATTGAGATCGTGCTGGTGGTCACACTGGTCAACGGCATCACCAACGACCAGGTCGGTCCGGTGATCCGTTTTGCGCTCGACAATCCCAAGAAAATCTCCTTCGTCAGCTTCCAGCCGGTGTCGTTTACCGGCCGCGACGAGGAGATCACCGACGAACGCCGCCTGCGGCAGCGCTACACGCTCTCCCACATGGCGCTGGATGTGAAGAAGCAGACCGGCATGACCGAGCCGACGCGGGACTGGTTTCCCATCTCGCTGATGGGCGCGTTTGCCGACTTCGCCGACCTGGCGCACGGTCCCGACGCACAGTGGGGCCAGATGAGTTGCGGCTGCCATCCCAACTGTGGCGTGGGCACGGCGGTGATGATCCACAAGGAGACCAAGGAAGCGGCGCCGGTGCCCCAGTTCATCAACGTGCCGCAGTTGATGAAGGACATGGCCAAGGTCACCGACGCTGCGCGCGGCAAGTGGATGTCGAATGCCACCATGGGCCTGGCGCTGCTGAAAAACTACCAGCCCTTTAATGCCCCGCGCAGCCTCTCGCTGATGGATCTGCTGCGCAAGTTCGACAAGTCACTCGGCCTCAGCGGCAAGGACTACGGCAAGGTGGGCCCGGAACGCACGCTGGCCGATATCGAGAAGCGGCGTGCCGACCCGTGGAACTTTTTGTTCATCGCCGGCATGTGGTTCCAGGACCTGTTCAACTACGACTTCCGCCGCACCGAGATGTGCATCATTCCGTACGGAACGCAGGAAGGCGAGATCAGCTTCTGCGCCTACAACACCGGCGTGGGCTGGCGCAACATCATCGAGAACATGCACCAGAACGCCACGGTGGTGGAGTGGTACAAGAAGTTCGGCAAGCACAAGGTGTACGCCAACGGCGGCGCGGTGCAGCTCGAAAGTTTCGAACACCAACTCAAAGTCAATCCCGAGGACGCGGCGCACGTGCGCACCAAGGGCGATGGACCGGAAAATGCCTTCGAGGAAGAGAAGCTGATGCGCAAGCTGTACCGCGAGCACCTGCTCGAACAGCAACTGGGCGCAAGCGCCCAGAAGGCCGAGGGCCTGGTGCAGCTGGGAGCGCCGGTGGTTGCCAACGGTACGATCCAAAAGGACCTGGTGCCGGCCGGCCGCGCGAATTAGGACATCCTGCGGGAGCGTCAGGACGCCCGTTCCGCCCGGCGGGACGGGCGTTTTGTATTGAGCGCAGCTGGTTTTCAACCCCGAACCGACGCCTTGTCTCGCGGCATCGTGCGCAGTCCGATGGGCCGGTCGCCCCCTCCCATCTGACAGCCTTGGTGCAAGGGGTGTTTGGAAAGAACCATGTTCATTGGTCGCAACACAACCATCTTCGGTTTACTGGCCAACCTTCTACTGCTGGCTGTCGGGTTCATGGTCTTCGCCAATGCCGCGGCCTTGCCGGAGTTGAAGCGAACGCTGATGAGCTCGATGGCGCTTGCCTTAGCGGGCGTGATCTACGCCGCCCTGCAGTTCCAATTACGTCTTTCGCTGACCGTGCTAGCGCAACGGCTTCTTCTCGCCAGTGCGTTTCTTCTATGGGCGGTAACACCATTTCTTCCGGGCCGAGGAGGCGAGCGGATGGGGACGGTGGTCATTGCCCTTTATGTGGTGGACATGTACTGGATGATCCGCAACCAGGTCAACGAACGCACGACGTCTTAGGAGCGGGTGCCGGTCCATACTTGTGAGGCATTGGTCGGCCTATGGCACCTTCCGCTTCAATGGCGTCGCCCACCGACCTGCAACGCAGTGTCCTGCGGCTGCAGACGCTCACCTTGGTCTGGATGAGCTTGGAAGCGGGTCTGTCACTGTTCACCGCCTACCGTGCGTGCAGCATTGCGCTGCTCGGTTTCGGAGGCGACAGCGGAGTCGAGCTTCTTTCGGCCCTGCTGGTGGTGGCGCGCTTTCTCCCCGGCCGGCGGCGGGTCAGCGAGCGGATGGCGGGGAGGTTGGCTGGCGCGCTGCTCTTCGCTGTGGCCGGACTGGTGGTCGTGGGGGCGGGCTGGGCGTTGAGTGGTCACTTGGACCCCGCACCGAGCCGACTGGGAATGGCGGTGTTGCTGGCGGCGGCCCTGTTCATGCCATGGTTAGCCCGCAAAAAGCGGCGGCTGGCGGTCGCCACCGGAAGCGTTGCTCTGCGAGCCGACGCCATGCAGTCATCGTTGTGTGCGTACCTTGCATGGATCGCGCTGGCGGGACTCCTGCTCAATGCCCGCTGGAGCCTCGCCTGGGCTGATCCTGCGGCCGGGTTGCTGCTGGTACCGCTGATCCTGAAGGAAGGACGCGAAGCCTGGCGCGGCCATCCCTGTGGGTGCTGCTAGCCGGCGTTGCAACACTCATTAAGGCGCCCTGAATGAGCCCCGCGCTACTAAGACGAGTGAGCTTCAGCGCCGCCGTGCGCCGGCTGCGATCCGGCTGAGGAGGGCATTCCTCCCATCATGCCCAGCATGGGCGCCCCTCCCGTCCGGAAAAAGCGCAGCACGAGCAGGGTGGCGAGGCCCAGAAACACGATGTTGAGAATGCTGGTGTAGTTCCAGCTGATACCGGAATTGACCAGACGCACAGCGTGGGTGGTCGGCATCAGGTGCAACAGGCGGAACAGGAACTCAATTCCCAAAGCCGCCACCGCCATGGCGATGTACATGGTGGCAAACAGGAACAGGCTCATCCGGCCGCCGTAGTACTTGCGATAGATATTCAGGATGGGAACGATGATCAGGTCGGCGAAGAGGAAGGCGATGACGCCGCCGAAGCTGCTACCCCCATTCCAGAGGACGGCGGCAAGCGGCACGTTGCCGACCGAACACACAAAGGAAAGGACGGCCACCAGGGGGCCGACCAGCGGTCCCCAGTACACGGCCAGTCTTGGATGTGAGACCAGGAAGAACGCCTGCCAGAACTGTTGCGGCACCCATGCCGCGAGGGCGCCCGCGATGAGCAGTCCGCCGCCGATGTCGCGCCAGACGGCCGCCCAGTCCATCACGAAGTACTGACTGATGGCGGTGAAGCCGGCGGGCGAGGAGATGCGTTGCCAAAGAGTCCCTTGTTCCGAGACGCTCATGTCCATAGCCGCGTGGCCCTCCATGCTTCCTGCCACTCCCCGGTCAGCTTGACGACGCGCCACCTCGACCTGCTGGGGATGCAGAAAGGCGCGAAAGAGCAGCACCAGGAACACCACCATGAGCGGTGCTCCGAGGAACTCTGCCAGGGTAAAACGCCAGCCCATCAGGACGGCGAGAATGATGCCCAGTTCGAGCACCAGGTTGGTGGACGCGAGTTCGAAGGCAATTGCGGCGGTGAAGTTGGCGCCCTTGCGGAACAGGGCACGCGTGAGTGCGACGGCAGCATAGGAACAGGACGAGGAAGCTGCACCAAGAGCGAGCGCCAAGCCCAGTGAGCGGGGCGAGTCGTCAGGCAAGAGCCGGCTGATCTCGCCTTTGGAGACGACAGCCTGCACGATCGCCGATAACCCAAATCCCAGGATGAGAGCCCAGAGAATGGCCCAGAACATGGCAAAAGCCATCATCAGCGCCTGAGCCACAGCATGCAGCATGGTGGATGTTCCCTTTCGATGCAGGTGCCCGTCTTTCATCGGCCGCGACAATGACGGTCGAAGGGCTATGCTTACTATATGCGCGCCAGCCACAAATCAGGCGACCTGTCCATCCGGAACGCCGTATGCGACGCCTATTCCAACGTGGCCAACTCGCCCGAGGGACCGCATCCCTTTCCCGTGGGGAGGGATTTTGCGATCAGTTTGGGTTACCGTCCAGACGAACTGCGCCATGCGCCGCAAGCTTCAGTCGAGGCATTCAGCGGCGTTGCCTGTCTGCCACGCCTACTGGAAACGACAGCGACACCAGGGGGGCCGCCGGCGCACATTTTGGATTTGGGCTGTGGGGCGGGCCTGGATTCCTTTGTGATGGCCGGGACGTTTCCCGATGCCGACGTCGTGGGTGTGGATTTCAGTGCCGCCATGCTGGCTCGGGCGGCTGCGAGCGCGACCGATGACACCCAGCCGCAGGTCGCGTTCTGCCAGGCGGCGGCGGAGAGTCTGCCATTGCAGTCCGGCTGTTTCGACCTGGCCCTCGTGAATGGCATCTTCAACCTCAATCCCCGCCGCAGCGAAATCTTTGCGGAGCTGGCGCGCACGGTGCGACCCGGGGGACAGGTGCTGGCGGCCGAGATCATCCGGGCCGAAGGGCGCGGTCCCATGCCCGCCACCGACGATAACTGGTTCGCCTGACTGGCGGGAGCCAAGGAGGGCGGGGCCTTCCTGCAGGAATTCCGTGACGCCGGATTTCGCAGCGTTCGTCTGGTGCGCACCAGTCGCAATGCGCGGACGAAGCATCCCGATGTGTTGGCGGCCGAGGTCGTGGCGACGCGCTGAGTCCGGTGGAGAATGTGCCCATGTCCCCAGTGCTCGCTGGAATTGGCCAAGGCCGCGCGGCAGCAGTTGATGCGCAACTTGTGTGTGTTGGTTTGCATCCAACCAATGCCCACTCAAGGAGTACATATGCCGATGACGGGCTGTTGGATGTGCGTGGTTGGCATGCTTATCGGCGTCGCCCTCCTAGTGTTCATCGTCGTGGCCATTGTCAAAATGGTCAAGAAATAGCTGTTTATCGCCGTCGCAGTTCCGGACGAAGCCGCATTGAGCGTCAGCTTGCCCTTGGTTGCGGAAGCGCAACATGACGTTCGGCGCGAAACAGCCAGAGAGCTGCTAGCGTGAAAGTAAGCTGACTTACGGCAAATACCGTTAAAGAGGAGACGAATCCCTCCCTCTTGAGCAGGGCGCCAAAAAACAGGCTTCCCAACCCGAAGCCAGTGAAGAGGGCAAAGACGTTAAGTCCCATTGCCTGTCCGCCGCGTTTTCCGCCCAAACTCGTCACAATGCCTGCGAACAGCGGCTGTGTCATGTCGTAGCCGAGCGAGAGCGCCGTCACTGCCAGAGCGGCAAGCAGAAACGAGGGGCCAAAAGCCAAGAAGGCGGCTGCAAGGACCGAGATGGCGAGTCCGGACGGGATCAGCCAGCACCGACCAAAGCGGTCCGCAGCCCTTCCTACAAGCGGACCCAGAAAAAAGCCCGGGACTCCGTAGCCGAGCACCGCCAACCCAATGCCAAGTTCGCCCAAGCCGTACCGCCTCTGGAAGTAGACGCCAAGCCAGGTAAACACTCCGGAATGAAAAACCGCGTTCCAGAGCACAAAAACGTAGGTGACGCTGCCCCGTGAGGTTGCAAGTAGACTTCGGTATCCCTTCAGAACTTCGCCGACCGGCTGCGGTTCCGCCGGCTTTTCACCCAGGAGAGAGCGGTGGCGAAACAGAAGTAGGAAGGGAAGCAAGCCGACTACAGCGATCCCGACAAATAAGAATCGCCATCCGATCACAGGCTCGAGGATCACTCCCAAGGTCGAGCCAAACGCGGCGCCGCCAGCCATCGCGCCAAAGAGCCAGCCCAGTGGGCGCCCACGTTCTTCATAAGGAAACACTGAGCCCATCAGGGCTAAGGCGAGCGGTACAACGCCGCTTGCCCCCAGCCCGGTTACGAGCCGCCAGAGTATGAGTTCCTCTGCCGACCGCGCGGTTGCGGTGCAAGCAGTCAGCAGGATGAAGGCACCCAGCGAGCACAGCAGGATACGACTCCGCCCGATGTAATCGGACAGGACGCCATAGAGCAGGGTCGCGATGCCGTAAGGGATGAGGTACGCCGGCACGGCGAAACCCATTGTCTGGATCGACACCCCGAACACCGCGGAGAGACGCGGGATCAGGGGGGCCACCATGTAAGCCTGAAAGAAAACGAGGAAGGTGGCAGCCGCCAGAATCCAAAGCAGCGCTTCGCGCTGATCGTTCAAGTGCGGCGGGGGGAAGTCGTGACGTTCGGCATTTGGCGGTCCCAAAACAAGCGGGCTGGAAAAAGTCACGTATCCTGCTTCAATTGCAGCACAGCCAGCTCTGTGCCAGCAGAACTGATCGTCTCCTCTAGTGTTAACCCTGCACCCAACTTCAGGGTCAAGGGTTTTTTCATGAAACCGTTGGGTTGAGGCGATCAACAGCGCGGATGGCTCTAAAGAGACATGACGGGTTTGGGATTACTTCGGCGCTTCTCGCAGAATGCCGCCGCCAGGACGACAGTCACGAGCGGCAAGACGCTCAGTTGAAGCACCGGCAGAAGACCCACATGGAGCAGGGGCAGTCGGGGCATCGCTGGACCGTATCGCCACAAGTGCAAGCGGAGGAAGACGATCTCGCTGACCACCCCAAAGAGAGTTCCTAACAGAACCAGCAGAACAAAGTCAGCGACGTGAAGGTTCCGGGGCCAGCGAGGATCGTGTCTGCGTTGGGCGACGATAAAATACAACAACAGCGTTACGAGCGTATCCGCGAGGGCGGCGGCCCCGCACCACGCGACATGATGCGTTGGCGGAAGGCCAAGAAAAAGGGGCGTCTGCAGGTATTCCCAAGCGAAATTCAAGGCCCAAGCCATCGAGGCAATCGTGAGCCAGAGCCGGGTCGAGAACTGCATTTTAAGCCTATCGCGCGGATGTCGTGTTCCGGGGTGGCAGTATCTTGCTGGGCAACTCGTGTTATGTTAACAGCGATGCGTCGCTGGGTCTCAATTGCGATGTTCGGGCTGCTGCTGGCGCCATCGGCGTCGCTTTGGGCCTGTGGCCAGGATGCGGCGACGGTAGCGGAGAGTGTGGATTGTTGTCGTCTGATGCAATCCGCCTGTTCCCGGAAGGGTGCTCGGGACATGGATGATCCTTGCTGCCAACATCACCCACAGCAGGCGCGCGCGGTGTTTGCAGCTCCCGCCAGCTTCGTTTATCCGGTTCCAGCGCTTCTAGCACTCGCGCCAGTTGTGATGCCAGCGGTTGGTTTGCGCTGCCATGACGGTATGCGCTTCGAAACGGCGCCACCCGGATCGTCCCCTCCGTTGTACCAACTCCACTCCATTCTGCTGGTCTAACCGGCGCGCGACGCGGACGTGTCGCACGCCGCTTCCTCGCCTGAGCGCGTGACTTGCGGTCTGCCGTTCGCGTCTTCCTCGAACTCCGCTTCATCGTCCGTTCATGATTTTGTCGTGTCGCCCGTGGGCGGCGCTGCGATCCCGTACAGGAGTTGGAAATGACGTTGTTCCGGAATTGCCTTTTCACATTCATTCTTGTTGCGGGCGGCCTCGCGGCGCAGACCGCCCCTTCGAAGCCGACGGAGTTGGCCGCGCTGGTTGCCGAGGCGGAGCGCAACAGCGCGGAGATTGGCGCCGCGCAGGCCGCCTGGAAGTCGGCGCAGCAGATGCCGGCGCAGGTCGGCAGTCTGCCTGATCCGCAATTGACGCTGCAGCAATTCAGCGTCGGGAGCCCGCGGCCGTTCGCCGGCTTTACCAACAGCGACTTCGCTTACGTCGGGGTGGGCGTCTCCCAGGACCTGCCCTACCCCGGCAAGCTGCGGCTGCGCGCGGAGGAAGCGCGTCGGGCCGCCCGCGTCACCAAGGACGCCGTGGATGCGGTGCGGCGCCGGGTTCGCCAGCGCGTGTCCACCCTGTACTATGAGCTGGCTTACATTCAGGAGACCCTCCGTCTCCTGCAGCGAAACCAGTCCCTATTGCAGCAGGTGGAACGCGTAGCGGTGGACCACTACCGCGTCGGCGAGGGTGGTCAGTCGGACGTGTTGCGCGCTCAAGTGCAGCAGACCAAGCTGCTTCGCGACCTCGCCACGCAGCGCGAGGAGAGGGGGCGGCTGCAGGCGGCCCTCCGCCAGGTGTTGAATCGACCCGCGGATGCGCCGCCGATCATCGCGGACACGCTCACCGAAACGCATCTACCGCTGACCACCGCCACGTTGCAGGCTCTCGTTTTGTCAGCCAACCCGGACCTGCAGGCGCGGCAGGACATGGTCAGTCAACAAACCGCGCACCTGGCGGTGGCGCGCAAGGATCTCAAGCCCGATTTCAACGCGCAGTACATGTATCAACGCACCGGGCCGCGCTTCCGCGACTACTACATGCTGACCCTAGGAGTGCGGCTGCCGCTGCACCACCGCAAGCAGTCGGCCGAGATCGGGGAGGCGGTGGCCGACCTCGACCGCGCCCGCCAGGATGTCGAGGTCGAATCGCAGCAGGTCTCCTACGCGTTGCGCGAACAGGTGCTGGCGGCGGAGACGGGGGAGCGGCTGTTGCGAATCTATCGTGACGGTCTGTTGCCGCAGGCGCATGCCTCCGTGCAGTCCAGCCTGGCGGCCTACGCCGCCAATCGCCTCGATCTTTCCACGGTGTTGGGCGCTTATCTGGATCAGGTGCAGGTCGAGCAGGAGTACTGGCGCACGCTGGCTGGTCACGAAAGTGCGCTCAGCCGCGTCGAGGAACTGACCGGCGTGAGCCCGGTTCCCGGCGCGGCGTCGGCGTCTGCAGCACAGGAGGTGGACCATGAACAACTCCCGTAGGTTTCTTGTTCTTGCGCTGGTCGGGAATGCCGTGCTGTTGACGGTGTTGGCAACCATCTGGTGGCGTGACCGCCGTCAACCCAGGGCGGCTGATGGGCTTCGTGCCGCTAACACGGAGATGCCATCCACAACTGGGCCGGATAAAAGCGGTGCTCCACCGACCAACGACACGGGGGGCGGGGGGAGTGCCCTGAACGCCGTGGCCGGAGTTGAGCCCAATACGCCGCTCGCCCCGGTGCAACTCAGCCCACAGCGCTTGCAGAGCATCGGGGTCAGCTTCGCCGTTGTCACGCGCCATGCGGTCGACGACGAGCTGCGCGTGACGGGCAATGTCGAGGTGAACGAGGAGAGGCTCTCCTACGTCCAGACCCGCTTCCCTGGCTGGATTCAGAAGGTTTACGCCGACGCCGTCTATCAACACGTCCGGCGTGGCCAGCCCCTGTTCACGATTTATAGCCCGCAGCTGGCGAACACCGAGCAGGAGTACCTGATCGCGCGCCAGAACCGGGTGGCGGTGGCGGCCAGCAGCGTCCCCGGCGTGGCGGCCGGGGCGAACGAGTTGCAACAAGCCGCCGCCGCGCGGCTGCGGCAGTGGCAGGTGCCGCCGTCTGAAATCGCGCGGCTGAAGGCCACGGGCACGGTCGAGCAAGCTGTTACCGTCACGGCCCCAGCAGACGGCTTCATCACGGAGCGCAACGCGCTGCCCAACCTTTATGTACAGCCCGAGACGCGGCTTTATACCCTGGCCGATCTGTCGATCGTCTGGGTCTACGCCGCCGTGCCGCAGGACAGTGTGGGACGGGTGCGGGTCGGGGACCGGGCCACGCTGACGGTGGATGCATACCCGGGGCGCAACTTTCTGGCGCGAGTGACCGCCATCCTGCCGCAGGTGGATGCCGCCACCCGTACCGCCCGCGTGCGGCTGGCGCTGCCAAATCCCGGGCTGAAGTTTTCTCCGGGCATGTTTGTCAACGTGCAGCTGCATCTGCCGCTTGGCGACCAGCTCGCCATTCCTGCCTCGGCCGTGTTGCAAACCGGCCTGCGGCAGATTGTCTTCGTGGATCGCGGCGGGGGCGCGCTCGAGCCTCGACCGGTCCAACTGGGCGCCCAAGTCGGAGACCAGTACGTCGTGCTGCAGGGCCTGAAGGGGGGCGAACGTATCGCCACCTCGGCCAACTTCCTGATTGATTCCGAAAGCCAACTGCAGGCCGCCATGGGGAGCTTCCTGCCGCCGCCGCCGGGCGCCGGTCAGGGAGCGGAGATGAATGGCACGCCCTCCCCGGCGGCGACGATCGAGTTCAGTACCGACCCCTCCCCGGCGCATCGTGGCAGCAACATCTTTCGCGTCAAGCTGACCGCGGCCAACGGCACGCCGGTGAGCGGCGCGCAAGTCACGGTCAACGTCTTCATGGCGGCGATGCCGGCCATGGGCATGGCTGCCATGCACTCCGTCATCACCCTGCCGGAGAAGGGCGGTGGGCGTTACGAAGGGCGTGGCGACCTTTCAACGGGAGGCACCTGGCAGGTGACGGTCGTGGCGCGGCGCAACGGCCAGACCTTGGCCAGCAAGCAGCTTTCACTCGACGCTGCGGGGGGCATGTAACGTGATCGCCAAAATCATCGATACGTGCGCCCGCAACCGCTTCCTGGTGTTCACGGCGGTGGCGTTTCTTGTGCTGGCTGGAATCTGGAGCCTCAACCGGGTGCCTTTGGATGCCCTGCCTGACATCTCCGACGTGCAGGTAATCGTGCACACGCCGTGGGCCGGCCAGCCGCCCAGTGTGATCGAGGACCAGGTGACCTACCCCATGGTCACCACCATGCTGGCGGCGCCGCACGTCAAGGCGGTGCGCGCCCAGACGATGTTCGGCGATTCCTACGTCTACGTCGTCTTCGACGATGGCACCGATCTCTACTGGGCGCGCTCGCGCGTTCTGGAGTACCTGCAGCAGATCACCAGCCGGCTTCCGGCCGACGTGCATCCGGTGATTGGACCCGACGCCACCGGCGCGGGCTGGGTCTACGAGTACGCCTTGGTGGACCACAGCCATCGGCAAAGCCTTGCCGACCTGCGCAGCCTGCAGGACTGGTTCCTTCGTTACCAGCTTGAGACCGTGCGGGGGGTGGCCGAGGTGGCCAGCATCGGGGGCTTCGTCAAGCAGTACCAGGTGCAGCTCGACCCCGAAAAGCTGCAAGCCTACGGGATCCCGCTGATGACCGTGGTGGACAAGGTGAGGGCCAGCACGAACGAGGTGGGCGGCCGCGTGCTGGAGATGAACGGGGCGCAGTACATGGTGCGCGGCATGGGCTACCTGCGTTCGCTCGACGACCTTGCCGGGGTGCCGGTCGCCGCCAAAAACGGCACGCCGGTGCTGCTGCGCGACCTCGGCGTGGTGACATTTGGCCCCGACATTCGCGAAGGGGTGGCGGAGTGGCAGGGACAGGGTGAAACGGTCGGCGGCATCGTCGTCATGCGGGACGGCATGAACGCGCTGCAGGTCATCAACGGGGTGAAGCAGAAGCTCGCCGCCATCCGGAGTTCGCTTCCCGCCGGGGTCGAAGTGGTGGCGGGCTATGACCGCTCCGGCCTGATCGAAGCCTCGATCGGAACCTTGCGCCGCGACCTTCTCGAAGAGGCGGTGATCGTCAGCCTGGTCATCATCGTTTTTCTCTTCCACTTCCGCTCGGCGTTGATTCCCATCCTGAGCCTGCCGGTGGCGATCCTCATCTCCTTCATCCCGATCTACTTTCTACACGTCAGCTCCAACATCATGTCGTTGGGCGGCCTGGCGCTGGCCATCGGGGTGTTGGTGGACGCCGCGATCGTGATGGTGGAGAACGGCTATCGTCGGCTCTCGGAACATCCGCGGGTGGCAGAGCTGGGTCCGACGGAACGCGCCCAAGTGCTGCTCGACGCCGCCAAGCAGGTGGGGCCGGCCATCTTCTTCTCGCTGCTGATCATCGTGGTCTCGTTCCTGCCGGTGTTTCTGCTGGAGTCGCAGGAAGGACGCATGTTCCGCCCGCTGGCCTGGACCAAGACGCTGGCAGTGGGGTCCTCATCGCTGCTGGCGATCACGTTGGTGCCCATCCTGATGGTGCTGCTGATTCGCGGGCGCCTGCGCAAGGAGTCGGCCAACCCCGTATCGCGTGTCACGCAGGCCGTCTACTTGCCGGTGCTGCGGTTGGCGTTGCGTTATCGCAAGACGACGCTGCTGTTAAACCTGCTGTTCCTGCTGCTCACGCTGCCGCTCGCTTGGCGCATCGGCAGCCGGTTCATGCCGCCCTTGTTCGAGGGCTCGGCGCTCTTCATGCCCACGGCGCTGCCGGGGATCGGCGAGACGCGGGCCAGTTCGCTGTTGCAGGAACAGGACCGCGTGTTGCGCGGTTTTCCCGAGGTTCAAAGCGTCTTCGGCACGGTGGGACGTTCCGACAGCGCCACCGACAACGCCCCCTTTGACATGTTCGATACCACCATCATGCTGAAGCCGCGGGCGCAGTGGCCGCGCGGCATGACCTACGAACAGTTGATCCACGACATGGATGCGAAGCTGCAGATTCCCGGGCTCTCGAATACATGGACCATGCCGGTGGAGAACCGGCTGGACATGGAGCTGACCGGCATCAAGACCCCGCTCGGGTTGAAGGTGCAGGGCCCCAACCTCGAGACGGTGCAGCGGGTCGGCGCCCGAATGCAACAGTTGCTGGCCACCCTGCCCGGCGCGCGCTCGATCTTTGCCGAGCACGTCTCCGAAGGTTTTTATCTCAACGTGGACGTCAACCGTCCCCAGGCGGCGCGCTATGGGCTGACCGTGGGTGACGTGCAGCAGGCGGTACAGATCGGCATTGGGGGCGCCAACGTTACGGAAAACGTCGAGGGGCGGGCCCGCTACCCGGTCAACGTGCGCTTCGCGCGCGACTTCCGTGACAGCCCCGCCGCCCTGATGCATCTGCTGCTGGCCGCCCCCGGCGGAGCGCAGGTGCCGTTGGGCGAGGTGGCGCGCCTGTCCTTTTCGCGCGGCCCGGCCATGATCCGCGACGAGGACGGCCAGCTCACCGGCTATGTTTATGTCGACCTCAGCACGCACGATTACGGCGGCTTTGTCGCGCGTGCCAACGCCCTGCTGCAGCGGCAACTGCGTCTGCCGCCGGGCGCGACTTACAGTTGGGCCGGGGAGTACGCCTTCGAACAGCGCGCCAAGCAGCGCTTGCAACTCATCGTGCCGGTGGTGTTCTTCGTGATCTTCCTGTTGTTGTACATGGTGTTCCATTCCGTGACCGAGGCGGCGGTGCTGATCTTCCCGACCATTTACGCCTTGAGTGGAGGCCTGCTGCTGCAATGGCTGCTGGGCTACGAGTTCAGCGTCGCCGTCTGGGTGGGCTATATCGCCCTGTTCGGTATTGCGGTGGAGACCGGGGTGGTGATGGTCGTCTACCTGCACGAGGCACTGGCCCATCAGCGCGACCGGCGTGCGGCGGCGGGGGAACGGCTGACGCATGAGGACATCGAAGCGGCGGTCATTGAGGGAGCGGTGCAGCGTCTGCGCCCCAAGCTGATGACCGTCTGTGCCGTGCTCGCCAGCCTGGTTCCCATCCTGTGGGAATCCGGCATCGGTTCGGACGTGATGAAGCCGATCGCCGCCCCCATCGTCGGCGGCATGATTACCTCCACCCTGCACGTGCTGATCCTGGTGCCGGTGTTTTTCGCCGTGATGAAGGAGCGGGAGCTGCGGAGAAACAGGTAGCGGGCACGCCGGCATCCTTGGCGCAAGGATGCATGCGTTCCGCCTTACAGGGTGCGCGGGAGGGCGGCACACCGCGAGGCGGTGGGCGTGTACGTGACACAGCGCCAGACGACTCCAATGCCTTTGTCCAGCTCCGATCCCTCGGCGCGAGCGCGTGGCGGTCCGGGGGCTGTGCCGCTGATGCGGCTTGCCCCCGGACGCCTGGCTGTTTACACCCGCTTCATCTCCTTCCCGCAGCAGCAGCGCGGCGGCAGGTCACCGCCCTTGCCCGGTGCCGCCGACTTGGTCACCCGGAGCTCGCAACCGCAACTCGGATCCGGGCAGCGATACGTGTCACCTTCTTTGAACGCCATATCCATCTCCTGTTCAGATTGCGCCCTGATATGGGCGGCCTGCCCGGGCGCAAGGCAGGTCGCCGGCTGTGACTTTCGCGGGCGACGTCTAGCGAGCGACGCCCAAGCCGGCGCGGCGCAGTGTGGCCTCCTCGGGGCCGCCGTGACTGCAGCAGCCGGCAAGCTTGCCGTCGATCACCACGGCCGGCACGGTGGCGACGCCGTAGCGACGCGCCTGCTCGGCCACGCCCGGTTGGTTCATGTCGTGGACGGTGACGCGGCAGGACGGACAGGCGATCTGGTTGACCAGATCGATCGCTGCCTGGCAGGCCGGGCATCCGGCGCTATAGATTTCGACTGTGCGCGGACTGGTGCTGGTCATGGTGTCTCCTGAAGGGTCAGATTGGAACGAGGCGCCCGGACGCGGTCTGCCGACAGGGGCGCACTGCGGGCAAGAGTATGCCGCGCGTAGCGGCCAGACATTCCAGAGCGAGGCCGCGAACAAGGACGGCGACGCCGCTACCTGCGAGCAGGCCGGAGTGCACGACGAATTTGCCCAGCAGAATGCCGGTCGTCGCGAGCAGTCCGAGAACGAACGGTTGATAGCCGCGCCTGCGCTTGGCCTGCCAGGCCAGTGCTCCGACCGAAAACGTCAGGAGAACGGAGGTGAGCGGCAGCAGGTACGACTCCGACAGCAGAGCGCCGAGCCCGAGCGCCGACAACGCGCCGGCATAGAGTGGCCAGCAGGCGGGGCAGCCGCCGAAGGGAAGCACGCTCACCAACAGGCCCGGGACCGTCGCCCAGCCTGACCTGCCTCGGGCGTCGCCTCGCGGCATCTTCTCAAGGGTGAGGGGACGCGACGTGGTCAGCATCGTGGCTCCTCCTCGCGGGCGATGCTCGCCAGGATCGGGCAGGGATCGGCGGCACCCCGCTTCTGGCAGCGTTCCGCCAAGTCATGCAGAATCCGCTGCATGGCGGTGAGGGTGTGAATCTTGTCGTCGATCTCGGCGGCCTTGGTTTGGGCCAGGCGGCGCACGTCGGAACAATCGCGCTTTGGGTCCAACTGTAAGGAGAGCAGCTCCCGAATTTCGGCGAGCGAAAAGCCAAGTTGTTGGGCGCGTTTGATGAAACGAATGCGGAGCACCGTCTGCTCCGGAAAAACGCGGTAGCCGGAGGCAAGTCGAGGCGGCTTCGGTAGCAGCCGCTCTCGTTCGTAGAAACGGATGGTTTGCAGGTTTACGCCGCCCCGCTGCGCGACTTCGCCGATTTTTAAGGCCATGTGAGTTGCCCTCGAGCTTCATCCTTAGCCTAAACCCTATACTCAAGTACAGAGTCAAGCGAAACCTTAATGGAGTGCGGCGGGAGTGGCTCCGCGGCGGGCTACACTGGTTCCATGCCGCTTTACGAATACGTGTGTACCTCCTGCGAGACGCGTTTTGAAAAGCTGCAGACGGTGGCGCAGGTGGGACAAGCCACCTGTCCGCATTGCAACCGGGGCACCGTGCAGTTGCAGCTCTCGGTTTTTGCTTCCCCGAGTGGCGGCGTGCGGGCGGGGGGATGCGGTTGTACGCCCTCCGGCTGCGGTTGCCGAGGTCGGTGAACGGTGGACGGCAGGCAGTGGGCGGTGGAGGTCAGCGACGCACAACCTCATCCCCCAGCCCTCACCCCCAACCCATGTTCCGGTTGGCGGTTGTCGCGAGTTGCGCCCACCCTGTATGATGTTCATTCGCTGAGGCAAGCGACGTGGCGCGCGAAACATAGGAGGAGAATCAATGGCGGCTGGCATCGAAGAAAAGGTGAAGAAGATTGTCGTCGAGCAGCTCGACGTAGAGGAGTCGGAGGTCACCCCCGAGGCGACGTTTCAAGAGGACTTGGGCGCGGATTCGCTCGACGTCGTGGAACTGGTGATGGCCTTCGAGGAAGCCTTCGGTATCGAGATTCCGGATGAGGACGCCGAGAAGATCCGCCACGTCAAGGATGCGGTTGCCTATATCACCGCCCACAGCAAGGAGTAACGCCTGAACCCGCCGCGCCGTGTCGTCGTCACCGGTCTGGGACTGATTTCCGCCATCGGCCTCACCGCCCAGGAAAACTGGCAGTCTTTGCTGGCGGGGCGCAGTGGCATCGGCCCCATCACGCATTTCGACCCCGCACAGTTCAGCTGCCGCATCGCCGCCGAGGTCAAGGGCTTCGACCCGCTGCAGTTCATCGAGAAGAAAGAGCTCAAGAAGATGGGGCTCTTCATCCAGTTCGCGCTGGCAGCGGCGGCGGAGGCCATGGCGCACGCGGGTTTTACGGTGAGCGATGCCGAGTCGCCGCGCGTAGGGGTTTACATCGGCAGCGGTATCGGCGGCTTTGACGTCATCGAGCGGGAACACAAGAATTTGTTGGAAGGCGGCCCGCGCAAGATCTCGCCCTTTTTCATCCCCGCCACCATCGTGAACTTGGCGGCCGGGCACGTTTCAATTCGACACAACGCGCGCGGACCCAACTCGGCCACGTGCACGGCGTGCACATCCAGCGCTCATGCGGTCGGTGACTCCTTCCGGCTGGTGCAGCGGGGCGACGCCGACGTCATGATCAGCGGCGGCAGCGAAGCGGCCATCACGCCCTTGGGCGTGGGCGGGTTCGCTGCCATGCGTGCCCTTTCCACCCGCAATGACGAGCCGGAGCGGGCCAGCCGTCCCTTCGATCTGAATCGTGACGGTTTCGTCGTGGGCGAAGGCTCCGGCGTTTTAATCCTCGAGGAGTTGGAGCATGCACGCCGCCGCGGCGCCCCCATTCTGGCCGAGGTTGTGGGCTACGGCATGTCGGGAGATGCGTTCCACATCACCCAGCCAGCCGAGGACGGCGATGGCGCCTACCGCTCCATGCTCAACACCCTGAATGACGCCCAACTGACGCCCTCCCAGGTGGACTACATCAACACGCATGGGACCTCGACGCCGGTGGGCGACAAGCTGGAAACGGTCGCCATCAAGCGCCTGTTCGGCGCACACGCCAGGCAGGTCGCAATTAGCTCGACGAAGTCCATGACCGGGCACCTGCTGGGCGGCGCCGGTGGCCTCGAAGCCGGTATCAGTGTCCTCGCCCTCCAGCACCAGATCGTGCCCCCCACCACCAACTATGAGACGCCGGACCCGGCCTGCGATCTGGACTACACGCCCAATACGCCGCGTCAGCGCGCCATGGAGTATGCCCTGTCGAACTCGTTCGGGTTCGGGGGCACCAACGCTTCCTTGCTCTTCCGCCGGTGGACAGCTTGAACGAATCGGCCATGGATCGCCCCGCCCTGACGGCGGGTGTTACGATTTCTGGAAATAGGGTTGGAGACGTTCGTAGCTTCGGCTCAGCACTTCGGGAAGTACGCGCGTTTCCCCAATCACGGTCATAAAGTTGGCATCGGCGATCCAGCGCGGCAGCACATGGAGATGCAGATGGCCGGCGATGCCGGCCCCGGCGGCACTGCCCAGATTCATGCCGAGGTTGATGCCGTCCGGCCGATACTCCTGTTGCAGGGCATCCTCGGCACGCGTGGCCAGTTCCATCAACTCGGTGCGTGCTGCCATCGAACACTCGGCGAGACGGGCCACATGGGCCAGCGGCAGAATCATCAAGTGCCCACTGGTATAGGGGAAGAGGTTGAGGATAACGGCGTTTTCCTGCCCGCGGAATAGAATCAGGTTATTGACGTCGTCGTGCTCGACCAGCTTGGCGCAGAGCACGCAGCTCCCGGGCTCCCCAGTGGCGGCATGCTGCCCGGAGATGTAACGGTATCGCCAAGGAGAGAAAAGGTAGTCCATAGCGTCTGGTCATAGACGACTTGGGGCACTGGAGGATTCCGGAAGCACGGTTGGGAGCCGGATTTCCAAGTCTCAATCGGGGGCGCGACCCGATCAGTGTAGCAGTCGAGGCGCCCGTCGCCGGACTCAGTAGAAAAGGTACTTCCGCCACTTTTCATCGCTGTGGCCCATCAAGCGCATGAGGTGTCGGTTCGTATGCAGGTTGAAAGGGCGCGGTTCACGCAGCAGCTTCATGCCCACCTCCATCGGCAGGCGGTCGCCTTTGCGGTGATTGCAGCGCTTGCAGCAAGCGACGAGGTTTTCCCAGCAGCTCTTGCCGCCGCGCGAACGCGGCGTGACATGGTCGAGCGTCAGTTCCTGCATGGAGCCCGTCTGGCCGCAGTACTGACAGGTGCTGCGATCGCGCATGAGGATATTCTTGCGCGACAACGCGCGGGTGCGATGGGGAATGCGGCGGTAGTGCAGCAGCCGGATCACGGAGGGGATGGGGTAATGCGTGCGGCAGGCATGCAACCACTGGGCGTTCATTTCCTCGGTATTCGCGACGCCCTTGAGGACCAGCACCAGCGCGCGGCGGGCGGCGCAGATGTTGATCGGTTCGTAGGTGGCGTTGAGCACCAACACCGGGGTCATGAGGCTGTTCATAAGGGGGGCGACGCGATTACGCGGCGGCCTCCTTTCCGGAAGATGAGCGCGGCGGCGTGGACAACCCGATCCGATCAGCGCGCGCCACCGTGATGACATGGACGCTCACCGCCCCGGCGCGCGCCAGGACGGTTGCGGCACTGCGGGCGGTGGCGCCGGTCGTGAGAACGTCATCCAACAGTAGAATGCGACGGCCGCGAACACCGTGTCGCTCGACCAGCGCAAACGCCCCGCGCATATTGCTGATGCGCTGCTCCTGGCTCAGGCCGGCCTGGGCCTGCGTGTCGCGCTTGCGCCGCAGCCACGTGGCGGCGACGGGCAGAGCCCGTGCCCGTCCCAGGTGACGCGCGATCTCCTGCGATTGATTGAAGCCGCGCTGTCGCAAGCGCTGCGGTCCAAGCGGCATCGGCACAATCACGTCGGCGGTCGGCAGGGGAAGCTGTGCCAGGGCGGAAGCGAAGAACGCCGCCACCGGGCGCACCCCTTGGAACTTGAGTAATTGCACCAGCTCGCGCACAGGGCCGTGGTAGGTGGCCCAACTCAGCGCGCCGTCATAGGGGGGCGGGGCAACGCGACAGGACAGGCACGCACTGGAATCCTGTGCCTGCGCGAACCCGCAACGGGGACAGGAGACGCCCTCCAAGGGCGTGATCGCGGTAAGGCACCGATCACAGACCGGCAAGCGTCGAGCGTGTTGCAACGTCCGGGAACAAAGACGACAGGGGGAAGGGAAGAGTAGACAAAACAGTGCCCCGAACCCGTGAAGGGGCAGCGGTCGCGGACCGGTCTGGGCAGGAGTGCTACTGAAGGCGCGCCTCCAGAAGAAGTGGACTATGCCGATGGTAGCACATCCTCTGGATCCCTCAGGGCTCCCGTGCCGACCTCGGTGACAGCTCCCGCGGTTAGGTCAGGACGCCCTGCTCGACCTTTTCCTGGCAGGCGATGCAGTAACGGGCCCACGGCACGGCGTCCAGGCGTTTGGGGTTGAGCTCGTTGCCGCAGGTAATGCACTGGCCGAAGCTGCCGTCGCGGATACGCGTCAACGCCTCATCGATCAACTGCAACGCTTGCCGATCGTTGTTGCTTTGATGGAAGAGAAATTCTTTGGTATAGGAATTGATGGCTTTGTCGGCGATGTCCTGCGTCACCTCTTCGTCTGCAAGACGGCCATCCTGCTCGTTCCGCGATACGGCGCGGTTCAAATCCTGCTGCTTCTGAAGCAGCCGCTTCTTGAACGTTTCGAGCTTGCGCTTATCCATAGCCGTCAGCCGTCTCCTGAACGATGTGCGGGTGCCCTGCGGAAGCTCGCGATGGTAGTCAATTGGGGGCGCGATGTCAACGCTCCCAAAGCGCACCTTCGCCGCGACGAGCGATCCGACTCCCTTTAGATGCAGCAGCGGCGAAGAATGTTACAAGCCACCCGCGAAGGAAGCCCCGTCAGGCGCCGTTGGCGAACTTGGCGACCATGACGATGGGACCCTTGGGTGCCGAACCGCCCTTGCCGGGTTCAAGCGTGACGGCAACGCCCGCCACATCCGCAGTGATGGTGCCCGTGTAGGCATGCACCACGGAGCCGCTCGAATCAGTCTGGAACGTGCCGGCGGCGACCGGGGCGCCGGTCTTGGGAAGAATCCACAGCTCGTACGTGTGATCCGCGCCCGCCGGGGTGAGATTGCCGGCGATGAGCACCACGCCTCGCTCGCGACTGACGAATGCTTGGCCGAACGGAGGCGCGGCGCCGGTGCTCTTCACCGCCAAAGCGCGCGTATCGGTGCGCCCAATAATCTCCGTCACCGCCCGTAAGTGGGCCGCTTCTCGTTCCGCCTGGCGCAGCGCGACTTGGGTCTGATTGCGTTGCGTTTCGAGGGAAGCGGTCTGCTCTTCGAGCCCGGCAGAACGATGCCACAGCCAGGCGGAACTCACGGCCAAGCCGAGGACCAATGTCCAAGCCGCGGCAAAGGCAAAACGGAACCTGGAATTTCGGGCGGGGGCCAGCTGGGCCAGAAGTTCGCGTTTCACGCCGCTGCCAGGCACGGCCTCCGGTGCTGCCAGAGCGATGGCGGCCACGACGGCATGCGCACGTTTCAACCCGGAGCTGCACTCGGCGCATCCCGCGCTCAAGTGCGCGCGCAGCAACTCTCGTTGCGCAGCTCCCTCCGACCCCTCCGGGCCGTCGAGGGCGCCCAGCAGGTAGAGTTCGTAGGCTTCGCCGAGTTGAGGATGCGTGCTCACAGCAGGGCCTTTCGTAATTTGTTGAGACCGTTGCGGGTCCAGGTTTTGACCGTGCCCATCGGTTCTCCGAGCTGGGAGCTGATCTCGCTTTGCGAAAGCCCTTCAAAGTAGGCCAGCTCCAGAACGCGACGCTCCTTCTCGTTCAGTTGCGCCATGCAGGCACGAATGCGGTCCACCGATTGGTCATGCCAGATGCCGCTCTCGAAATTGGCGCGCGCATCGCGCAGGTCGAAGACCTCATCAATCGGCTGCGCCTGACCTTCATAACGGTGTACTGCGGACCGCACCTTGTCCAAGGCACGATTGCGTCCGATGACCAGCAGCCACGGCAACACTGATTCCGCTTCATGGTCATAGCGTGCCGCGTGTTTCCAGAGCGACAAAAACACTTCCTGCAGCAGGTCCTCGGCGGCGCCCCGTTCCCGCACAATGCGCAGGAGTGAGGCGAAGACCGGTCGCGAGTGCCGATCATAGATCGTGCTGAAAGCTCGCTGGTCTCCTTGCGCAATCTGCAGCATCAATTCCCCATCGCGGGGCCCGGGACGGCTCGCGGCAGCCATCAGGAAGGCCCCTACACAGAGGAGTACGGCGTAGACGAGCATACGGACGTTACTGTAGCAAATAGTGACTCTGGGCACTGATACTCCTGCGCGACAAGCCGGATTTCCGGCTGGCCCCCGCGGCCTTGCCGGGATTCCCCGCCGTCTGCCTTGCCCCCGCAGGTGGAACTATGAAACCATCCCACTGCCCGGGTTCGTTGTGGGCCGGCGGGAGCGCCGGGTCCCCGGACCGATGTAATTCAATCTCAGGATGGGTGACGCGATGAAACGTGCGCTGAACTGTGTGGCGGCTGCCGTGTTGACGATGGGTTTGGCCGTGATGTGCGCCGGAGCGGCGCATGCCAGGAAGCCGGTCAAAAAGGCGTCGCCGATCCGGGTCCTGGTCTGGTCGGAGCGCACGGAGCCGGCCAACATCTATCCGGACGGGATCAACGGCGTCATCGCCGCGGCGTTACGGAAAGATCCCCGCCTGCAGGTGCGTACGGCGCAACTGGACGATCCCGATGCCGGGGTGAGCGAGGCGACACTGGACCAGACGGACGTGCTGATCTGGTTCGGACACAAGCGTCATGACCAGGTGCCCGATGACGCGGTGGAACGGATCGTGCGGCATGTGCGCGAGAAGGGAATGGGCTTCCTGCCCGTCCACTCGTCGCACTACTCCAAGCCCTTCAAGGCGCTGATGCAGTCGCTGCAGAGCAATGACAAAGTGGGTTCGTGGCGAGACTATACCGAGGATGGCAAGCCGACCCGCATCATTGTGGTGGATGCCAGGAACCCCATCGCCCGCGGCGTGACCGACTTCACCATCCCCAAAACGGAGCGCTACGACGAACCCTTCCAGGTTCCCGGCCCATTTGCCACCGTGTTCGACGGCGTCTACGCCGACGGACTGCATGCGCGCCAAGGCATGACTTGGAATGTGGGCGCCGGCAAAGTCTTCTACTGGCGGCCAGGGCACGAGTCGTTCCCCATCTTTTTCATGCCGCAGGTGCAGAAGATCCTCGACAATGGGGTGCACTGGTTGGCGGGCCGCTGAGCGCGCCGCGGTCACACACTGAGGAAAGCTGGAACGGCAGGCGGGAAAGCGGAAGCGTCTCCCGAACCGTCCCGCCTGCAGTCATAATAGAAACAGGGAAGTGATTCATCTATGGCCCGGATTTCGCGTCATGAATTGAAGACCGACGAGTTCGTCAGCGGCATGGATGCCGCTTACGAGTACTACCTGCAGCACCAACGCGCCTTCTTGACGGCGCTGACGGTGGTGCTGGTGATTGCCGGGCTGGGACTGGTTGGGTACAGTTGGCAGAAGCATCGCAGCGCCCAAGCCGAGGGAATGCTGGCTGCGGCGCTTGACACCTATCACGCCCCGGTGGGAACGCCTACCGCGCCGGGCCAGACCAGCTTCTCCAGCAGCGCGCAACGTGCACAGGCCGCCCAGAAGCTGTTCCAGAAGGTGAGCGACAGCTATCCCCATACGTTCGCCGCCCAAGTGGGGGCCTACTACGTTGGCCTGACGCAGGCTGATGCCGGCGATCTGAGCGCCGCAGAAAAGACGCTGCAAGACGTTTCCGCACACGCCGACACCAACGTTCAAGCGCTGGCACACCAAGCCTTGGCACAGCTTTATGCCCAACAGGGCAAGCTGGACCTTGCGCAGGGTGAGTTACGGCCACTCATCGGCGCCAAGAGCGAGACGGTGCCGTCCGGTATCGCTACGTTTGAGCTGGCGCAATTGGAGCAGGCCTCCAACCCCGCCGACGCTACCAAGCTCTACCAGCAGTTGAAGAAGGATTACCCCAATTCCTCCCTGGCGGCTCAGGCTGACCAGCAACTGGCGACGCTGAATAGCAAGCGCTAGGGATGTGAGTTGGAAGGGCGTGCAGGGCAGCGTCCGCGAGTGGCGTCGCGCCAGAATCCCGTTCCTGCGATGGGTCGGACGATTCCATGTCGGCAAACTGGCTCAATCTTCCCTGGCTGACCTTTCTGATCGTGTGGGTCCTTGGCGCCCTTCGAACCAAACCAGTCGTCCGACGTGAGCCGAGGGGGAAGCGTCTTCTCTACGCCGTACCGACGGTTCTCGGGTTTTACCTTCTATTCACGCGCATTCACAGCGGTCCGCTGAGCGGGCGAATCCTGCCGGCGGCGCCGTCCTTGTTCTGGCTTGGATGGAGCTTGACGGTGCTGGGCCTTGGCTTCGCCATCTGGGCCCGGGTGCATCTCGGCGGTAATTGGAGCGGGGCGGTTACCGTCAAAGCAGGACATGAATTGGTCCGCACCGGCCCGTATCGCCGGGTGCGTCACCCCATCTACACCGGGGTGCTGCTCGCGGCGCTGGGAGCGGTCTTCGCCATCGGCGAGCGCAGTTGTCTGGTCGGCATCGTGCTGCTCATCCCTGCCCTGCTCTGGAAAATCCACCTCGAAGAACGCAACATGGATGCGCTGTTCGGACCCGTCTATGCCGACTACCGCCGTCACTCGGCGGCTTTGTTGCCGGGGCTGTACTGACCTACGGTTGTGCCGGCAGCAGGAGGGCGCGGTGTGCCGGAATCGTCACTGACCGCGACGGTGCTCCCGGCCACGCAATGTGAAAGGTGGCGGGGGCGTCATTGACGTTGTGCACGGCCAGCGTGGCGCCTCCCGGAAACAACAACACCCGTAATGGCGCATCGGTTTCAATTCCCAAGGCGCGCAGGCAGAGGGTTCGCAGTCGTGCGGTGACGGCGGGCAGCGGCGTCGGCAGGAGGAGTCCGGCGTCAGCGGCGGGATGCGCCGCTCGAAGCACGGCATCGCTGACCATGATCACGTGACCGCCCAACACATCCAGCTCCGCCCAATCTTTACCGCTCGCGGCCTTAAAACCCGGCAGCCGCGGATCGCCATCGAGCGCATGCGCCAAAGGTGCGGTCAGGATGGCGCTATGGCCGGCGGCGAGAAAGTGCGCCAACATCGGCACGAAGAGCGGATCTCCCAATACTTGAGAGGCGAACAGGGCAATCGGCGCGTGCTGCGGAAAAACGGCTTGCGGCGCGAGAGGAATGCCCACCATGCCCACTTCGTCGAGCAGGTAGTTTTCGTCCTCGGACGCGCTGTTGGGGGGCTTATAGGTCGCAAGGCCCTGCCATCTCGTGTGCTGGATGGCTGTGCTGAGATGCATGAGGGAGGGCATCTCTGCCTGCAGGGCGGCAGCATCGGCGGCGCCCTGGCGTTGCAACATCCCATATTCAAACAACAGGATTTCGGGCACCTGGCTCAGAACCGTCTCGTAAGCCTGGTCCAAGTAAAGATCGGGCGAGGTGTCAATGGCGTCGAACCAGCCGCCGCGCAACTTGGCGCCGGCAATGGAATCCAGCCAGCGGGTGATGAAGAAGGCGCGGTACTGTGCGGCCTGGCCCCAGCGCGCGTCGCGAGGATCGCGCGTTTCGTTGCCGATCCACACGTCGTCGAACATGCGGGACTCCGCCTCTACACGGTAGCCGCGCGCCTGCCATGTGTCATACCACTGCGGGAACTTGAGGATGACATGAGCGTTCGGGTTGACCGCATGGACCACGTCGAGAATGTCGTGACGCGCCACATCAAGCATCAGGTCGCGGCGGTAGGCCTCCCAACTGCGGCTCCCGCGCGCCGCGGCACACTCACTGCAGCGACAGTCGGTGAAGAAGAAGTCATCGATCAGGATGCGGTCGAAGAGCGTGGCTGCGGTGTGAAAAACCGAACGCAAATGGTCGCGATTGGCGAGATTGGTGTAGCAGGCGGCGATCTTCCAACCGGTGGAAGGCTTTCCTAATGCGGTCGTCGTAACGCAGCCTCCCACCGCGAATCCGGCCTGGCGGAAAAAGTCCCGCGCGATGGCCAGGACCGCCGGGTCGGCGCTGTAGCCGTTGCGAAAATTCTCCAGGTAAACGTGGTCGACGTTGTGTGCCCGGCACCAGGCCAGCGCGGTGTCGCGTCCGGCGGCAGAGGTCAGGTCGTCGCGGACGTCCTGGGCGGTGAACAAGGTGGCCCAGTGAACTTGGGCGGCAGCAGGGAGCGTTAACAACAGACTGAGCGCAATCGCGGGGAGAAATTTCATGGAGCACCTCGGAACCCGCGTGGTGCAGCGGGCTGGACTGCGGCGTCTGGGCGGCTTGCTGCTGGGACCGAATGACCATGCGCTTCCAGGGCGGCGGCATTGGCGCGGGTGACGGCCTCCACAAAGCCCGGATAAGGTTGATCGCCGCCGTCCACCAGACCGTAATTGCTGTTCTCGCCGTCGAAACGGCCTTCCTTGGGCTCATCGGCCCATTGGAACCAGTGATAGCCGACCGCTTCCGGGCGGCTTTCCAGCCAGGTTACAAAATCGGTGTATGCCTTGCCCCGAGCGGTCTGGTCGGGCACCTTGGGTCCGGCACCTTGCGTGTTGGGTAGTCCGGAGTCCTCCGCTCGGAAAGCGAACTCGGTGACCAGAATCGGTTTTCCGGTGTTCTGGAAGACATAGTCAATCAGCGGCCGCGGATCGAGGCTGTAGCAGTTGATGGAAACCACGTCGGCGATGCGGCTGGCGCGCAACACCGGCACGGGCGGACGGCCGGAAAAGCGCGCGCCGAGAAAGAGGTGATTGGGATCGGCGCGGCGGATGGCGGTGGCGCAGACCTGGAAATAGCGGGCGGCCACCATGGCAAGAAACCCGCCATTGTCCGCGTCGCCGGCCGCCCCGGCGGGAACGGTTGCCGCTTGTTCAAACTCGCGTACCCGGGAATGCCAGGTTTGATTGAAGCGGCGAATGTCGTCGTGATATCGCAGGCGCAGGTACTCGACGGCCTTGAGACGCCCTGAAGCGCCGGCCGGAAGGTCGAGGTACATCTGCAACATGTTCTGTTTCCCGCGCCAGTCTGGTCCCCAGCGCAGTTCGTTATCACTGAAATAGCCGACCAGGTTGCGGTCATCAACATGGGGAATGCAGAGCTGGTTGGTGACTTCCTCGGCGGCCTTTTCGAACTGCGGATCGAAAACGTCGACCGGCTTTCCGTGCTGCCAGTCGGCCCCGGCGTGGGCAGCGAGGTCAAGGTTGATGGTGTAGGCGACCCCGCGGTCCTGGAGTTGCGCATCCGACCACGCGCCGATCGTGTTAAAGCCCCACATACGCAAACGCGCCAGCGTGGCCAGCCCCCAAGTGTTGCGGTCAGGGTAGAGACGCGCGACGACATCGCGATAAGGCGATTGAGTGGTGGCGCGGATCGTTTGTCCGCCGTAGCGGATGGCGTCCACTCCTTGCGAGAGCAGGGGCGTTCCACTGGGATCCAGGAACCACCAGATCCCGTTCTGGTTCACGACCCGATAAAAGCCCACTTGAGCAGGAAGTAGCGTCGGGCCAAGCCAGAGCAAGACCAGGGCCAACCAGAGCCGGAAGCGCATGGCGGAAGTATAGACGCGCACCGCTCTTTTCACGCGGGTTCAAGGTTGTGATTCTCGAAATTGGGGGGCGCGCTTGCCGAGGATCTTCGGGCAACGCGCGGCCGGAGCGCGTGTTCCTCGCGTCGGGCTACTCAAGCCGCACGATGGAAGCGACGGCGCAACTCGGCGGTCAGGAGGAACTGCGTGAGTTGCTCCAGCGCGCGCTGCGCTTCGGTGGCCAAGGCGGTGTGATGCGGCGTACGGGCCAGTCCTTCCAGCGCGGTCGTCGCCTCCTGCAGGATGCGAATGGACTGCGCGACATCTTCGGTCAAGGGTGCCGGATCCATGTCCTGATTGGATGAGAGATCCAGAGCTGACGCACGCATCCCTTCAGGCGATGACTTCCACGCCCCCCATGTAAGGGCGCAGCGCCGTTGGAATGCGGATGGAGCCGTCCGGTTGCTGGTAGTTCTCCACCACGGCAATCCAAGTTCGACCGACGGCCAAGCCGCTCCCATTGAGCGTGTGCACCAGTTCCGTCTTCCCCTTGTTCGCGGTACGGAAGCGAATGTTGGCGCGACGCGCCTGAAAGGCCTCGAAGTTGCTGCACGAGGAGATCTCACGATAGGCCTTCTGGCCCGGCAACCAGACTTCCAGATCGTAGGTCTTAGCGGCGCTGAATCCGAGATCTGCCGTGTTCAAACTGACCACGCGATAGGGCAGGTCGAGCGCCTGCAGAACCGCCTCGGCGTGGCTGGTGAGCATTTCGTGCTCAGCATAGGACGTGTCGGGATGAACGAACTTGACCAGCTCGACCTTGTCGAACTGATGTTGGCGAATCATGCCGCGCACGTCCTTGCCGTAGGAGCCGGCTTCGCTGCGGAAGCAGGGGGTGAGCGCGGTCAGGCTGAGCGGCAATCGGGCGGCATCCAGCACTTCGTCGGCGTACAAGTTGGTCAGGGGCACCTCGGCGGTCGGGATGAGCCACAGGTCCGTGTCCTGGCATTTGAACAGGTCGGCGGCAAACTTGGGTAGCTGTCCGGTGCCACGCAGACTGCGGGAATTCACCAGCGCCGGGGGCTGCACTTCGGTGTAGCCGTGACGGCTGGTATGCAGGTCGAGCATGAAGTTGCCGAGCGCGCGCTCCAAGCGCGCGCCCGCCCCCTGAAAGACGGCGAAGCGCGCGCCGGAAATCTTGGCGGCCCGTTCCAAGTCAAGGATCCCCAACGCCGCTCCCAGTTCCCAATGCGATTTGGGAGTGAAGTTCAACTCGGGCGGCGTGCCCCAGCGACGCACCTCCAGGTTGTCCGCCTCCGATTGTCCGAGCGGCACGGAGGGGTGAGGGACGTTGGGAATCGTGAGCAGAAGTGGTTCCAGTGCCGCGTCGAGTTCCCGCAATTGCCGGTCGAGTTCGGCGATCTGGTCGCCCAAGGCGCGCGTCGAGGCGATCAATTCGGCGACGCGAGGCAGCTCGCGCTCAGGGCCGCGTTTCAGCCGGGCCACTTCTTCCGAGGCCTGGTTGCGCGACTGCTTCAACTCGTCCGCTGCGCGGGTGAGTTCCCGGCGGCGTTGATCCAGCTCGCGAAAAGGTGCCAGTTCGGGCGTCATGCCACGGCGACGCATCATGGCCTCGACGGCATCGAGCTGATTGCGGACATAAGATAGTTCAAGCATGGAGTTGGGGTGCGGTGGCAATGAAACAAGAGGCGGAGATCACTCCGGGACCGACCCGGGAGCCACGGATGCATCCGTGTCGGCAGGGCGGACGGGGTCGCCCACGCGCATCACGCCGCCCAGGACGATCTGCGCCCGCAATCCACCGCGATGCAGCAAGCCTTTCAGGGCACGGCGATCGGTCAGGCGGGCGAGGTGGTCGCAGGGCTCGCAGAGGCGCGTGCCGCGCAGGCGCACCGCCCCTACCCAGAACTCGCAGCCCACGAGATGGTTGAGAGCCACGCCCCGGGTGGTGAGATTGCGGCGACTCTCGGCCGGAGACATGGCATAGCCATAGTCACGCGCCAGGGCGAGCAGCGCCTCCTCTTCAATCAAGGTGACTTCAAAATCGGGATCCCGGTCCGGGGAGAATGTCCCGGCCTGTTGGCCGTAGCGGTCGCCGGCAAGGCCGGCGCCGGCGCGTGCTGTCACCTCGTGCCGCGCTTGCATGGGCGCAGCGGCCGCCGGGGCGGTATGAATGGCGATGATTTGCGGGGCGTGCATGTCAGGATTTCGCGGCGCGTTGGCGCCGACGTTTGGCCCAGCCTTCCTTGTTGGTCTGGCGGCTGCGGCCCAAGCCGAGCGCCTCGCCGGGGACGTTCTCGGTGATGACGCTGCCGGCCGCGATATAGGCCTGGGGGCCGATCTCGAGGGGGGCCACCAAAGTCGCGTTGCTGCCGATAAAGCTCTGTGCTCCGATCGTCGTGCGATGTTTGTGGGCCCCATCATAGTTGCAGGTGATGGTGCCGGCGCCGATATTGACCTCCGGCCCGATGGAGGCATCGCCAAGGTACGCCAAGTGTCCGGCTTTAACGCCCGCACCGAGCTGTGATTTCTTGACCTCGACGAAATTGCCGAGGTGGGCGCCGCGCCCGATCTTGGAGCCCTCGCGCAGCCGCGTAAAGGGTCCGATTCGCACCGCGTCCTCCAACTCCGCCGATTCGATGACGCAATGCGGCAGGACGAGCACGTCATCACCCAACCGCGAGTGCTGGACCACGCTATAGGAGCGAATTCGGCACCCCTTGCCGACTTGCGTGCTGCCCAGCAGTTGCACGCCGGGCTCCAGAACCGTATCCGCCCCGATTACGACTTCGGGGTCGATGACCACCGTCTCCGGACCGTAAATGGTGACGCCGTTTTCCAGCCAGTGGCGGACCGTACGCTGGCGCAGCAGCGCGTCAACCTCGACCAGTTCAGCCCGGTCGTTGATGCCCAATATCTCGCCGGCATCGGCGAGTTCGAAACCCAGCACGAGGCTTCCGTTCCGGGCGAGCAGCGCGATCGTGTCGGTGAGGTAGTACTCGCCCTGCGGGTTGTCAGTCCGCAACCGGCCCAAGGCGGGCAACAAGGCAGCGGTGGTGAAGGCGTAGAAGCCGGCGTTCAATTCCCGGATCTGCTTCTGCTCCGCCGTGCACTGTCGGTCTTCGACAATGCCGATGATGCGCTCGCCCTGGCGCAGGATCCGGCCATATGCCCGTGGCGCGCTCGGCGCGGCGGTGGCCAGAACCGCGGCGGCTGCGCTTGAGGTGAGCCGATCAATCAAGCCGCGCACGGTGCTGGAAGAGAGTAGCGGCATGTCACCGTGCACAATGACGACCTGCCGATAGGGGGACAGAGCCGTCGCCGCCATCTGCACCGCGTGGCCGGTACCGAGCTGCGGTTCTTGCACTGCGATGCGGCTCCCCAAGGGCTCAACGTGGGAGCGGATCAGATCCACACCATAACCGGCAACTACGATCACATCGGTGGCGGGGATGTCGGCGCCGCGGACCGCCGCCATGACCTGTCCCAGCAAGGTGCGTCCGCCGGCTTCATGCAGCACCTTGGGCAGCTGCGACTTTAACCGCGTGCCCTTGCCGGCCGCCAGAATCAGGACTGCTGTGTCTGCCACGCACGCGCTCCTTCCACCGGTGTTCCATGTTAGGGGATGGAGGACGGATCGGCAACGGCGATGGGCGGCAAGCGCCGCCGGCTGCGGCGGCGCGGTTGGGGCGAGGCCTCGGTCGCTACCCCGCCTCGGGCGCCAGGGCGGCAGTGGGGATGCGCTCATCCACGACGCGGCGCAGCTTGCGGCGCGGCCCGGCGGGGCGCAGCGTGTGACGTGGCAGCACCTCGAAGCGGAGATCGTACATCCCCATGTGGAAGTTCTTAAAGTAGTAAGGGAAGCGCTGCTCGAGCCTCCGCAGCAGTTCCTGTTCCAGTACCGCGGCGGGCGGGGCATCGGGCTGGACTTCCAAGCGCAGGACCAGCACGTCGCGCGTTTCCGGCTGGGTTACGGCGATCTGCCAGTCATCGGCCAGCCCTGCCACCCCGGCAAACCAAGTCTCGAAGATCCATGGGCTGATCATGCCCATGCCGCAGGAGATGATCTCATCCGCCCGCCCCACGATCTTGTCCACCCGGCGCATGGATTGAAGCGGGCAGCCGCAGGGCTCGTGGAGGAAGCGCGTGATGTCGTTGGTGCGGTAGCGGATGAACGGCATCACCTTGCGGGTCAAGGTGGTGAAGACCAGCTCGCCATAGCCCTGTTCGTTCGGTTCGCGGATCTCGAAGATGAAATTGAACTCGTTGAGGTGGTAGCCCTGCTGCGCCGGGCATTCGATGCCGGTGGCGCCGAGCGATTCGGTCTGTCCGTAGGCCTGATAAACACGCGTGCTCCACACCGACTGCACCCACTGCCGCGTCTGCTCGCTCATGTTTTCGCTGCCGGAGAGAATGAACTTGACCGGCCAGGTGCCCTCGCGCTGTGCAATTTCCGTGAAGGTGACCAGCCAGGCGGTGTCCACGATCAGGACATTGAAGCGGTACTCCTTGATGCGCCGGAAGAACTCCTCCGGTGGCAGCTTGCTGCCGATGACGTGAAAACAGCCCACGGCGCTGAGCGAATGCAGCAGGGTGATGCCGGCGTTCCAGAAGGCGTAATCAAAGGCGTCGACCACGCGATCGTCGGGACGCAGCCCGAGATTCCAGAGGCCCACGGCGCCCTCGAAGCCGATGTCCCGCACCTCTTCATTGGAGAAGTAGACACGTTTGTTGTTCGCCGTCGTGCCGGTCGTCTCGAATCCTGCTTCGGGCTTGTCGCAGACGAAATCCTCGGTGGGTAGAGCCCGCAGGTCAGTCGAGGTGGTGAAGAAATCGCCCAGGTCAGCCGGCGTGCGCAGCCGGCGGGGATTGATGCCGCGTGCGGCGAACTGGGTGCGGTAGAAGCGGCCACGCTGCCCCGCCCAGCGCACGGTGTCCTGAAACTCCGAGGTCTGAATGCGTTCGACCAGCCAGCGCGGCACATGCCGCGCCAGTTGCAGGCGGCGCGCAATACTGCGGCCCAGGATCAGATTCTCCAGCAGGGTGGGGATTTGTTCGAACATGAGTCAGGACACGCCGTCTGGAAAACGGACTGTAATCGAAACGATCCTCAGCCGGCCAGCTTGGCCAGCACGCCTTTGGCGACGTGTTGCAGTGACTCCAGAACGCCCACGCCCTGGTTGGCCACGCCCGGAATGATGGGTTCCTGGAACCGGCGCAGCGCGGCAGTCAGGTCCTCGACCGGCAACGCGCCGGGAAGATCGCGTTTGTTCAACTGCAACACGTAGGGCAGCTCCGCCAGGGCGTTGCCCTGGGCTTGCAGGTTGTCCTGCAGATCGTCGAGGGCCTCGAGGTTGGCATCCAGCCGCTGCGCTTGGCTGTCCGCCACGAAGACGACTCCGTCCACGTTGCGCAGGATCAGTTTGCGGCTGGCCGAGTAAAACACCTGCCCGGGCACGGTATAGAGATGAAAGCGCGTCTTGTAACCGCGCACCTCGCCCAGCTCCAATGGCAGAAAGTCAAAGAACAGGGTGCGGTCGCCTTCCGTGGCGAGCGAGATCATCTGGCTGCGGTGGTCGCCGGGAACCTGGCCGAAGATGTACTGCAGGTTAGTCGTCTTCCCGCCGAGACCGGGGCCGTAATAGACCACCTTGCAGTTGATTTCGCGCGCCGCGCGATTGATGGTGCTCACAGTGCGACTCTCAGCCGGGGTCGCGAACCGCCGTTCGTGGCGCCGCGAAGCCCCCCCATTGTGCCTTGTTCCGCCCCGCCCTGGGAAGGCGACGGCCTGTTTTCCGAGACGGTCGCGCAAGCTGCGGGTTGCACGGCCGCCCTCGGGGAGGGAGGGACCCGGAAGCGAGAGCGGAAGGGAGAGGAGGGGCAGAGGGAGGAGGGGAAGAAGAGGGGCGCGGAGCGTTGCGTCGCCGGTTTGAAGCGGCGTCCCCAGGGGCACGACTTGACGAATTCTCCTGTATGCAGCTAAATACAGCTACCCACCTCGACGGCCCACGTCGAGGGTTGCGAGGCCAGCTTTGAGGTCGGATCGGCCCGGGCTGCCCGCGCTCAACAATCCAATTTTATGAGCCCAGTCGCCAGCCGCCAGCCCGATGCCTTGCTCCAAGCCGCCTTGGAACAATACGAAGTCGCGATGAAGTTTTATGGTCAGCAGAGGTTCGAGAAGGCGAAACCCTTGCTGGAAAAGGTGCGCGATTCGCCCTATTCCTGGCTGGCCGACCGCGCCACCACGCATTGGAACATCTGCAATCAACGCCTGCAGCCCCTACGCCCGCCGTTGCGCACGGCGGAGGATCACTACACACAGGGCATCGTGCATCTGAACCTGTCGCGCTACGAAGAGGCGGAGGAGCTGCTGCAAAAGGCGCAAAAAATGGACGGCAAGTCCGCCCACATTGTCTACGCTCTGGCCAGCCTGCATGCGCTGCAGAACCATGTCGAGCCCGCGTTGGCCCATCTTAAGGCGGCCATTGTGCTCGACCCGCGCTGCCGTTCGCAAGCGCGCCACGACGACGATTTCCGCCTGTTGATGGAGGATCCGCGCTTCACCGAGGTGCTGTACCCGGAACGAAGCTGACCCCCTCGGATCAGCACTTCCAGCATTTTCACGGGCGTGCGCCGCCGGCGGGGACTTTGCCCGCGATGGCGCGAGTTCGGTTTCGGCGTACCGGCCGCGCTTCGGGATGGGCAACCGCGCCCTGACGAAGAGGGCGGAGTCGGCGTGAGTCGTCCAGCGTCTCACCGTAGGCCATTAAAACTCTTTAATCTTGATTTAACCGGCGCTTAATCGCGGCTTGCCCACACTTTTAACTGGAGAGAACGCCGTTTTATGAGCAATACAGCCGTGCGCGCCCGTGATACGGGTCGGGTTGGAGTTTTGCTGGCCGGTATGGGATCGATTTCGACCACCCTGATTGCCGGGGTCGAGGCAGTGAAGCTTGGCCTGGGTCGTCCGTTCGGGTCACTGACCCAGATGGCGATGATGGCTGACCCTGAGCAGCCGGGACGACACGTGCCCATGGCTGAGCTCTTGCAGCTACCCACCCTGGACCAGGTGGTATTTGGCGGATGGGATATTTCCGAGGGCACCTGCTATACCGCGGCGAAGCGCGCCGCCGTTCTGCAGCCCCACCTCCTGGAAGCGGTGCGGGCGCCGCTGGAGTCAATCGTCCCGATGCCTGGTATCCACGACACGCGGTTTCTACGCCGCGCGGAAGGCAAGCGCATCAAGCCGCTGCAGAACAAGTGGGAGCAGGCTGAGGCGTTGCGGGCCGACATCCGCGCATTTCGCGTGGAGAACCGATTGGAGCAGGTGGTGGTGTTGTGGTGCGGCTCGACCGAGGTTTTCCTGACTCCCGGTCCGGCGCATCAGGCCACGGGCATCTTCGAGGCGGCGATGAAGGAAAACGAGCCGACCATCGCGCCCAGCATGGTTTACGCCTACGCCGCACTGAAAGAACGCTGCGCGTTTGTAAACGCCACGCCCACGCTGACCGTGGATCTGCCGGTGATGAAGGAGCTGGCGGCCGCCAACGGGGCGCCGATCTGCGGCAAGGACCTGAAGACCGGCCAGACGCTGCTGAAGACCATTCTCGCGCCGGGCATCAAACAGCGCATGTTGGGCCTGGCGGGCTGGTTCTCGATGAACATTCTCGGTAACCAGGATGGCGCGGTCTTGGACGACCCGGCGGCGTTCCGCAGCAAGGAAGAATCCAAGCTTTCGGTGCTGAACGACATCCTCGAGCCGGCGCTCTATCCCGAACTCTACGGCCAGCTCTCGCATCAGGTGAAGATCAATTATTATCCGCCGCGCGGCGACAACAAGGAAAGCTGGGACACGATCGACCTGGTCGGGTGGCTGGGCTACGAGATGCAGATCAAGGTCAACTTCCTATGCCGGGACAGTATTCTGGCCGCGCCGCTGCTGCTCGATCTGGCGCTGCTGTCCAGCGCGGCGCAACGCGCCGGCTGGCACGGGACCCAGGACTGGCTGGCGTTTTATTTCAAGAGCCCGCAGGTAAGCCAGGGGCGACCGGAGCATGACCTGTCCGTGCAGTTCCAGCAGCTGCAGGCCGCGTTGCGCACCTTGGCGCAGCGCGTTCCCCAAACCGCAGGCGTACGCGGCTGATGACCGGAGGTGGGTTGCAGTCAGGGAAGAAGGCTTTCCAGACGGCCGCCGGGCGTGTATCTGAAGACCAAGGAACGAGGAGCAGGCGTGACTGATTTGAATGGAAAAACCGCTCTGGTGACCGGCGCCGCCCGCGGCATCGGGCGCGCCATCGCGCTGAAGCTGGCACAGAACGGGGCCGACGTGCTGATCAATTACGTCACCAGCGAGGATCGGGCCACGGCTCTGGCGGCGGAGATTTCCGCCTTGGGCCGGCGTGCGGAGATCATCGCCGCCGATGCCATCAAGCCGGAGGGCATCGAGAAGATGTTCGGCGTGGTGCGTGAGCGCTTCGGGCACCTCGACATTTTCATCAACAACGCCATTGACGTGGCCACTTTCGGGCCGGTGATGCGCCAGAAGCGCGACGCTTGGGAGCACACCATCAACGACAACACCACGGCGCTGCTGCTCAGCGCCCAGCAGTCGGCCAAGTTGATGAAGGGGCGGCGCGGCAAAATCGTCAGTCTGTCCAGCTTGGGCTCGACCTATTACATTCCCGGCTACGCCGCCATCGGGGTCACCAAGGCGGCCACCGAGGCGCTGACGCGTTATCTGGCGGTCGAACTGGGCAAGGATGGCATCAATGTGAACACCGTCTCGGCCGGGCCCATCGAGACGGATGCGCTCAAGCTCTTCTCCACCTTCGCCTCCATGAAGGAGGCTTGCGAGAAGATCTCGCCGGCCGGGCGCATCGGGACCCCGGAGGACGTGGCCGAGGTGGTGGCCTTTCTCTGCTCCGACGCGGCGAATTGGATCTACGGACAGACGCTGATCGCCGACGGCGGGCTCTCGCTGATGAGCGTGCGCTGAACCCGTCGCCACCCGGCGAAGCCGGAGGACAATGATTTCTGGGAGGAATGAATGAGTCAAGTGAACAGTCTGGAAGAGATTCAGCAGATCCGTCAGAGTGCGGACCGGGTGCTGGCCACCCGCCATGCTGAGATTCTGACCACTACGCGCGCGGCGATTGCGGAAGTGCTGGGGCGGGAAGAGGAGGAAGTGACTCCCCACGCCAGCTTGATGACCGACTTGAACGCTGAGTCGCTGGACTTCCTCGATCTGTTGTTCCGGCTGGAGTCGGCCTTCAACATCAAGATTCCGCGGGGGGGCATACAGCGCGCCACGCAGGGCTCGCTCACCGACGCCGAGTTTCAGCAGAACGGCATTCTCACCGAGGCCGCGCTGCAGCGGCTGCGGGTGCTGATGCCGGAGGTGGATCCGGCGCGGTTCAAGCCCGGTCTGACCGCGCGTGAGATCCCGCTCTTGTTTACGCCGGAAACCTTTGCCCGTTTGGTCGCCTGGCGGATCGGCGAGAGCGAGACGGGGAGCTGACCTTTGCTGACGGCATGGAGCAGCGGGGTGGACCTGGTGGAGGTGGCCCGCGTTGCGCGGCTTGCTCGCGAGAACCCGGTTGCCTTGGCCGGCCTGTTGACCGAACGGGAGCGGGGCTGGTGGCGAGGGGCGCGGCAGCAGGCTCGCGTGCTGGCCTGCAAGGAAGCGGTCCTGAAGGCGGGAGACGGACCGGGGGCCGACGAGGTCGAATTTCACGATCTGGAAATCGAGCCGGTGGGGGCCACGCTGCACCTGCACTGGCACGGTGCGCTGCGCGCCCACCGCATGGCGGCCGCTGCCTGGCATGTCACGAGTGGCGTGGACGGCGGCCTGGCGGTTGCCTGGGCGCTCTGCCGCCGAGCGCAAGGAGTTCACGGTGCGTTTCCTGTTGATTGACCGCATTCTTGAATTAGTCCCGGGTCAATACGCCATCGGCGTGAAGCATCCCGCCATGAGCGAGGACTACTTTGCCGACCACTTTCCAGGTTTTCCTGTCGTGCCAGGAGTGCTGCTGGTGGAAGCGATGGCGCAGCTCTCCGGCCGGCTTATTACCTACAGCGTGGCAGCCGAAGCGGCGAAACGACCGGGTGGCGAATCCGAGGCCAAGGTGCTGCCGGTGTTGCTGACTGTGAACAACGCCAAATTTCGGCGATTTGTGCGGCCCGGCGACTCCGTTCTCATTCGCAGCGAGCTGCTGGCGCTCAGTGAAGACGCGGGGCGGTGCAAGGCGGTGGCGACAGTGAATGACGTCACCGTGGCCAGCGCGGAGCTGATGTTGGGGTTTGAGGCGGGCGGCGGCAGCACCATCATTCCACCCGAGGCGCGGGCGCGTATTGCGAGCTGGGCCGAAGAGGTCAACCGCGCCCTGCTCACCGGAGCACGCGTTGGACCGGCGCGAGCGGACGTCAAGGAGCAAACATGAACCTCCGGACCACAGGCCGGGGACGCCGCGTGGTGGTGACCGGCATCGGTGCGGTGACCTCGCTCGGCCATGACGTCCCGAGCACCTGGCGCGGCTTGGAGGAGGGACGCTGCGGCGTGCGCACCATCTCACTGTTCGATGCGTCGAAATTCGACACCCAGATCGCGGCTGAAGTGCGCGATTTTCCGTTTGATCGCCTGCAGGCGTGTCCGGAAGTCATGCAGGTGCTAGACCGCAAGAACAGTTTCGGATACGCCGCAGCGCAGCAGGCCATGGCCGATGCGCGTCTGGCTCCGGGCTCCAATATGGAGCCCAACCGCTTCGGCATCGCGCTGGGGACGGAGGGGCGGCGCGACGGCCTGCTGCCCGAACTGAACCAGCGCAAGCTGGAGGCGCGGACGCTGGAGCAACGGCGGGCGGTGCTGGAGACGATTCCCGGCAGCGAGTACCTGCGCTACGCCCCTTACGGGCTGGCCTATGCCTTGGGGGGCACGTTCCAGGCACGCGGACCGATCACCACCATCTCCACCGCCTGTACTTCGAGCTCGCAGGCGCTCGGCAACGCGCTGGAAAAGATTCGCAGCGGCGAAGCGGACGTCATGTTGGCCGGTGGGGCGGAAAGTCTGATGGAACCGACCATGGTATCGGCCTTCATCTTGCTGGGCGCCCTTTCGCATCGCAATGACGACCCGCAGCGCGCCTGCCGCCCCTTCGACGGAACGCGCGACGGCTTCATCCTCGCCGAAGGGGCTGCGATGCTGGTGCTGGAAGATGCCTGGCATGCCTATCGCCGTGGGGCGCGCATCTATGCCGAGCTGGCCGGCTTCGGCTGTTCCATCAACGCCTACCGCATCACCGATTCACCGCCCGACGGCCAGGGTCCGTTCCTTGCCATGCGCGCCGCCCTGGAAGACGCGGGCATGACGCCGGGCGATATTGACTACATCAATGCGCACGGCACCTCCACCGTGCAGAACGACGCCAGTGAAACGGTGGCGATCAAGCGCTGTTTCGGGGAGTTGGCCTACCGGGTGCCGATTAGTTCGACCAAGTCCATGACCGGCCACATGGTCAACGCGGCGGGCGCCATCGAGGCGTTGATCGCGGCGCTGGTCATTCAGAACGGCTACATTCCGCCTACCATCAACTACGAACACCCGGATCCGGTCTGTGACCTGGATTACGTTCCCAATCAGGGGCGGCGGGCCAAGGTGCGGGCGGTGATCTCCAATTCGTTTGGTTTCGGCGGTTCGAACGGAAGTTTGGTGCTACGTGAATATGTCGCGTGAGGGGGCGCGTCGCGCCGTCATTACCGGGGTGGGGTTGGTCTCGCCGCTCGGCAACGCGCCGGACGTGCTGTGGGAGGGACTGCGTACGGGTCGCTCCGGCGTGGGACCGGTGCCGCACGTGGACCTGGCGCCCTTTCGCATCCATCACGGCGGGGCGGTGCGTGACTTCAACCCCCGCAAGTTGATTGCCGACGGCAAATCGTTAAAGCTGATGACCCGACCGGTGCGCTTGGGCGTGGCGGCGGCGGAACTGGCGATCGCCGATGCCGGGCTCGACCTTGCCGGTCTGGAGGCCTTCCGCACCGCCTGTTTCGTGGGCTCACCCGGGCACGCCGGCGATCGCGATGAACTGCTGGCTGCGACCACGCTGGCCATGAAGACCGGCACCCTCGATCTGCAGGCCTTCGGGGCGGAGGGGATCGCCACGATTAACCCGCTCTGGCTACTCAAGAGCCTGGCCAATATCGTGTTGTACTTCGTCAGCCTCAAGCTCGGCGCACAGGGCGTCAACGCCAACATCTGCATGAGCGGCGCGGGCGGCAGCATGGCGATCGGCGAGGCGTTCCGCGCCATCCGCCAGAACCAGGCGGACGTAGCGGTGGCCGGAGGCTACGAATCGCTGCTGGACGAGGAACGCCTGGAGACCTTTGCGCCCTCGGGGTTGCTGGAGGAGTCGCAGGGGCCGCCGGAGGCGGCGAGCCGTCCCTTTGACCGTCGCCGCCGCGGCTTCGTGGCTGCCGAGGGCGGGGCCTTCCTGGTGCTGGAGGAGCGGGAGCGCGCGCTGGCACGCGGAGCCCGGATTTACGGCGAGCTGGCCGGCTACGGCATGGCGAGCCCGGGACAGTTCAAGCGGCCCTGCGAGACCGCCGAGGCTTTTCTGACCGCCATGCAGGCAGCGTTGGGGGATGCGCGCTGCGATGCCTGGGAACTGGATGCCATCTACGCCTACGGACTCGCCACGGAACACGCCGACAGGGTCGAGGCCGAGGCGTTGAAGCAGTTGCTGACGGCGCGCGCCGCCTACGTGCCGATTACGGCGGTGAAGTCCATGACCGGCAATTTATTGGCTGGTTCCGGGCCCTTGGAAGTCATCGCCGCCTGCGGCGCCTTTGCCTCCGCGGGCGCTGCCGTGCCGCCCATCCTGAACTGCGACGAGCCGGACCCGGATCTGGGGCTGGATTATGTGCGCGGCGGGGCGCGGCCGGGCGAGTTCCGTCGCGTGCTTTTGAATGCCGGCAGCCTGGCGGGCAACGTGGCCAGCTTGGTGATCGAACGGCCTTAACCGCGCTGCCTCTGGCGAACGACATGACACACTCCGGCGATGAACCCGTTGTCTTCCCCCGCCGTTTGGTGGGTAAATGCGCGTTGGTGACCGGCGCCAGTCGCGGTATCGGCCGCGCCACGGCGCTGCGTCTGGCGCAGGAGGGCGCGCGCGTGGCTCTTAATTACCGCTCGCGAACTGCCGAGGCGGAGGCGGCGGTGGCCGAGATCCACGCCTGCGGCGGGGACGCCGTTTGTTTTGCGGCCGATGTCAGCCAGAGTGCCGCCGCGCAGGGTTTGCTGGAACAGGTGCAGGCTCACTTCGGCCGCCTGGACATTCTTGTGAACAATGCCGGTGTCATCCGCGACACGCTCCTGTTGAGCATGGAGGACGAAGACTGGCGGGCGGTGCAGGCCACCAACCTCGACGGCGCCTTCTACTGCGCCCGTGCCGCCGCGCGTTTCATGGTGCGGCAGCGCTGGGGACGCATTGTCAACGTCTCGTCGGTGGCGGGCAGCAAGCCCAATCGCGGACACGCCAACTATGCCGCTTCCAAGGGCGGGGTGAATGCCTTCACCAAGGCGCTGGCCTCCGAGCTCGCCAGCCGCAACATCACCGTCAACGCCGTGGCGCCCGGCATGATTCAGACGGAAATGAGCCAGTCGGTACGCGAGATGGCGGCCGATAAAATCCTGCCCTTCATCACACTCAACCGTTTCGGGACGGTTGAAGAAGTGGCCAGCGTCATCGCCTTTCTGGTCTCGCCCGACGCCAGCTACATCACCGGCCAGATCATTGCGGTGGACGGAGGGATGCGCGGCTGATGCGGCAGTCCTTGCAACGCGTCGTGGTGACCGGGCGGGGCGTATTGCTGCCGCAAGGCCGGACCCCGGTCGCGCTCGCTGCGTTTCGCGCGCAGATTGCCAAGCCGGAGACCCCGCCCCGTATCGCCGATTTCCGCGCCGCGGATTACATCTCGCATCCCAAGTTGCTGCGCGTCATGCAGCGCACCTTCGCGCTGACCGCCGCCGCCGCCGTGCTCGCCATGCGCGAGGCGGGGGTGGGGGACAGCACCGCTCTCAGCGCGGTGCATCCCAACCCGGCGCGCTGCGGGGTGGCGGTGGCCATGGCCGACATCTCGCCCCTGACGCCGGATCTCATCGAGACATTGCGCGAGTCGCTGATCGGTGGGGAGCTGAACTTGGAGCGCTTCGGCGAAACGGCTCGTCATCACCTGCACCCGTTCCGGCGCCTGTCGCTGCTGGCCAACATGGCCGCCGCCCACATCTCGCTGTTGTTCGGATTGCAGGGACCCAGTTTCACGCTGACCTCCGGTCTGGAAGCAGGCGGTCAATCCGTACACGAGGCCTACTGGACCATCGCCGAGGGCGCGGCCGACTTGATGGTATGCGCCGCCGCCGATTCTCCGGACTATGCTCTCACCCCCAGCCCGGTGGCTGAAGCGGGGGGCAGTCTCGTGCTGGAAAACCTGATCCAGGCCCAGGCGCGCGGTATTCCCGTGCTGGCCGAGCTGCGCGCGGTGTCCCACGCCGTCGCGCCCCCCGTCCCGGAGTCAGCCGCGTGGGCGAAGAGCCCGGGCAGTGGCAGCCTGCTGGCGATTCTGGCGGCGCTCGACGACGTGGGGCGAGATGGCGCGCAGGCCGGGCTGGAGTTCATGCACCATGCCCACGGCCAGCCCACGGATATTCGCGCGGTGCAATCATGAAGACCGTCGTCATCACCGGGTTGGGAGTGATCTCCCCGCTGGGACGCGGCGTGCCTGCCACGACCATGGCCCTGCAGTCCGGCCACAACGGTGTACGCCGCATCCAGCAGTTTGAGCGCCGGGGATTCCCGGTGCAGTTCGCCGGAGAGGTGACCGAGGCCGGAATTCCCAACGATGGCCGACGCATGGCCGCTCTGGCCGAACTCGCGTTGGACGAGGCGCTGGAAAATGCCGGGCTGAACGGCGCCAGCACACCGCGGTGCGCCTTTTCGTGGGCAGTGGGGAAGCCGGGGTTGGATTTACAGCAACTGACGGAAGCCCTGCGTCATCTTTCCCCGGCCACCGGAGAAGTGTTGCGGGAGCAATTGGACCAGATTGCCCCGGCGCTGGCTCGTCAGCGCCAGAGCGAGGAGCCCCCGGCACTCACCGCGCGGTTGGCGGACCGCGTCGGGGCCGGCGGGGCGCGCTACTGCTCCTATACCGCCTGTGCCTCCGGTAACGATGCGTTGGGGCTGGGCAAGCGTCTCATCGAACGGGGAGTGGCGGACGTGGTGATTGCCGGGGCGACCGACGCTCAGGTCCATCCGCTGGGGCTGTTGGAGTTTGATTTGCTCGACGCACTGGCGCAGGAAGACTCGGAGCACGCCTGCCGCCCCTTTGACCGGCAACGGACGGGCTTTGTGGTGGGGGAAGGCGCGGCCGCGCTCGTCCTCGAGGATTTGGAACACGCGCGCCGGCGCGGCGCCCGGATCTGGGGACGCCTCGCCGGCTACGGCAGTTCGCTCGACTGCTACGGGCTGACCAAATGCCATCCCGAAGGCCGCGGCGCTGCGCTCGCCATGAATACCGCCCTGGCGGATGCCGGGTTGGATTGCAGCGCCATCGGCTACATCAACGCTCACGGTACCGGGACGGTCTTGAACGACCGGGCGGAGGCGGCCGCGATCCATCGCGTCTGGGGCGGGCGGGCGCGCCAGGTTCCCGTCAGTTCGACCAAGTCCATGACCGGACATCTGATTGGCGCCGCTTCGGCGGTTGAGGCGGTGTTGACGCTGCTCGCCTTGGCGGAAGGGTTTTTGCCGGCGACATTGAACTACGCCACCTTCGATCCGGAGTGCGACTTGGCGGTGGTGTCCGGGGCGGCGCGGCCGGCGCGTTTCCGGGCGGCCATGTCCAACGGGTTTGGCTTTGGCGGGCAGAACTCCGCCCTGGTGCTGACGGCGGTTTGAACGGAACAGCGCATGGCAATCATCACGGAGCGCATTTTCAACTGGCTCGACCACCTCCTGCTGCGGCGGCCGGAGACGCGGTTGCGCATTGCCGGAAAACTGCCGCAGGCCTCCTATCAGCGCCTGCAGACCGCCAAGTTCCGCCAGTTGGTGCGCTATGCCGGGGAGCGTTCGCCGTTCTATCGCGAGAGGTTTCGGGCGTACGGCATCAACCCGCGGCACGTCCGCAGTCACGCCGACCTGGGAGACTTCTTCACCACCTCGGAGGACTTAAAAAACCGCCCGGTGGAGGATTTTCTTTGCGCCCCGCCGCAGGTCGCCTTCGAAACCACCGGCACGTCGTCGGGGGTGAACAAGCGGGTGTACTTCTCCTACGCCGAGATGTTTGAGTACGGTCGTGATGCCGCCACCGGCATGGTGGCGCTGGGCATCACGCGCGACGACGTGGTGGCGGATGGGTTCGATTATTCCTTCTGGAATGCCCCTTTCACGGCGTATTACTCGCTGATGGCCATGGGTTGCATGCACGTGATCGGCGGCTTCATCGAGCCCAAGGAGTTTTATGATCGCGTCAAGGTGTACCGTCCCACGGTCATCATGGGGGTGCCGACGCACTTGGTCCGCGTCACCGAGGTGGCGGAGCGTGAGGGGATCTGGCCGGTGAAGGCCATCCTGCTTGGCGGCGAGAACCTGTCCGAGCGCACGCGGGCCTACATGCAGTCAGTCTGGAAGGGCGCCCGGGTGACGCTGGCCTATGGCCAGACGGAGAACTTCGGCATGAACGGGGTGGAGTGCCCCGACAAGGGCGGCTATCACGTCAGTGGCCTGGGCTTGGTTTCGGAGATCATCAACACCGGCGAGGATGGCTACGGCGAGCTGGTCTACTCCACCCTCAACCGCCAAGTGATGCCGCTGATCCGCTATCGCTCCGCCGACATCACAAAATGGGCCACCGATGGTCCCTGCCAATGCGGCTTGCGCTTCATGCCCCGCATCGCCAAAGTGGTCGGTCGGCTGGATGAGCTGATCAATTGCTCGATGGGCAATATCAGTCCCTACTGGTTCGAAGACATCCTGCGCGACATCAGCGAAGTCACAGATGACTGGCAGGTGGTGGTGCGCCGTGGTGAGCGCGACGACATCATCGAATTTCACCTCGAGGTGGCGCAGAACGCCAGCCCGGACGAGATTCAGCAGCGCGTGTTCGCCAATATCGAGGCCCGCTTTCCCGATTGCTGGCGTTACTACCAAAAGCATTTCTTTGACATTGATTTCCGTTTTCACCCTCCCCGCACGCTTTCTCAAGGCCGTAAATTGCGCCGCCTGGTGGATGCGCGGCGCGACGCTTGGAGCAGCTGAGTTGGTCTGATGGGGCTCGAATTCACGACTTAGTCCGAAAGAAAAACAGGAGACACTTGATGGCGACATTGGCGATTTCTGGTGGTACCGCATCCGTGGCGAAGACGCTCTCCAAGACGGCGTGGCCGGTGGTGACCGAAGAGGACAAGCGGGCGGTGGCGGGCGTGTTGGAGCGTCGCGTTCTCTGGGCCATGACCACGGTCGAAGGGCTGCTGGCCCCGGAGCAGGACGCGCTGGAACAGGAGTTTGCGACGTTCCTCGGCGTGAAGCGCACCATCGCCGTCAACGGTGGCACCTCGGCGCTGCACATGGCGGTGGTCGCCGCCGGCGTTGAGGCGGGCGACGAAGTCATCACCTCCGCTTATTCGTTTTTGGCGACTCCGGCGGCGATTCTGCATGCCGGCGCCATCCCCGTGTTCGCCGATATTGATCGGCGCACCTGGAATATTGACCCCGCCCAGATCGAGGCGAAGATCACGCCGCGCACCAAGGCCATTCTGGCGGTGGACATCCACGGGCTGTGCGCCGACTGGGATCCCATTCTCGCCATTGCCAAGAAACACCAGCTGCAGGTGGTGGAGGATGCCTGCCAAGCGCCCGGCGCGACCTACAAGGGGCGGGGTGCTGGAAGCTTCGGCAAGGCCGCCGGTTTCAGCACGAACGGCACCAAGAATTTTGCGGTGGGCGAAGGCGGCTTTTTGGCCACCAATGACGACGAGGCATTTTACCGCGCCAACTGGATCAAGCAGGTAGGCGAGACGCTCCCCGCCAGCAATCGCACCATGGAATTCCAGCATCTGTTGGCCTGGAACTACCGCGTGCAGGAGATGCCCTGCGCCTTGGCGCGGACGCAATTACGCCGCCTCGCGGCGGTCAACGCCCAGGGCCGAAGCAACGCCGCCATCCTCGACGGGTACTTGAAGGACATTCCCGGCCTACGCGCCCCCTATATTCCCTCTGACTGTGTCTCGGTGTACCACAAGTACCGCGTCACGCTGGTGCCGGACGAACTCAAGACACCCCTGCGCGGCCAGGCGTTGCGCGATGCCTTCATGGCGGCATTAACCGCGGAAGGCGTTGATGTCGACCTTTGGGGAACGGCGCCGCTTCCTGCGCATCCGATGCTGACCGCGCATCACGGCTATGGCAAAGGCTTCCCGTGGAGCCTGCACGGCAATCCCGAACAGTACGTCTATCGCGCGGAAGATTACCCGGTGACGTTGGACATGTTCGCGAACTCTTTCTGCCTGACCAACGACGAGTACCCCATCTATGCCCAGCCGGAGGCCGTGATGCATGCCTATGGCGCGGCCCTGCGCAAGGTGGCACAGCACGCCGACGAACTGCACGAGGCGGCTGTCTGGCAGACGGCAACTTAGGCCGTAACGGCTCGCATCTAAATGTGTCCAAGACTTAATTGCCCTTAAGATCAGTCGGTCCTAGACGCTGCGTTGGGGATCAGCTGTTGCTCGCTATGTTTTTGACTCGCAAGGGGTTGGAGGACGTTGTTCCCACCCCCGTCGGGTGTTGTCGGGTGTTTTGGTTGCCGATGGCGTGCTGCATCAATCAACCCGCTTCCACGGCTAGGGCTCCCAGTCCGCGATGGGACGGGGAAAGCAGGGAGGCCGCATGCCGCACATGAGTCCGCCTGTGGCCTGGTGGCCGGCCTTGGCGAATGGGCTGATTGCCCTTGCCTGCTACACCATCCTGATCGCCATCTGGGGCTTTCGCCGTAAGTTTTTCACGCAAGCACCATCTTGGACCTTTGCCAGTTTCATCGTGTTCCTCTTTGCCTTGGGAACCGAGGAGCTGGTGGATGGGTGGATGCCTGGGGCGCAGAACGCTTGGATCGGGGCAGCGAACAAGGCGGTCACAGCGGTTTTTGCGGTGCTTGCTTCCGGATGGGCATTAAAGCTTTTGCTGCTCGCCAAACGAACTCCCCTCGACGCGACACTGCCTACTCTCAACGCTCAACTGCGACAGGAAGTTGAAATCCGGCGTCTCGGCGAAGCGCAGAAAATGGCCGAATCGGCGCGCTTGGCAGCCATTGTGGAGGCGCAACGGGACATCGCCGCGGCGCAACTCGACACCGCCATTGTTTTGAACCTGGTGGTCGAGCGGGTCCAGAACCTGACCGCGGCGGATGGCGCCGTGGTGGAGTACTTGGAGGGCGACGAGATGGTCTATCGCGTGGCCTCCGGATCGTTGATTGCGTATTTGGGTTTACGACTTCACGCCGGCCACAGTCTCTCCGGCCTCTGTGTCACCACCGGAGAGATCCAGTTGTGTTCCGATGCCGATATCGATCCCCGGGTGGATCGGGAGGCCTGCCGGCGCATCGGTTTGCGCTCCATGATTGTCGTGCCGCTGAGCCACCGCGGCCAGCGCGTCGGGGTACTGAAGGTTGTTTCTAGCCGCCCCAATCATTTCAGTAGCGACGACATCCACACTTTGGAACTGATGTCGGAGTTGGTGGCCAGCACGACGCGGCACGTGCAGACGCTGCAGGAAAACGACGCGCTGCTGCGGCAGCGCACCCAGGCGCTGAAGGCGTTGGCAACGGCGGAGCAACGCTTCCATGCCTTTATGGACGACAGCCCGGTGCTGGCGTTTTTGAAGGACGAGGAGGGGCGTTACGAGTACTGCAATCGCGCCTTCGCCGAATTGCTTGGAACCCGCGCGGCAGACCTCAAGGGCAAGGCCGATTTCGATGTGTTGCCCGCGGCAGTGGCGGACGAGATACGGCGCGATGACCGCCGCATCCTGGAGGAGGATGTCGCGGCGGAAAATGAGACGACCATTCCCAATCAGGAGGGAACCACTCGCCAGTTTGTCGTTCTCAAGTTTCCGCTGCGGGACGCAACGGGCAGTCGATGGTTAGGTGGGCTGGCCTTTGATGTGACAGAGCGCAAAGCGGCGGAACTAAGGCTGCGTGAGGTGACGGAGACGCTGCGCGAACAGGCGGCCTTGCTGGATTTAACGCAAGACTCGGTCATTGTCCGTGACCTTGATGGACGGGTGCGGTTCTGGAATGGCGGCGCCGAGCAGATCTATGGCTGGACGCGCGAGGAAGCGCAGGGGCAGTCGTTGCTGCAACTCCTGCGGCCCGAGTACCAGATGCCGTGGGACGCCATTCACGGCGAACTCCTGCGTCAGGGCCGTTGGGAGGGCGAGGTGGTGCACCATCGGCGCAACGGTTCGCCCGTGACGGTTGCCAGTCGCTGGGCTTTACAACGCGACTTGAGCGGCGCACCCATGGCGGTGCTCGAGATTAACAACGATGTGACGCAACGCAAGGAAGCCGCCGACCATCTGGCGCGGCAATCGCAATTGCTGGAGAGTTCCAACGCCGAGCTGCAACAATTCGCCTACATCGCCTCGCATGACATGAAGGAGCCGCTGCGCATCGTGGCCAGTTATGCCCAGCTCCTGGGCAAGCGGTATCACGGCCAACTGGATGCCAAGGCCGACGGCTTTATCGCTTACATGGTGGACGGGGTGCAGCGCATGCAACGCCTGATTGACGATCTGCTGGAGTACTCGCGAGTGGGTGGCCAGCGGGTTGCCGGCGTGACCGTCAGCGCGGACATGGCCCTGCGCCAGGCCCTGGCCAACCTGCGGCTTGCCATTCAGGAGACGGGGGCCAACGTGAGTTTTGACGGCCTGCCGCAGGTCATCGCTGAGCCCGGCAAGCTCGTGCAACTCTTTCAGAACCTGGTGGCCAATGCCATCAAGTTTCACGGCACTGCCGCCCCAGTCATCGCAGTGGAGGCGGAGTTCGCGAAGGGGCACTGGCAATTCGCCGTGCGGGACAATGGCATCGGCTTCGAGCCGAAATACGCGGAACGGATCTTTACCATTTTCGAACGGCTGCATGGCCGCGGCGAACACCCCGGAACCGGCATCGGCCTGGCCATCTGCAAGAAAATCGTCGAACAATTCGGTGGGCATATCTGGGCCGAATCGCAGCCCGGCATCGGGACCACGTTCTACTTCACACTGCCCGCAGTAGTGTCCCAAGGGATGTCTGTATGAGTCCAAACCGGAGACCGGTGGAACTGTTGTTGGTTGAAGACAACCTCGCGGAGATCGAGCTGATGCGTGAGGTCCTGCAGGAGCGAGGGGCGCTCATGCATCTGCATACCGTCGAGGATGGGGAATCGGCCCTTGCCTTCCTGCGTAAAACGGGGAAGCATGCCGGGGCGGTGCGACCGGATCTGATCCTGCTCGATCTGAATTTGCCTGGGAAGCACGGCGGCGAGGTACTGGCCGAGATCAAGCGCGATCCAGGACTGAAAAGCATTCCCGTCGTTATATTGACCACTTCCGCCTCCGAGGTGGACGTGGCGCGCAGCTATCACCTGCAGGCGAGTAGTTTCATCACCAAGCCGCTCAGCCTGGACCAGTTCACGCGCGTGGTGGAAGCGATTCAGGACTACTGGTTGTCCGCGGTGCGGCTGCCCTTGAACGTTCACTTGGCGATGGCGAGCGAGCCCCTGGCCCTTCCACTGTCCATGGCCGGGGGCGGGGCGTTGCGAGTCCTGTTGATCGAGGACAATCCAGCCGATGTGGACTTGATGCGCGAGATGCTGGCCGACGCTGGCCCGGAGGCTTCCGTCCTGACGCAGGTGAGCAGTTGCGCCGCGGCGATCGAGCGAGTGGCGCATGAAACCTACGATGTTCTGCTGCTGGACCTGTTCTTGCCCGACAGTCGGGGGTTGGAAACCTTCAACTGGATTCAGTTTGAAGCGCCACAGATTCCGGTCGTCATTCTGAGCGGGCTCAATGACGAGGCTACGGCGCTACGCGCCTTGCAGGTGGGTGCCCAGGACTACCTGGTCAAGGATCAGATCAACGCGCCCTTATTGTGGCGCGCGCTGCGCTATGCGGTGGAACGAAAGCGTCTGGAGCAAAACCTGCGACAGGCCCAGAAGTTGCAGGTGGTTGGGCAACTGGCGGGCGGCATCGCACATGATTTCAACAATCTGATGACGGTCGTGCTGGGTCAGTGCGAGTTACTGATCTTGCAAATCGGTAAAGATCCCGAGCGGGCGGCCCGTCTGAACCAGATCAAGACCGCGGGTGAGCGCGCCGCCGCCCTCACGGCCCAATTGCTGGCCTTCAGCCGCAAGCAAGTATTGCGGCCGGGCGTGCTGGATCCCGAGGTGTTTCTACAACGATCCAGCAACCTGCTGCGTACCCTTCTCACCTCGCGTATCGCCGTCAAGCTGGACATCGAACCCGGGGTGCGGAGCGTTCGCGTGGACGCGACGCAGCTCGATCAGGTGCTGGTCAATCTGGCTGTCAACGCGCGCGATGCCATGCCTGGGCAGGGTACGCTGACGATTCGCGTGAGGAACGTTGATCTTAGTGTTCAGACGGCGCCGGCAGAGATCAACCCCGGGCCCTATGTGGCTTGGGAGGTGGAAGACACGGGGAGTGGCATGGATGCCGACACTTTGTCCAAGATGTTCGAGCCGTTTTTCACTACCAAGGAGGTCGGGCGTGGTACGGGGCTGGGCTTGGCGACCGTCTTCGGCATCATCGAACAAAGTGGAGGACACATTGAGGCGCGGAGCGCTCCGGGCGCCGGAACGACCTTCACGTTTTATCTGCCCCAAGCGGAGGAGCTGGCACCGCGCAGCCGAGTCACAACACGGAACTCCGCATAACTTCCGAAGGATGTGGCCGCTTGAAATTTGCCATCCCCGCTCCCCCCAGCTACTGCAGGGGAATGAAAGTCAGGGCACCACTTGCGTCCACTTGGTTGGCCGCGCCTGCCGCGATGGCGGGGGCATTGCTGAACGCATTCAGATTGACGCGCAGCAATCCTCCCTGGTCTCCGCGTAATGACAACCCATAGGTCGTGCCGTCGAGGCCCACCAAGGTACTGAGGCTATGCGGCGCCGGCGCGTTTCGCCACGGTTTGCCGTCCGGTCCATTGCCGACCAGCGCCCAGCGCAAGCCACTCGGGCCGAAACCCACGCTGCCCACCAGGACGCTTGCGTCCACGGTATGTGTGGTGGTGCCGGTGGTAGCCGAGATGGAGATCGTGTTGCGCCCGCTCGCCAACGCACTCGCCGGGATATTGAGCGAGGTCGAACCATTCACTGGTATGGAGGTAGCCGAGAAAACACAGCCATTGACCGGCGCAACGCAGGTGAGAGTGAGGTTGCCCGACGCGCTGTTGATGGGACGGGTCGTCAGGGTAAATACCGCCGTATCTGCCGGACCGATGGTCTGAGTAGCGGGGCTAAGCACGATGTTGAAATCTGCGGCGCCCGTCGTGGTGGGCTGGCGTCCCGTGCCACTCACGGGACGGAGACCCGCAGTACCACTGAGTGCGCCCGATACCGGGCTGGTGGGCAGCGTTCCCACCCCGATGCAGGCGCCCTCATTGCCGAACCAACTCCAATGGCCGGAGGGCTCGATGCTGACCTGATCCCAGGCTCCACTGCATGCAGTAGTGATTCCGAAAGCGGCGGCCGGTGCGGTAATGCCAGTTCCCACGCTGGCACTATTGAAATTGATGGCCACATATTGCCCCTGTCCTTCATCGGTCAGGAGGGCCAGCTCGGTACCTTCGTCAACCGCAGCGGCGCTCGGAAGGTTGGGAAGGCTGAAGGCCGTGCCCGCAGGCAGGCGATATGGCAGAACGTGACCGGTGGTCAGATCCAGGACGTTGAGTCCAGCACCGCCGTTGCCGGCGGTTCCGCCCGCCGTATAGAACGGCGCCAAAATCCGGTGCGCGATGCGGTCATAAGCGAAATTTTCAGAGGTGGGCGCCGCAGTCGGAGTGGAGGCCGCTCCCGTCGCCAAGTTGACGGAAAAATACCCTGAGGCGGTGTCCAAGTAGGCCACGTTCAGCGCGGCGTCCACAATCACCGAACAGACTGTGCAAGAGCCGGAATTCAGGGCTGCCACCCCGGCGGCGGGCACGGGGTAGACGGTACTGACTTGATCGCTGCGCGCGTCTATCAGCACCAGACTTGGTGTGGTTGCGCTGCTCACGACCACCATGTCGTGCGCTGGATTCGCAGCCACTGCGGTGGGCTGAAACCCAGCCGGCAACGCAATCGAGGTGAGTTGCGTACCGGCCTCGACGTTCACGACCGCAATGGTATTGGCGGCGGTGCGCGGAATATAGGCCTTGTGCGCGAAAATCGGATTGCTGCTGGCGTCCTGTCCCACGGACTCGACCAGTGTGGCGACCGAGGACGAGGCGGTGGGATTGGCGGGCTGGCTGTAGATTTGAAACGGGTTGGTGCTGCCTACCGAGCTGTTTGCATTGAGGGCCGTGACCTGCAACGGTCCAGAGGCGTTGACGTGCACCACGACCTTGATCTCGGTCGGACTGAGGTATGTGATGGGATCCACCAGGGCACCGGTCACGGTGACCGCGGTGTTGGGATAGAAGCTGGTTGGAAATGGCTTGGGCGTCGCGGCACCGAGTCCCTGAATATCGAGGGTGTAGATTCCGCCGGCAGAGACAACCGCCGGGGTGACGCTGGCAATCAGCGCGGGCGGGTTCACCAGTGGCACGCGGGTCGTGGCAAAACGGGTCGGATCCGCTTGCGAGGTGGCGCGCACCGTGACGGTGCCGGGGTCGGGCAACAGCGCCGGCGCGGTATAAAGACCGGTAGCGTCGATTGTACCCAGCTTGTTGGGATCACGGGTCGGAATGTCGTTGTCAATTGACCAAGTGACCTTGGTGTTCTTGTTGTAGTAAACCAACCCGGTGAATTGAACCGTGCTGGGCTTCTGCGTCTTGCCGTCTGTCCCCAGGGCAAGCAGGGGAATACTGCTCAGGGCGGTGGGACTGATCGTGATCTGGGTGGAGGGCGGAGCCTGGTAATACGAATCGCAGGCGGTGAGGCCCGCTGCCACGAGTACCACGGTCACGATCAAGAGACGGGAAAAGTCGCGGGAAATCATTCAGCTTGGGTCGGGACGTTCGGGCCGGCACGGAGCGGGCCCGGTGGCCGGGAGTACCGCTTCGATCGCACTGCCGGTCAAATCGTCTGGACCAGCCAATTATATAGGAGAACTGCCCACGAAGGAGGGTCGGTCGCTGTGAGAAAAGTCACCTGAACGGTTCAGGGGTGGGCTTTGCCGTGGCATGGGCAGCACCGACCCACCGCCCTCAGTTTTCCTGCGTACAGGTGTTGACCAAGGTCCCCAACTTTTCGATCTCGACCTCCATCCGGTCGCCGGGCTGCAGGAAGACCGGGGGTGTGCGGGCAAAGCCCACCCCGGGCGGGGTGCCAGTCGAGATGACATCTCCAGGTTCCAGCGTGATGCTTTGCGAGATGTAGGCAATCAACTCCGGAATACGAAAGATCAACTGATTGGTGCTTGAGTCTTGCAGGGTCTGGCCGTTGAGCCGGAAGCAGATGCGCAACGCGTGGGGATCGCCCACCTCGTCCGGCGTGACCAGCCAGGGGCCGAGCGGTCCAAAGCCGTCGGCGCTCTTGCCGCGGTACCACTGGCCGTCTCCGAACTGGTAGTCACGGGCACTGATGTCATTGCAGCAGGTATATCCCGCGACATGATCCAGAGCAGTGGCCGCACTGACTCCGCGGCAGGTTCGACCGATGACTACCGCCAGTTCAGCTTCGAAGTCGACCTCGCGACTGGTACGTGGCAGGCGGATGACGTGGCCGTGGCCTGTGACGGCATTGCCGGTTTTGGCGAACAAGAGTGGTTGTTTGGGCTTCTCGGCCTTGGACTCCTTGACGTGATCGGCGTAGTTCAGGCCCACACAAACGAAGTTGCGCGGCATCACCGGCGGCTGCAACCGGTCCAGTGAAATCTGGATGGAGGGCAGTTTTGGCGCATGTTCCTGCCAGAGCGCGGGCAACGATGGCAGCAGGGCAGCCAGTGCCGCGGCACTCGGCCGTTCTTGCAGTTCACGCACCGCATTGCGAGTGACCGCAGGGATGCCGTCGCGGTCCAAGCCGGCGAGTGTCACTGCGCGACCGGTGGTGTCCAGTGCCAGGTAAGTGTGCCCGGACGCGCCGGACAACAAACCGATTTTCATGCTTTCCCCTCCGCAGCGGTGCAGGCGCAGTATACCCGCGCTCGGCGCGCCCGCATCCAATGAAAAATGGGTGCCGGTGGGCCCGCTAGGGAGACAACCTGATGAACACTGCACACGAACTTTTCGTGGACGAGCTTCACGATATCTATAACGCCGAACAACGGATTCTTGGCGTCCTGCAACAGGGTGAGCAAGAAATTCAGCGTTCTGACCTGAAAAAGGCGTTCACGCGGCATCGCCGTCAAACCGAGGGCCAGGTCAAACGCCTTGACGCGATCTTCGAATCGCTGGACGAGGAGCCGCGCGAGAAGACATGCGAGGGCCTGGAGGGATTGGTGCGGGAAAAGGAATCCATGCAGGAGGAGCAACCCAGCCCAGAGATCGCCGATCTGAACAGCCTCGTCTCGGCCCTCAAGGTCGAGCGCTATGAGATCTCCGCCTACGAGGTCCTGATCTTCCTGGCGCAACAGATGAAGCATCGCGAGGCCGCCCGTCTGCTCAAGGAGACCCTCAAGGAGGAGCAGGAAACCGCCAAGCTGCTGCTGGAACTCTGCAAATCCACCGACATCGACTGGGAGGCCGGCAGGGAGGAAGCCGAAACTCACCGCTCAGCCGCCAACAGTCGCACCCGCAGCCGGCGAGCTGCATGAGACGTTACGCGGCAAATCCAGGGTTGAGGGTTGAACGGTGAACACACTTGCGCCATAGCCTTGGACGCATCGCCGTTCATTGTCAATGATCAACCTTGGGCCGTTTCGAGCAGCACACAACGCACTTCCCCAGGTCCGTGGACGCCGACGCAGAGCGTGAGTTCGATATCGGCGGTGCGGCTCGGGCCGGTGATCAGGGTGAGCGCCGGTGGCAGCTCTGTCGCGGGGCAGCGTGCCTGAAGGCCCTCCCAGTTCTCCACCAGTTGTTCCGTCCGTAAAACCGCCATGTGAACCGGCGGCAGCAGCGATGCCCGTCGGTTCCGCTCTGCCTCGTCCGCATGCGGGCCGGACAACACACTCCCCAACACTAAAGTGCCCGTGTCCGCGACGGCTGCGAACACTCCCGTGATGCCTGCGGCGGCATGACCGACCACTTGGTCGTATCCGATCGCATCCGGCGTCCAGACCTCGAACCCGCGCGCTTCCAATCCGGAGCGGAGCCTGCGTCCGAGGCCCTCCAGTTCGAACGTCAACACGACGGGACCGGGCGCCGGCAGTCCGGTCGTCAGAAAATCCAGCATTTCCAGCTCGCTTCCTCCACGCAGGAACTTTCCCCCGAGGCGTTCAAACTCCGCTTGGAACGTGGTGCCGAGGTCGCTGATCGGGATGGGTGCGGGACCGACCTCTGGTAGGCCGGGGTGATCCAGTCGCGGCCTGATGTGCCTGATGGGTGCGGATTCCGCCGGGACCAGGGAGTGGCGATGGCCTTCCAGCTTCCACCAAGTGCGAAATGACTGCGGCGCCAGCAGAGGGAGGTCGCGCGTCTTGGTCCAGCCGGAAAGAGGTGGCACCGGGCAGTGGCGCAACGGGGAGGTCAGGCGCAGCCAACGCTGTCCGCGGCGTGCCCAAGTCGTTGCTCGCTCATAGGACGCTGCGGAACGGCACACCCAGGCCCACCCGCGCATTCCCCAGCGTTCCAACGCCGCCTCGAGCTTCCAAGGTGTGGCAGGGGTGGTAGTCGGGATCGTCGGTTCCAACCCCGCAAACAGTCCCGGAGGCGGTCCCGCAGCCGATGCCGGCATGGATCCTTGTTTCTGCGCCCGCACGTGCAGCAGCAGGTCGGGAATGTTGATCTTGACCGGACAGATGTCTTTGCAGGCGCCGCACAGCGATGACGCGAACGCCAGATGTCCGCCTGCCGAAACACTACTCAGACCTGGCGTGACCAGCGAGCCGATCGGGCCGGAATAGACCGAGCCATAGGCGTGTCCGCCAATGTGCTGATAGACCGGGCAGGCATTCAGGCACGCCCCGCACCGGATGCAACGCAGGGCTTCACGGAGCTTGGGGTCGGCCCACATACGGCTGCGTCCGTTGTCGAGCAGGATGACGTGTAACTCGGACGAGCCCTCACCGGTCTGGGCCTGCTGTGGACCGCTGAGCACCGATACATAAGTAGTGACTTTCTGGCCGGTGCCGCTACGCGGCAGCAGACGCAGAAAGATCGGGAGGTGTTCCCAGCGTGGCAACAGCTTTTCAATGCCCACCAGAGCGATATGCAGACGCGGCAGGGTGGTGGTCATCCGAATGTTGCCTTCGTTCTCGAACAGCACCAGCGAGCCGGTTTCGGCAATGGCGAAGTTGGCGCCCGAGATGCCGATCTCGCCGGCAAAAAAGCGCGGGCGCAGGAGCTGGCGCGCGAACGCCGTCATGCGCTCCGGAATGTCCTCTGCATCTTCAAAGCCCAGTTTTTCCCGGAACAAGTTGCCGATGTCATGGCGGTTGAGGTGCAGCGCCGGGCCGACAATATGCGAAGGCCGTTCGCCTTTCACCTGCACGATGAACTCGCCGAGGTCGGTCTCGACGGCCTCCACGCCGCCGGCGGCGAGGCGGTGATTGAGCTCGATCTCCTCACTGGCCATGCTCTTGGCCTTCAAGGCGCGCGTCAGGCCGCGCTGGCGCGCGAGATCGAGGATCTGGGCGCAGGCTGCTTCGCCGGTGGCGGCGTAATGGACTTCGCCGCCCCGCGCCCGCAATTGGCGCTCAAACTGCTGGAGCAGGGCGGGAAGATGGGTGAGCGCCTCATCTTTGGCCGCTTGCGCGCGGTCGCGTAACGATTCCCAGTCCGGGGTGGCGCTACGGGCACGGTCGCGGGCACCGAGAAAAGTGCGCGTCGCCCGGCCGACCTTGCCGGTCAGCTCGAGGTCGGTCAACGCGCCGCGGACCGCGCCGCCGAAATCCGTGTTGTCGATTTCAAGCGCCATAGACGATCCGTTCAAACACCGGCCAGCACCTCCGCCAAGTGCAGCGTACGGACCTGAAGACCGACCCGGCTCAGGGCGCCTCCCAGTTGCAGGAGACAACTGGCGTCACTCGAGACCACCGCGTCCACGTTGGCGCGTTGGATGCTGGCCACCTTGTCCTGTGCCATGGCGCCGCTCAGTTCTCCGAACTTGACGGAAAAGGTGCCCCCAAAACCGCAGCATGCCTGCGCCGCGTCCATCTCAACCAATTCCAAGCCCTTGACCTGTTGCAGTAAGCGTCGCGGCCCGTCATGGATCCGTAGCTCGCGCAAAGCGTGGCAGGCGTCATGGTACGTAACGCGTCCCGTGAAGCGCGACCCGTAATTATCCTGTTGCAAGACTTCGAGCAGGAATTCTGAAAACTCAAAAAGGCGGCTGCGCAAGGCTTCAACGCGCGGCAGCAGTGCGGCCTCATCCGCGAACAGTTCCGGATAGAAGACGCGGCACATGGTGGTGCAAGAGCCGGAGGGTGCCACGATGTAATCAACGTCATCAAACAGGTCGAGCAGGCCGGTGGCCACTTGGCGGGCCTCGGCGCGGAACCCGCCATTGAACGCCGGCTGGCCACAACAGGTCTGGCGGCGATCGAAAACCAAGTCGCAGCCGGCTCGGCGCAAGACGGTCACCATGGCCTGGGCGATCTGGGGTGCGACTTGGTCCACTACGCAGGTTGGAAATAGGGCGACGCGCATCGTGTGATTTGGTGAGCGGCAACCAGCTAAGGTACGCTCGACGAGACCAGCGCGATTGTAGCGCGCGTGGCCGACTACCGTCCGGTTCCTCGTCGCCCCGGCAGGGAGAATTTGAGAAGGGTATGGCTCAGGACCTGAACCAAATCGCCATCGTGGTCCGCCCCGATGTGGACAACGTGGCGGCCGTGCTCGCCGACCAGCTCTCTCTCGGCACCGAGATCATGGATGGCGAGCAACGCTTCATGCTTCTGCAGTCATTGCGCCGGGGCCAGAGCGTGGCGCGCTGTGACATTGTGGCCGGTGCAGCGGTCGTCTCCCTGGGTGCGCCTTACGGGAAGGCACGGCGCGCGATCCGGGCCGGCGAGCGTGTGGATGCCGCCAACGTGGCGGCCGAACTGCCCCCACTCCCACCCCCAGTCAGGAGTCGTCGCGTCCGCCGTGACGTGCCCCCGGCGCAGCGTGGGTTCGAAGGGTTCTTTCGGCCCGATGGCCGGGTCGGTGTGCGCAACTATGTCGGCATTGTGACCTCGGGAATGTGCGCCGCCACCGAAGTGCGCGAGATTGCGTGGCGCGCACAACGCGAGCTCTATTCGCGCGCCAAGTATCCCAACGTGGATGGCGTGGTGCCCATCGTGCAGGAGTCCGGCTGCGGAATGCCCGATGGACGCGCGGTGGCGTTATTGAATCGGCTGCTGGTTGGTTCGCTCAGCCACCCCAACCTGGGCGCCGGCCTTTATGTGGATCTGGGATGCGGAAAGACGTGCATTGAATGCACCGGTCCCATCCTCCATGATCAAGTTCCCGGCGCGGCGGATCGCATCGAGCAACTGGGCATTCAGGCGAGTGGAGGCACCCGCAAGACGGTTGAGCGCGGCCTCGAGATGGTCGAACGCCTGCTGGAGAAGGCCAACCAGCATCAACGGCAATCGGCGTCCGCCAGCCTGCTGACCCTGGGCGTGAAGTGTGGTGGATCCGACCGCTGGAGCGGCATTAGCGCCAACCCCGCCTTGGGTTGGGCGGCCGACCGGCTGGTCGAGGCCGGGGGCACGGTGCTGATCGGTGAAGTGCCGGAACTGCAGGGCGCGGCCAACCTTGACCTCATGCGCCGGGCGCGCAGCCGCGCCATCGCCGCCAAATTGAATGCGGCGCAGCGCCGCTACGAAAAGTATGTACATATGTTCGGCGAAGATTTCCGCGAGAACCCCTCGCCGGGGAACATCGAGGGCGGGCTCTCGAACATTTACTTGAAGTCGTTGGGGGCGCTCGCCAAAGGGGGCAGCTCGCCGGTCAGTGACGTGCTCGACTACGGCGAACCGCAGGGAGAGCGACGTGGGCTGATGGTGGTGTACTCGCCGGGCTATGACCAGATCAGCGTGCCGGCCCTCTTTCTGGGCGGCGCGCAGGTGGTCTGTTTCACCACCGGGCGGGGCACGGGGATCGGTAGCGCCTTGGGTCCGGTGCTGAAGATCGCATCGAACTCGGAACTGGCGCGCCGCAATGAAGACATCGACATCGACGCCGGCCCGATTCTGGAACGCCGCAACGGAGAGCGCAGCGCGACCATTGAAGAGATCGGTAAGGTGATTCTGGACCGCGTCTTCGAGATCGCCAGCGGCCGCTTTACCCCCCAAGCCGAGGCGAGCGGCCTGCACCACGAATTCAAGATATGGGAATCGCTCTGGCCCTCGCTCTAAGGCGCAAGGACAGATGCCGGTAGGCGGCGGCTTGTCGGGAGGGGAATCAGGAACCGGGAGAACGACGCGGGTGGCGAACCGCTTTCTGGTTACACTGATGCCCGATGCTTGGCATGGAAACGACTCTCACGCCTCCACCCCCGACAGTAGTGCGTCGTCCGCGGCGCCGCGGCATGATCTTGCGACTCGGAGTGATCGCCGCAGCGGGCCTGTGGATCCTGTGGCATGTGATCAGCGCGTACGCCGGGGCGGAGTCGGCGTGGCGAGCGCAAGGGGCTGAGGTGCGGGCGGATGCGCGACGCAACGCACCCCTGCAGCTGGTACGTAAGGAGACGGCTCTGCCGCCGCACAGCACCTTCCCGACATTTCTAGCCGGCGAGCATCTTGACGACGGCACCATCGCGGCTTTGTTGGCGGCCGTGCGTCCGCAGTACGACCTGGGACACGTGCGGGCCGGCAATCCAGTGTTGCTGGTGCGCTCGCGGGCGGGTGAATTGCGCCTGTTGCAATACCGCATTGACCGGGATCGGGAACTGACTGTCACCCACGACCCACAGGGGTACCACGCAGCCGTGACACAGCTGCAGTACGTGATGCGCACCGAGGGGGTGGCGGGCCGCATCGAAGGTTCGCTGTTCGGAGCCGTGAACGCCGCGGGCGAGAAGGACGCGCTGGCGCTCGAATTGGCACAAATCTTCGGGTTCGACCTCGACTTCTATACCGATCCCCGACCGGGAGACATCTTCCGTGCCGTGGTCGAGAAGCGCTACCTCGACGGCCAACTTGCCGGTTATGGCCGCATTCTGGCTGCGGAGTTCGTCAACGCCGGGCACGTTTACGACGCGATTCGCTTCCATGACGCACAGGGTGAGGTGACTTATTTTCGTCCCGACGGTCACCCCCTGAAACGCGCCTTTTTGAGTTCTCCGCTGAAATTCGCGGCGCGCGTCTCCTCGGGCTTCACCGAGCACCGCTATCATCCCATCCTCAAGCAGTACCGGCCGCATCTGGGGGTGGACTACGCTGCGCCGATGGGAACGCCGGTTCAAGCCATTGGCGCCGGAACCGTGCTCTCGGCCGGTTGGAGCGGTGGAGGCGGCAACATGGTCAAGCTGAACCACAACAACGGCTATCAGACGCTCTATCTACATCTTTCCCGCATCCTGGTCCACCGCGGGCAGCATGTGGCGCAGGGACAACGTGTCGGTCTTGTTGGCATGACCGGGCTGGCCACGGGACCGCATCTCGATTTCCGTATCACGTTCCATGGCAAATTTGAAAACTTCGAGGTCTTGCGCCGCAAGCTGCCTTCCGCGGATCCGATCAGTGGCGCTGCCCGAATGGCGTTTCTGCAGGTACGCGACCGTCTATTATCCGAGCTGGCCCGGCTGCAGCCCAGCCGTTAGGGGCGTGAGCCGAGGGCTGCGGCGCGCCTGCTGATCAGCCGCACGTCACGCACGCAGCTTGGCTAAAGTTCGTAGAATAACCACGTGGAAGCGCACCGCTGGCCGGTCTGGGCCTTGCCCGCCAATCTGCTGACCTGGTTTCGCCTGCTGCTGATCCCCGTCGTGATCCAGAGCGTGCGCGCTCATCATTATCCGTTCGCGCTCGTGCTGGTGGTCGCTGCCGGAGCGAGCGATGGCGCCGACGGCTGGGTGGCACGGCGCTGGCGCCAAACGTCGCGCCTGGGCCTGTATCTCGACCCCATCGTGGACAAGCTGTTATTGAGCACACTGTTCGTGCTGGTTGCCGCGGCGCACGCGTTGCCTTGGGTGATCACGATTCTGGTCTTTACGCGGGACGCGTGCATTCTGACCACCACGCTGACCCTCTACCTGAGCACGGGGTTCCGGGATTTTCGTCCCTCGCTGCTGGGCAAGGCCAACACGGTTGCCGAGGTGGTGACGGTGGGGTTGGCGCTCTTGCAGCTTGTCGTGCCGGATCATGGCGTGGCGATTTGGAAGCATGCGGCGTTGCCGGTGGTGTTCGTGCTGACCTACGCCTCCGGACTCCACTACGCTTTCACCTGCGCGGAACGCTATCGGACGCAAGCGGAGATGCCGATCAGTGTCGCGTAGGCGGGCACTCTGAAATCAAATCGTGCGCGGAACGAATCCACTTTCTATCGGGAAAGCCGCGAGGGGCATTCCGGGCATCGAACTCCATATGGGACACGCCCCCACTCCCATTGACATTGACCTGAAACGCCTGCCCAGTCTTCGCAAGGCAGAAGCTTGGGGAGAACAGGTGGGACGCTGGATGGCGGCCTTGAATGCCTGGCGTTCCCGAGCCAAACAGCTGCTCGGTTCCGGCGCGGAGATCTGGAATGAGATGCGCGAGGTTCAGGCACGCGAAAAATACCTCGGCTGGATCTTGGGAGTTGCCATAGGAACTGGAGTGGCATTGGGGTTGATGTTGGGGGGACGTCGGCCGAGCCGGCGCTGAGCGCTGCGGCGGAGTTTGAGGGAAAGTGTCGGGCGCGCGGCGCTGCGGCGCGTGAGAGGTGTTGCAACGGGTGTGACGACGACCCCGCGTGCCCGCATCGGTTTCTGAACTGAACGAACGCTTGGAAAAAGATCGCGCGGCTGGCGCCACACGCTGACCCAACCGCGCGGACGGATCACACGGGACCTGCCATGGCGCAGGTAACGGACCGAGCGTCCGTGGCTGAGGGCGGCAGGCGCCGGGTTCGGCGGGATTCTGCTGGGACACCGGGCGAGGCGCTTTCTGGCCTGAGATGTTGGTTGGTCAACGCGCGAGGGATTGGGGCTCCGCAACGTTGGGTGCCTGAATCCCGCCCGCTTTGAGGCCGGAGGCAGCATCTATAATCGCCTCGTGACTTTTCCGCCTCCCGAGATCCCCTTGCGTGAGGCGCGCCCGCGGGACTTTGCTGAGCTCTGGGCGCTGGACCGGCGCTGTTTTGTTCCCGAGATTGCCTATACCCGAGCTGAACTGCACAAGGTGATGCAGGAGCCGGAGGCGTTCACGCTGGTAGCGCAGCGCGCCTCCGGGCCGATTCTTGCCTTCCTGGTCGGTGCGCTCGACGCCAGACGCCGTGGGCATGTGATCACGATCGATGTTCTTCCCGACAGCCGCCGCTGTGGCCTGGGTGGGCGCCTGATCCGCGCCGCCGAGGAACGTTGGAGAAACGTCGGGGTGCGTGAGGTGCGCCTCGAGGTCGCGGTCAACAACCACGCCGCGCTGGCCTTTTACGCCCGGTTCGGGTACCGCATCCTCAACCGCCTGCCGGACTATTATCCGGGCGGATTGGACGGCTTACTGCTGGAAAAGCCGCTTCTGCCCAGCAGAGATCGGGCGTCAACCTGAAGTCGTTTCATCAGACGGACCTTCGCCGGGGCGCCGAGCCAAGTGCCGTCCGGCGCCTGGGTAACCCGACACTTGCAGGCCCGCAATAGCGTTTCGAAGCGCATGGTTAAAAGCGCAAACCATAGCCCCCCAACCTCCCGCCTTTACAGATGTTGCCGCTGCCCGCGATAATGAAAGTTCGCCCTCGGCCCAGCGGACGTGATACCAGACCGGGCCTTCAAGGAGATTGCTGTTCATGGCGTTGCAAGCCACCCAGATGCGCCCCGGGATGATCATCATGCACGAGAAGGAACTCTTCTCGGTGTTCAGCATCACCCACCGAACCCCCGGCAACCTGCGCGCGTTCGTGCAGGCTAAGCTGCGCAATCTGCGTACCGGGGCCACCTTTGAATACCGTTTCCGTGCCGGGGACACGATTGATCGGCAGTACCTCGACGAGACCGAAATGGAGTACCTCTACAACGACAATGCCGATTTTCATTTCATGAACACCGAGACCTACGATCAGGTTCACCTCTCGCGTGAAACGCTGGGTGATGCGGTGGACTACCTGATTCCCAACTTGCGCATCAAGATCGCCTTTTTTGAAGGCAAGCCCGTGTCGGTTGATTTGCCACAGACGGTTGATTTGGAGGTGAAGGATACGGAGCCGGGGCTGAAGGGCTCGACCGTGTCCAACGTCACCAAACCGGCCAAGATGGAAACCGGCCTGATCGTTCAAGTTCCGGCTTTTATCAATCCGGGAGAGAAGATTCGTGTTGATACCGCCGAGGGAACCTATCTCGAACGGGTAAAGTAGGCGGAGGCGACGCGCTTGGGCGCCCGGTGGCGTCCGCGTCATCGGAGCCAGGCATGCTGGTGCGCGATGTTATGAGTCGGCGACTGCATACGGCCAGACCGGCGGAAAGCGTGCTGCAGGCGGCGCGGCGCATGCGGACGGCCGATGTCGGGGCACTGGCCATCGTCGACGCCGCCGGGCGCCTGCTCGGAGTGCTCACCGATCGCGACGTGGTGCTGCGGTGCGTGGCGGCGGGGCGCGCCGCAGCGGGCTGCCGTATCGGTACCATTCTGAGCGGCGACCTGGTGACCATTGAGGCTGATGCGCCGCTCGAGAATGCGGCCCGTCTCATGGCGGAACACAAGGTCCGTCGCTTGCCCGTCTTGCACTGCGGTCGATTGGTGGGCATGATCTCGCTGGGCGATATCGCCGTCGTCGAGCCGCAAAAGCGACAGGTCGGAGAAACTTTGGAAGAGGTCTCGGCGGTACCCTTGCGGCGTGCGCCCGCATCCAAGGTTCGACGTGGGTCCACTTCCAAGTTTCGATCCAGTCAGAAGGAGTGACCAGTGAAACGAGAATCGTCTGAAACTGCAGTGATTGGCTTTCTGATCGGCGCCAGCGTGGGCGCGACCTTGGCGCTGCTCTTTGCCCCTGCCACGGGCGAACGCAGCCGCAAGGCGCTGCGCCGCACGGTGGGCGAGGCCGGCGACTACATCAGCAGCACGGCGGAGCAACTGGCGGAGAAGGCGAATGAATTGCTTTCCGCGGCCGACAAGCTCTTGGAGAAGGCCAAGTCGTCGCTTGCCTGACGCACCCGCGGCGGGTCAGTCCGGTACCGCCCAGGTTCGGGGGCCGGGGGGCAGCGCCAGCGTGGCTGCCCTCCCCGGCGTGTTATGGACTATCGCACTCCGGGTTGCGTCAACCCCGGCAGCTTGGCGTATTGAGTGCTGAATTGAGATGGCCACAAGCCTTCCCTATGTCGTGCTTGGCGCCGGCGGTCGGCTGGGCGGACAATTCCTTGTCGCGTTGCGTGACCAGGCGGTCGGCCTGCGGCGCAGTGAAGCGGACGTCGTGGATGCGGCGCGCCTTGAGGCGGTGTTGCTGCGCCTGAAGCCGGGCGTGGTGATCAACGCCGCGGCCTATAACTTTGTGGATCGCGCGGAAGAAGAGCGTGCGGAAGCCTTGGCGGTTAATTTTGCCGGGCCGCATAACTTGGCGCGGCTTTGCCAACGCGAAGGTTGGCGCCTGGTGCATTTCAGTACCGATTACGTGTTTGCCGACCGGCCGGAGCGGCAACCCTACAGCGAGCGTGACCGCCCGGCTCCGGCCACTTTTTACGGCCTCAGTAAGTTAATGGGGGAGCAGGCGGTGATGGCGGCGTGCCAGCCGGCCCTGGTGCTTCGCGTTGCGCACTTGTACGGGGGCCACACCGACAATCCGCTGCGGCTCGATCTGGTGCAACGGTTCCTTGAGCAAGCGCGCACGCAGGGCGTGCTACAGGCCTCGCGGGAACAATTTCTGAACCCCACCGCGGTGCAAGATGTCGTGGCGGTCACGTTGGCTCTGCTGGAGACGCAAGCCACGGGTCTTTTCCACGTGACCGGGGGTGGACAATGCTCGGTCAAGGCGTTCGCGGCGGAAGTCCTGCGTCTGGGGGGCAAGAGCGCCACGATTCTCGAAACTGACGACCCCCGTCGTACGGCGCGGCCCAGATACAGCGTGTTGGATAATCAGCGCCTGCGAGAGGTTGGACTGGCAGATCTGCCCGACTGGCGGGTGTCCCTGCAGGTACTGCTGCACCGGGCAACCGCGCTATAAGGCTGCGGCGCGGGGAACCGCCGGGTCGGCAACCGCAACGCGATCGCGTCCAGCGGCCTTGGCGCGGTACAGCGCTTCGTCGGCGGCTCCCAGCAGATGACGCCCATCGCCGGCATGGTCCGGGAAAACCGCAATCCCGAGGGAAAGCGTGATCCCGCCCAGTTGCGCACCGCCATGTTCAGCGGCCAGATGGCGGGCCGCCTCGCGCAGCTGCTCGGCGCGTTCCTGGACTTGCGGCAGGGCTGCTTCGGGGAGAATCAGCACGAATTCCTCGCCGCCGTAACGGCAGGCGATGTCCTCGCCGCGCGTATGCGACTGCAGGAATCGTCCCAAGGCGCGCAGCAGCGCGTCTCCGCCCTGGTGGCCGTAACGGTCGTTAAAGCGCTTAAAATGATCAAGGTCAATCAGGACGGCGCCCAAGGGACGGTGGTTGCGTTCCGCCCGGCGGATCTCGCGCTGGAGCGTCTCCTCCAGATAACGCCGGTTGAATAAACCGGTTAACGGGTCGCGAATGGCTTGGCGGCGGAGGGTCTCGCGCAACCGCAGATTGGCAAGCGCCAGCGCGACATGCTCGGCCAGACTCAACGCCAGGGGCTGCAAAGCCGGGAACGGCGCCACGTCCAATAACGGCGGTGCAGCGCTGTCTTCCAAGTAAAAAACGCCCAACGCTTCGCCTTGCGCAATCATCGGCACGCAAAAGTAACGACGATCGTCCTTGCCGTGAACATGGCCACAGGCGAGACTCCCGATCGAAGGCTCGCCATGAATGCTCGGTGGGTCCATGCGGTGGAGGCGGCCGCGCCGCAATGCCCAGCAGTCATCCGGGCTGAAGACGCGCTGGCTGTTCAACTCCGTTCCCCACGTCGACACCGCTTCCACTTGTCTGGACTCGTTCATGAACAACGCTCCCGAAGTGCCGGGGAAGAGTTGGCTGGCTGCTTGCGCGACAATCTTGGCCGCCTCGGGGAGCGAAAGGCAGCTCTGCAGCAGGTCGCCCATCTCGTTCAAAAGCGTCATCTCGCGGGTTCGTCGCTCCAACTCCCCGACCCAATTGGTGAGTTGCTGGTTGGCTTCCCGCAACGCTTCGTCGGCGCGTTTACGCTCGCTGATCTCATTCGCCAGCCGCGCGTTGGCCTCGGAAAGCTCAATCGTCCGCTCCCGCACCCGCTTTTCGGTCTCAGCGTAAGCCCGGCGCAGGGCGGCCTCGCCGCGCTGCCGTTCGATGGCATAACGCAGGGTGCGTACCAGGAGACCAGAGGTGATCCCGGCGCCCTTGACCATGTAGTCCTGCGCCCCGGCCTGCACCGCCTCCAGTGCCATCTGTTCGTCGTCGGTCCCAGTCAGCACGACAATGGGAAGCTCCGGCGCCAGATCACGCATGCGCTGCACGGCCTCCAACCCACAGCCGTCTGGAAGCTGCAAATCGAGGAGGATGGCGTCGAAGCCGCCCTGGGCGAGACTTTCAGCCGCTACACTGAGCCGCTCGACATGGGCGATCTCCGCACCGGATGAAAATCGCAGCACCTCCCGTATCAGGCGTGCCGAGGCAGGATCGTCTTCGACCAATAGGATCTTCAATCCGAGCCGTCCTCTCACACTGCGGGCAGGCAACTAGGGGGAAGAGTCGGGACTTGGAGGAGTGGGAAGCCTGCGTCAAACGCGCATGGTCCGGGAGACAGTCAACCGCTGCGTGGCGGAAGCCTGACTTCTTTGAACCAGAACGACACCATGGTTTGCACCGCAGCCATGTACTCCTTCAAGTGTACGGGCTTGGAGACGTAACAGTTTGCGTGCAACAGGTATGCCCCCCGAATGTCCTTCTCCGCTGTAGAGGTCGAAAAGACCACCACAGGGATCGCCTTCAAGTTCTCGTCCGATTTGATGTCACGGAGGACTTCTTTGCCGTCTTTCTTCGGCAAATTCAGATCGAGAATGACAAGGTCAGGACGGATCGCGTCGGGGTACGCGTTGCTCTGGCGCAGGTAGTCCAAGGCGTGGACGCCGTCCCAAACGTGGCTCAGCCGATTGGCAACGGCGGTCCCCCGCAGCGCCTCTTCGGTCAGGCGCGCATCGCCGGGGTCGTCTTCGACCAGGAGGATTTCTAGGGGTTCCACGGTACTCGCCTTTCTAAGCCTCGGCCAACCATGATCGGATGGCAGCGCAGACCTGCTCTACATGACACTCGCCAGTGCGAACACTGAGGCGCGAAGCCTTTAGTTCTCCATGTCCCGCTTGGGCATGGGGGCAGCTCAATGCCTTGTGAGACACGGCCATTGAGGTCGGTTGTGCTGAACATCGGCACACTTCACTCCTCAGGTGAAGGCTTACTCACCCGGCTTGGGGGGACGGCCGAGGGTCAACCAGAACGTGGCGCCTTTTTCGGGTGTTGATTCGACCCAAATTCTCCCTCCATGATACTCCACAATCTTCTTGCAAATGGCGAGGCCGATGCCGGTACCGGGGTACTCGCTTCGCTGATGGAGACGCTGGAAGACGAGGAAAATGCGATCGGCGTACTTCATGTCGAGCCCTATGCCGGCATCGCGCACACTGAAGAGCCATTCTGATCCCTGCGCTTGGGCGTTGATCCAGACTTGGGGAGGGCTGTCGCGGTGGAATTTCAGGGCATTCGAAATTAGGTTTTGAAACAGTTGCGCCAGTTGACCGGCATCGCCCATCACGACAGGGAGCGCACCGAACTCAATTTGAGCGCCGCCCTGGGTGACGATGGCATGCAGGTTGGCGAGCACGCCGGCAACCACTCGGTCCGTTTCGACAGGTACCAAGGGACGCGGATGCGCGCCGACGCGGGAGTAGGTCAGCAGATCCTCAATCAGGCTCTGCATGCGAGACACGCCGTTGACCGCAAACTGGATGTATTCGCGCGCCTCGGCATCCAGCTGGTCGCTGTAGCGATCAGCCAGCAATTGGGTGTAGCTGGCGACGGTGCGCAAGGGCTCCTTGAGGTCGTGCGAGGCGACGGAGGCGAACTGTTCGAGTTCGGCGTTGGAGCGCACGAGGTCCTCGGCCTGTCGCGCGATGCGTTGCGCGCGCTCGGCCAGTTCCTGGTTCAAGGTCAGCAGCCGTTGGTTGGCATTGTGCAGTTCGGCGCGCGCCACTTCGCGTTCCAGCGCCAAGGCATGCAGCTCGTCGTTCTTACGTTCCAGCACGGCGGCGTGGCGGCGCAGCAGCTCGGTTTTTCGGCTGAGCTCGATGAAGACCGTGACCTTGGAGCGCAGCACCTCCGGCACTACGGGTTTGAACAAGTAGTCGGCCGCGCCGACATCGTAGCCGCGGAAGAGCGAGTCTTCATTGCGATAGCCGGTCAAAAAGATGATGGGTGTGGTGCGTGAACGTTCGCGTTTACGGATCAGGGTGGCGGTCTCGAAGCCGTCCATGTTGGGCATCTTGACGTCGAGCAGAATGACGCCGAAGTCCTGGTCCAGGAGCTGGCGCAGGGCGTCGGTGCCGGAAGTGGCGGTAACGATCTCCGGGCCAAGGTCTTGCAGCACCGCTCCCAAGGCCAGCAGGTTGTCGGGCTCGTCATCCACCAGGAGAATCTTTGGGGGCGGGAGTTCGCTGAACTCAGCGGAAGCCAGGGCGACAGGGAAAGGCCGGGCTGCAAACTGCTTGATTGGCACAGGGTCCTCGGCGGCTAGATCAAGCTTCATCGTCCACCCGCGTGTGCCCGCAGTCGCGGTCGGGTCGGCATCCAGAGGCGCATCATGGAAGTCAGCTCATCCAAGTCCACGGGCTTGGTGATGTAATCGGTGGCGCCCGCCTCCAGACACTTTTCGCGGTCGCCCTTCATGGCCTTGGCCGTCAGGGCGATGATGGGCAATTGTGTGAACTGCGGCAGTTGGCGGATGGCGCGCGTGGTTTCGTAACCATCCATCTCGGGCATCATGATGTCCATCAGCGCCAAATCCATGTCGGGCGTAGCCTTGAGGATCTCGATTCCCGCTTGGCCACTCTCAGCGTGATAAACCTCCAAGCCGTGACTTTCGAGAACGCTGGTCAGGGCGAAGATATTACGCACGTCGTCGTCAACGATCAGCACCTTACCGCCCGCCACGCCCGCGTCCTGGTGTCGCCATGTCTCGCAAGCCCGGCACTGTTTTTCCGTCAACTGCTCCTGGGATAGGTGGAGAAGAACTGCGGTTTCACCGACCAGCCCCTCTGGCGTTTCGATGCACCGCGCCCAATGGGGCGATGTCCAGAGCCCGTCGGACATGGCTTCCTCATCCATGAGCCCGCCGGGGGCGTAGTAAAGCACCGGCAGCCATTCGCCATTGGCTTCCGACACTTGTGTCATGACGTCCACTGGCGCGGACGTCCCGTGTGTCACGACGACCAAGTCGGGGTGTGCAGCGCGCACCGCCGCCGCCGCTTCATTGCCATCGCGCACTTGGTCCACTACCACAGCCTCGGAGGCCAGCAGAGACGCGGTCTGGGCCCGTGCCACGTCATCCGGCTGTACCACCAGCACGCGCCGCGGGCGTTCCGTCAAGGAGTGGTGAATGCTGGACCAGAGGGCATCGAACTCCTCCTGCATGGCCGGCTTGATGCTGGCTTGTGCCGCCCCTAATTGTAGGGCCCGCGTACGCGCGGCGTCATCGGCCCCGATGACGTGCACGGGGATATGGCGGGTGCGGGGGTCGCGTTTCAAACGGTCGAGCACCGTCAGGCTGGCCGACTCGGCCGTGCTCAAGTCGAGCGTTACGGCGGCCACCGGCAACTCGAAAGCCAGCGTCAAGGCGCGGTCTCCACGCAGCGCAAAGAGGCCCTTGAAGCCCTGTTCGTGCGCCAACCCCAACAGGACTCGGGCAAACGCCAGGTCGCCGCCCACCATGAGCAGCACCCGGTCATCGGGCTGCAGCGCGCCGCGGTCGTCGTCCATGGCCTCAATGAGGGGCGGCGCTTTCAACATCGCTTCGCTCGCGACGGGGGACAGAGGTTCGACCACGTGGTTAAGGAAAGCAGTATCGGCCTCGGGCGCCGCGCTCAGCGTCCGCCCCTTGCGAGCGGGTAGCGCAGGTTGGGTATAACTCTGCGGCAGAAAGAGGGTGAAGGTGCTGCCGTGGCCGGGGGTGCTGTGCAGCGTGATCTCGCCGCCCAACAAGCGGGCAATCTCGCGGCTGATGGAGAGGCCCAGGCCGGTCCCGCCGTACTTGCGGCTGGTGGTGCCGTCAGCCTGGCGGAAGGCGTCAAAAATGATGCGCTGCTTATCCTCCGGGATGCCAATGCCCGTGTCGGTGACGGTGAAGGCGATCACCGATTTGGCGCGATTAAGCAGCTCCATCTGCGGGCTCCAGCCCGAGCGTGCCTGTTCGATGCGCAGCGTGACGGTGCCATGTTCGGTGAATTTCAGGGCGTTCGAGAGCAGGTTCTTGAGCACCTGCTGCAGCCGCTTCATGTCGGTGACGATCGTCCGCGGCACGCCCGGCATCAGCTCGCTGACCAGGCTCAAGCCGCGCCCATCGGCCACATGGCGGAAGGTGGACAGGCCGTAGTCGCGCAGTTCCTGCAGCGGCACCTCGGCCACATCCACACCCATCGTCCCCGATTCGATCTTGGAGAGGTCGAGGATGTCGTTGATCAGGGCCAGCAGGTCGGTCCCCGAGCTGTGAATCGTCTCGGCGAAGCGCACATGTTTGGGCCCGAGCTGGCCATCGGTGTTCTCGGCCAGCACCTTGGCCAGCAGCAGCAGGTTGTTGAGCGGCGTGCGCAGCTCGTGCGACATGTTGGCCAGAAACTCCGACTTGTATTTCGAGGTCAGGGTGAGCTGTTCGGCCTTTTCCTCCAACGCCTGCTTGGCCTGTTCCACTTCCTGGTTCTTGCGTTCCACCTCGGTCTTTTGTTCGGCCAGCAGATGCGCCTTTTCCTGCAGCTCCTCGTTGGTGTACTGCAACTGTTCCTGTTGCGCCTTGAGCAGTTCCTCGGAGGACTGCAGGGTGCGCGCCTGCTGTTCCAGTCGCTTGTTGGTCTCGGTCAACTCTTCCTGCTGCGACTGCAACTCCTCAGCCAGCGCCTGCGACTGTTTGAGCAGTTCCTCGGTGCGCATCGTGGCGGCGATGCTGTTGAGCACGATGCCCATGTTTTCAACAAGTTGTTCGAGGAAAGCGAGGTGGATCTGGCTGAAGCGCTGGAAGCTGGCCAGTTCGATGACCGCCTTGACCTGGCCTTCGAAGATGACCGGCAGGGCGATGATGCTGCGGGGAGGCGCCTCGCCCAGCCCGGAGCTGATCTTGATGTAGTCGGGTGGGACTTCGGTCATGACAATCGGCTGCTTCTCGATCGCGCACTGCCCGACGACTCCTTCGCCGGCACGCACGACTTCGGTCAACTGCTTGCGCTCCGTCTGGGCGTAGCTGGCCTGCACCCGAAGCAGCGGCTGTGCAGGATCCTCGGGCGCGTTGATGTAGAACAGTCCGTGCTGGGCCTGAACCAGCGGCGCCAGCTCCGAGAGCACCAGCCGCGAGACCACCATCAGGTCACGCTGTCCCTGCAGCATGCCGGTGAACCGCGCCAGGTTGGTCTTGAGCCAGTCCTGCTCGCTGTTTTTCAGCGTGGTGGCGCGCAGGTTGCCGATCATCTCGTTGATGTTGTCCTTGAGGGCGGCGACTTCGCCCTGCGCCTCGACCGAGATGGAGCGGGTCAGATCGCCCATGGTCACCGCGGTGGCCACTTCGGCGATGGCGCGCACCTGGGTGGTGAGATTGGCGGCGAGCTGATTGACGTTGTTGGTGAGGTCGCGCCAGATGCCGGCGGCACCCGGCACGCGCGCCTGCCCACCCAACTTTCCCTCGATACCCACCTCGCGCGCCACACTGGTGACCTGGTCGGCGAACAGCGCCAGCGTGTCAATCATGCCGTTGATGGTGTCGGCCAGCTCGGCGATCTCCCCTTTGGTCTCAAGCGCGAGCTTGCGCTTCAAGTCGCCGTTGGCCACCGCCGTCACCACTTTGGCGATGCCGCGCACCTGCGCGGTCAGGTTGGCGGCCATGAAATTGACGTTGTCGCTCAGGTCCTTCCAGATGCCGGCCACCCCGGTCACCCGCGCCTGCCCGCCCAGCTTGCCTTCGGTGCCCACCTCGCGGGCCACGCGCGTCAGCTCGGAGGCGAAGACGTTGAGCTGATCCACCATGGTGTTGACGGTATTTTTGAGTTCGAGGATCTCGCCGCGCGCGCTGACCGTGATCTTGGTGGAGAGGTCGCCCTTGGCGACGGCGGTGGTCACGCCGGCGATGTTGCGGACCTGGTTGGTCAGGTTGCCGGCCATGAAGTTGACGCTTTCGGTGAGGTCGCGCCAGACACCGCCCACACCCTTGACGTCGGCCTGCCCGCCCAGCTTGCCCTCGGTACCCACCTCGCGGGCCACGCGCGTCACTTCCGAGGCGAAGACGTTGAGCTGGTCCACCATGATGTTGATGGTGTTCTTGAGCTCGAGGATCTCGCCGCGCGCATCGACGGTGATCTTGGTGGAGAGGTCGCCCTTGGCGACGGCGGTGGTGACGCCGGCGATGTTGCGCACCTGGTTGGTCAGGTTGCGCGCCATCGAGTTCACGTTTTCAGTAAGATCTTTCCAGACGCCGCCCACGCCCTTGACGTCCGCCTGCCCGCCCAGCTTGCCTTCGGTGCCGACTTCGCGGGCCACGCGCGTGACCTCGCTGGCGAAAGCGTTGAGCTGGTCCACCATGGTGTTGATGGTGTTCTTGAGCTCGAGGATCTCGCCGCGCGCATCCACGATGATCTTGGTGGAAAGGTCGCCACGGGCGACGGCGGTGGTGACGCCGGCGATGTTGCGCACCTGGTTGGTCAAGCTTCCAGCCATGGAGTTGACGCTGTCGGTGAGGTCTTTCCAGACGCCGCCCACGCCCTTGACGTCGGCCTGGCCGCCCAGCTTGCCTTCGGTGCCCACCTCGCGGGCCATGCGGGTGACTTCCGAGGCGAAGGCATTGAGCTGATCCACCATGGTGTTGATGGTGTTCTTGAGTTCGAGAATTTCCCCGCGCGCGTCCACCGTGATCTTGGTGGAGAGGTCGCCCTTGGCGACGGCGGTGGTGACGCCGGCGATGTTGCGGACCTGGGCGGTGAGGTTGCCGGCCATGGAGTTGACGCTCTCGGTGAGATCGCGCCAGACACCGCCGACGCCCTTGACGTCGGCCTGGCCGCCCAGCTTGCCTTCGGTGCCCACATCGCGCGCCATGCGCGTGACTTCCGAGGCGAAGGCGTTGAGCTGATCCACCATGGTGTTGATGGTGTTTTTGAGCTCGAGGATCTCGCCGCGCGCATCCACCGTGATCTTGGTGGAGAGATCGCCGCGGGCGACGGCGGTGGTGACGCCGGCGATGTTGCGGACCTGGGCGGTGAGGTTGCCGGCCATGGAGTTGACGCTCTCGGTAAGGTCTTTCCAGACACCACCCACGCCCTTGACCTTGGCCTGGCCGCCCAGCTTGCCCTCGGTGCCCACGTCGCGCGCCATGCGGGTGACCTCGCTGGCGAAGGCGTTGAGCTGATCCACCATGGTGTTGATGGTGTTCTTGAGGGCCAGAATCTCGCCGCGCGCGTCGACCGTGATCTTGGTGGAGAGGTCGCCCTTGGCGACGGCGGTGGTCACGCCGGCGATGTTGCGCACCTGGGCGGTGAGGTTGCCGGCCATGGAGTTGACGCTCTCGGTAAGGTCTTTCCAGACGCCGCCCACGCCCTTGACGTCGGCCTGGCCGCCCAGCTTGCCCTCGGTGCCGACTTCGCGGGCGACGCGGGTGACCTCGCTGGCAAAGGCGTTGAGCTGATCCACCATGGTGTTGATGGTGTTCTTGAGCTCAAGAATTTCGCCGCGCGCGCTGACGGTAATTTTGGTCGAGAGATCGCCGCGGGCGACGGCGGTGGTCACGCCGGCGATGTTGCGCACCTGGGCGGTGAGGTTGCCGGCCATGGAGTTGACGCTGTCGGTGAGGTCCTTCCAGACGCCGCCCACGCCCTTGACTTTGGCCTGGCCGCCCAATTCGCCCTCGGTGCCGACTTCGCGGGCGACGCGGGTGACCTCACCGGCAAAGGCGTTGAGCTGATCCACCATGGTGTTGATGGTGTTCTTGAGCTCGAGGATTTCGCCACGTGCATCCACGGTGATTTTGGTGGAGAGATCGCCGCGCGCCACGGCCGTGGTCACGCCGGCAATGTTGCGCACCTGTGAGGTGAGGTTGCCGGCCATGGAGTTGACGCTCTCGGTGAGATCCTTCCAGACGCCGCCCACGCCCTTCACTTCCGCCTGCCCGCCCAATTTGCCTTCGGTGCCGACTTCGCGGGCCACGCGGGTCACTTCCGAGGCGAACGCATTCAACTGATCCACCATGGTGTTGATGGTGTTCTTGAGCTCGAGAATCTCGCCGCGTGCCCCGACGGTGATTTTGGTGGAGAGATCGCCGCGCGCCACGGCGGTGGTGACGCCGGCAATGTTGCGCACCTGCGAGGTGAGGTTGCCGGCCATGGAGTTGACGCTGTCGGTGAGGTCCTTCCAGACGCCGCCCACGCCCTTTACTTCGGCCTGGCCACCGAGCTTGCCCTCCGTTCCCACTTCACGGGCGACGCGGGTGACTTCCGACCCGAAGGCATTGAGCTGATCCACCATGGTGTTGATGGTGTTCTTGAGGGCCAGAATCTCGCCGCGCGCGTCGACCGTGATCTTGGTGGAGAGGTCGCCCTTGGCGACGGCGGTGGTCACGCCGGCGATGTTGCGCACCTGGGCGGTGAGGTTGCCGGCCATGGAGTTGACGCTGTCGGTGAGATCCTTCCAGACGCCGCCGACTCCTTTGACCATGGCCTGGCCGCCCAGCTTGCCCTCGGTGCCCACCTCGCGGGCGACGCGCGTGACCTCCGAGGCAAAGGAGTTCAACTGCTCGACCATGACGTTGACGACGCGGGCGGTGCGTAGGAACTCGCCCTTGAGAGAACGACCGTCCACCTCGAGCGCCATGGTCTGGGAGAGGTCGCCTTTGGCTACCGCCCCGATGACGCGCGCCACCTCGGTGGAAGGTTGCACCAGGTCGCCGATCAGGGAGTTGACCGAATCGACGCAGTCCGCCCAGCCGCCGCGCGCCGGGTCGCCACCTGGGCTGGCCAAGGCGGCACGTTGCGTGATTTTGCCTTCCTTGCCGACCGTGCGGGCGACCCGCGCCAACTCCTGCGACAGGCGCTGATTGAGCTCCAGCACTTCATTGAGAGCGGTCGCCACCTTGTTCTGGGGGCCGTCCGCGGCAACAGGCAGGCGGGAGGCAAAGTCGCCTTTTCGAAACGCCAGCAGCACTTTCAGAAGTGCCTTTTCAGAGACAGGGACAGGAGTGGCTTTCCTCATGAGTCCTCTCACAGGCAGATTGACGGGCTAGCGCCCGCTGGTGGTGGTCTCGACCGCAGCCTGATTCAGCACCTCGCGCACCTTGCGAGCCAGCGCCTCGGCATTAAACGGCTTTTCCAGAAAGCTGATCTCGGCTTCCGTCACTCCAGGATGGCCAAGTCCGCCCTTGGGATAGCCGGACATGAACAGCACCCGCAAGCCGGGACGCAGGGCCAGCAGCTTGGCCGCCAGGTCGCGGCCATTCAGCTTGGGCATGACGATATCGGTCACCAGGAGATGGAGCGGGCCGCCGTGCTGGCCGGCGACATCGAGCGCTTCGATGCCATCGCTCGCATCCAGCACCTGGTAGCCCTTGGATTGCAGCACGGAACGGAAAGCGGCGCGCAGCGAGGGGTAATCCTCAACCAGCAGAATGGTCTCGAAGCCGCGGCCTGCGGCGGCAACCGGCTCGCTATGGTCGGCATCGGCCACCTTCTGATGAGCGCGTGGCAACAAGATGCGAAAGGTGGCGCCGTCGCCCGGGGCGCTTTCGACCTGGATGAAGCCGCCGCTCTGCTGCACGATGCCGTAAACCGTGGCGAGGCCGAGACCGGTCCCCTGGCCGACCGGCTTGGTGGTGAAGAACGGTTCGAAGAGGTGCGCCTGGGTGACGGCATCCATGCCCCCGCCCGTATCGCCGATCGCCAGCAGGACATAGTCGCCGGGGGGGATAACGGCGCCCGCGGCCCGGTTGCCGGCGCGGCCAATCTCGACATCCTTGGTCTCGATGGTCAATTTGCCGCCCTGCGGCATGGCATCGCGGGCGTTGAGGATCAGGTTCAAAATGACTTGCTTGATCTGTCCGGGATCGACCTGCACCAGCCCCAATCCCATCTGCAAGACGTTGGACAGCTCGATGTCCTCGCCGATCAGGCGCCGCATCATGCTGACCATGCGCGACACGACGTGATTCAAGTCGAGGACGCGGGGGGTCAGCACCTGCTGCCGACTGAAGGCCAGGAGTTGACGAGTAAGGCCGATCGCCTGTTCGGCGGCGTGCTCGACTTCGGTCACATGTTCCAGGAGGGGGTCGCCAGCGTGCAAACGGGAACGCATCAGGTCGGTATGGGTGATGGCAACTGTCAGCAGGTTGTTGAAATCATGGGCCAAGCCGCCTGCCAAGCGTCCAATGGTTTCCATCTTCTGGGCGTGGCGCAGTTGCCCCTCGAGCTGATTGCGTTCGATGGCGTAGCGTAACGTGCGGGTCAGCAGCACGCTGTCGATCTTGCCTTTGACCAGGTAGTCCTGTGCCCCTTGGCGCACCGCATCCACCGCGAGGGCCTCGTCGTTAGACCCGGTAAGCACCACGATGGGAAGACCGGGCATGTGCTCGTGCAAGACCACCACGCCCTGCAACCCCTGCGCGTCGGGCAGAGAGAGGTCGAGCAGGACCGCCTGGAAGCGCTGCAGCTCCACCTGGCGCTGCGCATCGCCGAGCCGTTCCACGTGGGTGAGCTCAAAGCGCGGGTCGGCACTGCCTCCCAGCATGGCTTGCAGCAGGCGGGCATCGGCCGGGTTGTCTTCGACCAACAGAAGACGAATCACATCGGGCATCGCACCGCCCCTGCGGAGTCGGGATGCGAAGTGGCGTTCTCGCTAGTAGAAAGCACTTGGCCGTCTCTCTGCAACTTAAAAAAAGTAACCGGGTTGGGGCCCGACCGGGAAGCGCTCCACCGTCGCCCGGAACTGCGCCGCCGCGTGGAATTCGCGGGGACGCCCGGGAGCGTCCGGTGCGGTCGGTACAGGCTGATCTCGCCGTGCCGAGGCGCCCGGATCTGTCCCTCACCCACTGGACGGTCTCGATTCGCGAGGGTGGCCGACCCGGCGAAAAATCTGCGAAGTTCCGCTCGGGGTGGTAATGACGGCGGTGGCACCAGCCGCTGGCGACGCAGCCTGATACGGCCGGCCAGCAGATCATCGGCCAGCATTTGCTGTTGCATGACCAAACCGGACGGGGGAACGTCGGCTACGCGGGATTCGCCCATGTCTGGCCGACGGGCCGGCGTCTCGGGTATTCTGAAGATTCCGGAAGGGAACCCCGCGTGGCCAACGACCCCCGCCCCTGGGTGGGCATCATCATGGGCAGCAAAAGCGACGCCGCCGTTCTGGCGCTGGCGGCCGCGATGTTGCAGGAACTCGAGATACCGCACGAGGTACGAGTCGTCTCCGCCCACCGCACCCCGGACTGGATGCGGGAGTACGCCCGCACGGCGGAGGCCCGCGGTCTGCAGGTGATCATCGCCGGCGCCGGCGGCGCGGCGCACCTGCCCGGCATGGTGGCAAGCCAGACGCTCCTCCCGGTGTTGGGGGTCCCGGTGCCCAGCACGCTGTTGAATGGGATTGACTCCCTGCTTTCCATCGTGCAGATGCCTAAGGGCGTCCCGGTCGGGACGCTTGCCATTGGCGCACCGGGAGCGGCCAATGCCGCCCTACTGGCGGCGCAGATCCTCAGCCTGCAGCACCCGGAGTTACGCGAACGGCTGCGCGCCTGGCGCGCAGCGCGCACCGCCGAAGTGCTTGAGCCGAAGGCCGTACCCGGGGGATCGGGAGTTTGAGCCGTCCCATCCTGCCCGGCGCCAGCATTGGTATTTTTGGTGGCGGCCAGCTCGGCCGCATGACCGCCATGGCCGCCCGTTCGTTGGGGTACGGCATTCAAGTGATTGACCCCGATCCCGCCTGTCCGGCGCGTGGCGTGGTGGACCGCTGCTGGACCGCCAAGCTGGACGATCCCGAGGCCGCGGCCCGGCTCGGGCAAGAGTGCCAGGTCCTGACGTTCGAGATTGAAGAGGTCGGTGCGGAGAGCTTGGCGGCGGGGCGCCTACACGCCCCGGTGCGGCCAGCGGCCGCCGTGCTCGAGATCGTCCAGGACCGTGCCCGCCAGAAAGACTGGTTGGCGGCGCAGGGTTTCCCGGTGGGCGCGTACCGCGTGGCGCGCACGGAACCCGAGCTGGCATCCGCGCTGGCCGCCCTACAGGCGGCGACGGTGGTCAAGGCGACGCGTGGCGGCTACGACGGTCGCAGCCAGTTGCGACTCGCAACCTGGGATGCTGCCGCAGCCCACGAGGCGTGGGTGGGATTGGGCGGACGGCCTTGCGTGGCCGAACGGCGCCTCGACTTGGAACATGAAATCTCGGTGCTGGTAGCGCGCCGCCCGAACGGCCAGTTGAGCGTCTTCCCGCCCGCTTTGAACCACCATGAGCAGGGCATCCTGGCCTGGTCGGTCATCCCCGCGCCGCTGGAGACGACGTTACTGAGCGAGGCCCAGGATCTTGCGGCCGCCATCGCGCAGGCCATCGCGGTCGAGGGTCTGCTGGCGGTGGAAATGTTCGTGCCGCGCGCTGGTGGACTGCTGGTCAACGAACTTGCCCCGCGCCCGCACAATACGTTCCATGCCACCGAACGCGCCTGCGTGACCAGCCAGTTTGAGCAATTAGTGCGCGCCATCTGCGACCTGCCGCTCGGCGCCGTCGACGTGGTGCGTCCGGCGGCGATCGTCAACATGTTTGGCGACCTCTGGATGGGTGCCCAGCCCCCGGCTTTCGATCGGGTCCTCGCCCTGCCCGGGATCAAGCTGCACCTCTACGGCAAAGAGGAGGCTCGACCCCGGCGCAAGATGGGCCACCTCTCTGCGATCGGCGCCAGCCCGCAGGCGGCTTTGGCCGCCGTGCAAGCGGCGTGGGAACGCCTCGCCGCCTCGACGCGTGCAGGCAGCTAGCGCGGGCGAGCTGTCCGTAGAGCGAGATGGGTGGAGAGTTGAGCGTGAAGACGGTAGACGGCGGAAGTAGGCGGTGTGGAAGATCAATGGAAACGACGGGGGCAGTAGAGGGGGGCGGCCGGACGGGAATACTCTCGCGCTCAACCGCTCCACGCACAACGCTCCAATAATCCGTGAGCCCAACGCGCGCAGGGTTGGGGAGTGATTCAACGCGCTTGACCTTCGGCGCTGGCTAGGGCGACTCGGTGGAGCGCTCCCCCTGCCAGCTGAAGCGTTCGGAGCGCACTTGCATCTGCGGGTCGAGAACGATTTCGGCTTCCATGCGAACCGCGGCATCGGCGGGCTTGAAGCGCAGGTCGGCGATGGCGACCGTTGTCCCGGTGGCGCTCTCCCGCACACTCGCCCACGGAAAACGGGCGAAGTCGAGGAAAATGCGGCCGGTGGCGGTGCTCTCCGCCAGACGCAAAGCGGGGGTGGGTTCCGGCTTGAAGAGTGTTTGTTGCGGCATGGCATCGTCGCGGCGCTCCGCCGCGGCGTCCACGGTCGCCAGCACGTAACGGTCCGAGAGCTCCACGACGCTGTGCCAGCGGAAGGGGTCGCCGACGTAGGGCAGCGCCGCGATGGCTTGTGGTACCTGCTGTTCGATCAGACGGCCGTCGAGGTAGTCCAAGGCTCGGCGGTGATAGAAGCCCCGCACTCCCCACCACGCCACGAGCAGCAGCAGCGCCAGAGTCGCACTGAGGCGATAGCGGCTCGGCCGCCGCACTCCCACCTCGCGGCCCACCAAGCCAAGCACCATGGGCAACAGGAGGAAACCGAGCAGCCCCACCCAGATCCAAGGATCGAAGATGTTCTCAATATCCCAGGCAAACCAGCGGTGGCTCAACGGCCACAGCAGACGGATGCCATAGGTGTTGGTGAGATCCAGAAGCAGGTGCGAGCCGACGCCGGCCAACGCCAACAACAAGGCCACGCGCCAGCTTGGCACTCTGGGAACGGCGGTGGCGGCGCGTGCCTGGTTGAATCCGTTGTCCTCGCCCGCCGCGGCGCCCATCTGCAGCAGGCGGGCTTTTCCGGGCCAACGTCGTGCGGCCGCCCGCAGGCCCCAGGCGATCAGCGCGACCCAGACCGGAAGAAACAGCAGGGAATGGGTCAAGCCGCGATGCACGAGCAGATAGCGAATCCCGGTCGGAGCGGCCAGCACATCGAGATCGGGAACGTTCGCCGCCACGATGAGGGCGGTGGTGGCGTAGGGCGTACGATGCTTGAAAAACGCCCGCGAAATCGCGATTCCGACCAGCGTGTGGGTGAGATTGTCCATGGCCGTGACCTAGGTACGATACCGCAGCAGAGAAGCTGGCCGGCAGCGACCGGTCCCCCCGTAGGCAGCCCCCGGCCGTGGCCCGCGCGCCAGCGTCCACTTATAATTTTCACGTCATGGCAACGGAGTCCCCGACATTGCGGCGCGAGGTGGAACTACTGCGGGAGCAGATCCGCCGCCACGAACACCGCTATTACGTTCTGGACGATCCCGAGGTTAGCGATGCCGAGTTCGACGCATTGCTCATCCGCCTGAAGGAGATCGAGTCGCTGCATCCCGAACTGGTGACGCCGGATTCGCCGACGCAGCGCGTGGGTGGGGCGGTGCGCGAGGGGTTTCTCAAGGCGCGGCATTCGGTGCCCATGATGAGCCTCGACAACGCCTTCTCGGAAGACGAGTTCCTTGCTTTCGACCGGCGGGTGCGGGAGGGCGTTGCCGGAGTGGGGACCGCGCATTACGTCGTCGAACTGAAACTGGACGGGCTGAGCATGGCCCTCCAGTACCGTGCGGGGCGTATGGGACAGGCGCTCACGCGGGGTGACGGCGAGACCGGCGAAGACGTTACCGAGAACCTGCGCACGGTGCGCTCGCTGCCGCTGCAGATTGCACCGGCGAAGCTCAAGGCGGCGCGGATGGGCGGCGACTTCGAAGTGCGCGGCGAGGTGGTGATGCCACGCAAGTCCTTTGAGCGCCTCAATGCGGAGCGCGACCTGCAAGGCTTGAGTCGGTTTGCCAACCCGCGCAACGCCGCTGCCGGCGGGGTGCGGGTGCTCGATCCACGGATCACCGCCGAACGGCGCCTGGATTTTCTTGCCTACTATTTGCTCGTCGATGGCGAACCCCCCTTCGCCGAGCACGCCCAGAGCTTGCAGACGCTGCAGATGCTGGGATTCAAGGTCAATCCGCAGTGGGCACTGGTTGCGGATGCCGTTGAAGCATGGCAGCACATCCAGCGATGGGATGCGCAGCGCGAGCACCTCCCGTTCGAGACCGACGGCGTGGTGATCAAGGTCAATGAGGTCGCTCTGCAACGCCGCCTGGGGGCGACCAGCAAGTTTCCGCGCTGGGCGACTGCCTACAAGTTCGCCGCCAGCCAGGGCGTGACGCGGCTGCTCGACATCACAGTGCAGGTGGGGCGCACGGGGGCGCTCACCCCGGCAGCGGTGCTGGAGCCGATTGCGCTGGGCGGCGTCATGGTGCGCCGCGCCACGTTGCACAACGAGGACGAGCTGCACCGGCTGGGGGTGATGATTGGCGACTATGTGACCGTCGAGCGCGCCGGAGAAGTGATTCCTCACATTCTGAATGTGGTGGTGGAAAAGCGTCCCGCCGACGTGCGCGCCTTTCGCATGCCCAGCAGGTGCCCGGCCTGCCAGAGTGCGGTGGTGCGCGAACCCGGCGAGGTGGTGCTGCGCTGTATTAACGCCAACTGCCCGGCGCGCCTGCGCGAATCGCTGCTGCATTTTGGCCGGCGTGACGTCATGGACATTGACGGGCTGGGCCCGGCCATCATCGAACAACTGGTCACGCAGTTGGGCGTCAGCCATGTGGCCGGCCTCTATCAGCTCAAGGTCGAGCAACTGGCAGGCTTGGAGCGCATGGGGTCGAAGTCGGCCGAGAACCTTGTCAGCCAGATCAACCGCAGCCGTCAAAACGAGCTTTATCGCGTGATCTATGGGCTGGGCATTCGCATGGTCGGAGAGCGCACCGCGCAGGTGCTGGCCGATCACCTCGGGAGCCTGGACGCGTTGATGCAGGCGAGTGAAGCGGAACTGGAAGCGGTGAGCGAGGTGGGCCCCAAGATCGCCGCCGCCATCGCGCTGTTCTTCCGCGAGCCCGCCAACCGCGCCTTGGTCGAGGCGCTGCGCTCTGCCGGCGTGCGCTTCACCCAGCCACGTAAGACCCTCACGCGGCCGCAGACCCTGGCGGGTCAGACTGTGGTGCTGACCGGCACGCTGGAACGCTTCTCGCGCGACCAGGCCAAGGCGGCGGTCGAGGCGGCGGGGGGCAAGGTGGTGGGTACGGTCAGCAAGAAGACCGACTTCGTCGTGGCGGGCGACGATCCCGGTTCGAAACTCGACAAGGCGCGCAGTTTGAACGTCACAATCCTCAACGAGGAAGAGTTTGAACGACGACTTTCTAAAGGCTGACGCTGCGTGCCCTGATTGCTGGCACTGAAGCGCTTTGCGTCAAAAGACACAATGGGCGCCGCGCGGCAGCGAGATGCTGTTAGTTCCGTGTCAGGGCGGGCATCGGCAGGGGGATCTCGGCGGTGGCGTCGTTCGAAGTGGCGATGTCGGTGAAGCTCAGCGTATCAGCGTAGCTCCCCGGCCCGAGAGGGAGGTGGAGGCCATGGGCGACCTTGCCGATGCCGTCGCCGGTGACATCGGGCTGCGCGGTCCATCCTCGGTGTGGCTGCAGAGAACCGGGTCGGGCAGGCCGACGCGATTGGAGCTCCGGATGGGAAGCGAACCCGAATCTCGGTAACCAAAGTTCCCCCTGCCTGATCCGAACGCGGGGCGATTCCTTCGGCAATCGCGAGTGACGTTTTTCGCAATCAGCGACGGGGCATGGACTTGCGGACGAGGGAGACGCACTGTCTGGGAGTGGCCCCGAACGTGCACGGCAAGACACACCTTTTCGGCCCAAGGCGATGCGCCATGACCTCAGGCCCGCTCCGTCTCTTGGTCGTTGATCATGAACCGACCGCCATCCGTCTCATTCGCACCCGTGTCGAACCCTTCGGCTGTGAGGTGCTGGCCTTCTCCGACAGTCGCCAAGTCGCCCCCTTGGTGGAGTCGACCAAGTTTCATGGCGCCTTTCTCGACGCCGAGATGCCGCACCTGGACGGCTTGGAACTGACACGCCGCCTGCGCGCCTCCGCCCTGAATCGACAACTTCCCATCGTCATCCTCACCGGCTTGGAAGACTCCGGCACCATGCAGGAGGGGTTTAAGGCTGGCGCCACCTTCTTTCTCGGCAAGCCGCTCAGTCAGGAACGCGTGGACCGTCTCTTCAACGCCATGCGTGGGCCCATGCTGACCGAACGGCGACGATCCACACGGGTGGAGTTCAAGACCGCTGTGCAGTGCAAGCTGGGCGATAAGAACTTCAAGCTGGAAAGCTCAAACTTGGGTGAGTCGGGCATGTTGCTCGATCTCAAGAGCGTCACCGATCCTGCGACTCAATTTCGGCCCGGTAAGGACATGCACGTCGAGTTCGCGCTTCCCGGTCAGTCCGAGCGGCTGAAGCTGCGCGCGGTGGTGGTGCGTCCGGACGCGGAGCGGCGGGTGGCGGTGGCATTTCTCAGTGTTGCCGAACGGCAGGAGATACTGTTGCGCCAGTTTCTGACCGGACCGTCAGCGCAAGGTTGATGCCGGGCTGAGAGGATGACGGCGGCCTTGGGACGTCGGACTTGGTAGTCTACGTTCAGGGTCGACATGACAGCACCCCTGCCCCAACCCGTCGATCCGCCGCTGCGCGTGGTCATCATCGGAGCGGGATTTGGCGGCTTGTACGCCGCCCGGGCGTTGCGAGGCGCCCGGGTGGCTATCACCCTCATTGACCGCCGCAACCATCACCTATTCCAGCCGCTCCTCTATCAGGTGGCGACCGGGGGGCTGGCCCCCAGCAATATCGCCTATCCGATTCGTGCCGTGGTCAGCGGGCAGAAGAACACGCGCGTTCTGCTGGCCGAGGTCACCGCCATTGACACGGCGGAACGCCGCGTCCTGCTGCGGGACGGCGCTGTGTCCTACGATGTTTTGATCGTCGCCACCGGCGCCACGCATTCGTATTTCGGACATCCGGAATGGGAACCCTTGGCTCCCGGGCTGAAAACGCTGGAAGATGCCCTCGCCATGCGGCGACGCATTCTGCTGGCCTTCGAGCACGCCGAGCGGGAAACCGATCCGGTGCGCCGCGCCTCGTTGCTGCGTTTCGTGATCGTCGGAGGTGGCCCCACGGGCGTGGAATTAGCGGGGGCGATCGCCGAGATCGCGCGTCGGGTGCTGGTGCAGGACTTCCGAGCCATTGATCCGCGCGAAACCGAAGTCGTGCTCGTCGAAGCCGGCCCGCGTCTGCTTGCCACGTTTCCCCCGGACCTGTCGGCCAAAGCGCAAACGGCGCTGGAGCGGTTGGGAGTGGTCGTCCGCACGGGTGCAGCGGTGACCGCCATCCAGGAGGGCATGGTCGCGATTGCGGGACAGCCCTTTGCCGCAGCCACTGTGCTGTGGGCGGCGGGGGTCACGGCCTCGCCGTTGGCGGCCAGTCTTGGGGTGCCGCTGGATCGTGCCGGTCGCGTTCCGGTTAACGCCGATCTCAGCGTGCCCGGGCACCCCGAGGTGTTCGTGATTGGCGACGTGGCCGCAGCGGTGGATGAGCGCGGCAGACCGTTGCCCGGCGTCGCCCCTGTCGCTTTGCAGCAGGGGCGTCATGTCGCCTCCAACCTTTGCCGCCGGCTGCAAGGAAAGCCGGCTCGACCCTTTCATTACGTTGACAAAGGAAATCTGGCGACGATCGGCCGCGCCGCGGCGGTGGCCGATATTCGCGGGTGGCATCTCTCCGGGCTGGTGGCCTGGTTGACCTGGTTGGTGGTGCACATCTTTTTTCTGATCGGCTTCAGAAACCGCCTGGTGGTGGCGCTGGACTGGGCCTGGGCCTACCTGCGCTTCGAGCGTGCCGCCCGGCTCATCGTGGGCGATCCCGAGAATTAGTTCAGGGATGAATCATTATTGCGGGAAGGGGCATCCAAGAAGGCGAACAGGAGAAACGCCATGTCCTCCAGCCTCACTTTCCCGGTCCCCGGACGCGTCCCGGATGCCGCCGTTGACCCCATTTTTCCAGCCCGGTGGTCGCCGCGCGCCTTCAGCGCCCGTCCCGTGCCGCGCGAGGCGCTGGACTCGGTGTTTGAAGCGGCCCGGTGGGCTCCGTCGTCGTTCAACGACCAGCCCTGGCTGTTCCTCTACGCCCGCGAGCCGGAGGATCTCGCCCGTTTCCGCGGCTTGCTGGTCGAGTTCAATCAGACCTGGGCGAACCAGGCGCCGGTGCTGATCTTTGTTGCAGCCCGCCGTCACTTTGCCCACAACGGGACGCCCAACCGTGTCGCGGTCTTCGATGCGGGCGCCGCCTGGATGTCGCTGGCCTTGCAGGCGCACCGGCTGGGACTGGCCACGCATGGCATGGCCGGCATTGAGGTGGAGAAGGCGCATGCCGTGCTGGGGCTACCGAAGGAACAGTACGAAATCATTGCGGCCATCGCGTTGGGTTATCCGGGCGATGCGGCGACGCTGCCTGAATCCTTGCGGGAGCGGGAGGTGCCCAGCGGTCGCAAACCGCGCGCCGAAGTCGCTGTCGAGGGAGTGAAACGCTAGGTCCAGGGAGAACGCGCGGGGCGGCAGACGTCGTTGTCGGCCTCACCGGCGTCACGAGGGTGTCTTTGTGCCAACGCACTATCGGGGCGCCGCCACGGAGCGGTGCGCCTTGGATGCTTTGATCAAACTGACCCGGGCGCGCAATGCGGTGACGCGGGCGCTGCAACGGGAACTGGAGACGGCGAGTCGGGGCATCACGCTGTCGCAGTTCGGGATCGTGGAAGCGATCCTTCACCTTGGCCCGCTTTGTCAGAAGGATCTGGCGACCAAGCTGCTCACCAGTCCGGCCAACGTCACCCTGCTTGTTGATGGCTTGATTCGGCGCGACTGGGTGCGGCGCAAGCGCAGCACGAAGGATCGGCGTTTCTCCACCGTGCATCTGACCGCCCATGGCCGGGCCGAGGTGGCGCGATTGTTTCCTGGCCATGCGGCGCGCGTGGCGGAGCTGTTCGCCGTGTTGACGCGGGCGGAACAGGAGACCTTGGGCACACTTTGCCGCAAGCTGGGACGCGCCGCGGCTGGCGCGCCTACAGCGGGGCCGGCAGAAGCTTCGGTGCGGCGGTCATGAAAAGTTCATAAAGCACAGCATGAAAGAGGGGAGCTGTCATGATTACGTTTCGCAAGTCCAAAGAGCGCGGCCATCTGGACCACGGCTGGCTCGACACCTATCACACGTTCTCGTTCGGCGATTACTACGACCCTACGCAGATGGGGTTTGGCCCGCTGCGCGTCATCAACGAGGATCGGGTCCAAGGTGGCCAGGGGTTTGGCACGCATCCGCACCGCGACATGGAGATCATCACCTATGTGCTGGAAGGCGCCCTGCAGCACAAAGACAACATGGGCAACGGCTCGGTGATGCGGCCCGGCGATGTGCAACGCATGTCGGCCGGTACCGGCGTGCTGCACAGCGAGTTCAACGCCTCGCCCACCGAGGCGGTTCATCTGCTGCAGATCTGGATCGAGCCGCAACGGGCGGGCATTTCTCCCAGCTATGAACAGAAGACGTTTCCAGCGGAAGAAAAGCGCGGGCGGTGGCGATTGCTCGTGGCTCCGCACGGCGAAGAGGGAGCGCTGCAGATCCATCAGGATGCGCGTCTGTACGCTGCCATTCTGAATCCAAGGGGGACCTTGGACTACGCGCTTGCCCCTGGCCGTCGGGCATGGCTGCAAGTGGTACGTGGCGCGGTGACGCTCAATGGGGAGTCGTTACACGCGGGCGATGCCCTGGCCGCGGTCGCGGAAAAGGAGTTGAAGGTCAGCGCGACGGTAGATAGCGAACTGCTGCTCTTCGATCTGGCCTGAAGCATGGTCAAGTGGTGGGTTGGCTTTGGGCGTGGTCCGCACGCGACTGACGCGCCCGCGTACCCCTGAACGGGCTCCCTTCCTCAGCGGTATGCCGTAGACACCGCAATCGGCGGTAGGCTCTTGGGATGGGGATCACCACGCTGTTTTGGGATATGGGGGGCGTTGTACTGACCAACGGCTGGGGCCACTCTTCCAGACGCGTGGCGGCTGACACCTTCGGGCTGGACGCCGCCGACTTCGAGGAGCGTCACCATGCGGTATTCCCAGCTTGGGAGGCGGGGGAGAGCACGCTTGACCTGTACCTGGAGCGCACTGTCTTTTATCGCGCCCGGTCCTTCTCCAAAAGCGAGTTTGCGGATTTTATGTATCAACAATCGCAGCCGTTACCGGGCGGGTTGGAACTCTTGTCTTCTCTCTCGTCCACCTATCGCTGCGTGATGCTGAACAATGAGCCGCGCGAGATCAACCAGTACCGGCTCGATCGATTTCAACTCCGCCCACACTTTGCCGTGTTCTGTTGTTCGTGTTTCGTAAGGTTGCGCAAGCCCGATCCGCACATTTATGCGCTGGCCTTGAACTTGGTGCAACGGTCTCCGGAAGAATGCCTCTTTCTGGATGATCGTTCCGTCAACCTTGAAGGTGCGGCAGCGCTGGGCATCCAGACGTTGCAGGCGAAGGACCCGGCGCAGTTGCGCCGTGATCTGCAGACGCGAGGGATACAGTCGGCCGACGTTCCTTTGGCAGTGTGAGCATGCGTACTGCTTGCCGTGCAGGACGGGCACTCATGGAGCCTGTCGCCCAAACCGCCCGCGCAGCGGGCGGCCACGCGGGCGCGTCGGCCACGCGGGGGCTTCGGCGCCAGCGCGCCCGGTGGTCGCTGCCCTCCCGTACCCGGGTTCTGACGACACGCGACCCCGCGCCCAATCCCGTCGGGCGGCAATGGACCGCCCCGCGGGATTGCACCGGCTGCTGCTCGCTCCCGAGCCTGCGATCGCGGCGCCACAGGAGCCGATGCGGCGGATGCCTCGATGTGTTCATGCCCGCAGTTCGTTGGAGGCAAGCCGGCAAAGGGTCGCATCCGGCCTGAGTCGCGCCAGCATCTTGGTCAACGCGCCCGCGTCGTACAATGCTGATCCTATGGCCTATCTCGTGACTGGAGCGCAGGGCTGCATTGGCTCCTGGGTGGTGAAGAACCTCCTGGAAGCGGGCGAATCGGTGGTGGTGTTTGATATTGACCGGCAGCCGAAGCGGCTCCTGCAAATTCTCAGCGTCGAACAGATCACCGCCATTCACTTTGTGGCGGGAGACATCTGCCATCCGGATGCCATCCAGCAGGTCTTTGAAGCTTTTCCCATCACGCACGTGATCCATCTCGCGGCGCTGCAAGTGCCGGCCTGCCAGGCCAACCCGCAACGAGGTGGCTTGGTCAACGTTGTCGGCACCCTGAACATTTTTGAGGCGGCGGGAGCGCACGCCGGGCAGGTGCAGAAGGTGGTTTACGCCAGCTCCGCCGCTGTGGCGGGGCCGCCTGAAGAGTACGGCGAGGCGGTATTTACCGAGGCGTCCTCGCTGCATCCCAGTACGCATTACGGCGTCTTCAAGCAATGCAATGAGGGCAACGCTCGCGTCTACTTTGCGATGCGCGGCATCTCCAGCATCGGACTCCGGCCCTGGGCGGTCTATGGCGTCGGGCGCGATTTCGGAATCACTTCCGACCCGACTAAGGCGATCAAGTCCGCGGTGCTGGGTCGGCCCTATCAACTGCAATTCGGGGGCCGCGCTGATATGCAGTACGCGGATGATGTCGCCAAGATCTTCCACCGCTGTGCCGCCTCCCGCTTGACCGGGGCGCACGTATTCAACCTGCGGGGAACGGTGCTCGAAGTACGCGACATGGTTGCCACTATCGAACGCGAACTTCCGCGGGCGCGCGGACTGCTGACGCATCGCGACAATCAGCTCCCCATCGTTCCCGACTTCGACGACCGCGCGTTGCGCGCCGCGATTGGCGAACTACCGCAACGCTCCTTCGCGGAAGGGGTGAGGGAAACCATCGCGATCTTCGAGCAATTGCATCGCGAGAACCGCCTGCCGATCGAGGAGCTGGGCTAGGCCGGGCATTACCTTGACACCCGCCTGCCCCCTTGGGTCGCTGGGTTGAGGCGCCACCGCATTGACCGACGCGCCAACGTCCGCCGTAACCGTTCCCGGCGCGCGCCCGTATAATTGAAGCCACGAGTCGCGGTGGCCCGCGCTTCCCGCAGACGGCAACCTGGCTGGCACAGTGTCGAGGAATCCTGCATGTTGAAATCCTGGCTTGTGGTGTGCGGAACGGCTCTCGTTCTCGCTGCCACCAGCGCGCCGCGCACGGTGCCCGCGGCCTCCCCTGCACAACGCTTCGTGTTCGACCAACAGCAATTTCTCCATGCCGGGACGGCGGACGACATTGCCCGCCTGGTATGGCTCTATCGGCTGGCCGAGGTACGTGACCTCGTGCCCGACAATGGGCAACTGGTTCCTGCCTTGCAGGAAATGCGTCGCGCCGCCGGTTCACCCTTGCTCAAAGCTGAGGTCCAGGCGCTGCTGGCCGACGCCGAGTTGCGGCGCGGGAATGTGACTGCCGCGGCCGGGGAGTGGAACGAGCTTGGCCTTTTGCGCCACTGGAAGACGGTCGGCCCTTTTGAGAATGCCAGCCCCGACTCCATCCAACACGAGGAGGGGCCGGAAAAGGGCCCGCTGACCGCGACATCTTTCGCGACGGCGTATCGCGGCAAGCAGCGCGAGGTGCGGTGGAAGGACTTGCCGTTTCCGGCGGCGGTGGGGGTTGTCAATCTTTCGCTCTACTTCACGCCGGCGCAGAGTGCGTCCGCCTACGTGGTGACATGGGTCAACAGCCTGAGCGATCAGGATGTCGCGTTTCGCCTGGTGGACAGTGGGGCGACCCGCCTCTGGCTGAACCAGCAACAACTTTTCGATGAGCGCGGCTCGCATCCCCTGCAGGGCTTCGACATGCATGCTGTTTCGGGTCACCTGCGGGTTGGCTGGAACGAACTTCTTCTGAAGGTTGGGGCGACGGAGTCCGGGCAGTGGCGTTTTGGGGTACGAATCACATCGCCGGCGGGAGTCCCGCTACAGCTCGTTTCCGATGCCCAGCCCCATCCCACGCCCGTGGTAACGGTCGGTGCGGCCGTTCCAGTTGCCGATTTGACGGCGGAAGCCCGTCGAGGTATCGGCAGCCCTGCTGGGCAATTGGGCTACGCCTGGGTGCTGTCCCACAAGGGCAATTTCAATGCGGGAGCACATGACGATACGGCGGCGTTTGAGGCTGCAACCGCCGCGCTACCGGCCGGGGATCCGCAACGCCTGCGGGCGTTGCTCGATTTCGCCGAGCACGACTCCGATGAGAGTCGCCGTTTCCGCACTCTGCAAAGCGCGCTGCAGCTCGACCCGGACAATGTGGACGCGCGCACCGACCGTGGTTGGATCGAGCTGCACCGCCGGGAGTTCTGGCCGGCGCGCGACGACTTCGAGGTGGCCCTCGGCGCTCCGGCCACCGGCGCCGCCCGCGCGCCCCAGGCAGCGGTGGGTCTGATGCAGGCCTACGCCGGGGTTGGCATCCGCCCCGACGCGGCGCGCGTGGCGGACCAACTGCAGACGGCCGGCTATGGGAGCGCGCCCTGGGTGGCGGTGCGCGTGGCTGAGACGCTGCGCAGCATGCAGTACACGGTGCAGGCGCTGCACTGGGCGCAGATGGCCTTCGCGGTGGACCAGGGCGATTCCTCGCTGGGCGTGCATCTCTCGGACCTGCAGCGCAACGCGGGTGATTTTGCGCGCGCTCTGCGCACCTTGCAGATCACGGAGGCGGCCAATCCGGACGTCCCATTTCTGGAGCAGGCCGAGGCCCGGGCGCTGGCCGGTCTGGGGCGCAATACCGAGGCGCTGGCAGCGATGCGGCGCGCCGTCGGTTTTGATCCCGACAACCCGGACCTACGCGTCAGTGCCGGCGATATGGAGCGCAAACTCGGGAATCGTGAGGCCGCGCTGCGCGACTGGCAGCTCGCCGCGACGCTGAATCCCCAGGATGCCGACCTGCGCGATCGTATCCGCCTGGCGGCGGGCAGTAGCGCCCAAGCGGAGGCGGATGCCGGTTTCGAGAAGCCCTACCGGGTCACGTTGCGGCAGGCGATGGCCGACTACACGGCATGGACATCGCCGGGGAAGGCGTCGGGGCCGGTGGCGTTGCTGGTGGACACCGCGGTGGCGCGCGTTTTTCCCTCCGGCAACGTCGGACGCTTCGTACAGCAGATCTTCCGCGTCAATAACGCCGCCGGCGCGGCGTCCCTCGCGACCTATGCGGTCACCTTCAACCCGGCCGACGAAGACGTGCACTTTCTTGCCGCCCACGTGCAACATGCCGATGGCAGCACGGCGGATGCCGCGGCGGCGCAGGATGAGGTGGTCAGCGAGTCGGTTGGCTACGAGACGTTTTACGACGTGCGCAACCGTTTTGTGCGCCTGCCTGCACTGCAGCCCGGCGACTTCGTGGAGGTCGCTTACCGCGTGCTGCCCACCTCGGTCGAGTCGCTCTACGGCGACTACTTCGGCGACTTGGTGGAATTCGGAGGCGAGGCGCCCAAGTTGCTGCAGCAATTTGTCGTGCTGACCCCGGCCAACAAGCCGCTCTACTCGCGGGCGGTCCGGTTTACCGGCGAACCCAGCGTGCAGACGGTGGACGGTGAACGCGTCTACCGCTGGATGATGCGTGACATCCCGGCCCAGCGCTTTGAACCGCAGGCGCCGCCGGCGATCGAGCAATTGCCCTATATCGCGGTCTCCAGTTTCAGGGATTGGCAGCAGTTCGGGAACTGGTACCTGCAGCTCATCCGCGACACGTTCGTGATGGATGAGAACCTGCGGCGGACGACCGACGACCTCGTAAAAAATCTGACCAGCCCCGCCGACAAGGTCAATGCCATCTACAACTACGTCATCCGTAACACCCATTACGTCGCCTTGGAATTCGGCATCCACGGCTATCGCCCCTACCCGGTCACGCAGGTCTATCAACGACGGTTCGGCGACTGCAAGGACAAGGCATCCCTGATGGTGGCCATGCTGGCGCGGGCGGGCATTGCGGCCGATGTGGTGCTGGTTCGCATCCGCGAGCTTGGGCTGGTGGACCCCACCATCCCCGCCGTGGCCGACTTCGATCACGCCATCGTTTACGTGCCGACGCTACACCAGTACCTCGACGGGACGGTGGAATACAACGGGCCGCAGGAATTGCCGGAGGCGGATCAGCGTGCCTTCACCTTCCGCATTCCTGCAGGGCGCATGCTGCTCGAGCCTTCCCTTAGCGCCGATCGCCTGTTCGCCGACGCCCATCCCGAAGTGACGCCCGAGCTGCCGGCCAGCGTCAACCAATCGAGCAAGATGGTGCAGGGCACACTCTCGTCGGAGGGTGACCTGACCTTCACAGCGCAGATTCAGGAAGTAGGGGGCGAGGCGCCGGCGCTGCGCGGCGCGCTGCAGATTGACGACCGGCAAGCCGGCGCCATCCAGTCCATGTTGCACGACGCCCTTCCCGGTATCACGGTGGACAGCGTGCAGGCCAGCGGACTGCACGACTTCCGGCACCCCGTAACGGTGAATTTCAGCGGCTCGATTCCTCGTTTTGCGTCGGCGCCTGAAACACAGGGGCACAGCCTGCTGGTGCCGCGCCAGCTGGTGCATGAATCGTGGTTGCCGCGCCTGGCGGCGCTCGCCACGCGCCACTCCGACGAATTACTGGGACCGCCGCAGCGTGTCACCGAGGAGATGCGCCTCACGCTCCCGGCCGGCTACGGCGCGAGCCTGCCTCCCGATCGCCACCTGACTTCTCCGTTCGCCGACCTGCAGGCCTCCGCCCACCTCGAAGGCCAGGTGCTGGTGCTGCACTCCCAGCTCGATATCAAGCAGTCGCTGATTCCCCAAGCCGACTATGCCGCGTTCCGCCAGTTCTGGGCGGCGGTGGATCAGGAGTTGGGCCGGGGCGTGCGGGTGACCCACCCATGAGCAGTCCTTGGCTTTTTTCCATCCGTGCGCGAGTCGGTGCCGTGGCGACGAAGAAGCGTCCTGGCGTGCTGTGCCGCCTGCCCCTCATGCTGGCGATGGCTGCAAGCGGATGGGCCGCGGCGCCCCCGGCGTCCGGTGCGACCAGACAGGCCAGCCTGCTGGATGAGTTGCCGCGCGTGGCGCCTGCACACGCGGAAGCGGCCATTGCGGCCGCTCGTAGCCGCAACGAGTTGTTGCAACTGGGCTGGCTGGAACTGTTCTATGGCACCCCGGCCGAAAAGCGGGCGGCGCGCGTCGATCTGGCGGCGGCGGCCCGCAAGGAGCCCAACCGGGCGGCGGTCGCCTTTGCGCAGTACGTGCTGGAGCAAAGCGAGGGTCAGGAACACGCCAGCCTCGATGCGGCGCTGCGCGTCGTCCGTCTTGCCCCGGACGATATCGCAGCGGAAGTTGCCGCCCGCGCACTCTCCGGGGCGCTCGAGATGCAAGGCACGCGCTTTATCGATGCGGCGCCGGTGCTGCGCGAGGCGCTGCAGCGTCCCCTGCGTGACCCGGCCACGGTCTACATGCTGGGCAAACCGCTGCTGGCGCTGGTCGGCGCCCCTGGGGTGACTCTGACCCAGGCCGAGGGAGAGCAGCTCTCCGGACGTCCGCGGCCGTGGACGCTGTTCGGACCCTTCGGGCGCTGGCGCAACCTCGACTTCGACCGCGCCTTCCCGATCGAGAGTGAAGCGGCAGAGGCGTACCACGACGGATCGCGGACCCTCCAGGGTCAGCCTTTCGACGCGGTGCGGGGCGCGGTGGAATTCCCCGCCGACTGGAACAACGAGGGCATCGAGTACGCCGTCACCTGGGTGCATGTGGCGACGCCGACGCCCGTATTGCTGCGGTTATACAGCAACGCCTCGGTGATGCTGCTCGTCAACGGTCGGGAAGTGGTGCGCAACGATCGGCGTGCCCGATACACGCCCGCCACACGTCTGGCGGCGTTGGAGCTGCCGGCTGGCTGGAGTCGGGTGGTCATCAAGCTGGGCGGTCAGGCGGATCGCGAGTTTACGATGATGCTCCGGTCCGCGATGGGCCCAGGCTTGGAGTTTCAGCGCACGCCGCCCGCGGGCGCGCCGCTTGCGACCATGGTGCGAAGCCTGCCTCCGCCGGAGAGTCTGCAATCCTGGACTGAGGCGCGTCTGGCGCAGACGCCCGCGGATGCGCTTGCCTTGTGGCTCGACGCCGTCTGGCGTGTGCAGGATGAGGATGCCCCAACGGCGCGTCTCGAGTTGCAGCGTGCCGTGGCGGTGGCACCCGCCAGCGCGCCATTGTGGCTGAGTTTGGCGGAGGCCGACGCCGCGCTGCCCGATGCCGGGCAGAGTTGGTCCGCGGCGCAGGTGAGGACGGCAGCCGGCAAGGCACTGGCGGCGGATCCGGCCGCCTTGCCCGCCATGGAACGCCTTGGCCGGGTCGCCGAGTCCGAAGGGAAGCGCAGCGACGCCGCCATCGAGTACGCCGCCTGCGCCGCCAAGGGCAGCCCGGAGTGCGACTGGTCCGAGTTCCGCTTGGCGGCCCGGCAACATTGGGGAGCGGAGGCCCGTTTGGCGCTCGAGCATGCGGTGGCGGCCCGCCCTTCGGACTGGGACAACCTGCTGGCGGCGCTGGCGTTTGATACCGCCGAAGGCGATCAGGCAGCGGCGCAGAAGCTGGAGACGCAGATGGCGCACGACGTGCGCGCGCAGCCGCTGCTGGCCCGCTTTGATCTCGACCATGGCCGCGCCGCGGAAGCGGTCGCGCTGCTTGCCAACGCGGTGCGCCGCGACCCATCCTCGGCGGTGCTGCGGCGCGAGTATCTGGAAGCCGTGCTGCGCAGCACGGCTCCCGAGGCCGACGCGGCGGCGCGAACAGCCCTGCAGGCTTTTCCCTTTGACGCCCAGGTGGCCGGACTGGTCGCCGAGATTCGCCTGGCCGAAAGCGAGCAGGCCGGAATCGCGCAACTGCGGCAGAGTGAGTTCCAGCGCGGGGCGCTGCGGCATGCCGCCGACTTCCTTACCGACAGCAAATTCTGGCAGCCCTGGTACCATTCCGCCGAGGACGTCATGCGCGAGTCTCCCGGCAAGGGGGAGTATCCCAACGCCTCCTCGGTGCTGGTGCTCGACCAGATGGTGGATCGCATCAACCCAGACGACACCCGCGACTCCTATATCCATCAGGTCATCCGCGTCCTCGACACCGCCGGCATTCAACTGCACGGCGATCAGAACATCCCCCTGGGCAGCGACCTGCTGGCCATCCGCACCATCAAGCCCGACGGCACGACACTGCTGCCGGAGACGATCAGCAACCTGAGCAGCATCACCATGCCGGGCCTCGAGCCCGGCGACTTCATTGAGACCGAGTACGTCATGCATCGCGGCCCCTCGAGCGCCATCCCGCGCACGCTCGAGAACGACATGTTCTTCGTCTTCAACTCCACCCGCGAGCCCTTCCACTACTCCGATTACATCGTGCTGGCCCCGCAGGCCATGCCGCTGCTGGTGGACGAGGAGCGTTTCCCGCAGCCGCCGGTCGTGACCACCCACGACGGCTGGACCTCGCGCGAGTGGCTGATTCGCAAGACGCGCCTGCTGGGACGGGAACCCAACATGCCGCCCGAACAGGAACTGGTGCCCAAGGTCTGGGTCAGCACGCCGCTCACCTGGGATGAAATCAGCCAGTACTTCGGCGACCAGCTCTTCCAACTCGGGCGGTCCACCGCGGACATGCAGGCGGAGGCGGCACGCCTGGTGGCAGGTAAATCGGACACCGCTGCGCAGGCACGCGCCATCTTCGATTGGGTGCTGTCCAACATCCGACCGGTGAAGGGCGCCGGGCTGGCGCCCGCCGGGCAGTACTTCGAGGACCGCAGTGGCAACCGCATGGCCACGTTCCTCGGCCTCCTGACCGCCGGTCACGTGCCCTTTGACTTCGCCGTGGCACGGGCCGTGACCGACAACTCCAGTCTGAAGATCCCAAGCCTTTTCACGTTTCAGTACCCGCTCATCCGCGCGGGCAACGCGTGGTTTGACCTGAGCGGTGACTTTGCGCATGACGATTACATCAACCCTGCGGTGCGCGGCGGGCTGGCCGTGCTGGCCAACCGCCAAGGGGATGCGGTGTTCACGCACGTGCCGCACGCGGTCTCCACGCTCGATGGCATCGTCCTCAGCGTCGATGCCGAGGTGCAGCCCAGCGGCGATGCCAACGCCAAGCTGACGCTCGAGTTCCGCGGGCCTACTGGACAGCAAGTGCGCGACTCGCTCAACAACGTTCCCGAGAACCGACTGTCGCAGGTCTATCAACAACTGGCGCTGACCACCTACCCGAATGCCTCCACCTCGGGCGGCTCAGTCGAGAACCTCGACAAGCCCACCGAGCCGTTGATCGTGCACATTGACGCCAGCGTGCCGGAATTTGTCCATCGCGACGGTCAAGGTTGGGCGATCGAGCACATCGTGGGTTCGGTGGGATTACTGGCTCGCTACGCGTCGCTGCCCAGCCGGGTCTTCCCGCTCATCATCAACGGCGACAGCTTCGAGGAGGCGCACGTGCGCATCCGCCTTTCGGCGCCCTTCCTGCAGCCGCAGGCTCCTGCCCCGGTTGACCTGCAGAATGCCTTCGGACGCTTCCATGCCGTCTACCAGGTGAAGGGACAAGAACTGACACTGGACCGTAGCGTGGCGCTGTCCGCGGCCAGCATCGCCCCCGGCGATTACCCGGCCTTCCGCCAGTTCGGGGAACAAATTGACAACCAGGACCGATTGCAGGTCACCGGCACCCTCCAGAAGTGATGCGCGCTGCTTCTGGGCAGGCTCTGATCCAGTTGATGCAACCGCCGAGTCGGCTCCTGTGAGCCGAAATCGCCGGCGTCCAACCGTGAAGTCGTCTGCGAAATTCCTGCGGACGGTCCGCTGTTGCTGATCGACGTCGCATCTCGGCCGGAACCTGGTCTCGGGGGCAGCGACCAACGGGAGCGTTAGGGGGCGAAGCCCCCGTGTGACGCGCCCAGCGTCCGCCGGCGTGTTTAGAATAGAGGGCGCGCGAGAACCCTTTTATGCAAACTCGTCAGCTCGGCAAGAGCGATCTCTCCATCACCCCGATCGGCATCGGCGCGTGGGCCATCGGCGGCCCGTGGTCGTTCGGCTGGGGACCGCAGGACGACAACGAATCCGTGGCCGCCATCCACGCCGGTCTCGATGCCGGCCTTAACTGGATTGACACCGCGCCTATTTACGGTTTTGGGCACTCCGAGGAAGTCGTGGCGCGGGCGCTGGCGGGTCGCTCCAAGCGACCCTATATCTTCACCAAGTGCGAGCGCGTCTGGGACGATGCGCGCACCATTGCCGGCAATCTCAAGGCGGATTCATTGCGCCGCGAGTGCGAGGCCAGCCTGCGCCGCCTCAAGGTGGACACCATTGATCTTTACCAGATCCACTGGCCCGAGCCGGACGGCGATCTTGAGGAGGGCTGGACGACCTTGGCGGCCCTGCAACAAGAGGGCAAGGTGCGCTGGATCGGGGTGTCGAATTTCAATCGCGCGCAACTGGAACGCGCCGACAAGATTGCCCCGATCACCTCGCTGCAACCCCCCTACTCGCTACCCTCGCCGGAGATCGAAGACGAGGTGTTGCCCTGGTGTCAGGCACAGCAGGTGGGTGTGATTGTCTATTCGCCGATGAAGTCCGGGTTGCTGAGTGGCGCCATGACCCGCGAACGCATCGCGCGACTGCCGGACGACGATTTTCGCAAGCGCTCGAAGAGCTTTCAGGAACCGTGGCTGACCGCCAATCTCGGCTTGGTGGAGTTGCTGCGCACGATCGGCCAACGGCACAAGCTCTCGCCGGGAGCGGTTGCCATCGCCTGGACTCTCCGCCATCCGGCGGTCACTGCCGCCATCGTCGGTCTACGCCGTCCCGAGCAGGTGGAGGGCGTCATCGGCGCGGCAACGTTCCGGCTGTCAGGGGAAGAGCTGGCCGAGATCGAGGCTTACCAAGCCAAGCACCGCGTCCCGTTGAACTCGCCACGCGGCTAGGCGACCTCGCCCGTCGCCCGGCTTGTTCCCACCCGGTGACCGCTCTATGATGAAACCGCGAGGTGCACGATGACGAGGATGTTCCGGTCCGCGGCAGCCCTTACCGTTCTCCTATTTGCGGTGGTGGCGCTGTTTGGGCAGACCCGGATCGGCAGCACGATTCACCTCAAGCAGAAGAAGTTCAAGGAGACGCAGAGCTACACCGGGCTGGTGCAGACCTTCAGTCATTCCGCCATCACGTTGCGCGATCTCAAGAACCCGCTCGCGTTGCGTACTTTCCCCTACACGATCGAGCTGCGGGAAGCGCTGCGGGAACGCCACTTGGAGTACGGGGACAAGGTCAAGGTGATCTACAGCACCACCGATGGCGGCCACGCTCTCAAGCTGCATGGCCGGCTGCGACGGGGAAGTTAGGCCGTGGAGCGCGGGGCGTGGAAGCTTGATGGTAAAAACAGTGGACGGTACGCGGTGCAAGGCGGGTACTCCGACGCAGGGCCGCGGCGCTGAGGTAGCCCGCCCCCATCCCTTGCTACACTCCTTTTCCCGAACCATGGAGGACGTTGCATGAACCGTCGCCGCTTTGTCCAGACTACGGCCCTGACCAGCCTGGCTCTTCCGCTTCTTGGACGGGCGCAACCCGCTGCGGCGCAAGCCGGCATCGAGATTCTGCCCGGCGAGCCGATCGCGACGATCGCTCCCGAGCTGCACGGCCAGTTTACGGAGCACATCGGGGCCGTGATCTATGACGGCATCTGGGTCGGCGAAGGCTCGGCCATCCCCAACATCCATGGCTACCGAAAACAACTGGTCGAGTTGCTGCAGCCGCTCAAGGTTCCGGTTTTGCGCTGGCCGGGTGGCTGTTTTGCCGACAGCTACGACTGGAGGGACGGCATCGGCCCGCGCGCCCAGCGACCGCGTCGCACCAACTTCTGGATCGGCGCCTTTCCCAAGGCGACGCCTGACGGACCGCAGAAGTACGACCCCAACAGCTTTGGCACCGATGAGTTCCTGGGTTTCTGCCGCCTGATCGGGACCGAGCCCTACCTGGCGGCCAACGTGCGCAGCTTATCCCCGCTCGATTTCGACCGCTGGGTCGAGTACTGCAACGCTCCGGCGGGCCTGACGACACTCTCCGACCAGCGCGCCGCCAACGGCTCCCGGCAGCCCTACGATGTTCGCTTCTGGGGCGTAGGGAATGAGGCCTGGGGATGCGGCGGCAACTTCACGCCCGAGGACTATGCCGCTGAGTTTCGGCGTTACTCCGCCTGGGTACCGCGCTATGGGCAACCGCTCCGCTTCATCGCCTCCGGACCGAACCAGGGGGACGTGGAGTGGACGCGTCGGTTTTTCGGCTCCATGACCGCGCGCGGCGGGGAACGTGGCCTGAACAACGTCTGGGGCTGGGCCATGCACGATTACTCCGGCGGCGGCTTCCCGGCGCTGCACTATGACGCCAATGGCTGGTATGCCGGCTTGAACAGCGCGCTGACCATGGAGCCGCTGATCGGCCGCCACTGGGCGGCGATGGGTGAAGAGGATCCGCAGCATCGCGTCAAGCTGGTGGTGGACGAGTGGGGGTCTTGGAATCCGGGCGGTCCGGAGGACGAACCCTCCCACCTTTTCGAGCACGTTCCGACCTTGCGCGATGCGCTCATGACCGGGCTGACGCTCGATACCTTCCATCGCCACGCCGACAAGATCGCCATGGCCAATGCCGCGCAACTGGTGAACAACATCCATGCGTCGCTGTTGACACGGGGGGATCAGTGCATCGTCACCCCGAACTACCATGTCTTCCGCATGTATGCGGCGCACCGTGGGGGACGGGCGCTGCGCACGCTGTTTCTCGATCAGCCGATCACCTTCCAGTACAAGGGCAAGGAGGAGACCCTGCCGGGACTTTCGGGTTCGGCCTCGCAGCAGGGCAAGACCGTCACCTTGACGGTGGTCAACACCGATGCCGCGGAGGTTCGCGAAGCGGGCATCCGGGTTCGTGGCGCTGCCATTACGTCGGCGCAGGCCACGGTGCTGACGTCTCCCGACTTGACGGCTCATAACAGCTTCGAGGCGCCCGATGCGCTGCACCCCCGGGAGGTTCCCGCGCGGGTCGCGAACGGCGAAGTGATCTTCGTGTTTCCGGCGGCGTCGGTCACCGCCCTGCGACTGGAGATCAGCTAGGAAGCCCGCACAGCCGTTCCATCGTTGCGCTGCGATAGACTCCCAGCAATGGCTTCGTTCCGCCTCGTCAAGACCGGATTCCGTTTTAACGCCATCCATGCCTTTCCCGGGGATGACGGTTACGACCGCTTTCCGCACGGCCACGACTACGAGTTCGCGGTGATGATCGAGGGTCCGCGGGCGGCCGATGGCATGGTCTTCGACATGCGGCGCGTTAAAGCCCTGGCGCAGATCGAGGTCATTGAGAAGCTCGACCACACCAACCTCAACCCCGTGCTGCCCGACCCCAGTTCAGAAGCTCTGGCGCATTGGATCTGGCAGCGTCTGCGCGGCGGCATCCCTGGTCATCTCAAGCTTGGAATTCAGCTCTGGGAAACGCGCTCGATTTACGTCGAGTACTGGGGCGAGGGAGGTGGAGCGTAAAGCGTGAAGCGAACCGCAACGCTCTACGCTTTACGCTCCCCGCTTCACATGTTTCCAGGTACGTGCAGGATCTCCGGAATGTAGCCCCCGGCGCGCGTTGTTTCCACGAGGTAGGCGATCGAGGCGGCTACGGCTTGGGGCGTGAGCGCCTGGGCGAGCAGGGCGGCAGGGAAGCCGCTGCGTTCCGTCAGTTCGGTGCGCGCCAGGCCGGGGGAAACGACGCTGACCCGGATCCTGCGGCTCTTCAACTCCGCGTCCTGCGAGCGCGCCATGCCCACCACGGCGTGCATGGCGCTGCCGTAGGCGCTCTCGTCGGCGAAGTCCTGGTGCACGGCGAGCGAGGCGATGTGCACAATCGCGCTCGGCGGCGCATCGCCGCCGGGGGTCAGGTGCGGCAGCAACTCCCGCACCAGAAGAAACTTCGACAGCACGTTGACGCGCCAGAGGCGCTCGAACTCAGCGGGCGTGGTCTCCACGATGGGACGCACGAGAAAGTCGCCGGCCGTGGTGACCAGGGCGTGGACCGCAGGCCGCCATGCCCCGATCGCGCGGGCCGCGGTGGCGACCACGCTGGCATCGGTGAGATCAGCGGGCAGGCCCAAGACGCGCCCAGGTGCGTTGCGTGCCAACTGGTCGAGCCGTTCGCCGCGGCGGGCGAGTACGGCCACATCCCAACCGGCGGCAAGCAAATGAAGCGTCATCGCGTGGCCAATTCCAGAGGACGCCCCGGCAATCACGGCGCAAGGAGGCATGGGGGATTGTAACGTTCAGGCGGCGTGCAAGGCGCGTAGTTCCGTGATCTGACAACCGACAACCATTACCGTCCCAGTAACCGTAGTCGGGAGGGCAAGCGGGGTGTTGCGCCGGCACGGCTGGCCACGTGGGCGCCAACCTGGTTGGCGAAGACGGCGGCGGATTGGTAGTTGTGGTGTCGCCACCAGGAGAGGACGAGGGCGGCATTGAAAGCATCGCCTGCCCCCACGGTATCGACGACGGTGATCAGCGGGGCCGGCGTGCGGAAAAACTCGCGTGCTGTCACGAGCTCGCTGCCCTGCGAGCCGCGCGTAATGACCACCGCCTGCAGCCGGAACTGGCGCAGTAGCCCGTAGGAGATGGTGGCCCGTCGGCGAGCCGCAGCGCTGCCGACTGCGCTGGCAAGGGACGGAGGCAGGGCGGTGGCGCCGACCAGCAGCGGCTGCAGTTTGCCGAGCTCGGCATCGTTGAGCTTGAGCCAGTTCGCCAGCCGCAAGCTCTGCGTCAGAAGTTCGCGATCGAAGAAGCGCTGCCGGAGGTTGGGGTCGAACAGGCGCAGCGCCGTGCGAGGGACCGCCCGCAGAAAGCGCTGGATGACGGCCCGGGAGTGCGGCGCGCGCTGTCCGAGCGTGCCAAAGCAGACGATTGCGGTACGGTGCGCCAGTTGCGAGAGGGCCTCATTCCAGACGAGGTAGTCCCAGGCGACGTGGCGGGTGCAGGTGTAATGCGGCAGGCCCGCACGCAGTTCGACGCGCACCGTGCCGGTGGGGTGGGCGGCGTCGGTTTGCAAGCCATCGAGCGCGATGCCGTGGTGGTCCCATGCGCGGCGGATGCGCTCGCCCAAGGTGTCGGCGCCCACCGCCGAGACCGATGCAGCGCAGGCCCCTAGCTGCGCGGCGTGCCAGGCAAAGTTGGCGGGCGCGCCCCCCAGGCGTGGACCGGTGGGAAAGAGATCCCAAAGCACTTCTCCCAGTCCGACCGTGACTGGAGAAGCCAGCGCCGGTTGAGTGGGCGAGGCAGGCACGCTTCAGTCTAGACGCTCGATCATCGGCCGGGCGCCTGGTGACTCAATCGGTGACTGACGGGGGTGCGGGCGATCTGGGCTGCGCCGAGCCCGACGGCGCGCGCCTCGAACGCTTGAGGTCGCAGCTCTTGCCAGCCTCGGTCGGGACTCCATGCAGCCACCGGTCCCGGCCCAAAACGGTCGGGACACTCGGCGACGCTGTGGTGAATCCTGCCCTCGGCTTCCAAGCGGCGGTGCCAGTCCCAGTAGCGCTCGCCGAAGCGGGCGCGCCGCAGGGTGAAGTCCAGGCCAAAATCGTAGATGGCGGTGGTCGCAAGACCTTCCGAAGTCTGAACTTCAAAACCGAAAGCGGTGACGGTCACATCAATGACAGTGTTGAAAGTCTGGCCGGTGATGCGATTGAGTTCGGAGCGCGGGAACACAAAATAATGTTCCGGGCCGCTGCCGGGACAGGTCAGGCAAGCGAACGTCGTGCCGGGAAGTTCAGGAGAATGCGCCTGGAATGCGTCGCGGTTCAGAATGGCGAGGGCGCCGCCATCGCGGGCGTTACTGACTCCCCCAGCGAACAAGTCGGCGGCGAAGCGTCCCGATCCAAAAAACAGGAAGGTGATCCATCCCGAGTTGATGAACTCGCCCTGGGGCTGGCCATTGGCGTCCAGCAGGGTGACGGTGGACGGCCACCAGGTGCGATGATGCACCGCCACGGCGATGCGAGCCGGGGCCGTGGTGGCGACCGCCATGGCGCTGAACTTCCACGGTGGGCCATAGGCGTCCTGGCCGAAACGCAACGTGTCAGACGGATGCCAGTCCCAGAGTTGACGGCCGTCAGTTGGGCGTAGTGCCCGCAGATGGGCTCCCGGCCAGGGGGGGGCCAGATCCTCAGTAACGGCCAAGGTCAGGCGTCGATTCCCCATCAAGCCGATGAACTGCTGAGCTGCCGGATCTTTGACCGCCATCTGCCCTGGCTTCAGCGCATGGCGCCAGAGGAGGCCCCCCTGTCGCGTGAAGCCGCTGATCTGATCGACGTCAAATCCAAGATGGTCCAGGGGGGCGAAGCCCCGCGTTCGAATCGCAACCACGGCCCACCAGACCAGAAGAGCCAATCCCGTCGCCATGAGCGCCCCGCGCCACGTGGAGGGGCGCGGGGCGGGAGGCAAAGGTGTGGGGGGTAACTCTTCTGAAATGACTGTAGCGGACACCTTGGAATCCGCCTGGGATTCCATCCAACACTTCAGTTCCTCCGGGAATGCAAAGACCGCGCTGCGTTGCCGGCCCGGCAGGCGATGGACGGGCAGGCCACGCTCCTGCTCCCAGCGCCGCGCGGTTCGAACGTCGCGAGACAGGTATTCGGCAATCTCCTTCCAGGAGTCGAGACGCTGTTCGTGGGGTTCGGGCATGGATGGCGTTGATGAAGCGCGGCTTGCCGAGTCTTTGCGACTACTGATGTCCTCTCCCGCCCCTTCCTGCCACTTGTAAGTTTACTGGAAATTACGGCTTAATGGGCCACCTGCAGCGCGACGTACGGCTTGGGGGCGTGTCTTTATCCGAAGGCGCGCAAGCGTTCAATCGCGATAAGTTCAATGTTTTGATGGAGGTTCCGCGTGGACTCTCGACGACCTAGCTTCCTGACCTTGGTGGGTGTTCTGGCTGTGACAGTGGGGATGACCGCCTGCGGCGGAACCAATAATCTGCCCCCCACGCCGGTGTTGGCGAGTCTCAGCATCTCGCCCAGCACGGCCGCGCTGAATGCCGGCAAGACGCAGCAGTTCTCGGCCGCCGCGGTGGACACGACCGGCAAGCCGATGACCGGAGTCAGCGTGACTTGGACGTCGAGTGATACGACGATTGTCACTGTGGACGGCAACGGCTTGGCCACCGCCAAGGCGGCCGGCACCGCCTCCGTTTCGGCCAGCGTCGGCACCATCAGCAGCAACAAGGCCACGGTGACAGCCAGCGATCCGGTGGCGACCATTGCGGTCTCCCCGGCGTCGGGAACGGTGCTGGCTGGCCAGACGCAGCAGTTCACGGCCACGGCCAAGGGGGCGACCGGCAATACGCTGACCGGACTGACCTACACATGGACATCGAGCAATCCCGCGGTGCTCAAGATTGACGCCAACGGGCTGGCCACGGGCATCACGGCCGGCACGGCGACCGTGACCGCCACCTCCGGCACGGTGACCAGCAACAGCGCCACGATCACCGGCTTGGATCCGGTGGCGACCATCGCGATCGCCCCGACCAGCGCGACGGTCGGAGTGGGGTTGACGCAACAGTTCACCGCCACGGCCAAGGGGGCGACCGGCAACCTGCTGAGCGGGCTGACGTTGACGTGGGCGTCGAGTAATACCACGGCGCTGACGATTGACTCCAACGGGCTGGCGACGGGTAAGGCAGTGGGGACAGCCAGCATTACCGCTTCTGCCAGCGGGGTGAGCAGCACGGTGACCAGCAACACGGCGGCGGCCACGGTCGTCGTCCCGACCACGGTGACCGGAACAGCGGCCACGGGGCGCCCCATCGCAGGGGTGGCCGTGACGCTGAAAGATGCCCTGGGTAATACCCGTCAAGCCACGACCGCGGCCGATGGCAGTTTCTCCATCGACACCACCGGGCTGAGTGCGCCCTTCCTGCTGCAGATCCCGCTGGCGGCCGGGGGCAGCTTGTACAGCGTCAGCTCGACCAGCAACGCGACGGCCACGATCAACCTGGATCCGTTGACCGACATGGTGATTCGTTCGTGGTACAAGGCCCAAGGGGTTGCGATTGACAGCGCCTTTGCCAGCCCGGCCGCGAACGCGCCACCCGCGCCCACCGGGGTTGCGCTGTTGGCCAACCTGGTAAAGCAAGTGGTGCAGTTGTGGCTGCAGAAGGCGGGCGTGACCGTCGCCCAGTTTGACCTGATCGCGACACCGTTCGCGGCCAATAACACCGGGGTGGACCTGGTGCTGGATCAGACCACGCTCAACAACACCGCCGGCACGGTGACGATCACCGATGGCACGACGACGCAAAACTCAACTCTGACCTACAACCCCACGACCGGCTCGGTCGCGGTGGCCACCACCACGACGAGCCCGGCGGGTACGTCGAGCAGTTCGGTCAGCATCGTGGTACCGACGCAGACGGCGCAGCAGACCGCGCTGGCGGCGATCAACGCCGGCCTAGCCTCCTTTGCCGCCACCGTGAATCAGAAGGGGGCGCTGCTCGCCGACTCCGACCTGATTCCGTACTTGGCCGCGGACCTCATGAGTGATGGGCTCAATCAGTCGCTCTTTGCCGCCAACGTCGCCGGATTTCTTCGGGGCGTAACGGTGAACTCAATCGGTGTGCTCACCGTCAATAGCCTCGACCTCACCGCTGGGGTCGCCGATGTTTATGTTCAGTTGGCGATTTCCAAGGGCTCGGTTAGCTCCGTCCAAGGGGTTCAAACGCAGTTCAAGGCAGTGAACGGCAGTTGGCTCTGGTGGGGCAATCGGCGCATCGCGAAGATGAGCTTGCAATCGGAGATGCGCACCAATCAAGGCTCCAACCCCGTCAACTCCGGGCCGGACGTCAATGTCGATGTGCAGCCCGCGCAGGGTACGGTTGCAGCCGTGACGATTGCCGGCGGCAACATCTGGTCCAATGCCGCCTTATCGTTGGGGCCAACGATTGTGGAAACTCTGAATCCCACCCCCACCACGACACTGACGGTGAAACTCGATCACTACTTCATCAATAGTGGACCGCTGGCGACTCTAATCCCGGCGGGCACCAACTTCACTTTCACCCTCACCCCTCTCTCCGGCTCTCCGGTCATCTACACTTTGGCCAGTAACGCGGTCACCACCGACCCCACGGGGTTCACCGGGTTGACCAGCACGTCCATCAGTTCGCTGACGTTCAATCAACCCGTGACTTATCACTGGACGCTGCCGACGACCTATCCCATCGCGAGCGTCAAGCTGAACGCCCAGACGTTCACAGGGAATCAGAGCAATCCGGCCACCTTCAATTGCAACGTCGATAATCTCGATCTGCCCGCGGGCACGACCTCCGGCAGCATAACAATCCCCTCAACTTGCAATGGACTTCCCGTCGTGCAAGTAAACCTCAACCTCTCCGTCCAGGGAGCCAACGGCGAGCGGTCACAGGCAATTTACTTCCTGCAGTAGTCGTGTAGAAGGGCGGGCAGCGGCCACGCTGCCCGCCACGTCATGGGGTGAGTGGTGGGCCCCGGCGGAGCCGGTCAGGCACGTCGCGTCCATCCGTGTCATCTCAGGCGCGCACGCTCTGCGTGGCGGCGTCCCACTCGATGCGCCGGCCGCGGTGCAGGGCGAGGTTGCCGAGGTGGGCGGTACGAGCGGCCTCCAATCCGACCTGAACGTGGGCGTTGGGCCGTTTGCGACTGCGGATGCAGTCGAGGAAGTTGCTCATGTGGTCCACCGTGCCGTCGCGCTCGGAGATCATGCGAATCTCGGGCTCCGGGGCGTTGCTGTGCGGTAGGTTGGCAATGCCCTCCGGGTAGACCACCAGGCGCTGCCGGTCGATTTTCAGGGTGCCGCGCGTGCCGCGCACTTCGATGCCCCCATCGTCAATGCTCGACTGCATGGCGCCGGTGTGCGTCACATTCACGCTCCCCGGATACTGCAAGGCACAGGTGATCGTGTCAGGGCACTGCCACTGGGGATGGAGGAAGTTGTTGGCGACCGTGGTGGCGGCCAGCGGCGCCGGCTGGTGAATGTAGAGCTGGACCATATCGATCCAGTGCGTCATCAGGTCGGTGAGGTTGCCGCCGCCGAAGTTCCAGAACCAGCGCCAGAAGCGGAATTTCTCCGCATCAACCTCCTGTGGGGGCGCGCTGCCCAGCCAGGCGCGGGTGTCGAGCAGGGAGGGGTCGAAGGACTGCCGGGGGCGGGGCGCAGGCGTTTGCCAGCCGTAGCTCTGGTACCAGTAGGTGTGAACGAACGTCACCTGCCCAATCACTCCGTCATCGATCAGTTGCGCCGCCAGCAAAAAGTGGGGCCAGCTGCGTTGCTGCGTGCCGGTCTGAACCACGCGGTCCGAGGCGGCCACGGCGTGGATGATCTCCGGACCTTCGGCGATGGCATGCGTCATCGGCTTCTCGCAGTACACGTCTTTGCCGGCCGCGACCGCAGCGATCATCAGATGCTTGTGCCAGTGGTCCGGGGCGCCGATCACCACGGCGTCGACATCCGGGCGGTCGAGGACGCGGCGGTAGTCGCTGTAGAGGCCGGCACCGTCAATCGCGAGATGGGCGGCTTCAAGCAGGTGCGGCTGGTACACATCGCAGAGCGCCACAATTTCATTTCCGGGAAGACCGTTTAGAACTTGCAACAGGTACTGGCAACGCCCTCCTGTCCCGATCGCGCCGAGGCGAATGCGGTCGTTGGCGCCCACGATACGCGCGGAGGCGGGGCGCGCCGTGACCAAGGTTCCCAACCCGGCGGCGGCGGTGGCGCGGACAAACTCACGGCGGTTCCAATCGGACGACATGCGGGCCTCCTCGGTGAAGCGACACAGTACCTTTAGGTGGGTCGGGGAGGCAAGGAGGGCAGGAAGTGATGAGTGACGAGTGATGAGTCGGCCGCGATCGGCGCGGGTCGGGAAAATGGCGTGCTGGGGCGGTTGGTTTGGTAAAAAGTACGCAGGCGGTGCCACTGGGGATGTCCGGATAGGGTGTAAGCTATTGCAACTAAACGGTTTATTGGTTTGGCAGGCTAGTTGCTCTTCCGCTGGGTGGAGTTCGAAAGGACGATAGCATTATGAATACTCGGCAACCGTTTTTGGCACTTCTTGCGGCGTCGTTGTTCGTTTCGGTCAGTCCGTTGCTGGCGCAGCACGGGCGCGGTGGCGGACATGGCGGGGGAGGCATGGCCTCGGCCAACGGCAACGCCGGGGGAGCGATGCGCGGCATGGATCGGGCGGAGACGAGGGTCCAGAACCCCAACGCCCTTGGTCGCCTCGAGACCAACGAAAGCCGCAAGGCGGAACAGGACAACACGCGCGACAACGACCGGCGCGAGCACCGGCATACGAGCTGGTGGCACCATGGCAAAGCCCGCAACAAGGCGGAACGGCGGGAAGACAAGCGCGAGCACCGCGCCGACCGCAAGCACCGCAAGGACAAGGACCACGGCAAGGACAAGGACCACGGCAAGGACCACGACAACGACAACCACTAAGCCGCCCGGGTGAGGGGTGAAACCGGGAGCGCGCCGGGGGACGCATCGCAATGCGACGGCACCCGGCGCGCTCTCTTTTTTTCGTCCGCACCGGGTTGGCGAGTTAAAGCTTTCTGGCGGGCTGCACCTGTCCGATGTGGGCAGGCCGCCGTGGAATGTCGTACCAAGCGGCGTCACAAAGGGTGAGGTCCGGCGCCGTCAGTTGCAGATCCACGGCGGGAAGGGTTTCGACGAGTTGCGAAGCGCGGCTCGCGCCCACGATGGCGCAACTTACCCCGGGTTGCGCCAGCACCCACGCCAGCGCCACCTGCGCCACGGGCTGCGATAGCGTCCCGGCAAGTCGTTCAACCGTAGTCAACTGCGGTTCCTGCCAGTAGCGTTCGCGATAGATCGGTCCGGTCTGACCGCCGAGAGCGAAGCGGCTGCCGGAGGGCGGGGCTTGGCCGGCGCGGTACTTGCCCGTGAGGAGTCCGCCCGCCAGCGGGTTGTAGGCGATCACACCCACACCCTGGTCGCGACACAGCGGCAGCAGGTCTTGTTCGATATCGCGCGTGAGCAGGTTGTAACGTGGCTGCACACAGTCAAACCGCGCCCAGCCGGCGCGTTCGCTGACTCCCAGCGCCAAGGCCAACTGCCATGCGGCGAAGTTGGAGCAGCCGATATAGCGCACCTTCCCGGATCTCACCAAGTCGTCGAGGGCGCGCAGCGTCTCGTCAATGGGCGTATCGGCATCGGGGGCGTGGACCTGGTAGAGGTCGATCCAATCGGTCTGCAACCGGCGCAGGCTGGCGTCGCAGGCTTCTAGAATGTGGCGGCGCGAGAGGCCGCCATCGTTGGGACGTGGGCCCATGGGAAAGCGGCACTTGGTGGCCAGCACGATCTGCTGACGTTTGCTGCCCAACCAGCGGCCGACGATCTCCTCGGTGCGGCCCGCGGTTTCGAGGGTGGGAGGCACGGGGTAGGCGTCGGCGGTGTCGAAGAAATCAATGCCGCCGGCAAAGGCGGTGTCCATGATGGCGTCCGCCTCGGATGGGTCGGCCTGATGACCGAAGGTCATGGTGCCCAGGCAGAGTGCCGAGACTTTCAGGCCGGTGCGGCCCAGCTTGCGGGTATGCATGCTCTCAGCGTAACGCGTGGCGGAAGGGAGGAGGGAGGAGGGAAGAGGGAAGGAGGGGACGGGGGAAGGAGCAAGGAAGATCGAGGAACTGCGGTGCGCGAGGCTGACAACCGTCAACCGTCAACCGTTTCGAACGGCCACTCCCGGTGATAGCGTGCGCGCAGAAGAAACGCGCCGACTCCGGCGATGGTCAGCAGGAGTCCCACGCCGACGGCGCCCTTGTTGGCGGTCACGGCGATGTAGCTCCAGCCGGCGAGCGCCACGATGGCGGGCAGCGGATACAGCCACATCTTGAAGGGAAGGGGAAAGCCGGGACGACGGCGCAGGGCGACCTGGGCCGCGATTTGCGGCAGGAACTTCATCAAGATCTGCAGCACCAAAAGGTACTCGATCAGGTGGCTGAGGGAGAAGATGCTGGCGGCGGCGGCGAGCAGGCCGATGAGCAGCAGGGAATAATCCGGAAACTGTTCACGCGGGTGGAGATGGCGAAACAGCCGGAAGAAATTGCCGTCCTGGGCGGCGGCGTAGGGGACGCGCGAGTAGCCTAGCAGGGCGGAGTAGAGCGAGGCCAGGGTGAGGGCCAGGATGAGCAGGGTCATGGCCAGCGCGGCACGCGGTCCCGCCACCTGCAGCATCAGGTCGGTGACCACCGCGGTCGAGTGCATGGCGACATTCAGTGGCAACACCGCCACAATGATGGTGTTCATCACCAGATACAGGACGGCCACGCCGGCCACTGACCAGAGGATGCAACGCGGGATGGTGCGCACCGGGTCGCGGACTTCGGCGGCGAAGTAGTTCACCGTCCAGTAACCCGCATAGTCGTACATGGCGTAGCGGGTGGCCGCCCCGAGGCGGAGGAAGCCATCGCGCCCGTGCGGCCATGCGGTGAAGCGCAGGTTGGCCCAGTGGGCATGGGGCAGCCCGACGGCGATCAGGATCGCCACCACCGCCATCAAACCGCCCCACAGCGCGTAGGAAACGAGGCGGGTCTTGCTGATGTTGCGGTAGAGCAGGACGACACATACGCCGGCCGCACCGGCGGCGACCCAAGGACGCGCCCCGAGGCCGATCGGGACAACGCGCGCCGCATAGTCCGCGAAGCCCACGCAGCCGGCCGCCAATGAAAGCGGCGCGGTGAGGACAATCTGCCAAATAAACACGAAGGCCAGCAGACGTCCGAAGGTGTGGCTACCGAAGGCCTCGCGCAAATAAAGGTACGGACCGCCGGAACCGGGTAGCGCTGCGCCTAGTTCCGCCCAGATCAAGCCGTCGGCGAACGCGACCAGCGCACCCAAAACCCAGCCCACCATCGCCTGCGGGCCCCCCATGGTGGCCAGCAGGAGGGGCATGGTGATGAACGGCCCGATGCCCACCATGTGCAGCATGTTGAGCGCCGTGGCATGGGGCAGGCCGACACTGCGCGGCAGCGCATCGGGCAATGCCTGCGTGGTGGCCATCGAATGAAGCTAACACGAGTAAAAAGTGGAAAGTGGAAAGTGATGAGGCGGACTGGAACAAGTGAAAAGTGGAAAGTGAAAAGTGATGCGGCGGACCGCGCGCGCCTCATCACTTTTCACTTTTCACTCCCTTCACCCGTCTACAATACGAGCTCCGTATGAAACAAACCGTTTTTCTCTCCGTCCTGTGTCTCGCCGCCATGTCCGTGGCTTCTGCACAGGATGTGTTGCCGCTGCCCATGGATCAGGGAGCGGTCGCCGTGTGGCAGGCGCTCAAGAAGCTGGACACCCTTGCCAGTGCGCTACATGTCACCGCCCATCCCGACGATGAGGACGGCGGCATGTTGGTGGAGGAGGCGCGCGGTCACGGCGTGCGCATGGGGCTGCTGACGCTCACACGCGGCGAGGGCGGTCAGAACCTGATGACCGCTGATTACTTCGACGCCGAAGGCATTCTACGCACCCGCGAGTTGCTGGATGCCGACCGCTACTACGGCACCGACCAGATGTTCTCGCGCGTGATCGACTACGGCTTTTCAAAGACCGCCGAGGAGTCGCGCCAGAAGTGGGGTGAGCAACGCGCTTTGGCTGACGTCGTGCGCGCGATTCGCACCTACAGGCCGCTGGTCGTGATTCCGCGATTCGAGGGCACGGAGCGCGACGGGCACGGCAACCATCAACTATCCGGCATTCTCGCCCGGGAGGCGTTTTACGCCGCCGCTGACCCCACCAAGTTTCCCGATCAACTGGCCGAGGGGTTGCGGCCCTGGCAGGCGCGCAAGCTTTACATGGATAACGTCCGCGCCAGCGAGGATTGGAATGTCGCCATTGATACTGGCGCCTTCGACCCGGTGCTGGGGGACACGTACGTTGGCATCTCCCGCCTCGGGTGGTGGAACCATCGCAGCCAGTACGGGGGTGGCGCGATCGCCAAGCCGGGCGACTACAAGTCCTACTACAAACGCCTCTTTCCGGCGTCGGGGGCGGGCGCTCATGAGGCCGGATTCTTCGACGGGCTGGACGTCAGCCTGCAGGGGCTAAGCCAGTGGGCAGGCGGTGCGGCGCCGGAATGGTTGCACCCGGCGCTCGAGCGAATCTCGGCGCAGGTGGCGCAGGCCCGCAGCGTATTCCGTGTGGATCACCCGGAAGCCGTCGTCGCACCGTTGGCCACCGGTCTCAATCAGCTACGCGCGCTGCGGGTGCAAGTGCAAGCCTCGGCCATCGCCGACGCTCCCAAGGCGGACATCGAATTCGAACTCGGCCTCAAAGTGCGGCAGTTCCAAAATGCCATCGCCGAAGCGTTGGGCTTGGTGATTTACCCGACGGTTAGTCCGGAACGGGAGCCCACGGGATTCTTTGCCCGCTTTGTCTGGCCGGACACATCCAAGACCGTGACCCCCGGCGAGTCGTTTGGCGTCACCGTGCAAATTGCAAGCCGGTCAACCGCGCCGGCAGAGGTGACCGGGGTGTACCTCGCCGGGGAGGGGTCCGGTTGGAAATCAAGCCGGCTGGAAGGGGTTGCGGAAGCGCTCACTCCGACCTCGGCCTCGACTTGGAAGTTTGCGGTGCAGGCGCCAACGGAACCCACCTACACGCGGCCGTACTGGCGGCCACGCGACTCGGTTGAGGAATCCTGGTACCACCTCGAACTGCCGCAGTACGCTTTGGCGCCCTTCGCGCCCTACCCGTTGCACGCCGAGGTGACGCTGGCAGTGGCCGGCACAACCCTCGACATCGGGCGTGACGTTTGGACCACCCAGCATGTCAATGGGCAGGGCCAGGTGCTTTCCCCGCTGTTGTTCGAGCCGGCGCTTTCAGTGCAACTCGCGCCGCGCGCAGGAGTGATTCCGCTCAACTCCAAAGGCTTCGATCTGACGGTGAATTTGCGCGGCAACGTGAACGGCGCCGCCGCGAGCCAGGTGCACTTGCAGTTGCCCGCAGGCTGGCGGAGCGAACCGCGGGAAGCCAGTGTGAAACTGGCGCGCGCGGGGGACGCTGCGGCACTGGTCTTTCGCGTGATCCCCGTTGCGGTTCGCGCCCAACCGTACACCATCATGGCGGTGGCTAAGCAGGGTGGACAAGAGTATCGCGAGGGCTACCGCGAGGTGGGCTATCCCGGCTTGCGCAGCTACCCGTTCTTCACGCCGGCTACTTACCGAGCCGAAGGCGTTGAGGTGCGCGTCGCCGCGCCGGCCAGGGTCGGCTATGTGATGGGTACGGGCGATGCGGTGCCGCAAGCGCTGGAGACTCTGGGGGTGCATCCCACGCTGCTCTCACCGGTGGATCTGGCGACCGGCGATCTCAGCCAGTACGGCGAAATCATGCTGGGCATTCGAGCTTATGCCGCGCGCCCCGATGTGCGAGCCTACAATGCCCGGTTGCTCGACTACGTTCGGCAGGGGGGGGTACTGGTGGTGCAGTACAACACCACTGAGTTCGACCACAACTACGGTCCTTATCCCTACAAAATGGGCTCGGCGCAGGAGGTCTCCGAGGAAGACGCCGCGGTGGAGATTCTGGCCCCCCAGGAGCCGGTGCTGAATTTCCCCAATCGCATCACTCAATCCGACTTCGCCAACTGGGTGGAACAGCGGGGTTCGCGCTTTCTGGACTCCTGGGATGCGCGCTACACGCCACTGCTCAGCTCGCACGACCTCAACCAAGCACCGCAAAAAGGCGGGTTCCTGGTAGCGCACTACGGCAAAGGCATTTACGTGCTGCAATCCTATGCGTTGTACCGGCAACTGGGCGAGGGCGTTCCGGGGGCGTTTCGCCTGTTGGCGAACCTGGTTTCGTTAGCGAACGCAAAATGAGCGTTCCGCGCCGGCCGGGTTTCAGCCATGCACGACTTCGACGTGCAGGTCCACCGGCATGGTCACTGGCGGGCGGCAGAGTTCCTCCGAGCAGGCCTGGTATCGCAGCTTGCCGTGCAGCACATGGCTCCCGACGGTGTGTGGGCCGGCTTTCAATTCGACTCCCAAGGGCACCGTACCTTGAAACACGGAGAGCGGGTCTCCGGAGAAGGCGAACTTCTTGTCGGTGGCCGTAGGCCACTTTAGGCCGACCAAGGTAAAGCCCGGCTGGGGGTCGAGGGTGAACTGCGTCGCGATCAGGTAGTCGAGCTTGGGTCGATTGGAATTGATATGGTAGCCCTCGCGCACCTGCAGTTGGAGCGCCAGAGTGGCGACCCGCCTTTCGCGCAAACGGAGAGTGGTGGGTGTGACCTTGACCACGCTGGCTGTATCCTGCGCAGCCACGATTCCGAGGCAGGCCAGGGCCACCACCAATGCCAGCGTCCAAGATCGGCTAGAGAATCTTCTTGATATGGTTTTCCAGTTCATTGCGATCTTCGAGTCCCAAGACGCGGGCAGCAAATGTCCCGTCCCGCTTGATGAATAACGTTGTCGGCAGTCCTTCGGGGCTGCCGTAGGTATTGGTCAAGGTGCTGTGATCGAGCACCACCTGGTAGCTCACCGGGTTGGCCTGCAGGTAGTTTTTGACGTCGTTGTCGCTGTCGTCCTCCGAGACACCCAAAATCACTAACCCCTGCGCGCGATATTTGTTTTGCAGATCGGACCACCAGGGCATTTCAATTTTGCAGGGTCCGCACCAAGACGCCCAGAAGTCGAGCACCACGACCTTGCCTTTCAGGTCGGCGAGATGAATGGGTGTGCCATCGAGTTGTTTCAGGGTGAAGTCGGGGGCGGGGATGCCGGCCAGGCGAGGATTGTCAGCCGGCAGCAGGATCTCACCGACAGCATTCTGGTTCGCGGGACGCTGATTGGCAGCATCGCGACGGTTCTTGGCGATGTAAATCAGGCCGGCAATCAGCACCACACCGATGATGATCCAATTGCCGGCCTTGCCCCCAGCGGGGGTCGGGGTGGCGGGCGTCGGGGTGGAGGAAGAAGTTTCTGTCATGGAATACTCAAGACGGACTACAAAATCAGTTTATTAAAGACCGGCAGCCGGGCCAAATAAGCAGAGAGGATGGTCAGCCGGTGCGTGAGCAGCAGCACGCCGATGCCCACCAGAAGCACGCCGGAAACCACCTCGACGGTGTGCAGGTGCCGGCGAAACCCCTTATAGAAACGCGCAAAACGTTCGAGCGCCAGAGCGGTGAGCAGAAACGGGACGGCCAGCCCCAACGAGTAGACCACCAACATCAGAACGCCTTGGCGCACGGTGCCTTCCTGGGCGGCGAGCAGGAGAATGGTGGCGAGAATCGGGCCGATGCAGGGTGTCCAGCCGAAAGCAAAGGCGAAGCCGATCAGGAAAGGTCCGATGCCCGCGGCCGACATGCCGTGATTGCGCACCCGCTTGTCGGCATAGAGTGCCTTGATTTTGATCACCCCGATCAAGTGCAACCCGAAGAGGATGACCACCAGGCCGCTGATCTCACTGAGAAGCGCTTGGTGGCTGCGGAGTACCTGACCCACAGAGGTCGCCGCAGCTCCCAGGGCGATAAAGACAATGGAAAATCCGAGCACGAAGAGCAGGGAATTGCGCAGCAGGCCGCTGCCGGCGCCCGGCTCGTCGGACTCGCTGGTCGCGATGCCAGCGGTTCCCGAAAGCATTGAGATGTAGCCCGGCACCAGGGGCAGCACGCAGGGCGACAAAAACGACAACAGTCCGGCGAGGAAGGCGTAGGCAAAGTTGACGCTGGGGTGCATGCGGGTTCTGAATGGGCGACTGTTCCAGTAAACCTAATAATCGCCTCCGGGAGCAAGTTATTCCCATCCCAAGCTGAAGGTCAGCAAAGGTCCATTGCAGTCCCCACCCGTTGCAGGATACCGAGGGCCTCATCCAGGTCCTCGCGCGTGTGCGTGGCGGTGACGATGGTGCGCAGGCGCGCCGAGCCTTCCGGCACGGTGGGATAGGCGACGGCGGTGGCGAAGAGACCTTCATCGAACAGGGCCTGCGAAAACTCCATTGCCTTGCGGCTGGCCCCCACCATGATCGGGGTAATCGGCGTCTCGCTCAGGCCGGTATCAAAGCCGAGTTGTTGCAGGGCGGCCTTGAAGTAGCGCGTATTCTCCCAGAGTCGCTCCATGTGTTGCGGCTCGTCTTCCAGGACGTGAAATGCGGCCTGACAGGTGGCGGCCACGGAAGGTGGGTGCGAGGTGGAGAACAGAAATGGCCGGCCCCGATGGTAGAGGAAATCAATCAGTTCGCGTCGTCCGCAGACATAGCCGCCCAGGGCGCCGATGGCTTTCGAGAGCGTGCCGACTTGGACGTCCACCCGCCCATGCAACTGGAAATGATCCACCGTTCCGCGTCCGTGGCGGCCCAGCACGCCGGACGCGTGTGCGTCATCCACCATCATGATGGCGCCGTGGCGCTCCGCGATATCGCAAAGGCCCGGCAGGGGCGCGATGTCGCCGTCCATGCTGAAGACGCCGTCGGTGATGAGCAGCTTGCGGCCCGGCAGGGGCGCCAGTTCACGCAGGATCTGCTCGGCGGCGGCCACATCCTTGTGCGGGAAAACCTTGATGGTGGCGCGCGACAGCCGCGCCCCGTCAATGATGCTCGCGTGGTTGAGCTGGTCGCTGATGATGTAGTCTTCGCGCCCGAGGATGGCGCTCACCGTGCCCGCGTTGGCGGTGAAGCCGCTTTGAAACACCACCGCCGCCTCGGTGTGCTTGAAAGCCGCGATCTGCCGCTCGAGATCCATATGCAGATCCATGGTTCCCGAGATCGTGCGCACCGCCCCCGACCCGACGCCGTAGCGTTCGATGGCTTGCAGCGCGGCCTGGCGAAGCTTGGGGTGGGTGGTGAGCCCAAGATAATTGTTTGAGCTCAGATTGATGACGCGCCGCCCATCAAACACCGCCCGTGGGCGCTGTTCACCTTCCAGTACGCGCAACGAAAAGTGCAGGCCTTTGGCGTCCAGCGCGGCCATTTCCGCGGCCAGGTAGTCAAGCTGTGGGCGGGACATCCGTGTCCTCCTCGAATCTGAAAATCGCGGCGCGGCGGCAACCGGGTGTTACCCGTCCTCGCCGGGAAAAAACAGAACCTTGCACGCCTCGCCGCTGCGCAGCCGATCCATGCCCAGCTTAAAGTCGGCGAGCGGCAGCCGGTCGGTGAACAATGGGCCGAGGTTCACGCGTCCATCGCGCAGCAGGGCTTCCATCTGGTACCAAGTCTCGTACATGCGGCGGCCGTTGATGCCCTGAACGGTGACGCCCTTGAAGATGACGTCGCGCGCCAGATCCAGTTCCACCGGTTTGGCCGGTATTCCCAGCAGCGCCACCCGGCCGCCACGCCGCACCAGGGCCAGCGCCGAACGCACGCCATCGGGGTTGCCGGAAAACTCCAGCGCGATATCCACGCCGTCGGCGGCCAGGCGCTGCCGCATGGCGGCGATGGCGGATTGATCGCGCGGGTCCACCACCACGTCGGCCTGCATACGCTCGGCCAACTTACGACGGTGGGCGTTCACTTCCAGCGCGAAAATGGTGCCGGCCCCGGAGGCGCGACAGACGGCGATGGCCATCAGGCCGATCGGTCCGCACCCGACCACGGCCACGGTTCGTCCGGCAATCGGTCCGGCCAGGACGGTATGCACCGCGTTGCCCAAGGGATCGAGGATGGCGGCGTACTCCGGTGGAATGGCGGAGTCGAGGTGCCAGATATTAGATTCCGGTATACGCACGAACTCGGCAAAACAGCCGCTGTCATCCACGCCAAGGATGCGCACCGACTGGCAGATATGTGCCTCGCCGGTGCGGCACTGAAAACATTTGCCACACGCGAGGTGCATCTCCGCCGAGACGTAGTCGCCTGGTTTGACGGCGGTGACCAAGGCTCCGACCCGCTCCACCGTGCCGCAGAACTCATGCCCAAAGACCAGCGGAGGCTTGATCCGCTGTTGTGACCACTGATCCCAGCTATAGATATGCAAATCCGTCCCGCACACCGCTGCCAAGCGCACCCGGACCAGGACGTCGCTGGGCCCGATTTCCGGCACGGGAACTTCTTGCAGTTCCGCCCCGGGGGCGGCCATAGGCTTGACCAAGGCACGCATTTTAGCTGGCATGGTTGCGTTGAGACAATCTGAAGAACTGCCGGCTGCGCTGATGTAACGCAGTTCCGATGCGCAAAAACTGATGCTAGCACAGGGGTTTTATGCCGCCGCGTGGGCGTGCGCCGACCGAGCGTTCAGCCCGTCACCGCGGGAGAGGAGTTTCAGGCGATAATTCCCACCTATGACCCTCGTCGAGCGCATCCACCTCGATATGACCGCTGCCATGAAAGCGCGTGAGGAGCTGCGTCTCTCGACGTTGCGCATGGTGAAGACGGCGCTGAAGATGAAGGAAGTCGAGAAGAGGCAGCCGCTGACCGATCCGGAAGCGATGCAGGTGCTCAGCACGCTGATCAAACAACGCGAGGACGCCGCGCAACAGTTTCAGGACGGCGGCCGGCCCGAACTGGCGGCCAAAGAAAAGGCTGAGATCGTTTTTATCAACGCCTACTTGCCGCAGGCGGCCACGGCGGAGCAGATCGAGGCGGCGGTCGAGGCGGCCATTGCCCAGACCGGCGCCAAAGGACCCAAAGACATGGGCGCGGTGATGAAGGCCACCATGGCGCACTTTCAGGCGCAAGGCGCCCGCGTGGACGGCAAGCTGGTCAGTGAATCGGTAAAACGACGGCTGCCGTAAAAACGGCCGCGGGCCGCGTCCGCCCCATGAGCTGGCGACCTAGCGGCCGTTCAAGTGGGCTCTCAGGAACGCCAACGTCCTTGCCCAAGCGTCGAGTGCGGCGGCGACCTCGGCTGGGGCGACGGCACGGGAGCCGGCGAAAGCATGCGGCATGCCGGGATAGATTTTGACGTCGGCTGCCCGACCGGCATCATGCATGGCCTGTTCGAAGGCATGCACTATTGCCGGGGTGATGTTGCGATCAGCGCCGCCGAAGTTCCCCAAGACGGGGGCGTGAATGCGGGCGACGGTGGCGCTGTCGGAGGGCACCTGCCCGTAATACACCACGCAGGCCTTGAGACCGGGTTGTTGTTCGGCCAGTGCGATGGAAAGTCCCCCGCCGAAACACCAGCCGATGACCCCCACGTCTTTGGCGCGGACATCACGACGACGACTGAGGTAGGCAAAGGCTGCCTGCAGCTCTTTCACGCCTTGATCGCGGTTGAAGGCCTGCGCCAACGCCATGGCTCCCTCCGGGGTGTCGGCGGATTTGCCGTGGTAGAGATCGGGGGCCAAGGCGACATAACCTTGGGCGGCAAGCTTGTCAGCCTGTTCCTTGACCCAATCGTTGAGTCCCCACCACTCCTGGATGACGATGAGGGCGGGATGAGTGCCGCCGCCGTGCGGCAATGCAAGGTAGCCGCGGCTGCCGGTGGTCGCAGAAAAGGTGATCATCCGACCCGATGAAGCCGCCTGGGCGCCGGAACGAGCAAGAAGAACCAGCGCCAACCCGGCCACAGCATGTCGTAAGGAGGCGTGCATGGGAAGCCCTCTCAGGAGCTCATTATCACCGAGACGCAGAGGCATCGCCAAGACGGCCCCCCCTCAACTCTGGAGCAAGTAAGGCATCAGGAGAAGACCCAGCATGGTGAACAGCCAGATCAAGCAAAGGCCCTTGAACCAGACCACTGCGCGGTTGATCAGGGCCTGTTTGGCACGATAGATGTTCGAGATCTCGAGCATGGAGTTGGCATAGTCGTGCAGCAGGTCGCGCGGGGTGCTGTTGAGGAGCTTTTCGAGGTAGAGGTCTTCGTTTTCTTGAAAGCGTTCCAGCAGGATGAGCGGGAAGAACAGGCCTGGCGCCTGGCTCTTGGGACGTAGCGTGTGTGGACGCGCCGCAAAGACGCGGGTGGCCAGATAGATCACCGCAAAGGCCAGCAACGCATAGAACACGGTCAGGCTGCCGACGCTGATCTGCCACGGGCTGGCATGGCGTCCAAAGAGGCGCGCGTTGAACACCCAGCCGGCAAGAGTTCCCACGGCGGCAGTCAACACGCCGACGGCCGTTAACAGGTACCCGGCTTTCTGGTCCATGAAACGGATCAGTTCCTGCGTATTGTCGAGGCAGTGTTGCGCGAATTCGAGCTGGAATTCCACCAGCGCCTCGGCCGGCAGGGAATGGTCGTGAATCCAGCGAATAGTCATCGCCGAGGAGGGTAGCAGATCGGTCGCCCCAGCCCAGCTCCCTAACGCGGTCCCCCGGCTGGCTCCGGACTCTCAGGCCAATTCGTAGAGCGTGATTTCCGGGGGAGCGCCCAACCGGATGGGAACTCCGATGGTGCCGAGACCGCGATTGACGTAGAGCTGTTGCGCGCCACGACGATAGAGGCCGGCAACGTAGGGCGTCATGAGCCGGGCGGGAGTCAGATCGGCCTCCACGAACTCGACCCGTAGCTGACCGCCGTGGGTATGCCCGGCGATGCAGACATCCACAGGAAGGTCCTGCACGTGGTCGAACGCATTGGGGTTGTGGGTGAGAAGAACGTTGATGGAATCGGTCCGCAGCCAGGGGCGAAGCTGGTCGACGGTACGCTCCTCGCCGACGCGAAGGAAATCGATACCGGCAACGTTGAGAGGCGTTCCGCCAAGATGAAGCAGCCGGCTGCGAGTGCGCAAGACTTCGATCCCTTCTTGCCCAAGAAGCCGCGTGATGCTGTCCTCAGTGTGAGTATAGATTTCATGGTTGCCGAGGCAGCCGAGGATAGGATTGCGGAAGCGCAGGCGTTTCAACTCGCGGACGCAGTCATATTGCGACTCGCCCTTGAAGGTCACGAAATCGCCGGTCAGGAAGATGAGATCGGCGTTCAGCTCGTTGACCATGTCCACTGCCCGCCGCAGATCGCGGGCGTTGAGGAAAGGGCTGATATGAATGTCGGAGAGCTGGGCGATGGTGCGTCCCCGCAGTCCACTGCCGGCAGCGCCAAGGTGAAGCTGGACGTGCTCCACGGTGAAGTCGAGCCGCTCGCGGCCGAACCCGTAAACCGAGGCTATGAACGGCGCGGCGGCCAATGCCCCAGTCGCGGCCCGTAGAAACTGTCGCCGTGGGGTGAACGCGGTCTGGGCCGAGGCCGGCGTGCTACGCAGCCAGCGCCGACCCTGGCGCAGAAACAACAGCAATAGCCCGGCAACGAACGATCCCACAAAGTAAATCGCATAGAGAACGGTGACCCACCAACGGAACGCGTCGACACGATAGGCTTGGTGGCCGCCCGTCAGAATCAATCCCAGCATCCACGCGGCAAATAGCACAGCGTGCGTGCGCGCGGCCTGCGGCGATGGCCAGCGCAACCATACCCAACGGCGTGTCTGCAAGAACCAGAAGCGCTGCGTCAGGTAGGCCAGAGCCAATACCGTGACGGTCACTAGAACGCGGGCTGCCGAGGGCATCATAAAGATGAGTTCATTATGGCTGCTTCTGTCCCGTCGAGTCGGCGCCTAAGCCGAGATGGCGGGTGACAAGCCGAGTAACCGCGGTTATTCGCCGATGCGGCGGCGTCTATCTCTCCTCGCTCGCTTGGACGTAATCGGCGGCAGCCCCATCCCAGCGACCTTGTTCGCGTAGGATGAACTCGATCAGATCGCGGGCCGCCCCCGCCCCGCCGTTGTGAGCAGCGACAAAGTGGGCGTACCGCAACACCTCCGGACGGGCGTTGGCGGGCGCTGCGGCCAAGCCGCACGCGCGCAACATGGGAAGGTCGATGATGTCATCGCCCATGCAGCAAGTCTCCTCCGCCGTCACCCCGGCTTCGGCGAGGATGGCATCCAACGCTTCACGTTTCCGCTCCACGCCCTGCCGCACGAAGTCCATGCGCAGATCGCGGGCGCGCAGAGCGAGCGATTCCGAGATGCGCTTGGTGATCACACCGGTCTTCAGGCCGGCGCGCCGCGCGAGGGTCAGCCCGATACCGTCATGGGCATTGAAGCCCTTAACCTCGATCATGGAGCCGGACGGAATGGCTGTTCCAGCCGGCAGAGTGCTATCGGGGGTGGCGGCGCTGCCCGACTCGTCCGCCGTGGTCTTTCCAGTGGGAAAGAACCAGATGATGCCGTCGGTCAGCACTCCATCGACGTCAAACAGGATCAGGCGAATGCGCCGGGCGCGGAGAGCAGCGTCTGTGGTGGTCATGGTGGGAGGGTCACTGGCAGGAAGACGATCACAGGACATGCAAAATCATAGTCGCATGGAGCTCCGTGACCGGTCGAGTACGTGCTCGTCTGCCCTCGCCCTCAGCCCCCCACCTGACCTCATTGGGCAAAACGGAGTGCCTTAGAACAACTGCGTGGACCAGAGGTCATGGAGGTGGACGAGACCGAGCAGGCGACGGGCATGGTCGGTGACCAGCAAGGCGGTGATCTTGCGCGTCTCCATGAGATGCAGCGCAGCGGGCGCCAGCTCTTCGGCACGAATGGTGATGGGATTGCGCGTCATGTACTCCCCGGCTCGCAGCTCCACCGCCTGCTTGCCATGCTTGGTGAAGAGTCGGCGCAGGTCGCCATCCGAGATCAGACCCGCCACGCAGCCCGCCGCGTCCAGAACGCTGGTGACGCCGAAGCCCTTGCGGCTCATCTCATAGACCACTTCCTGGAACGGCGTTTCGAGTCGGACGCAAGGCACGGCCTCGCCGGTATGCATGAGTTCCGCCACCGGAGTGAGGCTCTTGCCCAGCTTGCCGCCTGGGTGCAAGCCGGCGAAATCCTGCTCGCTGAATCCACGCAGCTCGGCGACCGTCACCGCCAAAGCATCGCCCATGGCGAGAGCGGCCGAGGTGGAGGCGGTGGGAGCCAAGCCAATCGAGCAAGCCTCCCGATCCACGCTGACGTCCAGCGTGACATCGGCCACCTTGCCCAGTGTTGCTGCCGGATTGCCGGTAAGGGCGATGAGCTCAATGCCGAGACGTTTGATGGGCCCCAGCAGGTTAAGAATTTCCTGCGTCTCGCCGCTGTAGGAGAGCGCCAGGACCACATCGCCCTTGACCAGCATGCCGAGATCGCCGTGCAGCGCCTCGGCGGGATGCAGAAACAGCGCCGGCGTGCCGGTCGAGCTAAGCGTGGCGGCGATCTTACGGGCGACCAGGCCACTTTTTCCCATTCCGGTGACGACCACGCGGCCGCGGCAGGCGCGCACCAATTCGACAGCGCGTTCGAAGCGCGCGTCAATGCGCTCCGCCAGCGCGGCCAGCGCCTCGGCTTCGATGAGCAACACCTTGCGGGCAGTCTCGCGGATCATGCGTAAAGATCAGAAAAAAGCGCTGATGTGTCTCCGGCTGAGCGTAACAGATGATCCGGCAAATGGTGGGGGTTCACATGTACCAGCGCGACGCTCCACCAAGGCAGGTGCGTCGAGTAGAATTCTGTTCGGACCCCCATGCCGCTTTCCCTCAAGTCCTGCTTCCTGGTGTTTCCCCTTCTGCTTTCGACCGTGAAGCTTTCCGCGACGCCGCCCGATGCCAAGGTGGAGGCCGCACTGCACGCCAACAATCGCGGCGTGGCCTACATGACGCGCGGCGAGTTCGCCAAGGCGCAGGCCCAATTTCAGGAGGCCTCGGATGACGACCCGCGTCTGGTCGAGGCGCAGGTCAACCTCGGTATCGCATTTTACGAGGCGGGTAAGGACCAGAACGCCCGCCGCGTCCTCGGGAAGGTGCTTCTGCACGCTCCCCATGATCTGCATGCCCACTATGTGCTGGGACTGATCCATAAGAATCACGGCGAGTACGAGGAGGCAGTCAAGGAATTTCAGCAGGTCCTGGTTTCGGACACGCGCGACAAGAGCGCCAACTACTATGCCGGGCTCTCGTTGTTCCATCTGCGGCGTTACGACGAGGCGGTGCGTCACTATGAGCGCGCGCTGGAGATTGATCCCGATGACGTGTCCGCGGTCTTTGGTCTCTCCAACACCTATCGCGCCAAGGGCGAGGCAGCCAAGGCGCAGGTTTATCTGCGCCGCTATCAAGACCTGCGGAAACGTTCGCCGTTGAACAAGCCCGCGGGACAGGAGTACGGCGACGAGGGGCAGTACTCGCTGGCCGAGGATGTGGTTCCGCCGGGGCTGTCACCCGCGGCACAGGGCGTTCCGGTTCATTTTGTCGACGTCACGGCGGCAAGCGGAATCCACTTTCACGACCAGGGATCGACGGGCGCGGCGGCGCTGGGTTCGGGAGCCTGCGTCATCGAGGAAGGTGACGCCCGGCCTGATGTCCTTTTGGTCAACGGCAACGGCGCCCCGGCGCTCTATCACAATCTCGGCAACGGGCGCTTCAGCGATATCACCGCTTCCGCCGGGCTGTCGCCTGCGGTACACGGGGCGGGTTGCGCGGTGGGCGATTACGACAACGACGGAAAACCCGACCTGCTGCTGGCCGACCGCGGGCGCCTATGGCTCTGGCATAACGAGGGCCAGGATCGTTTCCGCGATGTGACGGCTAAGGTTGGCTTGCAAAGCAAGGGTGACCATCTCGCGGCGGCGTTGATTGACCTGGATCACGACGGTTTTCTCGACATTGTGGTGACGGACGCGGCGCCGGACGGCAAAGTCCGCGCTTTCCATAACACCGGAACCGGACGCTTCACCGAAATCTCCGCACGTACCCGCATCGGGCAGCAGCCCGGCGGATATCGCGGCTTGGCGGCGACGGACTACGACAATCACCACGACATCGATGTGGTGCTGGCGCGCGCCCATGGTCCGGCTGCCATCTTCTCGAACCAGCGCGACGGAACGTTCAAAGAGGTGATGCCCTGGGAGGGCAATCCGGCCAACGACGCTCGCGGCGTGGTCACGTTCGATTTCAACCACGACGGGTGGATGGATCTGTTCTTCACTCGCGCCTCAGGAGCACCCGTGCTGCTGAGAGCAACCGGCACGAAGCGCTTTCGTGTCTCGCCGCTTCCTGCCGACAATCGGCAGATCACCGCGGGCTGGGGCGCGACGGCGCTTGATTTCGACAATGACGGCTACCCGGACCTGGCTTTTATTGCCGAAGTGCGCGGCAAGACCGTACTGCGGTTGTACCGCAATCGTGGCGACGGTTCTTTCGAGGATGTCACGCACCGAACCGGGTTGGACGCGATACCTGTGCACGACGCGCGTGGCTTGATTGCCGCGGATTTTGACGGCGACGGGGCCACCGACCTGCTGGTCACGCAAGCGGGCGGGCCGCCCATCCTCCTCCGCAATGTGGGCGGAAACGCCAATCACTCGGTGCGCATCGCCTTGGCCGGCTTGAAGGACAACAAGCAGGGCGTGGGCAGCAAGCTCACGCTTCGTGCCGACGGATTGCACGAGTTTGCCGAGGTGCAGGCCGGCTCCGGGTACCTGGGACAGAATGCGACTTCCGTGACCTTCGGGTTGGGACAACAATCGGAAGCCGATTCGCTGCGCGTCCTGTGGCCGACCGGCGTGGAACAAGAGGAGTTTCCTGGCCACGTACCCAGCCGGCTCATCAACGAACTCGATCGAAAGGGCGGGTCCTGCCCCACGCTCTATTCGTGGGATGGCAGGCAGTTCCGATTCATCGCCGACATCATCGGACCTGGCGTGGTGGGAGAGTGGAACGCATCGGCGATCGCGCCGGGCGTCGGTCGGCCCATTTACGATCGTCCACAGCCCTCGGAGTGCCTCAAGCTGCCCAAAGATGCCGTGGCGCTGAGGAACGGCAGCTACGAGTTTCGCTTTGCCAACCAGCTCGAAGAGGTGATCTATCTGGACCGGGCGCGGCTGACCGTGGTGGACCATCCAGCCGATTCCGACGTCTTCAGTAATGATATTTACCAGCCGATTGGTCCGGTTCCGCAACGGAAGTACTGGACGGTTCGCAACCTCCGGCTGCCTCGCGCTGCCAGCGACGAGAGTGGCGCCGATCTGCTCCCGCAACTGCGCGGCGTGGACGGCCGCTATGCTCCAATTCACGCTCGTTCACAGTTCGCGCCCTTCGTCGGCCGCCACAGCCTGATCCTGGACCTGGGTGATCTTTCGGGAGCCCGAGGGGCGCAGTTGGTCGCCCACGGTTGGACGGAATACTATTTCCCGACCACGGTATGGACCGCTCTGCAGGCGGGGCTGGATGTGGAGTGGCCGTCGCTTTCTGTTCCCGATGGTCACGGCGGCTGGCGTAAGGCCATTGCTTCGATCGGACTGCCCGGCGGCTTGCCGCGCCCGGTTGTGATTGACCTCTCGAAGCTCTTGCGCGAGGGGGCGTTTCCGCGCGGTGATTACCGGGTCAAAATCGACACCAACCTCGCCATTTATTGGGATCAGATCCTGGTCAACGTCGAAACCCCCGACCCCCAGGCGCCGATTCGCATTCATCACCTCGAGGCCAGTCGCGCGGATCTGCGCTTTTTGGGATATCCGCGCGAAGTGCGGCGCAGTCCGGAATCCTATGATTACAACCAACGCCTACGGGACGTTGGCTTCCATCAGCTTGACGGAAACTACACGCGTTATGGGGATGTACGCGCGCTGCTGACCGCGACCGACGACCAGTACGTCATCATGGCTTCGGGCGATGAAGTGGCCTTGCGTTTCGATGCCGCGGCGTTGCCGTCATTGCCTGCCGGCTGGACCCGCAGCTTTTTCTTCTGCGCCGACGGCTTTACCAAGGCAACAGATTTCTATGATGCCCTGCCGGATCGGGTAACCCCGTTGCCGTTGCATGGGTTGAAGTACCCCACCCCGGCTCGCACGCCGGAGTCGCTCGAGCATCTTCGTTACCGCTTGAAGTACAACACGCGTCACATTGTCGGTGGGCGCGCTCCCGAAGTGGCGCAACAACAGGACGCCATTCCGAGTGGGCGCTGAAGTGAAATGCATGTTCAGGGCGGGGACATCTCCCGGGCCGTGACGATCAAACGTTTCGGAGCTGGACCGATCCAATCAGTCGGGTAGCACGTCACAAGGGTCAACTCGGGCGTGAGGCGGCTCTCAGGCGACGATTGCAACACTTCCGTCTGCGCCGGCTTCACGATGCGTTTCATGCGCACTACAAACTGCAACTCCCGGCCGTTTCTGGCGACGAAGATTGTGTCACCGGGGACAAGATCAGCTACATGCCGAAAAAACGTATCGCGATGACCGGCGATGACACTGTTGCCCGGCGCTCCTGGTTCGGGGGCTCCCTTGAGTAGGCCGGGGCCGGCGAGAAGATCGCGATAGCTCGTACCATGGACGACCATGTCGTCCAAAGCAATCTTCGGGATCACCAAGCGAGTGGACATTGGGACACTCTCGTGGGCGCCTGCTGTCACTGCAACGGTTGCAAGGCGATGTTGTTCGAACGCCATGTAGCCGTACTGGGCAAGTGCCACCGTCAAAAATGCCGCGCCCAGCCATGTACAACAACGCGCTGCGGTGGTTCGTGTCAGCGAAATCCGACGAGAAGTCACGACAGTTTGGATGCCGGTTCACCGGGAGGCGAACCAGCATTCAAGCCGGTTCCCGTACTCCCTTGAGGTCTCGAACGCGTCCCAAGAAGTGGCACGGACCGGTTGTAGTGGCACCTATGGGCGATGAACCCTCGTCTCCGTTTTCTCACATTGCCGAGCATGCCGCCATGGCAGAGGCGGCAGGCGCGTTCTACATGGGAACGCAGCGCCACCAGCTCTGGGTTCGCAACCCCTTTACAGGAAATGTTCTGGTGATTCCGCAGGAAGAAGCGGCGGTTCCCCGGCTGGAGGAACTGCTTCAAATTGACCAGAAGCGCTTCACGGGCGATTGAAGCGCCCGCGCCTGCGCTTCGACCATCATCACTGCGGCGCGGTCCACACGAGCACGGCCCGGGTGCGCGTGGCGATGTTGGGGGCCGCGGCACGAAGCCGCGCCTGCAAGGCATCGAGGTCTGGTGGTGTATCCACATCCGTCCAGGGTGGTCCAAGTTGAACCTGCAAATTCATCACCGTGGCGCGCGCCAGGGTGTCGTCGAGGACGTGAGGCGTACTCCACTCCATCCCCTCGAACAGCGCAGCCAAACGAAGACTGGCGCTGCGGTGCAATCCCACCAGGTAATAGCCGCCATCGTCGGTGGGACCGAGGACAATCCCGGGATTGGATCCGGGAGTGACGAGGTGAGCGTAGGCGGTCTGCAGGGCGGCTAAGGGCAGATCGGGTGTGTCGCTGTTCATCAGCGCGACGTTCTCGTAGCCCATGGCAAAGAGGTGTTGGAAAGCGTGGATGACCCGAGTCGTCAGGTCGGCGCCCTCCTGGACGAACGGTTGTGCCGATGTTATCCACGCGGCCGGCACCACCTCTCGGAACTCACTTTCCGCCGTCGCGGGCGCAAAGCAGAGCACCGGATCAAAGGCGGAGCATGTGGCGAGCTGCCACGTGTCTTGTAAAAACGCAGACGACAGCGCTGTCGTTTCGGTGGTGGAAAGAGCGGCACGAAGCCGGGATTTTCCCATGCTAGGCGCCTTGGCCATGATGGCCAGGGCGCACACTCTTTTGGCGGTCGCACGGCTTGCGGTCAAGTCCCCTAGAGAGGATGGAAGCGGCATGGGATCAAAAGAAAGGGCGGGCCAGTCGGCCCGCCCAGCGAACGAGAACGGCCCGCGATCGTTAGTTCACGGTCAGGCTCACCGTCGCGGTCTGCGTGATGCTGCCCGAGGTGGCTGTCACGGTGATGGTGCTCGTGCCGGCAGGAGTGCCCGGTTTCAAGATACCGCCACCGCCACCACCTCCGCCGCAGGCGGTGGCCAGCAATGCCAAGCCAAGGATGGCGGTTGCGCCCACCCACGCCCGACGCCCCGGTGTCGTCTTGCGGAGGCTGCGGGTGAACATTGCCATCGCGGCAAAGGCAAGAACCCAGAGATAGGTGGGCGGCATCCGCCACGGCGATGGTAGAACGGGAATCATGGAACGTGCCGTGGTGGTGACGGTCAGGGTGCTGCTGCCGGCCGTTCCCCCACTGATGGTCACGGAGGCAGGACTGAGGCTGCAATTGGCGAGCGTGGGCGCGCCCGAGCAGGTTAAGTTCACGGTTCCGTTGAACCCCCCGGATGGGGTGATGCTGAGAGCGTAGGTGGCGGTTTGCCCGGCGGTCACCGTGGCGCTTCCGGGGGTAGAGCTGACGCTGAACGTCGGTGTAGCAACCACCAAGGTTGTGCTGGCGGTGTGCGGTCCGGCTCCGCTGATGCTGCTGGTGCCGGTCACCGTCAGGGTGGACGACCCCGGAGCCACGGTGCTCTGGGTCTGCACGGTAAGCGACGTCGTGCCGCTGCCACCCGGCGTCAGCGTGACCGTGGAGGGTGACATTGAGCAAGTCGAGCTGTTCGGATTACCGCCGCAAGTGACGCTCACCACGCCGGCAAAGCTATTGGTTGAATTCAGCGTGACAGTGTAGGTGGCGGTTCCGCCCTGATTTACGGTCACCGATGCCGGGGACGCGGCGATGGTGAAGTCGGGCTGCACCACGGTGACGGTTGCACTCTGCGTGTGGGTGTTGGTGCCATCCGTGCCCTTTACGGTGATGGTGTTATTGCCCGGACTCAGGTTGCTTGCGGCCACGGTCAATGTGGAGGACGCGCCCGGGCTGACGGTTCCGGGATTGAAGGTGCAGCCGCTACTGGGCGCGATGCAGCTCAAGCTGATCTGGGCAGTGTCGCCATTCAAGGCCTGCGTGCCAACCGTGAGTGTGGCATTGGATCCGGGTTGCACCGACTGAGTCGCCGGACTCAAAGTCAGACCGAAATCCGGAGTCGCGGTACCGAGAGGTGCGATGGTCCAAGCGCCGCGACCATGGGTGGCGGCGATTAGGACACGGCTGGCGCCGCTGCCGCCGAAGTTCAATTGAAAGACAGTGGTGCCGGGTAGACCTGCGCCAACTTGTTGCCAGGTTTCTCCAGCACTGCCGCCATCAGTGGCTACGAAGACGCCGACATCGCTTCCCACGTAGAGGTTATTGGGAAGCGTTGGGTCGACGAGGATGCTGTTGACCGGAGCATCCGGCAGGTTGCCGGTAATGTCCGTCCAAGTGTTGCCGCCGTCGGTGGTCTTGAAGACGTGCCCGGTGGCAAAGCCCTGCACGCCCACGTAGGCGATCGAGGGATTGGTGGGATGAACGGCAACCGCCCCAAACGGACGCGCCAACGTTCCCAGTGCTCCGTTGGTGACGTCGGTGAAGGTTGGCGTAGTTTGTGTCGCGTTGGTCGAGGTGACTGCGTGCCCGTCATCGGTGACGGCGTAGACACTGTCCGGCGCGGAAGGCGCGATGGCGATGCCGGTCACGAACCCGCTGCCCGTGGTCAGCGTGGGGCTGACGGCGGACCAGCCGGTACCAGTGATGTAGGTGTTGTTTTGCGGCACCTGGCCACGCCAGATGCGGGTCGTCCCCAGCAACATTTGGTTGCTGGGTCCCGGAAAAACGCTGTAGGGAACATAGAACGACGAGGAATCGGAGATCGTGGTTTTGTCGACCACGGTGCGGAAGGAGAGCCCGGCGTCCAGCGAGTACTGCAGGTTCACGTTGTTGTTTTCGACGAAGTACTCGGAGGTGTTATTGGGGTTGGTGCCAGTGTAGCCGCCGTCGCCGCCAAAGATGGATGTCCAGGCGGTACCGGTTCCCCCCTTAGCGGTGCCGTTGTCCTGCGAGCCGCCAAACAGCGTGGCGTTGCTGAGGTCGGCCGAGACGCTGATGAACTGAATGCCGCCCAAGGTGGCATTGAGGTTGTTATACGTGGTGCCGCCGTCAGGCGTGACCCAAGCACCGCCATCGTTTCCGACGATCCAGTGGGTGGCGTCGATGAAGGCGAGGGCGTGTTCGTCTGGGTGCACATTTCCCGTGGTATAGGCTTTGGTGGTATTGGTCCAGACGGTGTTGAGACCGGTGATGGACGGCGTCGTCCACGTATCAATCCCGCCGACAATCAAGCCCGTTCCGCTGGGCGGTTGGGCCACGTAGAGATCGTAGAAGCCCTGCGAATTGGCGCCGTAAAGATTGGTTGGGATAGCAATGGGCGTCCACGTCGTTCCGCCGTTGGTGGACTGCACCAGACCGGTGTCGCAGGTGCTGGAGGTGCCGGTGCAGGGCGTTGGAGTTGAAGGCGCGCCCTTGCCATCGGTGATCAGGCTCCACACCACGCCGTTTTGCGCACCCAGGGCAGCGCGCGCAAAGTTGGGAGTACCGCTGCCGCCCTGCAAGATGACCGCGACATTATTGGCAAACGGGGTCGGGAGCGGCGTCCAAGTTAGACCCTGATCCAGCGACTTCACAAACCCGAAATTGCGCATGGCGGCGTAATACGCCTTGGCCGTTGGCTCGTAAACTAGGTCGGTGCAGGAGTTTCCCGCCGGAGTCTGGAAGGCCAGTACCCACGTGGCGCCACCGTCGGCGGAGCGGTAGATACCACGCTGTAAGCTCAGACCGGTGGACAAGCCGCCGCCGCCCGCGCCGGCCAGTAGAATGGCGGGGTTTTGCGCGTCCACCAGGATGCGCGAGAAGGAAAGACCTTTGAAGGAATGTCCGGTGGTGTCACCACTGGCCAGAGTCCACGACTGGCCACCATTGCCAGACTTGAAGATGCCCACGCCGTAATAGCTGTCGATAGAATTGTTTTGCTCGCCGGTCGCCAGGTAAATGGTGGCCGGGTTGGTCGTGCTATCGAGTGCGATGCTTCCCACCGAGAGGCTTTGGAGTCCGTCCGTTAGCGGGACGAACACAGGCGATCCGCTCTGGGCATTGACTGATTTCCAAACGCCGCCATAGGCTAAGCCCACATAGACCGTGTTGCCCGAAGGATCGTTCTTGAGATCAATCGCCGCACTGGTCACGCGGCCGGCGACATTGCCGTAGTTGGGATCGCTCTGCGGCTTCGGGCCACGCTCACTCCATGTTCCCGAGGTGGGGAGGGGAGTGGCATCGGGCAGCCGACCGGCGGCGCTCTGCAACCGCTCCGGGGCTCGCGGAACGAATGGTATGGCGTTGCGCTGTTCAATGGCGTGCAAGCGGTGCGCCGCCGCGCTCTGAGCATCTGGCGAGCGGCGAGCATGCAGAAACCATGCCGCGCGCTGCGCCGGCAGATCATCGGCTTCGCGCTGTTCGCGCGCGGCTGCCGCTTGGGGAGAGCTGGAGATCTTCGTTTGGGCGGTTAAGCCAGGCGTCCAGCCCAAGGCGAAAAGCAGTGCACAGCTCAGAGGGAAATGCCAACACTTTGCCATTTTTAGGTGCCTCGATGTGTCCGGCGACCAAACCGGGATTGAGCAGGAGGATAGGGGGAGATCCACGCTTCCCTGAACGCTACACTGTCCTCGATCAGGGTGCAAGCCGGAGGCACTGAAAATAGGGCGTGGGACGACTTGTTAAAAATGTAAAAAGCGAAACGCCCAAGACAACCCGAACACGTCAGCGGTTTTTGAAACCGACCCGCCTCAGTACTCACTTCCAAGCCGTCTCGGCGAGCCTCAACGATTAGCGTCGGTTTCCGCCTTATAATTTCGTGGATCGTCCATTGGTCGGGAGTTCCCATGCCCACACCTCACGCCGCTCTCGCTCATCCCCATATCAGTTCAAGCACGGCAGCGCTGGGAACGCCATACGACGCCATCGTGGTGGGGTCCGGGGCGGCGGGTGGCATGGCCGCGCACGAACTGGTCATGCGTGGCGCAAAGGTGCTGCTGCTCGAGGCCGGGGGGCAGACCAATATTGAGACGGATTACCAGCACCACACGCCTCCTTATGAGATGCCTTTCCGGGGCGGCATCCCGCCGCGTGAGCGAGCCACCTACTGCTACGCCGCAAACGGATGGAACAAGAAGAATTTTGTTGATGAGCGCAAGAATCCCTACACGACCGCTCCCGGCACGAAGTACGTCTGGGTGCGGGCGCGCACCGTGGGCGGCAAGACGCTGCATTGGGGCCTGGTATCGCTGCGTTTCAGCCCGCAAGACTTCAAAGCGCACAGCTATGACGGCGCGGGGGCGGACTGGCCCATCGGCTACGACGATTTAGCGCCGTGGTACGAGCACGTCGAAAAGTTGGTTGGCGTCTCCGGCTCGGCGGAGCACTTGCCGCAATTGCCGGACAGCTATTTTCAACCGCCGGTGGCGCTGTCGTGCGCCGAACAGTTTCTGCGCACAGCGGTGGCGAAGACCGGGCGTCGCCTGATTCACGGGCGCTCCGCCATTGTGACCAAGCCCCACAACGGACGTCCTCCGTGCCATTACTGCGGGCACTGCGGTCGGGTTTGCGCCACGCGGTCCTCGTTCAGTTCTCTAGGAGCGCTGATTCCACCGGCGCTGGCCACTGGTCGACTCACGCTGCGCCCGGGCTCGGTCGTCTTTCGTGTGGATCATGACGCCAACGGCAAGGTGAACGGCGTCAGCTTCTTGGACACGGCAACCCGACAAGAGCACGCCGCTCAGGCTCGGGTGGTGGTGTTGGGGGCTTCGAGTTTGGAGACGACGCGCCTTTTGCTGGCCTCCAAATCTCGCCTGTACCCGAACGGGATGGCCAACGGTTCAGATCAGGTGGGCCGGAACTATGCGGAACAGATCATGGGCCCCGGGTTCGAGGCCATGGTGCCGGCCTTACAAGGAGCGCCCTATGTTGCGGCACATCCCGATGACGGACGCTCGGACGGTTCCTTTCCCTACTTCCCGCGTTTTCGCAACGTCGGGTCGAACCGTAGCAAGGAGTTTCTGCGCGGCTATGGCTGCGAGACCGGGGGAGGTTCGTCCGCCTATCCGGGGTTTGCCCATGAGCTGCCAGGATTCGGAGCCGAACTCAAGAACACAGTGCGCAAGTGGCGAATGGCGCCGATCGGAATGACGGCATTCGGCGAAGTAATCGCCCGCCCGGACAATTACGTCGGTCTGGATCCGGAGGTGAAAGACGTCTGGGGCGTTCCGGTGCTGCGCTTCCACGTGAGCTGGGGTGAGAACGAACTGGCGATGGCCAAGGACATGGCGGCGGTGGCCGAGGAAGTGGCGCACGCGGGCGGGTTTGAGAACGTACGGATTAAGCGCGACCTGTTGGCACCCGGCTGGAGCATCCACGAGTCCGGGACCGCGCGCATGGGGGCAGACCCGAAGTCCTCGGTCCTGAACCGCCACAGCCAAGCCCACGAAGCAAAGACGCTGTTCGTGGTGGATGGCAGCAGCTTTGCGAGTGCGACGGAGAAGAACCCCACCCTGACCATCATGGCGCTGGCGGCGCGCGCCGCCGCCTTCATCACCGAGGGGATGCGGAGCGGCACACTCTAGCGTATGGGGCGGGACGATCCCGGCGCTTCTCCTGACGGCCACTCACGCCGCGCGCCGCATGCCTCCGCTACCGCCGCGATCACCAGCTACCAGGCGGATGATCCAGGTGAGCACCACGGCCCCTAAGATGGCCACCAGGATGGTGTAGATCATGCCGCCGCGCGCCGCGAAGCCCAACGCACGCATGAGCCAGCCGCCGATGACGGCGCCGATGATGCCCACGACGATATCCATGCCCACTCCGAACCCGGAGCCGCGCATGAGTTTGCCCGTCGCCCAGCCAGCGATCAAGCCGACGATGATCCACCATAAGACGATCACAAGATACCTCCCGGGGCGGCCCCCCCGCGCGAGGGGTGCTTCCGCTTCTCGCTTCGACGCTGGTAATGGCCGGCCGGGTTGATTCCATTCTGAAAACCGTCGTGGCAAAAGGCGAATTGTTCCGCCAAACGCTGCGGGGCTGACGGTTCGCGGGGGGCGGTCGTGCTACTCGTCGGGGGCGCGCACTGACGATTCGCGGCGCCCACCCACTCGCCGCCGACCCGCTCCCCAGGGACCGTTCGGACCCTGCGCTTCAATTGACCCGGCCTCTGGGCACGGCTACACTCTCGGGGAACTCTGCAATTCAAAATCGGGCGCAGTGTGGGCCAGGGAACACTGCTCCCCGTCCGCCGCGTCGCGGGCGCCAGACCATACCAGGGGGTGCCGACGTCCTGCCGCGAAGGAAAACCCAACGTGAGTGTAAAGCGCATCCTTGTGATTGATGACGAAGATGACATTCGCGAGGTGGCGACGGTCAGCTTGGAGACCGTGGGGGGCTGGGAGGTAATGACCGCCAACGGTGGTGCGCAAGGAATCGCGATCGCCGAGCGCGAGCAACCCGATGCCATTCTGCTGGATGTCATGATGCCGGAGATGGACGGTCCGACAACCCTCCAGAACCTGCAAGCCAACGCCGCCACACGCAACATTCCCGTGATTCTGCTGACCGCCAAGGTGCAGTCGGCCGATCGCCGGCGGCTGGCCGATCTCGGCGCGAAGGCCGTACTGGCGAAACCCTTCGATCCCTTGACGCTGGCCGACGAGGTGGCCGGCGTGCTGGGTTGGCAGGTATAACGCTTGAAGGGATCCCCCTCGATTTTGGCGGCGGGTCTGGAGCCGGTACTGGTCGAGGCGCTGCGCCGAGCCTGGCCCGCTGCGAAAATCGAGGGGGTGTACAGCGGGCGGGAGACGCTGGAACGCGTGGCGCGTGTTCCCTATCTTGCCCTCATCCTCGACCATCGCGTGGCCGATCCGCCCGCGGTGGAGGTGCTGCGGCGCGTCCGCAGCATGGGTTTGGATTTGCCGGTGGTCTACTGCCTCGCGCCCGAAGAACTGCGCAAACGCCCGCGCAAGGGCGCACAAGCGGTGCTCCTGCAACCCGTGACCGCGCCGCAGGTGCTGCAGGCGCTGGCGGGCATGGCCGAACTCGCGGCTTGGGTGCCCGTGGTACAGACCCTCGCGGCGGCGCCCGGCAGCCCAGTTGCCGATCGTCCGGCGCCTGCCACGCGCGAGGCTGTTCCGCTCCACGTGGGTCACTCTCCGGCTTCGACCCCGTCGCCGGTCGCCACGGTGCTTGAGGCGCCGATTCCGACCCCATTGGCCGCGGCTCCGCGCGCCGCCGCGTCCAGAGCCCTACCGACCCCGAAGACGAACCGCGCTCCAGATACAGCGCCGAACGCTACCCCTGACGTTGTGCCTAAAGCTGCGCCTGCGGCCGCGGATGATACGCGGGCCAATGTTGCTGCTGAGGAACCCGGTCGTCGCCCGCCCTCGCATCCCGGGCATGCGGCGGAGCCTCCCAACCTGGTTGCAGCGGAACATGCGTTCGCTGCGACCGTTGCGGCCGCTGAGCCATCGCCATCGGGTCGCTCACCCGCCATGGCCGCCAAGGAGGAGAAGACGCGACTGGCGGTGGCCAAGCTCTGGGAGCGCTTCCAAGGCACCGCGCTGGAACGGGTGGACGTGCTGGACCGGGCCGCGTCGGAGCTGCAGAGCGGCGCCCTGGCTCCTGTGTTGCGCCTCCAGGCCGAGCGCGAGGCGCACAAGCTGGCCGGTGCAGTGGGCACCTTCGGCTTCATTGAAAGCTCGCAATTGGCGCGCGAAGCGGAGCAGATGTTGAAAGGCGATGGGGTGCTGGGCGCCGAGCAGGCACGGTGGCTTGCTGTCCTGGTCACGCACCTACGGCAGGAACTGGGCCAGACGCGCCACTCTGCGCCTGCGGCAGTCCCTGTTCCCGAGCCCAGCGGCCCATTGTTGTTGTTTGTGGGCGAGGACGTCGGGCTGGCGGAGCGCCTGCAGACCGAAGCGCGGGTCCGCGGTTGGCGCGCCGCGAGGGCAGCCCACCCCGACGCGGCGCGCCAATGGGTGGTTGCCCGCCCGGATGCGGTGCTGCTCGACCTTGACATTCCGGGCGCGACTGACGGCGCGTGGAGGCTCCTCCGCGAGTTGGGCGCCATGCAACCCCCGATTCCAGTGCTCGTGCTGACCGCCCGCGAGTCGTTCACCGATCGTGTTGAGGTGGTGAAGCTGGGTGGGCAGGGCTTTTTGTCGAAGACCCTCGACCCAGGCGAAGTGTTCGCTGCCGTGCTGGAAACCTGGCAGCGGCAACAGGGGGCCGCATCCACGGTGTTGGCGCTCGATGACGACCCGCAGGTGCTGCACATCCTCGAAGCGCTGCTGAAAGCGGAAAACATCCGCTTGACCACGCTGCAGGAGCCACGACGTTTTTGGCAGGTGCTGGGCGATACCCGCCCCGATCTCATCATGTTGGATGTCGATATGCCGGAGGTCGGAGGCATTGAACTCTGTCGCGTGATCCGCCAGGATGCCCAATGGCGCGACCTGCCGGTCCTATTTCTGACCGCGCACACCGACGCTGCGGTTGTGGACCAGTTGTATGCCGCCGGCGCCGACGATTACGTCAGCAAGCCGATCATCAGCACCGAGTTGGTCAACCGCTTGCGCAATCGTCTGGAGCGCTCGCGCCTGCTGCGATCGCTCGCCGAGACCGATCCCTTGACCGGACTGATGAACCGCCGGAAGGCGATCGCCTCGGTGGAGCAGTTCTTCAAGTTGGCGCAGCGCCGCCAGCAGCCCATCTCGATGGCCATTCTCGACGTGGACCACTTCAAACGGGTTAACGACCAGTACGGCCATCTCGCCGGGGATCAGGTCCTGACGCGACTGAGTGAGCTGCTGTTGCGCACGTTCCGCGGCGAGGACGTGGTGGCGCGCTGGGGAGGGGAAGAGTTCCTCGTCGCCATGTACGGCATGATGCGTGGCGACGGCGTACAACGCCTGGCTGAGATGCTGGAAATGCTGCGCGGAGAGAGTTTCGCGACCCCCGACGGGGCGGTCTTCGGCGTCTGCTTCAGCGCCGGTGTGGCGCAGTACCCTGAGGACGGCTTGGTATTCCCTCTTCTTTATCGGGCCGCTGATCTGGCCCTACAAACGGCTAAACAGAACGGTCGCAATCGCGTGCTGGGGGTGGGCACCGGGCTGCAGACTGCGGACCACGACAGTTCGAACTTCGATGTCGTACTGGTTGCGGGCGAGGCGCAGTGGGAAGACGTGCTGATGCAGGCGCTGAACACGCGCGGCTACCGGGTCAGCAGATTCGCCACCGGACTGGCTGCCCTTGAGGCGCTGACCGGCGCGGCACCCTCGGTGCGTCCCAAAGTGCTGCTGCTCGACCTGGACCTCCCCGCCATGGAGGGATTCTCGCTCTTGCGTCGGCTCTCTCAGGAAAGAATCGTGCCATCCCTGCGCGTGATCGTGCTGACCGATGTCGAGGCGGAGATCGTTCGGGCGCGGGAGTTGGGCGCCTTCGACCATCTGGCCAAGCCGTTCAGTCTCCCGGCCCTGATGCCGCGCATCCGGCGTGCCCTGGAGACCTGAGCGGGGAAGAACGGCCAGTCTTGGTGCCGCACGTGGTGTCGCGGGACAGGAGGGACGTCTTCTTAGTTCGCGCCCGTTGCTCGCTGGCGGGCTTCGAGCATCGTGCTTACTTGCGCCACGAGCGTCGCCGGACTGAACGGTTTCTCCAGGAGAATGGCCGGTCGGGCGGCGACGCTATCCATGTCCGTATACCCGGACATGAAAAGGACCTTCAGATTTGGGTGTTCCTGCTGCAACTCTCCAGCCAGTTCTTCACCCCCCATATCGGGCATGGACAAATCGGTTAGCAGCAGGTCCATCGTGGCGTGGTGCTGCCGCCAGATGACCAGAGCCTCCTGGCCGCTGGCTGCCGCATGGACCCGGTAGCCCTGCTGTTGCAGGATCTCGCAGGTCATTTGGCGGACATCCTCTTCGTCTTCCACCACCAGAATCGAAAAGATCCGCGAGGGAAGCGCGGGTGTTTCAGGGGATGGCTCGGGCGCAGGAAGAGGATCGTCGCTGCGAGGAAAATAAATTGCGAAACAGGTGCCCTGGCCGGGAGCGCTCTCGACTTCAAGGTGCCCCTGGCTTTGTTTCACCGATCCGTAGACCATGGCCAGGCCGAGACCGGTGCCCTTTCCAATGGGCTTGGTGGTGAAGAAGGGCTCGAAGATGCGCGCCCGTGTCGCCGCATCCATTCCTTGACCGCTGTCACTGATTCTGAGCTGGACATAGTCACCCCGCTCGGCACCGGCCATTCCCGCGGGGGGCGGCACGCAGCGCGTGCTGATGAGGAGGCGGCCGCCTTCTGGCATGGCGTCGCGCGCGTTGACGGCAAGGTTGATCACGATTTGTTCGAGATTCGTGGCATCGACTTTGATGGGGAGAAGCCCTGCGGCCAGGTCGGTGTCCACTTGCACCTTGCCGCCCACCATCTGCCGCAGCAGCCCGTCGAGGTTGACGATTGCCGCATTGAGATCAAGCACGCGGGGTTGCAGGACCTGGCGTCGGCTGAAGGCGAGAAGTTTGCCGGTCAAGGCGGCGGCGCGAGTTGCCGCTTTGTCCACCTGGGAGAGCTTGGGGTAAAGGGGATGTTCCGGACCCAGTTCGCGCAGCGCGAGTTGCGAGTAACCGGAGATGACAGTGAGCAGGTTATTGAAGTCGTGGGCCACGCCTCCCGCCAACCGGCCGATCGCCTCCATCTTCTGCGCCTGCCGCAACTGGTCCTCCAGTTGTCGGCGTTCCGTGATGTCGGTGCCGGCGGCGATGATGTATTCCACGCCGTCGGCATCCGACGCCCAAGTGCAGGCCCACGCTATGGTGCGGCGCTCCCCGTGGCGGACGAGAATATCAATTTCGCCTTCGCGCTTAAGGCGCTCGGGGCCCGGCTCGGCGAAAAGATGCTGCGCGGCGGCACCGACCGTGTCGGGAAGAAACAGTTCCCAGATGGTTTTGCCGCGGGCCTGTTCGAGCGGAACTCCGGTCAAGTGCTCCCAGGCGCGATTAAAGCGCACGACGCGTCCCTGGCGATCCGCCACGATGAGGAGGTTCCCCATCGTGTCCATTACCGTGGTCCCAAAATCGCGCTCGCGTTGCAACGCCCGCTCGGCTTGCCGCTGCTCGGTCACATCGTGCATGTGGGCGTGGTGGGCGCGCCGACCGGCAAAGATGATCTGATGCGTGGTGACTTCCACGAAGATGACTTCGCCGTTTTTCTTGCGATGCCGCCAGACCCCCCAATTGCGCAACGCGGTATTGAACTGCGCGTAGCGTCGCAGCAGGTCGGGAACATCCTCGGGAGGGCGGATGTCCTTGATGGTCATACCCAGGAATTCCTCGCGGGTGTAGCCATAATGGCGAACAGCGGCTTCATTGACCTCGAGGATTGTCAGGCTCTCGGCGTCATAGATGTACATCGGCAGGGCGTTGTCCTGGAAGAGCCGGCGGTACTGAACCTCGGAGTCGCGGAGCGCTTCTTGCGCCAGGCGTTGCACGGTCACATCGCTGATCAGCCCGACCGCTCCAAGAAATTTCCCTTCGACATCGAACGAGGGGCTGCCGGAAACGAGGCCGAAGAACTCCGCGCCGTCCTTGCGGCGAAAGCGGATCTCGCTGCGCGAGCGCAATCCCTGGCGGCGTCCCTCCCAGCGCGACGTGAATCCCGCCCGTTCGTCCGGCGCGAGCAGGGTGGTGATCGGGAGACCTTGAATCTCCGATGCGGCATAGCCCAGTTGCGAACAAAACTTCTGGTTGACGAAGGTGATGCAGGCCTCGGCATCAAGCAGGCACACGCCCTCCTCGGCGGTTTCGACGATGTTGCGATAGAGCTGATCGCTGGCGCGGCGCGCCGCCTCGGCCTGCCGTTCGCGAGCGAGGGCGGCAGCCAGAAGCATGCCCGAGATGGCCGCCATGCCGAGTTCGAGTTGGAAGGCGGAGAAACCCAGATAGGCTTCCGGTTGCAAGCTACCCGGCGATGCGACGTGCAGGACGGCCACCGCTGCTGCCACCGCCGTGCTGCTGGTGACCCCGCGTTGTCCAAATCGTAACGCCGCCCAGATGACGAAGGGTACCAAGGGGTAGGGCAGGGGGGACAGATGCAACCAAGGTTGCGGCGTGCCCGCGAAATAAATACGACTCACCCAGCCGACCAGGTTGAGCAGGACCAGCCCTTCCACGATACGTGCGAAATTGAAGCGGGGATGGCGCTCCGCCCACCAACTGAGCAGCAGCGGAGTGAGCAACAAGCAACCCATGACGTCGCTCTGAAACCAGATCCACCACTGCAAACTCAGGCTCATCCCGGGCGCGACCCGGTTCAGCAGGAAGGAGGCAACGCCGAGCGAGGCCCCAGCTGCCGAACCGCCCAGGATGCCAACCAGCACCAAAAGCGAGACATCACGCAGACGGCCCAGATCGGGACGCAGCTTGCGGCGCAGCACGAGGGCGGTCAGTCCCCACGCCACGCTGTTGGCCAGGGCCAGACCCAGTGCCCGTAGAGGGACATGGGCCAAGGTGTCGCTGAGGATGAAACTTCCCAGTGCCACCCCCGGCCACAACTCAGGACCGCACAGCAGCAAGACACCCAAGGCCAGTCCGGCCGGAAGCCAGACGGGGGTCATGCCGAGATAGATGGTCCGGAAGGGGAAGATTCCGCCAGTCTGGACTAGTCCCAGCCCGGCGTAGAGGAGGGCGAGTGTCGCGGTGGAAATCCACCACGCGGTCCGCCGCCAGCGCGGCTGCAATTCCTTGAGCCAGCTCGTCATGGGAGGTTCAGGGCGCAGCCCGTAGGGCGGATTGTGCGCTGCTTTGCGCGGCAGGTCTATGGGGGATTCACTTGGCCGACCCCGGGAGGGTTATAAGAGCGATACGCCCATCCGGTCCCACCGCCCAACCCGTCGGTCCGATCATGCCGAGGCTGTTGTAACCGGTTGTTCCGAGGGGCGTCCAGTGTTGACCGTCGTCCCGCGAAATGTCCGTGCCGGACGTGCCAACCGCGACCAGCCAGAACTGTCCAGCGTGCGGCAGCACGGCGACGGCCGAACGATACCCAAGCGGCGGTTGCGCAGCAGCCGTCCAGCGTTGTCCCCCGTCACTGCTCCCGGCGGCTGTGCCGTTTGAATCGCTTGGCTTCTGGTAGTCGCCGCCGACCACGACACCATGCTGTGCCCGCCAAAAGGCTAAGGAAAAAACTCCCGCCGCGGCCGAACCTTGGCGAATCGGGGGGGTGACCACCGACCAGGTTTCGCCGGCGTCGGTGGAATGGAAAACGCGCGCCACCGAGCCACCGCTGGCGAACCAGATCTCACGTCTTCCCCGTAATTGGAGACAACTGTTGCTTGCCGCGAAGGCGCCCTCACCCGGGAGCGCCCGGGGAGCGTGTTCCAGGGCGACCCAGTGGGCGCCGCCGTCGCGCGTGCGCAGCAACAGAAAACGACCATGGATCGGGTCGCCCAATGCCAGCCCATGCCGCGGGTCGGAAAACGCCAGGGCGTCGAGAAAGATGTCGGGATCGCGTCCTTGAAACCGTAGTTTCCAGTTTCGGCCACCGTTGCCAGTCGTGTAAATGCGCGAGAGGGGGCCAAGGCCACTACTGGCCAGCACGGCCCGGAGTGCCGAGAACGCCGAGACGGCACGGAAATCAAGCCTCGCGTCGCCCGGGGCGGGAATCAGCCGCCAGTGAACCCCGCCATCCAGCGTGCGCAACACCGTACCTTGCGCCCCGCTGGCCCAGGCCACGCGCGTGGAAACGGCCGCGACACCGCGCAGCGAGGCGCGGGTCGGGCTGGTCTGTGGCTTCCAGAACGCGTTTGGCTTCGATGCCGAGCCCACCAGGAACCCGCCCAGCAACCACCCGCTCACCATCCAGGGACCCAGCTTCCGCATGGCGCCCATTGTGCCGCAGTCACGCGCCAGGGCCTCAATGACGGGCATCGCAAATGTGATATTTTCACCACCGCTCGGCGTAGGAACTACAGACACCCATGGCGACCCCAACCCCCACTCCCATTCCGGCTGCTGAACCCCGCCAGATGTCCTCGCCCGCTCGCTTGCTGGGCGTCTTTTATGCCCCGCAGAAGGTCATGGCCGATCTTGTCCGCGAGCCCCACTTCATCTTGACTTGGGTGGTGCAGGGGGCCGTGGCGTTGGCTTTCGGCTGGGTCGCACTGCACCGCGTGGGTGCGACCGCCATGGCGGAGCAGATTCTGCGAACGAAGTTGCACGGCCAAGAGATGGATCCACAGCAGTTTGCCGCTCAGGTGCAGACGGTCGCCCGCTTTCTGCCTTGGCAGTTCGGTCTCTCCTGGGTCTTTGTTCCCCTGCAGATGGTGTTCTTCGCCGCCATCTTTTTTGCGGCGGCGAACTTTCTGATGGGCCTGCAGGCCCGTTTCAAGCAGGTATTGGGCATAGTGAGCCACGCATTGCTGCCCATGACGGTGCTGTACTTGTTGGCGACCGCGATTTTTGCCGTGCATCCCGACCCGGCCAGCATTCCGCTCGAAAACCCCATCGCCTCGAACGCCGCGTATTTTATGGACCCAACCAGCACGGGAGCGGTGCTGCTGACGCTGGCGAAGCGGCTGGACCTTTTCGTGATCTGGAGCGTGGTGCTGCTCGGCTTGGGACTCGCCGCGCTCAGCCGCAAGGACAAACCCGGTAACGGCCTGGCTTTGAGCTTCTCGCTCTGGGGCGTCTTTGTGCTGGTCACCGTGGCGTATGCGGCTTTATTTCCCTAGACAGGGAGTGCGGGGTGCAATCCGTTCTGAGTCCGCCATGTCGGCCACTGTGCACCGAGATCTCGGACCGCAGGCGCGCGTACCGGCTACTATTGCCGGGTGGACGGTTTCCGCTTCGAGTTGCTCGCCCAGGACCCCGGCAGCGGGGCACGTCTGGGACGCCTGCACACTCCGCACGGTGTGATTGAGACTCCCGCCTTCATGCCGGTGGGAACGCGGGCGACGGTCAAGGCGCTCACCCAAGGCCAGCTCGAAGAGCTCGATGCCCAAGTCATTCTAGGCAACACCTACCACCTTTTTCTCCGCCCCGGTCATGAATTGATCCGCGAGATGGGCGGGTTGCACCGCTTCATGTCATGGCCGCATCCGATCCTGACCGACAGCGGCGGCTTCCAAGTGTTTAGCCTGAAAACGCTGAACCGGGTACAGGAAGCCGGGGTGACGTTTCGCTCGCACTTGGATGGCAGTGAGCATCAGTTCACACCCGAGCTCTCCATCCAGGTGCAGCTCGCCATGGGAGCGGACATCATCATGGTGTTCGACGAGTGCACGGCGTACCCGGCGAGTGACGTGGAGGCTCGGACCTCGATGGAGCTGACCCTGAGGTGGGCGGCACGCTCGCGCGCCACTTGGGAGGCGGCGGAGCTCGGCCGCAGCGTGCAACGTGGCGCGGCTCCGCCCCACGTTCAAGCCCTGTTCGGGATCGTGCAGGGTGGGATGGAGGCGCATTTGCGCGCCGAGTGCGCCGCCCGTTTGGTTGAGCTCGACTTCCCGGGCTATGCGCTGGGGGGGCTTTCGGTGGGCGAGCCGCGCGAGCTGACCTATAGCGTCGCCGCCGCCAGCCTGCCGCATCTGCCCGCCGATAAGCCACGTTACGTCATGGGGGTGGGGACACCGGAAGAACTGGTGGAGTACGTCGGGTTGGGGGTGGACATGATGGATTGCGTGCTGCCAACGCGTAGTGGCCGCAACGGCCTGCTCTTCACCCGTCAGGGAAGACTGCAGATCAAACATGCGGCCTATGCGCGTGACCCAAGGCCGATCGATCCGGAGTGTGATTGCTTGGTGTGCCGCCGTTACTCACGGGCCTACCTGCGCCATCTCTTTCAAGCTGGCGAGATGCTGGGTGGCATGCTGAACACCTACCACAACGTCCATCACTACCTTGACACCATGCGGCGAGTCCGTCATGCTCTCTCGGTTGGCGCCTATTCCAGTCTTCGGGCTGCGGTACGCGCCCAAGCCCGTCCGGAAGTTTCCACCATTACCGGCTAGGCAAACGATTTCTTGAGGATCGGCGACCCGATGCCGCGCCCTGCGGCGTGGGCGGGGACGCCACAGGAGCAACGTTGCAGGAAGTGGTCGCCGCAAAGGTTTTGGTCGCTCTGGCCAGCCATGGTCCGGGGATGTCAGGGGCAGGACTCTGGGCGGGCGCGGGGGGCGCGGACGCCAGCCTGCTGCTGATTCCCATCATCTTCGGCATCTTTTATTTCGTCCTGATTCTGCCCGTGCAACGCCGGCAGCGCCAAGCCCAGCAGATGCTGGGAGCGCTGAAGAATGGCGATCGCGTGGTTACCACCGGCGGGATCCGGGGCACCATCATCAGCCTGAAGGACGACATTATCCAGATTCGCGTGGCTCCCGACCAAGTGCGCTTGGAGCTGGTGCGCAGCGCCATCGCCCGCCGGGAAGCGGCGGAATAGACACCCCCATTGAGAAAAGCCGGGAATTTTGCGGAAGCGGTTCGGAGCACGGTGACGCTTCGTCCCGTGCGCCGAACCGGCGATGAGACAGCATGAAACGGAACCTTTACTGGAAAACAGTGTTCATCGTGGCCGTCGTGGCCATTTGCCTGGCGAGCCTGATCGGCATCCCAAGGGGTCTGAGTTGGACGGCGATCAAGGCCTCGGTTGCCAGTCGCATTCACTTGGGACTGGATCTGCAGGGCGGAACGCATCTCATCCTGCAAGTTCACGTGGACGACGCGGTCAATGCCGAAACCGACCAGGCACTGGGCCGATTGCAAGCCGAGTTGGCGGGGCACAACTTAGGCAGCGTGACCTTGGTCAAGCCCGACCCCAAAGCACATCCCGAACTGATCGAGGCGCATGGCGTGCCGGCGGCACAGGCGGGGGACTTCCGCAGTGTGGCGGAGGACAAGTTGGGGACGCAGTACCAGGTGGCGAGCCACGTGGGTGATCCCGCCAGCTTCGATATCAGCCTGCGGCCGACCGCCTTGGCAGAGATTCGCAATCACGCGCTGCAGCAGTCCATTGAGACGATCACCAACCGCGTCAATGCTTTGGGCGTGACGGAGCCCACCGTGCAACAGCACGGGCTGGGGGATTACCAGATTCTGGTGCAGTTGCCAGGCATCGCCGATCCGGACCGCGTCAAACAGGTAATTCAGCAGACGGCGTTGTTGCAGATCCGGTTGGTCAAAGGGGGCCCCTTCCCCAGTGAGGCAACGGCGTTAGCGCAGTTCGGAGGCGTGCTTCCGGAGGACTCAGTTCTGCTGCCGGGCCGCAACATAGGCGGGACACAGTCCGGAGGTGAGACGCAGTGGTACCTGGTCAGCCGCACCGCGGCAGTTTCTGGAAATGACCTGCGCGACGCCAATCCTTCCACCGGCACCAACGGGGGCAATCAGGTCAATTTCGTGCTGACTGGTGCGGCGGGGCGCACTTTCGGAGATTTCACCGAGCAGAACATCGGCAAGGATCTGGCTGTGGTGCTCGACAATCGCGTGCAAGAGGCTGCGGTGATTAAGGGTCGGATTGAAGACCAGGGAATGATTGAGGGCAGTTTCACTCCCCAGCAGGCGTCCGATCTGGCCCTGATGTTACGTTCCGGCGCGCTGCCGGCTTCGATCAGCTACAGCGAGGAGGAAGTGGTCGGTCCTTCCCTGGGTGCCGATTCGATTCACGACGGGGTGGTGGCCTCGCTGACCGGCTTTTTGGTGGTGGCGCTGTTCATGCTGGTCTACTACCGCGGTGCGGGCGTGAACGCCGTGCTGGCGCTGGTGTTGAACCTCCTGGTCTTGCTGGCCTTCATGGCGACAGCGGGCGCGACGCTCACGCTGCCGGGTATCGCGGGCATCATTCTCACCATCGGTATGGCGGTGGACTCGAACGTGCTGATATTCGAGCGCATTCGGGAAGAAATGCGGGCCGGCAAGAGTGTCCCGGCAGCATTGGAGAACGGCTTCCAAAAGGCCTTTGTGACGATCGTGGACACGCACGTCACCACGGTGGTTTCGGCCATTTTCCTGTTCCTGTTTGGGACCGGGCCGATCCGCGGGTTTGCGGTGACCTTGACCGTAGGCTTGCTGGCCAACCTGTTCACGGCGGTTTTTGTGTCGCGCGTGATCTTCGACTACCTGTTGTCGCGCGCGCCGCGCAATGCCGTGTTGAGCATTTGAGCAGGGGCGGCGGAGGACGAGCGGGAACTTTTTCGGGGAGTGCGGTGTCAATGGGAGCAGGAGAGTATGCACCTTGGAACGCCGTGACATTCCCAACCGGCCGAGAGGGCCATGGGCATGGAATTTTTTAAAAGCACCAACATCGATTTTCTCGGCAAGAAGTGGTATTTCCTCTCCTTCACGATGCTCCTGTTCGTGATCGGCATGATCTCCCTGGTGCGGCATCACGGGCCCAAGATGGGCATCGACTTCACGGGGGGGACGGTGCTGGATATCAAGTTCGACAGGCCTGCGCCGATCGAGAAAATCCGTCACGCTTTGGAGGCCGAGAAGCTGGGCGAGAGCGTGATTCAGCCGGTCGGCGGTGCACAGAGTGATGAGGTGCTGATCTCCTTGCCGCTTTCGCAGTTGAACGACGTCGAACTCGACAAGGGCGAACAGGATGTGCTCAGCGCCCTGTACCGCACCGTGGGCAGCGAACCTGGGAAGACGGACCTGAACAACGTGAGCGTGAACTCGTTGACCGGCTGGCTGGTGCAAAAGGATCCCAACCAATGGGCGGGCGCCGGTAGCCAGGAGGCGCAGAGTCGCTATCAGGCGTTGGCGGTAGCCATGCTGCACGACTTCCGGGATACGGCCAACAAGGGCCTGATCCCCTCAATGGCCAGCCTTTCCAGCGTTCCAGGCATGACCCCGGGGGTGCTCGCCGCGCTGCAACAGGACTACTTTATCGGGGCGTTCACGGTGCGCAGCCGCAGCATCATCGGACCGCAGGTGGGAGCGCAGTTGCGCGGCCAGGCGATTCGCGCCACCCTCTATGCTTTGGTGGGCATGCTGGTATATATTGCGTTTCGCTTTGAGTGGATCTACGGAGTGGCAGCCGTGGTGGCCGTTTTTCATGACGTCCTGATCACGCTGGGGATGTTTTCGGTGGCTCGCCTGCCGATCACGCTGACCGTGATTGCAGCGTTTCTGACGCTGGTGGGCTATTCGATGAACGACACCATCGTGGTCTTTGACCGAGTCCGGGAGAACCTGCGACTGATGCGGCGGGAAAAGTTGGCCGAAGTGGTCAATCGCAGTATCAATCAGACCTTGAGCCGGACGATCCTGACTTCTGGGCTGACGTTTTTGTCGGTCCTGTGTCTGCTGGCCTTGGGTGGGGATGTGCTGCGCGGCTTCTCGTTTGCCATGACATTCGGCATCCTCGTTGGCACCTACTCTTCGATTGCAGTGGCCGCGCCGATGATGGTGGCGTACATTGAATGGCGCAATCAACGCTCCCGGCCGACCGGGATGCGGACGGAAAAGCTGGACAAGGTGGTACGCATTCGCGGATAGCGTAACCACGACGCGGGGGAGAGACGACGATGTTTGAACAAAGCATGGTGGAATCGGGACGCAAGATTCGCACCAAGAAGCCGGCCACGATCTTCATTTCGTTCATGCTGCAGGTGCTGGTGGTGGCGGTTTTTATCGTCATTCCGCTGATCTACACCGATGTCCTGCCGGCGACGGCGATGATGTCGTTCCTCACCGCACCCCCGCCCCCGCCGCCCGCGCCACCCCCGCCGGCAGCCGCGCCGCGCGTGGTGCATAAGATCGTCAGTGAGTTTACGGATCAGGGACTCAAGGCGCCGAAGGAGATCCCGAAGAAGATCGAGATCATAAAAGAAGAGGCGGCGCCGCCCCCCGCCCCCTCGGGTGGGGTCATTGGCGGGGTGCCGGGCGGGGTTCCCGGCGGCACCGCCGGTGGGGTGATTGGCGGCATCATCGGAGGCATTCCTTCCGCCGCACCGCCGCCGCCGAAACCGGCGACGCCGCAACGTATCCGCTTGGGCGGCAACGTCGCGGCGGCCAGTTGTATCCGGTGCACGAGCCCACAATTTCCACCCCTCGCCAGGGCTGCACGCATCCAAGGTGCGGTGGTGTTACATGCCATCATTGGCAAGGATGGCACGATTCAGAATTTGACCGTGGTCAGCGGATCCCCGATGCTGGCTCCGGCGGCGCTACAGGCGGTGCAGCAGTGGCGCTATCGGCCGACGCAACTGAACGGGGAGCCGGTTGAGGTGGACACGCAAATCACCGTCAATTTTACGTTGAACTAATGAGGCGCAGGCAGCGCGCGACCCAGAACGTGTCCGCCGCCGCGTTCGGCGGGCTTGCAGATAACCGCGGGAATGCCCACAGGGCGATAGAAATTTCTAAGGAGAACACAGCATGCTTTACGCTCTTTACTTCTGGCTCCAGGATCAATCCGGCAGCAACACGTTGGCGACCGATCCGATCTCGCTCTGGAACCACATGGGCATTCCGGCCAAACTGGTCGTGGTGACGCTCTTTGTCATGTCGGTCATCTCGATCGGCGTCATGGTGGATCGCTACTTGGTCTTCGCCGCCGCCCGCAAGCAGAGTCGGGAGTTTGCCCCCGCCGTGGCGGGCGCACTCAAGAATGGCCGGCTGGACGAGGCCATCAAAATCGCCGAGCGCAACAAGAAGAGCCACCTGGCCAAGGTGGTCAGTGCTGGCTTGTCCGAGTTCCAGGCGCACCAGGGATCGTCCGAGATCTCGGGCGGCGAGATCGACGCCTCCAAGCGCGCCCTCGACCGGGCGGAGGCGATCGAGCACGCCGACCTGAAGCGCGGGTTGGGCTCGCTGGCCACCATCGGCTCCACGGCCCCGTTCGTCGGACTGTTCGGCACGGTGCTGGGCATTGTCAACGCCTTCAAGAGCATCGGCGCCGAGAAGACCACCGGATTGGCGGCGGTCGCCGGCGGTATTTCCGAGGCCTTGGTCACCACCGCCGTCGGCCTCTTCGTCGCCATCCCGGCGGTGTGGGCTTACAACTACTTCAGCAGCCGTGTCGAGGCGTTCGACATCGAGATGAACAACTCCTCCAGCGAGCTGGTGGACTACTTCCTCAAGCGGTCGGGACGCACGACGGCCTCGAAGTAACCGGAAGCATGCTGTGTGGGCCGCCGGGCTGGACGCCGCGTCCAGCCCGGCGTGTCACCCCGGCTTAAAGGAGTGGGATATGCCGCTGCAACGCGTGCCGGTCGAAGTGACCTCCGACATCAACGTGACCCCGTTGGTGGACGTGATGCTGGTCCTGTTGATCATCTTCATGGTGATCACCCCCTTGCTGCAGAAGGGTCTCAACGTGGAATTGGCCCCGACCCGCAACCCCGTCGAAATGCCGGACGCCAGCAAGGAAGACGCCATCGTGTTGGGAATCAATCGTGATGGAAAGATCTTCTTGGGCAACAAGTTGACGACCGCTGACGAGATCACCGCCAAGGTCAAGGACCTGTTGACGAACAAGCTCGACAAGACTGTATTTATCAAGGCTGACGCCCGGGCCCGCTTTGCCGCGGTTGTCAGCGTGGTGGACGCGGTCCGCAGCGCCGGAGTTGACAACGTTGCCATGTTGACGGAACAGGTGGATCAACACGGCAACATCGTCAGCCAGATGTCGTCGGGTGGTGGTGGCGGCGGTCGGTAGCCGCCGTTCGCGCCACACCGGCAGGGAAGATCCGAGTCGAGGTAGAAGGGGCCGCAAGGCGGCCAGGAGATTTGGTTATGAGCATGGCAGTGGGGGGCAAGGGTGGCCCCAGTCACGACATTAACGTCACCCCCCTGATCGACGTGTTGCTGGTATTGATCATCATTTTCATGGTCATCACGCCGCTGCACCCGCACGGGTTGAGCGCTTTGGTGCCGCAGCCCAACAAAGACAAGAATCCGCCACCGCCCGATTCCCGCACCATCGTCGTGCAAGTGCTCAACAATGGGGCGGAGCTCAAGATTAATCAGGACACCGCCAGCTGGGACACGCTGGGTGCACAACTCGAGAACATCTACAAAACACGCGCGGAAAAGGTGATGTTCGTCAAGGCGGACGACGATACACAGTTTGCCCAAGTGGCCCGCGTCATCGATATCGCCAAAGGCGCCGACCCATCCATCAAGGTCGGTCTCCTGACCGCCAAGATGGAAAGCGGAAATTGAAAATCCGAGACGACGCAGCCCGCCCCTGGGGACCGGCCGCGCCGCGAGAACAGGAAGCGTTTCTCAATGCAAAGCCGAACTTCGTGGTTACTGGTTCTCCCGTTGGCGGGCCTGTTGCTGGCTGGGACCGGGTGCAGCAAATTGCGCGCGCGCGATCAGCTCAATAAAGGCGTTCGCGCCTTTAAGTCCGCCCAGTTCAACGAGGCCATCGAGCATTTCAAGACCGCTGTCGCTCTCGACCCCAGCTTGGTCAATGCCCAGCTTTACCTGGCGACCGCCTACCAGAGCCAGTTCATTCCCGGCGCCCCGTCAGATGACAATTTGCGCATGGGACAGCAGGCGGTGGACGAGTACAAGAACATCCTGGTGAACCACCCCGACAACGTGAACGCGGTCGCCGGTCTGGCCAGTCTGTACTACGGTTTGAGCAAGTTCGATCTTGCCAAGCAGTACTACCAGAAACAGGTGGACTTGGAGCCTAGCAACCCCGTCCCGTATTACTCGATCGGTTCCATTGACTGGACGCTGACGTTCCAGCCCCGCATGGCAGCCCGTGCCGCCGTGGGGATCTCCGACCAGACGCAACCGTTCGTCAGCGCCAAGAAACCGTCCAAAGAGGCTCTCAAAGCCTGTGAAGACGTTCGGGACAAGAATCTGCCGCTGATCGAAGAGGGATTGAAGGATTTGCAAAAGGCGCTTGATCTGCGCGCGGATTACTCGGACGCCATGCAGTATGTCAACCTGCTCTACCGTGAGCGCGCCGACATCTCCTGTACCGACCCGCAAGCGCGTGCCGCCGACCTGAAGACCGCCGACGACTGGGCCGACAAGGCGCTCAAGGCGCGGCAGGAAGAAACACTGAAGGCGCAGCAGGCACCGACCACAGCCAAGTAGCAAGTCCGGTTCGGGAGCGGAAACACAACGCGCTTCGGAGCCGACTCCGGAGCGCGTTTGGTTTTTCAGAGGACGCGATCATGCCTGAAACCCTGATTCAGGCACAAATCGGCGGTTCACGTCCGAATTGAGTCTGGCGATGCTGTTACGTCGTGGGTTCCGACTCTGACGCCGAGATCGGGAGGACTTAATGAAAGGCGCATGGGATGGTATCGGCACTTGCCTGATCCTTTGCAGCGCATTTTCCGTCGCGCGTGCGCAAGGTGTACCGAACACTCCACCCATCCCGAGCGGCCATGTTTTCGGAAGGTTTATTTTCGGTGGGTTGCAGCCTCGCTTCGCCCTCAACTCCAAAAATTTGTGCCTCTGCATCCCAAACTGTCCGCTCATCTCCTGCTAAGCTTAATTGATCTATCCAAGCCCCGAACCTCCAGCTTGTCCAGTTCCCCTAGCAGGTCGTCAACACTGGACATCGAAAATACTTGTAAGTCCCATTCCGCATCGATCTTCAGGTCGGTGAGAGCTTTCGCCATTGCGCGATCCGTCAGTAGAAATGTGGAGATAGGCGCTACTGCGGACAAATGATTCAAATCCATAGAATCACCACTCTTGATTGGGGCTCGGCTTGTCAGAATCTTCGCGCCGAGTTGGCATCCAATTTTTACGATAGGGAGTGCGTTGAAGTGTTCAGAGCAAAGGAATTGATACAGCCCAGCAGGGCCTACGGGCTTTCCCCCAATCGATTTCCATTGGCGGAGGTATTGTAGAGTCCCCAAAGCACCCAAATAAGCCCACGGGTCCGTGGTAGTGTCCAGTATTTTTCGCACTTTGGTTGAAGCTCGGAGGCGGTCATTGTTGTTTGTTTTTAGCTTAATGGGGCGTTGTGTTGTGTTGCCGCGCTCAGGCGGCTGACACCTCCTTGAGGCGGGCCATGTCGAGGTAGCGCCGGCTGCCCCACTGGGTGCCGGCCACGTGACGGAGGCGGGCGGCGACCAGCATCAGGGCCGAGCGCCCATCCGGGAACGCGCCCACCACGCGGGTGCGGCGGCGGATCTCGCGCATGATGCGCTCCTGCGGGTTGTTGGTCCGGATCGAGCGCCAGTGCTCGCGCGGGAAGGCGCAGTAGCTGAGCGTCTCGTCGATGCCCGCTTCCAGCATCGCCGCCGCCTGGGGCAGCTTCATCTCCCGCAGCTTGGCCGCCACCTGGTGGGCCTTCTCCTGGGCCGCCAGCCGGTCCTCCTGGGCGTGGATCGCCTTCAGCATCGCCGCCACCGCCTTCACCTTGCCCGCCGGCACCACCGTCCACACGTTCCGGTAAAAATGCACGATGCAGCGCTGCCAGGCCGCCTCCGGATAGAAGTCGGCCAGGTTCTCGATCAAGCCCAGGCACTTGTCGGAGATGAACAACCGCACCCCCTGCAACCCCCGCTCCTTCAGATGGCGCAGGAAGCCCGTCCAGCTCTCCTTGTCCTCCTTCGCCCCCTCCATCACGCCCAGCACTTCCCGGTAGCCCTCCTGGTTGACCCCGATCGCCACCAGAATCGAGATGTTGCGCACCTCGCCGCCCCAACACCGCTTCAGCCAGATGCCGTCCAGATACACATAGGGGAACTCCCCCGCGATCGGCCGGCTGCGCCACGCCTCGATCTTGCCGTAGATCTTCTGGTTGAGCTCGCTCACCGTGCTCGAACTGACCCGCGTCCCCCACAGCGCCTCGGTCACATCCTCCACCCGGCGCACGCTCACCCCCGCCAGGTACATCTCGATCAGCGCCTCCTCCACCGAGCTCTCCCGGCGCCGGTAGCGGTCGATGATCGCGCTCTCAAACGGCAGCGTGCGCAGCTTCGGCACCTTCAAGGTGACCTCCCCCACCCGCGTCTGCAGCTGCCGCTCGTAGCTTCCCGCCCGCGTGTCCACCCGCTCCGCGCTCCGCTCGTACCGCGCCGCGCCACATAACCGGTCCGCCTCCGCCTCCAGCAGCCCGTTCAGCGTCGCCTCCACCGTCTCCCGCACCACTGCGTCGAGATGCCCCTTCACTTCCTTCTCGTCGATCTGGATCAGTTGCCCCGTGCCGGGCGCCTGTTGCTCGCCTGTGCTTTCGCTCACCTGCTTCTCCTGTCTGGTTCGCGGGCGCTCCCGCCCGCTCCGCTTGTTCTACCAGACCCCCTCCCCCTCCTCAAATGTGCGAAAAATACCGTACGTTATCGGGTCCGTTGTTTTTGCTTCGAGAGTCTCAGTAAAACGGCGGCACAGTTCAAATAGCGCGTCAGCCTTACCGCGCTTCTCTAAAGCCAACTGTTCCTCGTACGTCACCTTCTTCGCATTAAGATCCTTCCGTAGCCTCTCCAACTTGTCGAGTATTTCTGATTTGTTTGCAATTCGGCGGTCGAGCAGCTCAGTTGGTAACGGCAGATGAACGTCAATAACGAATCTGCTTCGACGCGCAGTCTCTGCTTTGCGGACTGGGTCATCAAAAAAAAGACGCTCAGTGGAAGGGTGATGACGTTTGCATTGGAAACGTAGGACTGCATCGCATGAAACAGCTGTTGGTCGAAGATCCCCTGTCTGTGAATCATTCGAATGCCCTGCGACACCTGGAGAAATTCTCGTGACACTTCTTCCTCAATTCTCCCGGCTTCGTATTCCTCTCGTTGGTCGGATTGCGGGCACAGCAACACACCCTTCCGAGTAAGCCTAAGAGCTGTGTCTTTCAGCCGTCGCAATCGATCAATCTCAACCTGTTGAAGGTTTTCTCCACGGACTATTTTCGCGAATTTGATTCCAACCGAGGTGTCAAGCCAAAGCACAGGAACGGAAGGCTTGTGAACATTCACTGAGACTGGCGCACTGTCCATAAAGCTCGCTCTTCGGGGTACTCCCCTTATATATTGCCTGCTTTTCTGGATTCAGATGGACCACGGAGGCTTTAGGGCTTTACTGCTCTCCAATAGCCCCGTCGCTGGAGCAATGCCGCAAGGCTTTCGTGCTTGAAGCGCGCGCCGCTACAGCGAATCGACGACTGAGGTCTTGTTTTTCCTGGGTGTGTCAACGCGACGACAACGCCGAAAAAGAATGCGCAAAGCCACGACGGCTCAGTGCGTTGCAGCCTGTCGTTTTTAGCTGATTTCCGCTGTGCAGCCCGACTTTCCGAGGGCGTGCGCCCCATAAGATTTGAAGACCGGTGCACGTCCAAATGTGGAGGGCCGCATATCTACCCCGCTCGCGAGAGATTCGGCCAAGCTTTAATGGGGCGGGACCGGGGGGTTGGCGCGGCATGGTCTCAGCGCGTTTTGGCAATGGCAGGCGAGGTCTGTTCTTCCGGCGGCGTCGGGGTCTGGAGATGGAGTTTTTCCAGATCCGATTTCACCATCTCGAAGGCTTCCTGCGGTGAGTCGGCAAACTTGAAGAGTTGGAGATCGGCCGGCGAAATAGTGCCCCAGTTGACCAGCGCTTCAAAGTTGATGATCTCGTTCCAGTACTCCTTGCCGTAGAGCACGATGACGATCTTTTTCGCCAGCTTCTGCGTCTGGGTGAGCGTGAGGATCTCCATGAGCTCGTCCAGCGTGCCAAAGCCGCCGGGAAAGGCGATGAGCGCCTTGGCGGGGTAGGCGAACCAGAACTTGCGCATGAAAAAGTAGTGGAACTCGAAGCTCAGGGCAGGCGTGATATAGGGGTTGGGGCGCTGTTCGAAGGGGAGCTGGATGTTGAGGCCGATGGTTTTTCCGCCCGCGTCGGCAGCGCCCTGATTGGCGGCTTCCATGATGCCGGGGCCGCCGCCCGAGGTGACCACAAAGCGGCGCCGGCGGTCGGGCAGACGGTCGGACCAGAGCGTCAGCAGGCGAGCGAGCTCGCGTGCATCCTCGTAGTAGCGCGAGAACTCGACGGCGCGCTGCTGCACCCGCTGGCGGGCCTCCGCCACGACCTCGTCCGGGACCTTTCCTTCGCGCAGGGCGGCGAGGCGATTCTGCTTCTCGAACTCCTCGAGTGCTTCCTGCGCGGCTTTCTGGCTCTTGATGCGGGCCGAGCCGAAGAACACGATGGTGTCCTGAATGTTCTCGCGTCGCAGGCGGCCCAACGGCTCGAGGTATTCCGCAAGGATGCGCAAGGGGCGGGCATCCGGCGTATTGACGAATACCTTGTCCTCAAAGGAGAGGGGATGGCGGGTGTCGGGTTTGGCGTTTTCCATGTGGAGTGACGCCGGGCGCGAAGCGGCGCGGGCATATCCGCAGGTCGCGCAAGGCGGGCAGCAGGATGCCTATAATAGCCCATGGCAGGCGAGCACGCGCCGCGGCGTCGGCTGGCGGCTTCGGCCCCTTCGCCGCCGCTGATTGGGCGATACCAGGAACTGGAGCAAAAGGTCCGCGCCGCCCGTCCGGGCGATGATCTGGGGTTGCTGCGCCGTGCTTACGACTTTTCCGCCCGCCTGCATCTTGATCAGACGCGCAAGTCTGGGGAAGCCTACATCGTGCATCCGCTCGAGGTGGCCTCGGTCTTGGTCGAGATGAAGATGGATGTGGCCTGCATCGCCGCCGGGCTGCTGCACGACGCCGTGGAAGATACCAGCGCCACCACGGAGGACATCCAGCGCGAGTTCGGCCCCACCGTCGCCCACCTGGTGGAGGGCGTCACCAAGATTGACCGCCTGGACTTCGGCAGCCAGGGCGCGCGCCAGGCGGAGAACGTCCGCAAGATGCTGCTGGCCATGGTGGATGACATCCGCGTCATCCTCATCAAGCTGGCCGACCGGCTGCACAACATGCGGACGCTGCAGCATCTCGCCGAGGACCGGCAGCGCGCCATCGCCCATGAGACGATGGAAATCTACGCACCACTGGCGCACCGTTTGGGCATGGGCAAGATGCGCGGCGAGCTGGAAGACCTCGCCTTCAGCTATCTCGAGCCGGCGTCTTATGCCGAGGTGCAGCAGGCAGTGGAAAGCAAACGCGAGCTGCGGGAGCAGTTTCTGCAGCAGGTACAGGACCGCGTCCGGGAAGTGATGGCCGCCTACCAGATCCCCTGCCGGGTCGAGGGACGTATTAAGCGCACCTATAGCATCTGGCAGAAGTTGCAGCGCCAGCGCTGCGACATCAATCAGGTCTATGACCTGCTGGCGGTGCGCATCATCACCGGCTCGGTGAAGGACTGTTACGCGGCACTGGGCGTCATCCACAACACCTGGCACCCCATCCCGGGGCGCATCAAGGATTTCATTGCGATTCCGCGGCCGAACATGTACCAGAGCCTGCACACCTCGGTCATACATGAGTCGGGCCAGCCGTTCGAGGCGCAGATCCGTACCGAGGAGATGCACCGCATCGCGGAAGAGGGCATCGCGGCACACTGGAAGTACAAGGCGGGCAGCGCCGCCCCGGCCGCTGACGACGAGCGCATCGCCTGGCTGCGCCAATTGGTCGAGTGGCAGCAGGAGATGCGCGACCCGGGCGAGTTCCTCTCCACCCTCAAGGTCGACCTCTACCCCGAGGAAGTGTACGCGTTCACGCCCAAGGGGAAGATCATCATCCTCGCTCGTGAGGCCAGCGCGGTCGACTTCGCCTACGCCATCCACACCGAGGTCGGGCACCGCTGCGTGGGCGCCAAGGTCAACGGGCGCATCGTGCCGCTGCGCTACCGGGTCGCCAACGGCGACATTGTCGAGATCCTGACGCAGCCCAGCCACACGCCCAGCCGCGACTGGTTGAGCTTCGTCAAGACTTCGCGGGCACGGCAGAAGATCAAGCACTGGATCAACACCGCCGAGCGCGAGCGCGCCATCGAGATCGGCAGGCGCCTGCTGGAGAAGGAGGCGCGGCGCTACGAGATTTCGCTCAAGCAGTTCAACGACGCCGACCTGGTGCGCGTCGGCCAGGAGTATGGGTTCGTGCGCGCCGACGACGTCTACGCCAGCCTTGGGTATGGCAAGATCTCCAGCCGCCAGGTGCTGGTGCGCCTCGTTCCCGCCGCGGCGCGAACCGAGCAGCAGAAGAGCCTGTTCAGCACACCGGCGAAGAAGCGTCCGGCGGCGCGCGACAGCAGCCCCATCCTGGTGCGCGGCTTTGACGACCTCATGGTGTTTCGCGCGGGCTGTTGCAATCCCATTCACGGCGAACCGATCGTCGGCTACATCACCCGTGGCCGGGGGGTGGCGGTGCACGCCGAGCAGTGTTCCAACGTGCAGAACCTGATGTACCAGTCGGAGCGGCGCATCGACGTGGAGTGGGCCTCCAAGGCTGAGGGCGTGCAGGCGGTGAAGATGCAGATCTTCAGCGATGACCGCTCCGGCATGCTGAACCTGATCACCTCGGTGATTTCCGACACCGGCACCAATATCAAGAGCATCGGGGCGCAGACCAAGGACGGACAGGCGACGATCGACGTCGTTGTCGACCTGAGCAACCTGAGCGAGTACGAGAGGATCGTCGCCGGGCTGAAACGCATCCCGGGGGTGCATGAGATTCAACGGTTACAGCGCGGGTAAAGGATAGCGGTGTCGACTGGAGTCCGAAACCGTTGTTGGATGTTAGTTTTTAGATTTTTCGTAGACGTGCCCCATCCCAGGTTTGGATGTCGGCAGCGCCCGTCGGTTTATACTTTCCCGATGTCACGCGAAATTATTGCGACTCCGAATGCGCCCAAGGCTCTGGGCCCCTACTCGCAGGCGGTCAGCGCCAACGGGTTCATCTTTACCGCCGGGCAGGTGGCGGTTGACCCAGCCACCAACCAGGTGATTCCCACCGCGGATGTGGCCTCGCAAACCGACCGCGTGTTCCAGAATCTGGCGGCGGTTCTGGCGGCGGCCGGCAGCGACCTGTCGAGGGCGGTGAAGGTGACGGTGTTTCTCGCCGACATGAACGACTTCGCGGCGATGAACGAGGTGTACGCGCGCTATTTTCCCGCCGCTCCGCCGGCGCGTTCGACGGTGGAAGTGCGGCGGTTACCGCGCGACGTCAAGGTCGAAGTGGACGTGGTGGCGCTGGCGTGAGGTTCCCAGCGATGGTGAAACGTTTCGAGCCGTGGCGCATGGCAGCGCGGCCCATAAAGAGAGCCGGGAGTCACCGGAGGGCGGGGAACAAAGCTGGCTGCGCCGCCACGTGGGATCGCGGGCAGTGCTAGACGTGCGGCCGCATCAGGCGAGCCGGCGTGGCCTTGACGACCTTGCCGGATTTCAGGCAGGCGGTGCAGATGCGAAGCTTCTTGTTTCCGCCCCCCACCTTGGCCTTCACCGACTGGAGATTGACGTTCCACCGGCGCTTGGTAACGTTGTGGGCGTGACTGATACGATTTCCAAACTGCGGGCCTTTGCCGCACATTTCACAAACGGCCGCCATGCTGACTCCTAGGGGAAGTGGAATCCCGCCCCACTTTTTGACAGCGGGACACAAACACCCATGATAGCAGAACCGAACCCGGGGTCGAAGCGGAAGGCTGTGGGAATCCTGAGCTTGGAGGGGGTCATGGAACAGCGTATTGGCGACACAGTTGAGGACCATTGCACGCGCTGTGCCCGCCTGACCGATCATTCCATCGTGGCAATGGTGGAGGGAGCGGTGGCGAAGGTGCAATGCCGGACGTGCGGGACGGAACATGCGTATCGCCATGGTAAAGGTGGCCGTCATAAGGCCACCGGCAAACAGGCGGCGTTCAATGCCGTCCTGGCGGGCATACTGGGAGAGTCCGCACCAACGGATCCGCCGCGGCGACGCAAGCGGAAGCCCTGAAGGGGCGCGGCGTTCAGCCCGATCAGCCCACCCCGGCAGGTCTTGAGTCATCGCCATGATCACATTTCAGGCGCATCAAGCGCGGCCCGACCAACTGGACCCGGACGGGGCGACCTCCGAGGTCGCGCTCGACTCGCTTTCCGTCCGCGAGTTGTTTGCGTCCCTTCTGGACTGCGATCTAGGCCGGGAGCGCTTCGCGGCAGTGCGCATGATCGATGACCGCGGGACGCTGGAGCGTGAGCACCGCCTGGTGGCGGAGGCGACGGCTTTTGTGCGAGTCCAAGGCGCCTTCTCGTTTGTTGAGCTTCCCGATCCGCGCGCTTGTGTGGACGCAGCGGGCATGACGGGCTATGCGCTGGAGTCCCGCGATCTGCTGGACGTGGCCTTGTTTCTCGAACGCGCGGGCGATTTGCGGCGCTGGGTGATGGGAGCCAGCGGCAACGGCGATTCCCCCGAGTTGCGGGCCTTGGCCACCCGGTTGCCGGTACTGGACGAACTGGCGCAGGGCATTCGCCGTCGATATCTGCCGAGCGGCGAACTCGACGATCGCGCCAGCCCGGTCTTGCAGCGCATCCGCCGCAGCATGGAGCGCCAGCGCAGGACGATCGAATCGGCTCTGCACCAGCAGATGCGGCGCCTCGCGGCGGACGACGTCCTGCAGGAAGAACTGATCACCATTCGCGGCGAGCGGCTGGTCTTGCCGGTGCGTGTCGAGCACCGACGGCGGGTGCAGGGCATTCTGCACGGCAGCAGCTCCACCGGTCAGACGCTCTATGTCGAGCCGCTGGAAACCATCGAGCTGAACAATGAGCTGGTGGCGCTGCTGGAGGAGGAGCAGGAGGAGATGCGGCGTATTCGCGCCGAGCTGACGGCGGCGGTGGCGGCGCAGGCCGGCGAGGTGGCGCGGGCCGCCAGCGGCTTGGGGGAGCTCGAGTTCCAGCTCGCCAAAGGCCGTTTCGCGGTGGCTTACGAGGCGGGCGCGGCGGAGTTCGCTCCGGAGGACGAACGTGTCCTGGAAATGCGCGGCGCCCGGCATCCGCTGCTGGTGGCGACGTTGCGGGGAGGTGGCCGGCGCGTCGTCCCGCTCGACCTGAAGCTCGATGCGGCGCGCGTTCTGGTCATCAGCGGACCCAACGCCGGCGGCAAGACGGTGGCGTTAAAGACGGTGGGCGTCGCGGCTTGGATGGCGCAATGCGGCCTGCCGGTCTGCGCCACTTACGCCAAGCTGCCGCTCTTCGATCGCATTCTGGCCGACATCGGCGACGCGCAATCACTCGCCGAGAGCTTAAGCACGTTCTCGAGTCACCTGTTGCACCTGCGGCACATCCTGGAGGTGGCCAGCCCGCGTTCCCTGGTTGCGCTCGATGAGTTGGGCGCCGCCACCGACCCGGCTGAGGGTGCCGCCCTGGCGGTGGCGGTGGTGGAAGAGTTGCAGAAGCGCGGCGTGTTCGCGCTGATCTCCACCCACCATGGCGGATTGAAGACGTTTGTCGCCTCGGCGAAGGGCGTGCTGAATGCTTCCGTCGGCTTCGACGAGGCGACGCTGCAGCCGACCTTCGAGCTGCGCGTGGGTATGGCGGGAGTTTCGGCCGGACTGGACATGGCGCAACGGTTGGGCCTGCAGCCCGCCCTGGTGGCAGCGGCGCGGCAGCGCTTGAGCGCCGCCGACCGCCTGGCCGCCGACTACCTCCGCCAGTTGCAGGAGCAGGTGGCGGCCAGCGAGCGCGAACGCGCCGCGTTGCGGGCACAGGAGCTGGCGCTCAGCCGGAAAGAAGAACGAATTGAGAGCGAGGACCGGCGCGAGCGGCAGAAGCAACTGGCGGAGATGCAACGCCGCTTCGAAGGGTTGCTGGAACAGATGGAGGGCAAAATGCGTGCCGCCCTCGCCGAGGTCCAAGACAAGGCGGCGGCCACGCGCTTGCAGCGCGAGATCGGCCGCAAGGTTCCGGGGTTGCGGCGCGAGGGACAAGATGCCCTGCGCGCCGAAATGGTGCAGCACTTGGGGGGCGTGGCCCCGGACGCGCCGACCGTCGCGTCCCCTGTCGCTTTTCACAAGACTGCGGCCCAAGTCGGGGTCGGTGACCGCGTGCGCCTCAACGGCGTGGCGCGTCCGGGAGAGGTGGTGCGTTGCGATGGCGACCATCTCGAGGTGGCGGTCGGCAATCTGCGCCTGCGGGCGGAGCGCCACGAGATTATCGAGGTGCTCCCGCCGGAGGCGACAAAGCCCAACGGCGGCGCTGCGTCGGTCCGTTTACGCACGCAGCCGGTAGCGTCGAGCGGGGTAGCGGAACTCAACCTGATCGGGGAAAACGCGGAGGAAGCGCTCCGCCGCCTCGACAAATTTCTCGACAACGCCGTGCTGGCGGAGTTGCCGCAGGTCCGCATCGTGCATGGCTCGGGCATGGGCGTTCTGCGTCGCGCCGTGGCCCAGGCGCTCAAGGATCACGCCGCGGTGGCGCGCTTCTACCAGCCGCCGCAGCAGGAAGGGGGGGGAGGGGTGACAATTGCCGAGATGAGGACGGAGTAGGCGGATGACGACCAACCACACGTTTGACCGGAGACACATCATTGCCTGCCCGGGGGGCAGGCGATCATGCACACTGTCCCCAACCCTGTTCCGCCCTCGATTTCCCCCCAACCCTCCCCCGCATGTCTGAATTCTCCAACCAGGTCAAGGCTGCAGCCGACATCGTGCGTGTGGTAGGCGAGCACGTCGCTCTCCACAAGGCCGGCTCGAGTTGGGCGGGGCTGTGTCCGTTTCACTCGGAAAAATCAGCGTCCTTTCATGTCCATCCGGCGAAGCAGTTCTACTACTGCTTTGGCTGCCAGGCGCATGGGGACGTTTTTCAATTTCTGATGCAGCTGCAGAAACTGAGCTTTCCGGAGGCGGTGGCCGCAGTCGCCGTCCTGCACGGGATTCCTGTGCCCCAGTTTCGCGCTGATGAGCAGAGTGGGGAACGCGCCGAGCTGATGCATCTGCATGCGCGCGTGGCGGAGTTCTTCATGCAGCAGCTGGCGGGTCCGGGGGGAGCGACGGCGCGCAGTTACCTCACCGGCCGCGGGGTGGGCGAGGCGGCGACGACGCGCTTCCAGATCGGCTATGCCCCGGAGAGCGGGCGCGCGCTGACCCTGTTTCTGCGCGGCCAGAAACTCTCCCCCGAACTGGCCGTGACGGCGGGTCTCTGCCAGGCGCGGCGCGAGAGTGCAGCGCGCGGCGAGGCGGGGGAACTGGGCCGCTCCTCCGCCGGCCCGATCGAATGGGACGACCTCTACGACCGCTTTCGGGGGCGCGTGGTGTTCCCCATCAACAATGAGCACGGCAAGCCCATTGCCTTCGGGGCGCGCGTCCTCGCCGTCGATCCAGGTCGCCCCGCGCCCAAGTACCTCAACTCGCCGGAGACGCCGATCTACACCAAAGGCAAGGTGCTCTACAATCTCGATCGCGCGCGCGAGGCGATCCGCAAGCTGGAGTACTTCATCCTGGTCGAGGGCTATCTCGATTGCCTGACGGTGTTCCTCGCGGGCTTCGAAAACGTTGTGGCCAGTTGTGGGACCGCGCTGACCTCGTCACAGGTGGCGCTGGTGGCGCGCATGGCGCGTCGGACCGTCGTTAATTTCGATCCTGACGCGGCCGGCGCCAATGCCGCCGAACGCTCCATCGCGCTGCTGCTCGAAGAGGGTTTCTCGATCCGCATCCTCAGCCTGGCTGGCGGTCTTGATCCCGACCTGTTTTTGCGCCAGCGCGGGGCGGACGCCTATCGCGAGGCGCTGGGGAAAAGCCGCTCATATTTCGATTTCCTGGCGGACCGTATCCGCGGCCGCTACGACATTCGCCGCGCCGAGGGGAAACTGGCGGCGTTGACCGACCTGCTGCCCTACGTGGCGCGCATTCCAGACCCGATCGCACGCGCTGAAATGGGTGACAACCTCGCCGATCAGTTGGGAATCGAGGATCAAGTCATCCGGCAACGTGTGCGCCACGCAGTGCGCGACCGGAAGGCGGCGCTGCCGGCGAGTGCCGCTCCACAGGCGTCTTTTCTGCACTCCGAGCAGGTGGTTTTGCGGGCATGGGTGGAGTGGGACGAGCATCGTCCCGCTTTGACTGAGTTGATCCGCGACGAGCGGTTGCTGGAAGGCTTGGGCAGCGTGCCGCTCTTCGAAGAACTGGTTGCCGCCGAAGCCGAACACGGCACGGGATTTCTGCCCATGTCGGAGCAGCTGAGCGATTCAGCCCGCGCGCAGTTGGCTCAGATCGTGATGGGTGACGTGACGCCGCTGGTGGAAGGGAAAGTAGCGGGTGCGATCGAGAGCTTGCGTGACTGGCAACTCGCCCGGCGTCGCAAGCAGATCGCGCGCGAGTTGCAGGAGGCGGCACAACGGAAGGACAACTCCCGCGTCCAAGAGTTGCTATTGCTGCGCCTCGAATTGGAAAAGGATGTCCGCGACGGTTCTTCCCGCCGTGCGGCAGCGGGCGGTGAGAAGTAGGGCGGTCGGGGCTTCGCCCGATGCGCCACGTTGTCGAGTCGTCTGTCTTGTGAGAGCGACCGGAAGAAGAAACTTAGCCCGAACTGGCGCATCTAAAGAGCGTGGGATCAAGCACTTTGCGCTTCCGCTGACCGGGCCAAAGGTCTATACTGTATGGAATTGTGGCTTGAGGGCGCGGGCACGTGAGTGTCCATGCCGTGCTTTGTTTTGCCCACCGAGAAGGAGTCAGCTTGGCCATTGATGACAAATTTGATGAGATCAAGAAGCTCATCAACGCCGGCAAGGAAAAAGGGTACCTCCTGTACGAGGAAGCCAGCGAGGCTCCTGCCGATTCCCGTGGTGAAGAGGTGGGTGAACTGGTCATCGGTGCTCACGATGGCGAAGAGGTCAAAGAGGCGACGGCGGAGCTGGATAAGCCGGGAGTTGACGACGACGAGGCGGACCTGGATTTAACGCCCGGGGCGCTGGAAAAGACCAACGACCCGGTGCGCATGTATTTGCGCGAGATGGGCACCGTGCCCCTGCTGACGCGCGAGGGCGAGGTCGAGATTGCCAAGCGCATTGAGCGCGGCCAGCTCAAGGTTCTCAAGGCGCTTTCGCGGTCTCCCATCGTCATCAAGGCGATCATCGCCTTGGGCGAGGATCTGAAGCGCGGTGTCAAGGGCATCAAGGAAGCGGTCACGGTGGACGTCGAAGAGGACGAGCTGACCGAGGACGTGCTCGTGCGTCGCACCAAGGAAGTCACCGGACGCATTGACGAGATCGCCGGACACTACAAGAAGGCCGTTCAGCTGCGCGAAAAGCTGGCCGACATTCCCAAGACCAAGAAGCCCAAAGAACACCGCAAATGCCGCTATCACATGGCGCGCACGCAGGTGGATATTTCGCGCCTCATCCGCGGCATGGGCTTCACGCACGTGGAACGCAAGCGCCTGATTGAGAAATTGACGCGCGTGGTGGACAGCCTGCGCCCGGTCGAACTGCAAGTGGCGCGCTTGGAACGCAAGATTGAGCTCACCAAGAACGCTGAGACGCTCAAGGATTTACGCCGTGATCACCGCCAGTTGAAGGAACAACTGGCGGCGGTCGAACTGGAGGCGGGCGCCCCGGTGCCTGATCTGAAGCGGACGCGTTCAACCATCATTGCCGGCGACATCGAAGCGGAGCATGCCAAGCGCGAGCTCATTGAGGCCAATCTTCGCCTCGTGGTTTCGATTGCCAAGAAGTACACCAATCGCGGGTTGCAGTTTCTGGACCTGATTCAGGAAGGCAACATCGGGTTGATGAAGGCTGTGGACAAGTTCGAGTACCGGCGCGGTTATAAATTTTCCACGTATGCCACCTGGTGGATCCGGCAGGCGATCACGCGCGCCATCGCGGATCAGGCCCGTACGATCCGCATCCCGGTGCACATGATCGAGACGATCAACAAGCTGATCCGCACCTCGCGGCAGCTGGTGCAGGAACTGGGCCGCGAGCCCACCAGTGAAGAGATTGCCAAGCGCATGGACATTCCGGTGGCCAAAGTGCGCAAGGTCTTGAAAATCGCGCAGGAACCGATCTCGCTCGAGACCCCGATCGGCGAGGAGGAAGACTCGCATCTGGGCGACTTCATCGAGGATCGTGCGGTCATCTCGCCCGCCGATGCCGTGATCAATATCAACTTGAAGGAACAGACCTCGCAGGTGCTCAAGACGCTCACGCCGCGCGAGGAAAAAGTCATCAAGATGCGTTTTGGACTGGATGACGGCAGCGAGCACACGCTGGAAGAGGTGGGTCAGTCCTTTGCCGTTACGCGCGAGCGCATCCGGCAGATCGAGGCGAAGGCGCTGCGCAAGCTGCGCCATCCGTCGCGCAGCCGCAAGCTCCGGAACTTCGTGGACGGCATGGAAGAATAGTCGTCGGTTTGGTGGCACAAAAACGTTGTTAGTTGTTGGTTTTTGGTTGTTGGCGAGCACTTCGGACACAGGGGGCGCTCGCGGCTGCCTTGGCCTGACCCGCATTCCTTTTCTCGCATTGCCCGTTCCCTGATTTCCTTTCGCCTCTCGCTCTTCCGTTATCCTTACGCGATGCAAGAGCTGTGGATGGGGATCGACGTTGGGACCGGTGGGACGCGCGCGCTGCTGGTGAACGAAGCCGGTACGGTGGTCGCTGCCGAGTCGGCCGCGCACCAGGACATTGCCATGCCGCAGCCGCTTTGGGCGCAGCAGGATGCCGAAGACTGGTGGGGGGCAGCGCAGCGGGCCATCCGGGCAGCGCGGCGGGCGGCGGGCGATCATGCGCTGCGTGGCATCGGGCTCACAGGCCAGATGCATGGCGTGGTGCTGCTCGACATCAACGATCGCGTGCTGGGGCCATCGCTGATCTGGTGCGACCAGCGCACGCAGCCGCAGGTGGACGAACTCACGCAACAGATCGGGGCGCAGCGCATCATCGAGCTGACCGGCAACCCGATGCTGACCGGTTTTTCCGCACCCAAGCTGCTGTGGGAACGCCGGCATCGCGCTGCCGAGTTCACCCAGGCGCGGCATTTCCTGTTGCCGAAGGACTACATCCGGTTGAAGCTGACCGGGGAGTTTGCCACCGACGTGGCTGACGCCAGCGGCACGGGCCTGTTTGACGTGGGAGGACGGAACTGGTCGAAGCCCATGCTGGACGCCCTCGGACTTCCCGCCGCCTTTGTACCGCGGGCATATGAAGGCCCCGAGATCACCGGCAGCGTTTCCGGGCTGGGCGCGGAGGCAACGGGGCTGCCGATGGGGATTCCCGTGGTGGCGGGAGGCGGCGACCAAGCGGCGGGCGCGGTGGGCAACGGCATCGTGCGGGCAGGCATCGCCTCGGCGACCATTGGCACCTCGGGCGTGGTTTTCGCGGCCACCGACCAGCCGCTGGTTGACCGCCAGGGGCGCATCCACACGTTTTGCCACTCGGTGCCGGGAATGTGGCACGTGATGGGGGTCACGCAAGGCGCAGGTCTTTCGCTGCGCTGGGTGCGGGATCAGCTGGGCACCGTCGAAAACGAGGCGGCCGGGAAGCGCCATGCCGATCCCTATGAGCTGCTCTGCGAATTGGCCGCGACGATTGCGGCCGGCTCGGACGGCCTCTTGTTCCTGCCTTATCTGATGGGTGAGCGAACGCCACACCTCGACGCCTTGGCGCGCGGCGGCTGGATCGGGCTCACCGCCTCGCATACGCGCGCCCACCTGGTGCGCAGCGTGCTGGAGGGTGTCGCCTACAGCTTGCGCGACAGCTTCGAGATTTTCCGGGAACTGGGGTTGCGGTCGAGCGAGGTACGCCTCTCAGGAGGCGGAGCGCGCGGCCGGACATGGCCGCGCATTCAGACCGATGTCTACGGTGTGCAGTGCGCCCGGATGACGAGCCTGGAAGGAGCGGCGTACGGAGCGGCGCTGCTGGCCATGGTGGGTTCGGGACGCTTTCCCAGCGTGGTGGCCGCCTGTGATCATTGTCTGCGTGAAGCCGACCGCATGATGCCGGATGCAGCCGCGGCGGCGGTCTACAACCGCGACTACGCCGTGTATCGTGAGCTGTATCCGCGGCTGCAAACCCTGTTTCCGCAGATGTGCTGAGAACGGTCAGGGGGCTGGGCGGCCGTGTAGGACTGGCATCGTCTACCAGATGGTGCGCAGCAAGGGACTGCGGCGGATGGCTTCGTCGCGGGTCACCAGGACCGAGCCTTCCGCCCGTGCCGTGGCGGCAATCAGGCGATCGCCCGGGTCGTGCGGGAAGTCGTCTGGAAACTGGGTGGCGAGGGCGGCGATCTCAGGAGTGACCGGTTTAATGATGACGCCGGCGGTCCGGACGACCGCGCGCACCGCATCCTCGATGCTCCCTTGAGTGCGAATGCGGCCTCGTGCAAACAAGGTTGCCAGTTCCCACAACGTGATGTCGGCAATGGCGAGAATGGCTTGAGCGCGTGCTTTGCGAATGGTCATCAGCGCGGACCGCGACAAACGCGAGGGTTCCACCACGGACCAGACAAGAACGTGGGTATCGAGCACGGCGCTCAAAGCGTCTTCCAGTCAGCAGAAGGAACAGGAGGCGTTTCGATGTCCCCCACGATCTGCATGACATCCGCCAGGCTGCCCAGCCATTCCCCCCCGCCGGCTGGAATCGGAACCAGCTTCGCCACGGGACGCCCGCGCTTGGTAATCACCAGCGGTTCCCGTGTTGCCTGAACATCGTCCATGATTTTCAGACACGCTGCTTTAAATTTCCCGGCAGCTATGGTTCGCATCGAGCGTCCGTTCTCGCCTATGGTCACTTTATCATGACCATGAACGCCGAAGGGGCAACGGGGGCATGACGGTGGAGAACAGGGAAGAGGAACCGAGTGGGATGCGGCGGGCCAAGAGCAGCTCCAGGAACAGATTAAAACTAAGCCTGGCGTAAACGCTTCCATCGCCGCCCGCCCCGGTTGCGACCGAGATCTAACCGAGAGGTCGGATCGCAGACTTTCTTGTAAGTAATTGAAAACAAATAAATAGGACTCGAAACAGAGAGCGCTAGAAAAGGGTTTTCGGACAGGTTGAACGGTTAAAAATTCCAACTTGACATTTATGCAAGCGTACCCATAATGGGCGGTGTCCCGGATGACAAGCGATCGTAGACCGCAAGGCTGCGCCGCCGCAGGCTCCGTCCTGGGTGGGATTGTGCACAGCGCACAGTGGTCCTTCAAGAAAGCGTGGGAATGAACCTGAAGTTTGTGTGGCGTGGGCTAGCCCTCGCCAATACTACTCAAATGCCGCGGGCAAGTTCTGCTGGCCGAGATCGAAACTTTAACCTGGTCGTTTGTGGAGGTGTGGGGATGGTGCGTTCTCAAATCAAGTTCAAGTCGGCCCCTGTCTTGGCCGTGCTGCTTTCCATGCTGGTGCTCGGGGTCGCGCTGAGTGGCCAGTCCACCACGGGAACCCTCACCGGTACCGTGGTTGACACCCAGGGCGCAGTGATTCCCGGTGCCTTGGTCACGACGACCAATGAAGCCACCGGCGAACAGCGCAAGACCGTGACCAACGCCGAAGGGTACTTCACCATCACCGCGTTGCCCACCGGAGCCTACACGGCGAACGTGAGCGCCAACGGTTTCAGCAGCGTCAAGCAGACGCAGATCACCTTCCACTCCGGCGACCGTGTCAGTTTGGGCAACGTCAAGCTGACTCCCAAGTCAGTCACGACTGAGGTCACCGTCAGTGGTACCCCGGACAGCATTGCGCCGACCGACTCGGGCGAGAGCAGCTCGCTGATTACCGCCAAGACGATTCAAAACGTCTCGATCATCGGCCGCAATGCCGACGATTTGATCAAGATCCTGCCCGGATTTGTGCCGATGACCGGCAGTGCCTCGAACGGTTTGGCCAATGTCGCGGGCTATAGCGGCGAGGTGGTGGGCATCAACGGCAACGGCGACGGCGGCAAGCAGAGCCCGATCAGCAACTACGCCGCCAACGGCAATCAGCCCAACTCGCTGGAAGTGGTGATGGATGGCGTGCACGCTTCCGATCCTGGATGCAACTGCGCTTCTCCGGTCAACGCCAACGCCGACATGACGGCCGAAGTCAAGGTGCTGCAGTCCAACTTCAGCGCCGATACCTCCAAGGGGCCGGTAGTCATCAGCACCGTCTTCAAGTCCGGCAGCAGCTCCTTCCACGGCGAAGCCTACGACTACCTGCGCAACTACAAGTTGAACTCCAACGAATGGCTCCTGAACGCCAACTCGGCGCCGGGCGTGAAGGCGCAGCGCCCGAAGAGCAAGTTCAACTATCCCGGCTTCAACATCGGCGGCCCGGTGATCATTCCCGGCACCAACTTCAACAAGCATCGCGACAAGTTGTTCTTCTTTTTCGGTCAGGAACTGTACCGGCAGAGCATCGATACCGGTGTATTGACCTCGTGGGTGCCGACGGCGGCGATGCGCCAGGGCGACTTCAGCAACAGCGCCTACAACGGCGCCCTGAAGCAGTACTACCTGACGGGGACGCCGACCGGTCCGCAATTCACCAACGGCGTGGTCAATCCGGGGGCGATCGACCCCACCGGCCAGGCGCTGATCAATCTCATGCCGCTGCCCAACTTGGCGACCCCCAATGCCGCCAACGGCTACAACTGGGTGGATGACCTGGTGGTCAATCAGAACCTGCACCAGGAAGTGTTGCGCCTCGACTACAACATCAGCGACAACACCAAGTTCTACGCCACCTACAGCAACGAGCGCGAATTGCAGCCCTTCCCCGTTCAGTTATGGTGGCGCAACGGCGGCGCCGTGCCCTATCCCTCGGCAGTGGACGGCCACAACATCTCGCAGTTGGTCTCGACCAACCTGACGCACGTCTTCAGCCCCAGCATCACCAACGAGTTCCTGTTCGGGTTGAGCTATACGGATTTCGTCAATTCATTCCGCGATCCTTCGAAAGTGTCGCGCAAGAAACTGGGCATCAACCACCCCGGGATCTTTAACGCCAACAACGACCAGATTCCGTCCTATGACATGGCGTGGAACGGTCCCAGCCTGTTCAACCCAGGCGGTTTTATTCCGAATCTCTACGCCAAGAAATGGGAGCCCTCGTTTGCGGACAACTTCACCAAAGTGAAGGGCACCCATACGTTGAAATTCGGCGCCTACTACGAACTGACCACCAATGCGCAGCCCGGCAGCCCATTCAACAATGGCTTTGCCGCTCCCAATACTTGGAATGGGGGATCGAGCGGGAACGCGATGGCCGACCTGTTGGTGGGAGAGACGGGCTACTGGCAGGAAGATAACAAGGTTGTCTTGCACAACGAGGGTTATCGCACTTTCGAGTTCTACGCCGACGACAACTGGCGCGTCAACTCGCGCTTGACCTTGGACCTCGGGCTGCGTGCCACCCACTTGGGTGCATGGTACGACCGTACCGGGGTGGGTCCGGCCGTATTCAACCCGAACTTGTACGGATCTGACCTGACCGCCGGTGCCGCGTTGCCGGGCATTCGCTGGAACAAGATCGACCATTCGGTTCCGCTTTCGGGTGCGACCACCCGCCCCCTCTTCTACCAGCCGCGCTTGGGCTTTGCCTACGACGTCGGCGGTAGCGGCAATACCGTGGTGCGCGGAGGGTTCGGCGCTTACCGGTTCCACGATCCGCAGAACAACAACGGCATTGATACGGCCAATGGATTTCTGGACACGAACGTGTCCGGCAAAACCTTTAGCCAGATTGATTCCTTCAATCCTGGACAGCTCGTCACCAACGTGGGTACGGTTCTGGACCAGCAGGACAACCAGCAGCCGGTCACCTACGACTACAGTCTGAGCGTCACGCGGCGGACCTTCGCGTCGTCTTCCTTGAACTTGTCCTACGTGGGCAGCGACAGCAAGCACCTTACCAACGGTGGTTACGGCGGCATCAATCTGGTGCCCTACGGCGCCATGTTGAACGACCCGGACCCCAACCATCAGGGGCTCTATCGCCCGCTGACGGCCACCAATTTCAGCGGTGGTCTGACGGTGCAGGAGCACAACCTGTATTCGAACTACAACAGCCTGCAGGCCATGTGGTCGAAGCAGTCGGGCAACCTGAATTACACCTTCGCCTACACGTTTTCGAAGGCGCTGGGGATTCAGGGCGCCAACGGTTACGGCACGAAGGCGGACCAGTTCAGCCTGCGCCAGCACGACTACGGCGTTCTCTCCTTTGATCGCACGAACGCGCTCAGCGTCTCCTACAGCTACCTGCTGCCGGCCTTCGTCAAGGGCTGGATGAACAGCGGTAACCATTTGGGGCAGATCGCCCTGGATGGTTGGCAGCTAAGCGGGGTCTCGCAGTTGGTGAGTGGCATCCCCATTCAGCCCAACTCCAGCTCGAATTTTTCGCTGAACGTGGCGGGCATCAACTCCTTGGCCTACACCGGTTCCCCCGATGCTTCGTTGCAGCCGGTACTGAGTTGCGATCCGTCCAAGAACTTGGCGACGGATCAGTGGATCAAGCTGTCCTGCTTCACGCTGCCCGCGAAGGGAACCAACGGCGATTACATCTTCCCGTACCTGCGTGGTCCGATGTACCAGAACCACGATCTGTCGATGTTCAAGAACATCGGTCTCGGCGAACAACGCAAACTGCAGATCCGTTTCTCGGCCTTCAACTTCCTCAACCATCCGTTGAAGTCGATGATTGCGGACAATACACACCTGAACTTTAATGCGGACGGTACTCCGACGGCCGATACCGTGGCCAAGTTCGGACGCTACACGCAGAACAAAAACGGACGGCGCGTGGTGGAACTGGCCCTCAAGTTCTACTTCTAAGCCGGGATCCGGTTCGGAGCTTCAAACAAGCGGGGTGCCGGTTTACCGGCACCCCGCTTGAGTCTCCGGCGCCCGCCGGCGGGCGGCGATTCCGTGGGGGTGGGCCAAGTCTGGCGTACGCAGATATAATTGACGGGGCGCAATGAAATTTACCCGCAGAGAACTGTTCGATGCCGGCGTCGCAGTCGGCGCCGCTTCCTTCCTGCCCGTTCCGCTGGGCGGGGCCGAGATCAGAGCGGGCTCCCCTCGGGTAGCATCGTCGCAAATCACCCCATGGACGGAACGCGTCGGGCTGATCCAGCAGCGCTTAGTCCATGGCGGTACACCGACATTCACGACCGATTTCATCCTCGCCGATGTCCGGCTGGACCCGGGGTATCCGCGCCGCTTCAGCGATTTCAGCGGCGATCTTTCAGGCCGCTACATCGGTGCCCTCGCCTTGTATCCGCCAGACGTGGAATTTCTTCCCCGCCTCGGGAAGTTGGTCCGGGAATTAATCACGTTGCAACGCGCCGACGGTCGTTTCGGCAATGCCGCGCTTGTCTTTAGTGCGGATCAGATCGGGGCGGAACACATGGCCCTGCTCTGGGGGAACGGCCGGCTGCTGATCGGTTTACTGGAGTACTGCGGGAGCCAGAAGCAGCCCGACGTGCTTGCCGCCGCCGCCCGCTTGGGCGATTTCATCGTGAGCGTACGCCAGCAATGCGCTCAGCCCGCCGTCCAGAGGCGCCTCGCCGACATGGGCGCGTTTGGCTACATTTGTTTCACGCAGTGCCTGGAAGGGTTGGCGGAGTTGAGCGCGCAGACAGGGGACGGTCGCTATGCCGCCGCTGCCGCGGAGATCGGCGCCTTGCTGGGCGAGCGCGGTCATCAGCACAGCCATGGCTACCTGACGACTTTGCGCGGCATGTTGCGCCTGCATGAATACGACGGCGATGCGCGGCATCTCGCGGGGGTGGAGTCCGCCTATGCCTCTTTGTTGCGATCCAACCGCTACGGGACCGCAGCCACCCCTGATTTCACGGTCTTTGGTGGGGTGCCCGAGTTCTTCGGCTGGACCGAACATGGCAATCCATCCATTCCCGGCGCCGGCGCGCGCGACGAAGGGTGTTCCGAGGCGGACTTCGTCCGTCTCAGTCTGCAGCTCTGGCGTCTGACCCATCATCCAGACTATCTGGAGCGCGCCGAATTCTGCCTGCTCAATCAGTTCGCCCACAATCAGCGCGCCACGGGTGACTTCGGACACCGCACCTTTTCGTCCGCAGGTTTTCAGCCCGTCGACAACCTGCCCCGTGCCTGGTGGTGTTGCGACATGCACGGATTGCGCGCCCTGCGCGATGTGCGCGATGCCCAGTGCACGAGCCTCGCCGCGGGGACAGGGGAAGGGACGGGTCCGGGCGTCAGGATCCATCTCTATCTCGACGGCACGTGGGCCCAGGGTCGCCATCGCGTGGTGATGGGGCCGGCACCGGGAGACGCGCCACGGTTTGACCTGGTCTGGGATCAGGCCGACGGGACGCCCTTGGCGCTGGCGTTGCGTCAGCCCACGTGGAGCGAACCCCTGCGCGTGCGCGTCAATGGCCGCCTGCATGCCACCCTGGTGCGTGACGATGCGCACTGGCTGGAACGCCGTTGGCAAACCGGTGATCGCGTGGAGGTCGAGTTCGTCTATCGCACCCGTCTGCAGCTGCCGGACGGTACGGTGCATCCGCTGACCAGCCTCGGTCCGGTCCCGACCCGGGCGGCGCTGCTGCATGGCCCGTATTTGCTGGCTGCCGACGAACATGCCAGTCCGGACTTTTTCGGCGAACCGTGGCCGGAGAATCTTTTGCATTACTCCGGTCGGCTGCGCCCCTCCAGCGCGGTGATCGCGATGCACGGGCTGGAGACGCTGGCCTGCCCCTCCGCGCGGCTTGAGTTTGATTACGTTCATCAAGGCTTTCCTGGTCTCTGGCCCGTCACGCTGCGACCGATCGCCGAGCTGACATCGCAGGGCCAGGGGTCGGTGGCCGCCTGGCTGAACTGGCAGGCAGCTCGCGTCGAGGGCGTCGCATAAGAGTGGCGCCGCCGGCGTGGGGCTTTCTCGATCGCTGCGAGGCGCCGCCCTGCCAGCTGGAGCGTTCCAAGACAGGTTTTCAATCCAGGCGCTGGACTGGTGAGTCTGGCAGCAGAGTTGAGATCAGGATGTGGAATAGCATCATCACGCCCTGCCGGGCACTGCGCGTTGGATTCGCCCTGGGCCTGCTGGGATGGGGCGGACTGATAGCGGCACAGGCAGCCCCCGATCCCGACTACGTGCTGGGCCTGCAGTTGCAACAATCCGGCCACGCGGATACGGCCTTGGCGGCCTACCAGCGGGTGCTGGAGCGCCAGCCTGACAACGTCGCCGCGCTCAGCAATATGGGGGCGGCGTTGGCGGAATTGGGACGTTACGCAGAGGCGGTGGCCACCGACCAACGCGCACTGGCCTTACTACCCGAAAACCCCGGGATTCGCCTCAACCTCGCCTTGGCCTACTACAAGGGCGCACAAACCGCCGCCGCGATTACCACTCTGAAGCCGCTCCTCTCACGGGTTCCGACCAGCGCTCCACAATACAAGACGATCGTGTTACTCCTGGCCGACTGCTACTCCCGACTCGACCAGAATCAGAATGTCATTCAGTTGTTGACGCCGTTGGAGGGGGCCTACGGGGCGGACCATGGATTTCTTTACTTGCTGGGCAGCGCGCTCATCCGCGACGGCCGGGCGGCGGCGGGCTCGCAACTGGTCGATCGCATCCTGCGGGACGGCGACTCGGCGGAAGCGCATCTGATGCTGGGCACGGCGGCGGTACGGGCGCAGGACTTTCCCCGCGCCGTGCAGGAGTTCAAGCAGGCCGTGCAGCTCAATCCACAACTGGCCGAAGCCCATCGCATGTACGGCCAGGCGCTGCTCGATACGGGCAGCTCCGATGCAGCGCGCGGGGAATTCCAGAAGGCTCTGGCCTTGGATGGCAACGACTACGAAGCCACCCTGCTGCTGGGTGTAATTCTGCGGCAACATTATGACTATGCGAGCGCTTTGACGTACTTGCAGCGCGCCCTGACGCTGCGTCCCGGGGCCCCGGATGCACGCTTCCAAATTGGCGCCACGGAGTTGGCGTTGGGAAACTTCGCCGCCGCCCGCCACGTACTGGAAGCGCTGGTGCATGACGATCCGGACTTTCTCGAGGCCCACGTATCGCTCGCGACGGTGTATTTCAAACAGCATTTGAAGGCGGAAGGCGAACGGGAACGGGACATCATCGCGCGGTTGAACGTGGCGGCGCAGCAACGCGCGATTCAGGAGCGGCAACGCGCCGATGCGGTCAGCCACCCGGTGGCGTCTACCCCGGTGAAACCGGGGTCGTCCTAGCGCCGACGCCGGGTTGGCGTCCGCCAAGATCGAAGGGCGTACCGCCCCACGAGGAACCTGCGATGTGCAAGTCTTGGAGTACCTGGATCACGCTCACCCTGTCTGTCAGCCTCGCGGCTGCCCTGATTCCATCACAGAACCCAAGCGCCCCGACCTTTCACAGCGCCACCCGCGAGGTCAGTTTCGACATGGTGGTGCTGGACCGGCACGGCAGAATCGTCCCGGACCTGCGTCCCGAAGAGATCGAGGTGCTCGATAACGGACGTCCCCAGGAGTTGCGGAGTTGTCGCCTGGTGACGGAATCGGTTGAAATCGAAGCGCCGCCGAACAGCGGCAGCACCTCGACCTTGGCGGCATTGGGAGAGGCAGGGAGCGCTGCTTCATCCACCGCCATCAACGTCGTCACGCTGCTTTTCGACAGGCTGGATCCAGCGGCGCGCGTCGAGGCGCGCCGCGCGGCCTTGGATTTCGTCCAACACCAGCGCGGTCCGCGCGATTATGTCTCGGTCTGGCTGATGGATCTCCAGCTCAAGCCGGAACAGATCTTCACCACCGACGTGTCCCGCTTGACCGCCGCCATCGAGCGGGTGACGGAGACGACGTCAGGGGAGACCGGGACCGCGTTGGCAGAGGAAGGCCGCCGCGCCAACCAGCAGTTTCAAAGGGCACAGACGGTCAGCGCCGCCGCAGCCCAAACCGCAGCGGCGGTAGGTCGGAGCGGCGCGGGCGCTGTGACCAACGCCGAGTCTCAGGCGCAGATCGAAGGCGTGCTGGCAGCGGTCATGGACCATGCGGTCGAGATGGACACCGAGATGTCCACGCGGCAGACCATGAGTCATTTGCTCGGCGTGCTCTCCGCCCTGGGCCGGTTGCCTGGGCGCAAGTCGGTGTTGTATTTCACCCAACGTCTCGGGGTCGACGCCAGTACTGCCGCCGTGTTTCGCGATGTGTTGGCCAACGCCAATCGCGGCCAAGTCAGCCTCTACGTTCTGGATCCCGGGGGTTTGGACAGCACACGCCAAGATGCAGACAGCTTTGACGCCCTGTCCCAGGTCACGGCGCGAAGCGCCACCCAGCGAGAAAATCGACCGCTGGACCGACGCGATTTCCGACTCCCGGAGAGCAGCGAAAGCGTGCCCTACAAAGATCGCCTTAACGTGTTGCGGAACCTGGCGGAGAGCACCGGTGGCTTACTGATTGCCAATACCAATGACCTGCGCCCGGGCATCGCGCGCATCAGCGAAGACGTGCACCGCCATTACGCGTTGAGCTACGCCTTGCCGGGGGTCGAGGATGGGAGCTTCCACCAGATCACGATCCGCCTGAAGCGGCCCCATCTCACGGTTCGTGCGCGCACCGGTTACTACGCACTTCCATCGGTGCCGGAGCCGGTGGTCAACTACGAATTGCCCCTCTTTGCCCTGCTGCAACAGGTGCCGCCGCCGGACGGGCTCACCATCCACCAATCCACCCTGGTTTTTCCACAAGACGAAGGCGGCAGTTGGGTGGACGTGTGCCTGCGGCTGCCGTTACCGGCAACTGCGGGGGCGGGAACCGCTTCCGCCACCCAGTCGGGTACGGTACGACAGTTTTCCATGATGGCCCTGGTCTCCGATGACTCCGGGCGGATCATTCACAAGTTCAGCCAGAGTTTTGCCATCGCGCCTTCGCCCGCGGGGATGGCGGCGCCGCGCAATGTCTTGTTCGAGCGCCATACCGAGTTAATGCCCGGAAATTACCATTTGACCGGCGCGGTCTTGGACGCTTCCACGGGCAAGGCCGTGGTCCGCAAAAGCGTCCTACGCGTGCCAGCGGCCGCCGCCGGGCAGTTGCGGACGAGCAATCTTGTCGTGGTGGAACGGCTGGATCCACTGCCCGCAACCCCGACCGGAACGGTGGCGCACGACCCACTGGTGTTCGGTCAATATCGCGTGGTGCCCAACGTTGCCCAGGTCCTGCATCGCGCCCAAGATAAGGCCCTTGTGTTGTATTTCGTGACGGATGTTCCTGCGGAGGCGACCGCCTCCTCGCCAACGTCGGCGGAATTGTTTCTCAGCCGCGAAGGGGTGGTCGTGGGGCGCACGACGCAGCCGTTGGGCGCCGCCTTGAAGAGCGGTGCGATTCCCACCATGCTCGAGGTCCCGCTCAACGGCCTGGCACCCGGCGACTATACTGCTGAGATACGAGTTCACGCTGGCGGCCAGGTTGCCACGCAGTACACCGCCTTCGAGGTGCAGTAACGTTCACGACGCGGCAGAAGACAGGGATGACACGGATCTTGTTCAGCAGTGTTCTGGGTGCTGTGTTGACCTCCGGTCTGGCGGCGCAGGTTCCCGCCGCCGCCCACCCCGCATCGCAGCCGGAGTTGCAGGCAATTCAGAAACGCGCGGAGGCATTGGTCGAAGCGCACCACCTAGGGCAAGCGACCGAACTGCTGGGAGCGACGTTGCGCCGTCAGCCTGGGTGGCGGGACGGCTGGTGGCAGCTGGGATCGCTGGAGTACGACGCCAACGACTACTTTAATGCCCAGGATGCGTTTGCGCGGCTCAGTGTCCTGGATCCGAAGTCCGGGGCGGCATGGGTGATGCTGGGGCTGTGCAACTTCGAAAGGCACGACTTCGGGCTGGCACTCTCCCATTTGGAACGCGGCCGGGCGCTGGGTTTCCCTCCCAGCCTTGGGCTGGCCGATCCAGCCGCCTTCCACGAAGCCGTGGCCCTGGTGCTGGTTGGCGAATACGAACAGGCACAGGTTCTGCTGGACGGCTTTGCCCGCCAGGACCACGTCTCTCCCGGAATCGTGCTCACCGCGGGCCTGGCTGCCCTCCGCCGGCCGTTGCCGGCGACGTCGGCTGAGGCGTTTGATTCCGAGTTTGTGCAACTTCTGAACGCCGTGGGCAGGGCGCAAGTGCTGGCTGCACAGCGCAAATTCCCGGAAGCGCGGGCGATTTACCGGCAGCTTGCGACCGAACACCCCACCGTGCGGCATCTGCACTATGCCTTCGGTGTGCTGCTCGCCCGCATGTCGGAAACGACCGCGGCGGAAGCCGAGTTTCGCGAAGAGATTAGGCTGCATCCCACGAGCATCCTGCCATGCTTGCAACTGGCCATCATGGACTGGACGCGTGACGACCTGGCGCCCGGGAAGCAGTGGGCTGAACAGGCGCTGCAGTTGGCGCCTGATAATTTCGCCCCGCATTACATCCTGGGAAACATACTTCTCAAACAGGGGGACGCGGTGGGAGGCCTGCAGCAACTCGAAGCCAGCCGCAACTTGGCGCCGCAGAGCAGCGAGGTGCACTTCGCCCTGGCGCGGGCTTACCTGCAACTGCACCGTCCGGCCGAGGCCGCGCGGGAGCGCAAACTTTTCGAACAGCTGAAGCCGATCGAGGACTCCATCCAGCATCGCGGCACACTCCCCGCCACCATGTTCGAGGCGCCCGCCGGCTCTCCTCCGCAATGAGATCCCACCACCACACGCTGCACGGCGGACCGCTGTCTCGCCGGTCGTTCCTGAACATGGGCCTGCAAGTGGGGGCTGGCGCGATGATGGGGGGCCTGCTTGTGCCCCGTATCGCGAGCGCGGAGCTTCCCACGGCAGGCATCTTTGAAACGGTGAGTGCCACCCGCAGCCACATCACATGGACGCACGACAATGCCTTCTCGCCCTCGCATTATCTGCCCGAGGCGGTCGGTGCGGGTTGCGCCTTCCTTGACTACGACAATGACGGCTGGATGGATATTTATCTGGTGAACTCCGGCCCGTCGGACTTCTTCCATCCCAAGGTCCCGCTGCGCAATGCGCTCTACCGCAACAACCGGGACGGGACGTTCACCGATGTCACCGAACATGCCGGCGTGACGGGTGGCAACTTCGGCATGGGCGTCGCGGTGGGTGACTACGACAACGATGGGTTTCAGGACCTCTATGTCACCGGCTACGGCCACAACATCCTGTACCACAACAACGGCGACGGCACCTTCACCGACGTGACCGCCAAGGCGGGGGTAGCCGCTCCCAACTGGTCCACTTCCGCCGTCTGGTTCGATTACGATAACGACGGTCGGCTCGACCTTTTTGTCTGCAGTTTCGTGCAGTACAGCGCGTCGACCACCGTGTTCTGCGGCGTCAATAAATTCGGGAAACGTTTCTACTGCATTCCCCGCGCCTTTGAAGGGCGGCCCAGTTACCTGTTCCACAACAACGGCGACGGTACGTTCACCGAAGTCGGACACCTCAGCGACATCGGCAAGAGCCTGGGCAAGGCGCACGGCGTCGTGGCGACGGACATCAACAACGACGGCTGGATGGATCTCTTTGTCGCCAACGACACTGCGCCCAATTTCCTGTTCATCAACCGCCGGGGCAAGTTCGAGGAAGCCGGTGTGGCGGCCGGCATCGCCTACAGCGAGCAGGGCGAGCCGCGGTCAGGCATGGGGGTGGATTCGGGCGACTACGACAACGACGGCCGCATGGACCTCTTCGTCGCCAATATCGACCAGGAACGGTTCTCGATCTACCACAACGATGGCGACGAGAGTTTCACCGATCGGGCGGGAGAAACGGGCATCGGACAGGCGACCCGGGTGCTGAGCGGGTGGGGACTGAAGTTCTTCGACTACGACAACGATGGCAATCTCGATCTCATCCTCGCCAACGGCCATCCCGACGAGATGATCCACGAGAATGCTCCCGAGGTCCATTACCGCGAGCCGCTGCTGTTATTCCACGGCGATGGGAAGACGTTGCACGACGTCAGCCGTCTCGCCGGAGCGGCCTTCAGCCAGAACTGGCCCGCGCGCGGTTTGGCGGTGGGCGACTTCGACAACGATGGGGCAGTGGATGTTCTGATCTCGAACAACGGCGGGGCGCCGCTGCTGCTGCGCAACCGCGTTGGAGCCCGCAACAATTGGTTGGGGGTGCGCCTGGTGGGGAAGGCCTGCAATCGCGATGCGGTGGGGGCGCGTGTCACTTGGTCGTTTGGGGGCGTCACCCGCTCGCGCTTGAAAACTGGCGGGGGCAGCTTCCTTTCATCGCACGACCCACGCCTCGTGCTTGGTATCGGGCAAGCTACGAAGCTGGACTGGGTCGAGGTCCGCTGGCCGCAGCCCTCAGGCAAGGCGCAGCGCTTCAGCAGCTTGCCGCTGAATCGTTACGTGACCCTCGCGGAAGGGCATGTCGCAGCGCTTGAGATGTGATTGGTGGTCGCAGACTTGGGGCATGAATCGCACCCGTCCAATACCCGAAATTTCATAACGGGGACCCGGGCACTGGCTGCCACTGACTGGTGGAAGCGTTGGGTGCAAATCGAGATGCCCTTATGTCCGCCATGGGAGTTGGCGCCCCGGCGGCCGTCGTGCCAGCGTCTCAGTTCGGGTAGGGCGCGCCCGCGCGCGCGATGCGGATGTCGTGGTCAGTAAAGGCGTGGTGCGCGCCGGGCAGGTCCACCTTGGGCATGTGGCAACTGGCACAGTTCTGCCGCGCCACCGGACAGGCGGGGCCGGGATGGGTAGAGGTGGGCTTGGCCTGCGCCGCGTTGACATGGCAGGCGAGGCATTTCACGTCGTAGGCCGAGGTCTGGCGCACGAGTTCCTCGTGCGGGTCGTGACAAGCGATGCAGGCGATGCGCTGATCAGTAGGGTCCCAGCACTTGCTGTTCTCCAGGCGGTAGGGTTGGAAGCGGACATTGACGCTGCCATTGACGTGCATGTCGATGACCATCAGTGCGGTTCGATGGCACGAGCCGCAAAAGTCCACTGAGCGGCCAGCGTCTAAGTTGCCCGGGTTAAAAATGAACCCGGGTTGAACGATGCCCTTCTTCACCTCCTGCACATGCGTCGCCCCGGGGGAATGGCAGTCTTCACAGCCCACACCAGGAATGAGATGGCTGACATCAAGCCGATCCTGCCGCAGAGCTCCCGTGGTGTGGCACCCGATGCAGGCTCGGGCTTCGTCGGGCGGAAGGCGGCGACCGAGGGCCTCTTCGATCGAGGTGGGCACTGTGGGGGGATAGCCCATCGTGAGGTCCATGGCCTTGGTCGCGGTGTAGTAGCTGACCCTGCTCTCGTAAAAAGCGTTGTGGTACTGCAGAACGTAGGTCTGGCCGGCGGTTCCCAAGCCGAACGCCCACACCACCGGAACCGTCAGGCGCTCTGTGCCGCGCGCAACGGTGTAGGTGGCGCGGTCCCCGACGCGCTGCAGGGTGTAATGAAATGGCCCCAGTTGAAACTCGAGCGTCGGATGTTCGCGCAGGATTTCAGCGTCCGCCACCGCTTCAGCGGCGCGAGACATCGAGGCATGCTGAAACGTGGCGGCTTCCTTGGCGTGACACTGGGCACAGATGGCTGACCCGACAAAATGTGCGGCGACAGTCGCGCCATGGTCGGGGCGCCACTCGGGCGCGGGGAGTGGAGGAGCGGCTTGGGCGTGCAGCGTGTGCGCTGGCGTCACGACCGGAAGCAGCGCGAAACAGCTGGCACCCACCAAGATCGCCAGTAGCAGCGGACGACGCACGCGAACAAAGACGGAGGGAAAGCGCGTCATCACAAGCGAAATCGCTTGCGCCGCTGCCGCGATCGGTCGTCTGGACATTTGCCATGAACTACGATGAGGCGGACTCGCGGGTTACACTCCGAGTTGGTTTGGTGGCCCAATGCAGACAGCTCAAATTGTGTTATTTCATACGCCGACGTGTGGGTCGGGAGAGCGATCGGTGGAGTGTGTTGGGTAAAGCCTGAGAGGTGAGGTGCAGGCGGTGGAGGGTGAAGCGTGGAAGCCGACGGACGTGAAAACGTCGTGTTTCATCTGCGGCCTTCCGCCCTCGTCCCCCGCTCACGGGTGCCGCGATGTTTTCCGAATTTGTTGGCAACGGGGAGATGGGTCATGAGCGCGTATCGCGCTGGCCGCAAATGTTCCGATCGTTGAATTGGTTTCCGTCCAATGGTGCGATTTTTTTGTTGTGCGACCGGCCTGACCTCTTGGGCGGAACACGACGTCGTTAGAGCTGGATGTTGTCCGCCATCGGGCGCATGGCGCGTAGGGGGGATGGACGCAGCAGGGCGGAGAGGATTGATGATGGGCGCTGGGGTTGAGGACGCGTCGTCCGTCCCGAAAAAACCCAACTTTCCCCAGCAAGGGAGAGGCTCCGCAACTCGCGGCGGAGAAGCAGGAGTAACCGCTCGCGAAGTGCCGGTTGTCAAAGAAAAAGCAGATGGGTTCGGCGCACGGGGCGCAGCCTGCAGCGGGCGGGGTCCGGGCAGCAGGGAGCCGGGCCTAATCGCAAGTGACTAGGGTGGCGTAAACGCTTTCATCTCCGCGGCGGCGGCCGCCGCGGCCGGTATTCGACCAAATGGTCGGGTCTCGCCGTTCATCCCAAGTTATAGAAAAAGAGCCACTTATCTGCTGTACTGGTACGGGACGGCAGGGGGCGGACGGGCCTTTTAAACTGTTTAAAAATCCCCCTTGACATTTGTGTAAGCGCACCCATAATGAGCGGCGTTCCGAAATAAAGTGCGGCGGCGGCCCCACCGGGGGTTGGACGTCCGCAGACATCGTGGATGGCTTGCGCACAGCGCAAAGTGGTCTCAAGGAGAGTGTGGGAATGAACTTGCACCTTGTGTGGCGTGTGTTGCGGGGAACAACCCTCGCGGGTTTGATGCTCTTGGTCGTTTCTGGGCTGCTTGCCCCACGCTTGCAGGCGCAAGGCGGGGAAGGCACCATCACCGGCGCGGTGCTGGATACCAGCAAGGCCGTGGTGCCCGGTGCCCAAATCACCCTCGTCGACCAGACTTCGGGCGAGAAGCGCGGCAGCGTCAGCAACGGCTCCGGTTACTTTTCCTTTGTGGCCGTGCCGCCCGGCACCTATTCGGTGCAAGTCAGCCATGACGGCTTCGCCACCGTGCAACGCAAAAATATCGTACTGCACTCGAACGATGCGATCACCGTTTCCGGCTTGATCCTGAAAGCGGCCTCGGCCTCGACCACGGTCGAGGTGTCGGCCCAGGCGGCGGACGTCATTCCGACCGATACCGGCGAAAAATCGAGCTTGATCGAAGCGAAGCAGATCCAAAACTTGGCGATCGTCGGCCGCAGCGCGGTCGAGCTGCTCAACATCCTGCCCGGCGTGGTCAACACCGGCTACACCGGCGAGACCACCGCCTTTAATCAGGGCGTCGGTAGCTTTAACGTCAACGGCACCCGCTCCGACCAGTTGGCCATTGTCAACGACGGCGCCAACACGATTGATCCGGGCTGCAACTGCGGCTCGGCGGTGACGCCCAACGTGGACATGGTCGCGGAAATGAAGGTCCAGACCTCGAATTTCAGCGCCGAAAACTCGCAGGGTCCGGTCGTCATTCAGACGGTGGACAAGTCGGGCGGTTCGAAATATCACGGTGAAGCGTATTACTCACTGCGTGACTACAAGATGAACGCCAACGACGCGCTGAACAACGCCCAGGGCGCGCCGCGGCCGAAGAGCAAATTCCAATACCCAGGCTTCAACGTGGGCGGACCGGTCACCATTCCGGGAACGAGCTTTAACAAAAACCACGACAAGATGTTCTTTTTTGCCGGTCTCGAGTGGATGCGCCAGGGCGTGGACACCAAGCTGCATCGCGGCGCCGTGCCCACGGCCGGGATGCGCAACGGCGACTTCCGCGACATCGCCGATCCCAACAATCCTGGCAAGTCGCTGATGGCGCTGGCCGGCGGCGATGTGGCGAACCTTCCCTGCACGCCGAACGCGGCCGGGGCGGTGGCGGGCTACTGCACGGGACCCTATCAGATCGCGAGCAGCCAGATCGACAAGGGCGGCCAGATTCTGATGAATGTGTTTCCGATGCCCAACGTCGATCCGCTGACGCACCAGGGCAACAACTTCCAAACCGACATTATTAATCCCGAGAATCGGACGCAGCAGCTGGTCCGCGTCGATTACAATTTCAGCCAGAACACGAAACTCTACTCGCGCTTCAACCACGAGAGCGAAACCGACCCCTATCCTTATGGGCTGTGGTGGGACGTCTCGAACGTTCCCTACCCGGGCAACGTGGTCGGACAGAACAAGTCGAATTCTCTCTCCACCAGCTTGACCAACGTGCTCAACCCGACGCTGACCAACGAACTGGTGGTCGCGGTCACCCGGCTGGACCTGCCGAATACGCTCTCCGCCGCCAACAAGGTGTCACGCAAGGCGCTGGGCTACCCCTACCGCGGCATCTATGCGCCCGGCGAGGATCAGGTACCAAGCACGATCAACTGGGGCGGCGGCATGTCGAGCGAATGGAATCCGGGCGGTTTCGCGCCGGTCATGTTCGCCAACAAGTGGATCAACTCGGTGTCCGACAATATCTCGAAGGTATCGGGGACGCACCTGTTCAAGTTTGGCGCGTACTACGAGCACCTGACCAACGATCAGCCGACCAACAACAGCGACCAGGGCAACGCCATCTTTTCGAGCTGGTCGGGACCCACCAACAATGGCTACGCCAACATGCTGATGGGCGTGCCGTCCATGTTCACCCAGAACACCGCCAACATCGTGGGTAACATGGCGGAGAACGAGTTCGACCTTTACGCGCAGGATAGCTGGAAGGCCACGCCGCGGCTGACCTTGAACTACGGCCTGCGGATGTACCACGAGCCGTTCATGTACGACAAGCACGGCCGTATCGGCGTGTTCAACACGGCGAAATACGATCCGAATGCGCCGATTTCGGCGTACTCCGGTCTCCTGACCAACCAGATGGACAAGAGTGTCCCGAAATCGGGCTTCCCCTCGACGACGGCGTTGTGGGCGCCCAATTTCGGCTTCGCCTATGACATCACCGGACGCGGCACCACGGTTGTGCGCGGCGGCTTCGGCACCAACTACTACCGCGACCAGGGCAACGTGTTCTTCGGCGCGGTCGGCAACCCGCCCTACGAGTTGAACGCGTCCGTTTGCTGCGGCAACAGTTTTTCGCAGCTCGATCAGATCAATCCGGCGGCGCAGGCTACGGGCCTGACGGTGCTGGACCAGCACAGCTCGAAGGTGCCGGTCACGTACTCGTACAGCCTGACGCTCTCGAAGCGCCTGCCGTTCGCCACGGTCATGGAAGCCTCGTATGTGGGGAATTCCAGTCACAATTTGGCCAACGGTGGCTTGAACATCAATACTGTGCCGCTGGGTGCGGAGTTTCCGGACATCGCCGCAGGCAACACCAACCCGGGTAGCTCCGTCGACCAGAAGTACCGGCCGTACGGTGTCTACCAGGGCATCAACCAGGATTCCCACGTCTTCACCGCGCACTACGACTCATTGCAATTGACCGCGTCTCGCCAGACCGGTCGGGTCAACTACTCCGTGGCCTACACCTTCTCGAAGGCGCTGGGTGCGAACGCCGGCGGGACGGGTGGATCCGGGCTGGTGTCCTACGATCCCTTCAACACCCGCGGTCACAACTGGGGCCTGCTCCCGTTTGACCGGACCCACATCCTGAGCTTGTCCTACAACGTGACGATGCCGAATTTCGGGACCAAGTACCTGAACGGCAACGCCATCGCGGACGGGGTCTTGAATGGCTGGCAACTGTCGGGAATCAGCCAGTATCAGAGCGGCGGCCCGATGAATATCGTTCCCAGCGGCTTCCCCAACGGTCGCCTCATAACGGGCACGCCGGATCAACCGGTACAGCCGCTTCTGACTTGCAATCCGGCCAAAAGCTTGGGTCCGCAGCAGATCTTCAACCCGGCCTGCTTCTCGGCACCCACGGCGGCGGGACAGAACGGCGTCTTCGAACTGCCTTACATCCGCGGCCCGTGGTACAACAACAACGATTTGTCCGCGTTCAAAAACTTTGCCCTGGGCAAGGATGAGAACCGGAAGCTGCAATTGCGCTTTGAAGCGTTCAACGTTGCCAACCATCCGCTGTGGAATTTCGTCTCGGGCGATCCCGGCCTGATCGTGAACTACGCCACGGGTAAGGATGCCAATGGCAACAGCATCGCCACTGGTCCGCTGACGGCTTCGTCGCTGGCCAATGCTGGAAAGCTGACGCAGAAGACGGGGCACCGCATCGTTCAGGTGGCGGTGAAGTTCTTCTTCTAAAAACCAACCCAACCTGCACCAACCCAAACGGGGACATTCGTCAGAATGTCCCCGTTTGTGCAGGCCCTCTTCTAGCCTTGGGAGCGAAGCCGCAGTGGTTGTCGGGCCGGCCGACCAGACGTAAACTGTTTGTAGCCTTGTGCATCGTGATTGATTTTCCTACCTTTCGCATTACCCGCTTTGGATCTCGGTGGCGAACTCTGCTGGTCGGACTGGGGTTGCTGGGCTTGGCTGCTGCGCAGGGCGCGGGCACAGTGGCGCTCCCGCAGCTGACGCCGACGCAGGCTGCGCTCCTGCGGGCGGTGGACGCGGATCTGGCCGGCAATCACAGTGCGGCAGCGATCGCCCGACTACAGCAGGCATTGGAACAGGACCCCACGTGGAAGGAGGGCTGGTGGCGATTGGGGGCGTTATGGTATGAAAACGACAACTACGGTGCCGCCATTGGTGCCTTCGCGCGCCTGACCAAGCTCGACCCCACCGCCGGTGCGCCTTGGGTGATGGTGGGGTTATGCGAGTTCGAGGTGCATGATTATGGCCTCTCGCTGCAGCACATCGAACAAGGCCGGGGTCTGGGGTTTCCGCGGAATCCGGACCTTTCCGATGTCGCCCGTTACCACCAAGCCGAAGACCTGATTTTGACCGGCAACTTTCAGGAAGCACAGACGCTGCTCAACGGTTTCTGGCAGGTGGGCAAGAACCCCAAGAACATTACCGTGGCCCAAGGATTGGCGGCGCTGCAGATTCCAATCACGGAGATCGCCGCCTCCACCTTGTCCACGACGTACCGCGAGGTCATCAAGCGCGTGGGGCAGGCGCAGTACGAGGTCGTGCTTCGGCACGGCGGGGCAGCGCGGGCTGCGTTCGAAAAGCTCATCGCCCAATATCCCGATTTCCCCTCCCTGCACTACGCTTTCGGAGTCGCCCTTCAAGGGCAGGGGAAAATCGAAGCGGCGCGGGCACAGTTTCAGGCCGAACTGGCGGTTTCGCCGGAGGCCGTTCCGGCACGGTTGCAGCTTGCGGGACTTTCCTTGGGCAGCGCGGATGCGGCTCCCGGCATTGCTTATGCGCGCGCGGCGTTGAAACTGGCGCCGACCTCGGCTCCCGGACATTACCTTTTGGGGACGCTGTTGATTCAGGAGCATCAACTGGAGGCGGGGGCGGCCGAGATCGAGAAGAGCAAGGATCTGGATCCGGGAAGCAGCGTGGTGCGCTATACCCTGGCGCAGGTCTACCTGCGCCTGCATCGCCGGGCCGATGCCTTGCGGGAGCAGAAAGAGTTCCTGCGGCTGAAACCCATGCAGGACTCGCTGACCGCCAACGGAACGCTGCCGGCCTCGGCCTATTTGAGCTCAGGGCAGAAGCCGTAGGGATGTATCCGAGATGGTGACGGGAACGTAGATGACATGCGGGCCGGCAGCGGGCTGGCGGACAGCGGATGCGAATAAGGAATGGTCATGAATATCAAGTCATTGGGAACTCACATGATGTTGCTTGGCGTGGCGTGGGCGGCCATGTCGTCCGGCCTGAGGGCGCAAAATGCGGGCGTGACTCCGACCATCACCGCCAACACCGGCGAGGTCGTGTTTGATCTCGTGGTGACCGACAAACACGGCAGGATGATTAAAGGCCTGCCTGCCGCCGATGTCCAGGTCACGGACAACGGACAACCGGTCACCGTGCGCAGCTTCCGCGAAGTGTCGAAGTCGGTTCACTTGACCACGGCGGACCTGGCGACGGCGGGAGTGAAAGGCCTCCCGCGAGAGACCAAACTGCCCACCTTCAACCTGGTGACGATCATCTTCGACCGCCTGCAACCCGATGCGCGCATGCTGGCGCGACAAGCAGCAGAGGCTTACGTCAAAAACGACGTGGGGCCGAATGACTATGTTTCGGTTGGGGCCATCGACCTGAAGCTGTATGTGCTGCAGTCCTATACGACTGACAAGACCAAGCTGTTGAACGCGATCCGGACGGCAACCGGCGGCACCAGCCGGCAGTTTGAGCAGTTGAGCGTTTCCGCCACGCAGGCAGCACAACTGGCCCAGCAGGCCGAACAGAGTGCCAGCCTGGCCGCTCAAAACGCCGGTCAGGCGAGCCCGGCAGCGCAGCAGGCCATTGGGACGGCGGCGGCGGGCGCGATCATGGCGCAGATGGAAGCAGACACCGTCACGGCAAACAGCAACGCCGACACCACCGATGCGGGACGCGTCACGGTCAATGCGCTCCTGAGCGTGCTCCAAGTCCTCAGACGCGTTCCGGGCCGTAAGAGCATGCTCTATTTCACGCAGTACATGCCGGTCAACTCGAACACCGACTTCCTGTTCCGTGGCTTGATCGACGCCGCCAACCGCGCGAACGTGAGCATCTACACGGTGGATCCGAGCGGGCTGAATCTGGAATCGGACAACAGCCAGATGAAGGCCAATCTGGACATGGCAGCCGCGGTCAGCAGTTCCCAGTCACGGACCGACGCGGTCAGCATGAATCAAGCGAACGGGAGCGAGCTGACCCAGAACACAATGCTCACCAGCCGACGCGAGATGGCGGCACTGGCCGAGAGCACCGGCGGGTTTCTGACGGCCAACACCAACGATCTGCGACCGTTCATGAATCAGCTGGCGGGAGACATTCAGGATCACTATGAAGTGAACTATACCGCCCCGCCCCCGGACGGCAAGTTCCACAAGATCGAGGTCAAGTTAAACCGGCCTGACCTCGTGGTTCGGGCGCGCAGCGGTTTCTTTGCCGTTCCCTCCACGCCGGAGCCGATCAAGGCCTACGAAGCACCGATCTACGCCGCCATTGCCCGCAATCCCCTCCCCACCGACTTTCCCGTCAAGTATGGCGCGCTGCTCTTTCCGCAGAACGCCACCAGCGACACGCTGGACCTGACGATGGAGTTCCCACTGGCGGGGTTTGCCTTTCAGCCCACGCCGACGCATCAGATCGCCGGGCATTTCCAGATGATGTTTCTGGTCAAGAACAACGCCGGCGAGATTGTAAAGACCCTCAGCCAGGATTCGCCGGTGCAAGGTCCGGAAAGTCTGCGCCAGCGGGTCATGATTTTCGAGCGCCATGTCGATCTGTCGCCCGGTCAATACACCGTGCAGGCGATCGTCTACGAACCGGGAACGCAGAAGGCGACGGTGAAAGAAACGCCCGTGGCGGTCGCGCCGGTTTCCGACGCTGTTCGCTTGAGCAGTGTGGTGGTGATCCGCCGCGCCGACCCATTGCCGCCGGCCGCTGCCGGCCAGCCGAGCCCGCTTGACTATCAGAACAACCGCATCGTTCCCAACATCGGCGATCCGCTGGTCAGTGCGCCGGGGCGCAACATCGGGTTTTACTTCGTCGCCTATGTCGCACCGCATGCCCAGCCGCAACTGGATGTTGCGTTCAAGAAGGACGGCCAGATGATGGCCCACGCCGCGCAAGCGATGCCGGCGGCAGATGCGCAGGGGCGTGCGCCGTTCCTGGCCGGGTTCCCCATGAGCGCGTTTGCGCCAGGTCACTACGAGGTGGACATCACGGTGAAGCAGGGGACGGCTGCGGCGACCCAGTCGGCCACCTTCGACGTGGTGGCCGGGTCGTAAACGGTGAGCCACCCGGGCTGCCCGGAACGGCAGGGAGAGTTGCTGCCCGGGCAGGGTTGCAGCGCGCCATCACATTGACGTAGTCATGCGAAGGATTCGACAGTGGCTGTGGGTGCCGACAGTCTGCGCCTTGCTCTGTGCGCCGACTCCAGCCCAGCAGCGCGAGACGGACCCCATTGCCGCGGCGCAACAACTGCAGCGCGAGGGCCAATGGGACGCGGCGGCGACCGAATACCGCGCGGCGCTGGCCGACGATCCGGATCGCCCCGACCTGCTGGCCAATCTGGGCGTGGTGCAAGTGCATGCCGGCGATTTCAGCGGCGCCATTGCGAGTTACGAGAAGGCGCTGCAACTGGACCCAACGCTGGACGCGGTGCGCTTCAATCTTGGGCTGGCCTACTATAAGACGGAGCACTGGCGGAAGGCCGCGTCGGACTTCGCGGGGTACCGCGCCAAGCATCCCACTGACTCGCGCAGCGCGCTGCTGGAGGCCGATTGCGATCTGCGACTGAATCAATACGCGGCTGCGATCGCCACGGCCGGCCCGATCGCGGATCGTGACCGGAACGATCTGACCGCGGCCTACATCGTCGGCACCGCCTACATCCGCCAGGGTAATGTTCCGGCCGGGGAAGCGCTGATTGATCGCATCATGCACCACGGAGACAGCGCTGAGGTGCACATGATGCTGGGCGACGCCTACCTGCAGGTGCACAAAATGGCGCAAGCCGCGCAGGAGTTTGCGCGGGCGGTGGCACTGAATCCCAGGCTGCCCCTGGCGCATTTACGCTTGGCGGAGGCCGAGCTGATGTCGCGCGATTCCGATGCCGCCTGGACGAATCTCCAAGCGGAGTATGCCCTCAACCCAAACGATTTTGAGACCAACTTCTACCTGGGTTTCGTGGCCAAGAACCGTGGGGATCTGGTGGCGGCTACGGCTTACCTGAAGCAGGCGCAGGCCGAGAGGCCGGATGCCTTCCAGCCGAGTTTTCAGCTGGCGACGGTCGAATACCAAGCCAACCAATTGGGGGCCGCCCGAACCATTCTGGAGAGGCTGGTCAAGACGTTTCCCGATGAGACCGACGCGCATGTCATCCTCGGCCAAGTTTATTACCGGCTGAAGCAGCCCGCGCTGGGAGCTGCCCAGCGGATGATCGTCCAGCGCCTCAATGCCGCTCACCAAGTGGTGGAGATCAAGAAACGCGAAGCGAATGCCGATGGGCCACCCGTGCCCCAGCCTTAGTAGGGGCATTACCCTTCCTGTGCCAGACCCCCGGCGGCGTGGGTTGGTCTTGGCACACGTGAAGCCGACGCGGCAGGGGCCTCGATCGGCCGACGTCAGACGCGACCTTTCCAGATTGCACGGGCCCCGGTTGCATTCCCGTCGGCATCGGACTAAGGTGGGGCGATCGTGTCAATGTCGCGTGCAGGCGTGGACCTACGACGCTGCCCTGATTAAAAGGAGGCCTGCCGTGCGGGGTCTGATCTTCTGGTTGTTGGTGGGTTCGGCGGTGGCACAGGTCCCCGGTTCAACCCCGACATTCCGCGTGTCCAGGGGCGAAGTGTCGCTCGACCTAGTCGTGACAGACGCGCGGCAACGCATGACTCGGAATCTGAAGCCCGAAGAGGTGCAGATTCTCGACAACGGGATTGCGCAACCGATTCTAAGCTTCCGCAAGGTAAGTGGAGAGCAATCCGACCGCCGCGGACCCGCCGGGCCGGAAGCAGCCCCTGGCACGCACCAAGGAACGACCCTGCCGGTCTACAACCTGGTGGCCATCGTCTTCGATCGGCTGTCGAGCCGGGCACGCCTGGAGGCGGCAGCGACGGCGGAGGAGTTCGTCAAGACGCAATTGGAGCCTCGCGATTATGCCGGCATTTACCTGCTGGATCTTGATTTTCGCGAACTCGCGTCTTTTACGCTGGACCGCTCCAAATCACTGGCCGCCATCCGGCAAGTGGCAAAAGCGGCCATGCCGAATTACCTCGATCACCAAGCCCACCCCGGAACCAGGACTGACGCCTCGGGTCACGAGAACGAAGCGGCCAATGCTTTGGGGACCATCGCATCCGACATGGAGGACATGACGGGGCGACTTGAAACGGAAACTAGCAGCCGGTTGACGGTACAGCCGTTGCTGAACATGGTTGAGGCCATGTCACATCACCCCGGCCGCAAGGCGATTTTATTTTTTTCGGAACGGCTTGCACTGGTTTCGAACACGATGGCTGCTTACCATCGCATGCTAGTGGATGCCAACCGGGCGGGAGTGAGCTTTTACGTGCTGGACCCCGGAGGTTTGGATCCCGAGCCGGAACTCTCCAGTGTGCGGGCAGAGATGGCCCGGGCGGTCGCCAAGAGCACAGAGCTGCAGACGAATCCATTGGCGGAGGGCAAGTATCCGCACCTCGGAGAGGACATTGAAGCCAGCGGTCGCGCCGACCGGTTGGGCATACTCGCCGACTTGGCGGAGTCCACCGGAGGGATGCTGATCGCCAATACCAATGATTTGCGCGGCCAATTACTGCGGGTCGGGGCCGACATTCATACCCACTATGAGGTGACGTATCCGGCGTCGGGCGGCTCGGAAGATGGTCGCTATCACGCCATCCAAGTGGTGTTGAAGCGGCCGCACTTGGTGGCGCGCACCCGACCAGGCTACTACGCGCTGCCCATGGCGCTGCGCCCAACCCAGGAGTTCGAAGCGCCGCTGCTGGATCTGTTGGGGCAAACGCCGCGGCCGGATGCCTTGCCGATCAATCAGGCGTCTTTCGAATATCCCGAGGCACGGGGTGACCCGACCACCGTACTATCGCTGGAGATGCCGCTTGCAGGCCTGCAGAACCAGTCCAAACGGGTAGGAACGGTGCAGGAGCATCTCAGCGCCATGGTGCTGGTCGCCGACTGGTCGGGTAACGTGATCCGCAAATTCAGCCATGATTTTCCCATCGAGGGGGACAGCAGCTTGACGCGACGGGCGCTGCTGTTTGAACGACAGACCACGTTGCCGCCTGGCCTTTACCACGTGACCACGCTGGTGCGGGAACCGGAGACCGGGCGCGCGACGGCGCGCACCAGCGCGCTGGTGGTGCCGGCCACGCCGGCAGGAACGCTGCGCTTGAGCAGTGTAGCGGTCATCACACGCACTGACTCCCTGGGAACAGCCGGGCTGACAGACGCGCAAAGCGCGGCGACGGCTTTGGACGTCAACGGCGTGCGGATCGTCCCCAATGTCGGGGAGCCGCTGCATCGGGATGGGATGCGCGCCCTGGGACTTTACTATGTCGTCTACCCAAGTCGACAGCCGGCCTCCGGGGTGCGAGTGGTATTCCGCCGCAATGGAGAGCCGGTAGCACAGGCAGAGGAGGCGCTCAACGCGCCGCTCGCCGGCGGCCGCGTGCCGATGCTGCTCAGCTTCCCCATGGCCGCGTTCCGACCGGGCGCCTACGAGGTCGAAGTGCGGGTGGGCGCGGCGGTGCAGCGGACGGCGTTCGTGCTGCAGTAGGACGGAGGAATGGTTGTCGGTTTTCGGTTATCAGCAACACAAAGGCGACCGTCTCGCCGGGGGCATTCCTGACAATTGCAAACCGAATACCGTTGCGGGCCACCGGCCGGCGCCAGCTTGCGTGCTCCATAATGGGGACCCAGGTCATCCTGCAGGGCCGTTGAGGTGGAGCGGTCACTTGGGGCCGAGTTTTCCCTCAGTAGGTGATCGCCGGCGTCGCCGCAGATAGGTGGTATACACCTCGTCCTTGACGGCATAGAACGGCAGCAGGCGCGGGGGAGCGTCTGCGAGCGCGGGAGGCGCTGCAGCCAGCACGGGGGGCTGGCTCAAGGCGACCATCATGACGGGGCCATGGAGCAGGGCGACCAGGTCGGGGTGCTGCGCGTCGACCTGCTCCTCGCGCCAGGTCATGGGCAGGCGCAGGCTGACCTCGTCTCCGATTTTCCAGGTTCGGTCCAGCCGCAGCACCGATCCCGGCGCGGTGGACGCCGCGACTTCGCTCCCGTTGACCCGGACCTGGGCCGGGGCTGCCATCCAGCCGGGCAGGCGCAGTGACAATGGAAATTCGACCGGCGCCTCGGGAGAAACGCGCAGCACGACCTCTTCGGATTGGGGAAAGCGGGTCTCCTGCGTCAACCGGACCGACAGGCCGGCGCTGGTCTTCCAACGCAGTTCCGAGGGTAGGTAGAGGTTCACGTACACGCCATCGCCGTCGAGATAATAACTGCTGATCAAGTAGTCGCTCACCACCTGGGGCAGGGTGCCGGAGCAGCAGGTCCACGGGTCGGGGTGGTTGGACTTCGTCGCCATCGGGTGATAGCTGCTGTAGTAAAAGCCGTGACCGTCGGGCTGCACCACGCGGGCGCCGAGAATGGCGTTATAGAACACCCGCTCCAGGTGGTCGCCGAACGTCGCCTCACCCCGGCGCTGCTGCAAGTAGCGGGCCAGCTTGAAGCTGGCATAGGAGCCGCACGGTGTTTCGAAGTGAGCCTGCGTGGTGGTGAGGCTGTCGCCCAGCAGTCCCTTGCCGGGGGTGACAAAGGCTTCGTTGGGGCCCCAGCCCCCGGAGGCGAACTGCTGCTGCCGGACCAGCTCAAAGCCGTGTAAGGCGGCATCCAAGTACCGCGCCTCGCCGGTGGCGTAGTAGGTGCGGGCCGCCGAGGACAGGCAGTTGTAATGGCTGTAAGCGTGCTTGCCGGGCAGCGGGTTCTCGCCGCGCACGAGCGGATCAAAATACTGGCGGTTGAACAGATATTGCCGGGCCAGGGCGGCGTATTCCGGTTCTCCGGTCATTTCCGAGGCGTACCAGAGATTTTCGGGCAGGGTATAGGTCTCGTCGTAGGGCGCCGAGGCGGGCAACTCGCCCCACTCCAAGGCGCGGCCTTCGAGAAAGGGCCGGGCGCCGGCGAGGTTGCGTCGAACGAGCTCGCGCGTATTCACGCCGGCGTAGCGCCAGGCGTCGAGCAGCCCGACCATGTTCTTATCAAAGACATAGGCGGGAAAGGCCTGCGCCGCGCGCGTGTTCATGTAGGGCATGTTGTCGCTGCCCAGGGTTGCGGCCCAGCCGGCGACGAGGCGTTGCACCTTGTCGCGATAAGGATTGGGCATTCCCGGCGGCTGCGCATTGGCCATGCGCGCCAGGCCGCTCACATACTGTCCGAAGCTGTGGCCGGGACAAAAACCTTGCGGACCATACCAACCACCCATGGCCTCGCCGGGCGCCGGCAGGCCGGCGCGCTGCCGGTAGCCATGAAGCAGGCCGTCCTCATCCAGCCCGAGGTAGGCCTTGCAGACGGCCTCGTACTGGGTGCGCGCCGGGCCGTCGGTCAGCCGCACCTGCGCGTAGTCCACCGTGCGCAGCCGCGGCTGCACTTTGGCCATTGCCGAGGCGGCCGCGGTGGAACGGTGCCCCACGCTGGCCCAGGGGCCTGCCCAGGCGCTGCTGCTCACTGCGCCGCCCGCTCCAGCGGCGCCCAGCGATTGCAGAAAGGAACGGCGGGACGTCATGGGATTCCCCTCCAGTGCGACGCGACCATGCTACACCCGCGCCTGGGCGTCGGTGGCGGATTCCGGCTCGCACGGACATGCCTCTTAACTGGCGCCGGACGGGCTAGTGGGGCGTCAGCACGCCCGAACAACCAACAACGTTCTCCCGGCAACCGACAACTGAAATCCGACAACTATTTCAGCGCCGCGTCGACTTCGCGGATCCAGTCAGGAGGCTTGAGCAGTTCGCGGGGCTTGGGGCCGTCCGCCGGACCGACGATGCCGTCGGCATACATCAGGTCCACGAGGTGGGCGGCGCGGCCATAGCCGACGCGCAGGCGGCGCTGCAGCAGGGAGGTGCTGGCCTTTCCATACTCCATCACCACCCGCACCGCTTCCTCAAAGAGCGGATCGTTGGGATCACCGTTACCCTGTCCGGGCTCCAGGGAGTTGCCTTCCTCGGGCGGGGCCTTGAGGAAGCTTTCCTCGAACTGCGGCGTTCCCTGTTTGCGCCAGAACTCGACGACGCCGGCGATCTCCTTCTCGGTGAGGAAGGCGCCGTGAACGCGATGCAGCCGCGAAGTGCCGGGCGGCAGGAGCAGCATGTCGCCCTTGCCGAGCAGCGATTCCGCTCCGGGGGCGTCGAGAATGGTGCGCGAATCGATCTTGGTGGCGACGCGGAACGACATGCGGGCGGGGAAGTTGGCCTTGATGAGGCCGGTGATGACGTCCACCGAGGGGCGCTGCGTGGCGAGGATGAGGTGAATGCCGACGGCACGCGCCATCTGCGCGAGCCGCGTGATGGACTCCTCGACATTGCTGGAGTCGACGATCATCAGGTCGGCCAGCTCGTCGATGATGATGACGATGTAGGGAAGCGGCCGCCGGTCGGCCTCGGCCACGCCGTCCAGCTGATCGAACAGGCCCGGCGTCTGGTCCTCGAAGAGCTTGTTGTACTGCGCGATGTTGCGGACGCCGCGCGTGGCGAGCAGCTTCAGGCGGCGTTCCATCTCCCGCGTGGCGTTGCGCAGCGCGTTGGCGGCCAGCTTGGGCTCGGTGATGATCGGGGTGAAGAGGTGGGGGATGCCGTCATAGAGCCCCAGCTCGAGGCGCTTCGGGTCAACCAGAATGAAGCGAACCTGGTCGGGGGTGGACTTGTAGAGCAGGGAGACGATGATGGTGTTGAGCGCCACGCTCTTGCCCGAGCCGGTGCTGCCGGCGATCAACAGGTGGGGCATGGCCGCGAGGTCGGCAGTGACGATGTGGCCGTTGCTGTCGCGCCCCAGCGCCATGGTGAGGCGCGAGGGCGCGCTGTGGAACTCCTCCGACTCGACCACCTCGCGCAAGTAAATGGTTTCGCGTTTTCGATTGGGGATCTCGATGCCGACCGTGCTCTTGCCCGGAATGCGCTCGATGTAAATGGACTCGGCCTCGAGCGCCAAGCACAGATCTTCGGTCAGTGCGGTGATGCGGCTGTACTTAATGCCCGCCTCGGGCTTGAATTCGTAGGTGGTGACCACCGGGCCGGGGTTGATCTGCGTGATCTGGCCACGCACGTCGAACTCGTCGCACTTGCTCTTCAGGACGCCGGCCAGGCGCCGCAGGTCTTCCTCGTTGACCTTTTCTCCTTCCGAGGGTTCCTGTAGCAGGCCGGCGGAAGGCAGCTTGTAGGCGCCGACTACCGGGGGCTTGAACGGCTTGGCGGGTAGAATGCGCTCGGCCATGGGTTGAACGACGACATCCTCAAGCAAAGGCCCGGAAGCAGGGGAGGGAAGTGGGGCTTCCCCGGCGGCGGCATCACGGGCCGCAGCCAGTTCCAACTCGCGGCGGGCGCGAGTCGAGGCATCCTCGAAGCGGGCGGGACGGTTGCGGGCGGGAATGAACTTGGGTTCGACCGCCGCGGCGGGGCGTTCCTCGGCGACCGCTGCGATCTCCTGCGCATGCCGGGCGGCACGACGTTCCTGGCGTGCGGCGCGGCGCGCGGCCAAGGAGGCTTGCAGGCGGCGCCATGGCGTGGCGAGCACGGCAAGGCGCGCCAAGGCGGGCGAGACGGCCAGCTGTTCCCGGGTGCGGGCGAAAGAGAAGCTGGTGGCCAGAAAAACGCCCATCAGGAGCAATGTGGCGGTGACGATGGCTCCGCCGATCGGATTGAAGGCGGTTAAGAGCCAGCCCGCCAGCAGCGTCCCCAGCGTCCCTTCGACAGGAACGGCGGCCCGCCAGACAAAATGACGCGGCGCCTCGGCCAGAAGCGCGCCCACAGCTGCTACGCAGAGCAACAGTCCGGAGAGGCCCGGCCATGCCGGAGAAGGCGGGACGGCCGCTTTCAGCGGCGACAGGGGCCGGAACCATTGTCGTCCGAAGCTGGCCAGTGCGACGACGAACAGGAACGCGGCGACGCCGAAGACCTGGAACAGGATATCGGCTCCGAACGCGCCAACCGGACCCACCCAGTTGTGCGGACGGTGAGAAGCCGTGGCGGTGTCCCAGGAAGGATCGGCGGGCGCATAGGAGACCAGCGCCAGAAGCAGGAGCGTCGCGAAGACCAAGATGAGCAGCCCCACCAGTTCGTTAAAGCGGCGGTTGGCTGTAGGTCGGAAAATTCTCATACCGCGGGATCACTTTGAGGGAGAGACGCACCGAAGCCATCGGACGCAAACAACCCGTCCGCAGCCCAACAAGGGCACACGGTGGGGTCGTCATGCTGCTGACCGGGCTCGATTCGAACTCAAAGCGCGCGGATGCCAGAGAAATACAGAGCGATCACGATGATACCGAGAACGATGCGGTAGTAAACAAAAACTTGTAGGGAACGGGCCCGTAGGAACCGGATTAGCAACCAGATGGAAAGCAGGCCCACCAAGGCAGAAGCAGCCACCCCAGCTTCGAAGGGCAGTTTCATGCCCGGGGGGAGCCCTCCGGCCTTGTGGACGTCGTGCCATTTCTTCAGAGCAGCGCCCGCGATGATCGGGGTCGCCAACAGGAAGGAGAAGCGGGCGGAAGCCTCGCGCGTCATCCCGCGGAACAATCCACTGGTGATGGTAATGGCCGAGCGCGACACGCCCGGGATCACGGCCAGTGCCTGGGAGAGCCCGATGACCGAACTGTCGGCCAGCGTGACCTGGTTGAATTCTTTGCCGCCACTGCGCCTGCGGTCGGCGATGCCCATGACAATGCCGACACCGATCAGGCTGGCGGCGATGATCAGCGGGTTGCGCCAGTTGGTTTCAATGTGACGTTCGAAGAGCAGGCCGGCCACTCCAGCGGGGATGGTGGCGAGCACCAGGTACCAGAGCAGACGGCGCTGGGTGACCACCTCCGGACCGCTGATTGCCTGGCCGGTATGGATGTCAATTGCCGCACCCATGGCGGCGCGCAAAATCCGCAGCCAAGTGGTGAAGAAGAAGCCCAGGACGGCGACCAGCGTGCCCGCGTGCAGGGCGACGTCGAAGGTCAAACCGGGGTCCTCCCAGTTCATGATCCAAGGGACTAGTTTCAGATGGGCCGTGCTGCTGACCGGCAGAAACTCAGTTACGCCTTGGACCACGCCCAGCACCACAGCGTGCATGACGGTAAAAGGCGCAGGAGGAGTGGCAGCGAGGAGCATAGCGTCGTCGGCCATTGTGGCATAAGAGTGGAAAGTGGAAAGTGGAGAGTGGAAAGTAGAAGAAAGGGAGGAGTGATGACGTGATGAGGCGAATAAGGGTCGTGGCAAACTGATGGCGTATGGCCTTTTCATCCCCACCCCCTTCTCCGCAGATTCCGCTTTGGGAGAGGATTTTCATTGGCCCGCGCGGCCTGCGCGCCGGCTGGCGGCTCCTGCTGTTTGTAGTGCTGATCACCATCGCAGAATTTGTCCTGGTCCATCTGCTTCGACACCTCCCGCTGCCGAAGACGCACGGACCGCTGGGGCTGATGACGATGGAAGCGACCCTGCTGGCCGGCGTCGTGCTGGCCACATTGCTCATGGCGCGTCTCGATGGATGTTCCTGGGGTCGCTTTGGCCTGCCTGCGGCGCAGGCATTCGGCAGGTTGTTCTGGCGTGGTGCAGTCTGGGGCCTGGTCGCGCTCAGTGTTCTGCTGCTGGTTCTGCGAGGGCTGCACCACTTCTATTTCGGGACATTGGTGCTGCACGGTGAGGCGATCTGGCGCTACGGCGCGATCTGGGCGCTGACGTTTCTAACCGTCGCCCTGTTTGAAGAAACTCTCTTCCGCGGCTACGCGCTAGTCACGTTGGCGGGGGGCATGGGGTTCTGGCCAGCCGCCCTCTTGCTCTCGGCCCTGTTTGGTGCAGTGCATGTGCAGAATGGCGGGGAGAATTGGCTGGGCGCCGCCAGCGCCGGGTTGATCGGTCTATTTTTCTGTCTCACCGTGCGGCGCACTGGCACTCTCTGGTTCGCACTGGGTTTTCACGCCGCCTGGGACTGGGCCGAAACATTCTTGTACTCCACGCCGGATAGCGGTCTTGTGGCGCCCGGCCATCTGCTGAATTCCTCGTTTAATGGCCCGACGTGGCTCACCGGCGGCAGCGTCGGACCCGAGGGTAGCGCCTTGGTGTTTCTGCTTATTGCCCTGTTGTTCCTCGCCTTCCATCTTCGTCATCGCCGCGTCGCGGACGTACCGCGTTAGAAGCAGGCGGTCGAGCGAAACCCTCCGTTTCTTTTCCGCTGTTTACTACCCGAGTACCCCACCGTTCGAAGTTTTCCTGCGAATCCGCTTGACTTCGCATCTCTGCTAGCTAAGATGTGGGCGTGAGTGGTCGGAAGTGGCGAATTGTGGTCTAATGGGTCCTCAATCGAACACTGCGAACACGGAGAGTGGGGCCCCGCCCCTTGGCAGGGGACAGCGAGCGGGGAACGGTCGGTATGCTACGCGGCAACTATCCAGCCCGGGTCGACGAAAAGGGACGTCTCAAGGTCCCGACCGAGTTCCGCGCCTACCTGGACCTGACGTATCCCGGTGGTCAGTTCTACATCACGAGTTTCGATGGAGTGAATGCGCGGGTGTACCCCATGCCGGAGTGGGAAAAGATAGAGGAAAAGCTGGCCGCCTTGCCGACCTTGCACCCCACCAAGCAAAAGCTGCTCAGCCGCACCAACTACTTTGGCCAGCTGGTGGAGATGGATGGGCAGGGACGGGTTTTGATCCCCGCCGTCTTGCGCGAGTCGGCGCAGATGAAGGGGGGCGTGGCGGTGCTGGGCTACTTGAAGCACCTCGAGGTCTGGAACGCGGAGCGGTTGGTGGCAGAGATGAATTCCAATCCGTTCTCCGACGATGACAAGCAGACCTTGGCGGACTTGGGCATTTGATGGACGAGCCTCCGCAACGCGAGACGAGCGGGGGCGGCGAGGAAGAGAGGGCGGGAACGCGACCCGCTGCCCGCAGCCGATCGCATGTGCCGGTGATGCCGGCCGAGGTGCTGGAGTTTCTGGCGCCGCAAGCGGGCGGGACGTATGTGGACTTTACGGTGGGAGCCGGGGGCCATGCCCGGTTGATCGCCGAGCGCCTCGGACCGACGGGCCGGTTGATCGGCTTCGATAAGGATCCGGATGCGCTGCTCCTGGCGGGGCGGGCCCTGGAGGGAGTGGAGGCGCGGGTGGAGTTGGTGCAAGCCAGCTTTGCCGAGGCGCCCGCGGAATTGGCGCGGTTACAGGCGTTGCCGTTGCACGGCGCCCTGGCCGACTTGGGCGTGAGCTCAATGCAGCTCGATCGCCCCGAACGAGGTTTTAGTTTCGCCGCCGAGGGTCCGCTCGACATGCGGATGGACCCCAGCCAGGAGCTGACGGCGGCACAAGTGGTGAATGAGTTCAGCGAGCGCGAGCTGGCTGACCTGATTTACCAATTCGGTGAGGAAAGGAGGTCGCGGAGAATCGCCAGAGCCATTGTCCGGTCACGGCCGTTGAAAACCACCGTGCAGCTTGCGGGGGTAATCGCGGCCGTGACCCGGCCAATGTATTCCCAGCGCACCGCGATCCATCCGGCAACGCGCAGTTTTCAGGCGTTGCGTATTTTCGTGAACTCCGAGATTCACGATCTCACCGTTTGGCTGAGCGCCCTGCCGGGGCTGCTCGCGCCGTCCGGGCGGGCCGTGGTGATCAGCTTTCACTCGCTCGAAGACCGGCCGGTTAAGGAGAGTTTTCGGGCGTGGGCGCGCGAGGGGTTGTACGAAATCCTGACGCGTCATGTCGTTCGCGCCAGCGAAGCGGAGACGGAACAAAACCCGCGCTCGCGCAGCGCCAAGTTACGTGCGGTCCAACGCACGGATGCAGGGTGGAAAGGGACGGGGCCGACATGACCGACATTCATTTCCGGCAGGTCATTGACAACTCGCGGCTGGTGCGCGTCTCCGACCCGGCGCGGCGGCGGGAGCAGCAGGTGTTCATCGCGGTGATGGCCTGCCTGTTTCTGCTCGGCTTCGGTTACGCCTGGCAGAACTACCAGATGGTGCACCTGGGCTATCAGATCGAGGATGTGCGACACAAGACGGCGGGCCTGAACGAGTGGAACCGCGCGCTCCAGCTGGAGCAGTCCTCGCTGCGCGACCCGCTGCGGGTCTATGCGCTGGCCGAGACGCGGCTGGGGCTCGAGAGCGCGCGCCCCGGCCAGATCGTCCAACTTGACGCGGGTGTTCCGGGCGACCGCAACAGCGGTGCTGTGATGGCCGACCTGCGGCCTGCTTCCGAGTCCCTGCCGGCAGCGGTTGACGCCGGTGCGGCTGGAGCCCCGACGCCCCGCTGAGGCAACCATGACTCGTGACGCCGCGCAACGGTGGCACAAACTTGAAGCGCCGACGGTGCAGCGCCCCCTGTGAGTCGCACTCTTACCACGTCCGACCCTACACCCCGCCTCTGGGCTCTGGGCGCCGTGTTGTTACTGTGGGCAGTCGCCGTACTGGCCCGCCTATTTTTTCTGCAGGTGGTGGATTACGCCTGGTTGACGCGCAAGGCGGAACGGCAGCAGTCCCGCACCATTGAGATTGAGGCGCGGCGCGGCGTGATCTACGACCGCGATCTCCACCCGTTGGCGATGAGTCTGATGGTGGATTCGGTGTTCGCCGTGCCCGGCGAAATCACCGACCTTCCGGCGGTGACCAGCCAGTTGGCCCAAGTGCTGGGGTTGGATGCCAGGGACTTGCAGGGGCGGCTGGCGGCTTCGCGCAACTTCTGTTGGGTGGCCCGCAAGATCACGCCGGAACAGTCACACCGCTTGCGCGCGCTCAACCTGCACGGCATCTACTTCCAGCCGGAGAGCAAACGCTTTTACCCGAAGCGCGACCTGGCGGCGCAGGTGCTGGGCTACGTCGGGCTGGACGGCAACGGGCTGGGCGGCATTGAACAGGAATTCGATCGCGAGGTGCGCGGGCAGAGCGTCCGCACGTTGGTTCAGGTTGATGCGCACCGGCGTTCCTACACCCACGACGAGCAGAAGCCCGAGGCCGGCGAGAACTTGGTTCTCAGCATTGATCAGAACATCCAGTACATCGCGCAGCAGGAGCTGGAAGCGGCGATGCAACGCACGCACGCCAAGCATGGCACGGTGATCGTGGAAGACCCCCACACCGGCGAGATTCTGGCGCTGGCCAATTGGCCCACCTTCAATCCGAACGACTACCGCAACGCCAACCCGGCGGCGATGCATGATCCGGCGGTCTCCGACCCTTACGAGCCCGGTTCGACGTTCAAGCTGATCACCGTCTCCGCCGCGCTGGAAGAGAAACTGACCCGCCCCGACGAGATGATTGACTGCCAGATGGGCTCCATCGAAGTGGGTGGACGGCGCATTCATGATCACCATGCATTCGGGGTCATGTCGGTCACCGACATCCTGAAACACTCCAGTGATGTGGGTGCGATCAAGCTGGGACTGCGTCTGGGGGACGATCGCTTTTACCGCTACATCCGGGCCTTTGGAATCGGGCAACTGACCGGGATTGAATTGCCGGGGGAATCGCGTGGGCTGGCGCGCCCGCCGCAACGCTGGACGAAGATGTCGATCGGCGCCATCAGCATGGGACAGGAGATTGCCGCCACACCACTGCAAATGGCGTCGGTGTTTGCCACGGTGGCCGACGGCGGGATTTACCACGCACCGCACCTGATCCGGGGACGATTCCAGGGCGATCCGCCGGCAGCGCTTCCTCCCATTCCGGCGACCGCCGGTCGACGGGTGATCAGCGGCGCCACCGCCAACGAGATGAAAATGATGCTCGAGCAGGTCGTGTTGGCTGGTACCGGGCAGCATGCCAAACTCGACGGCTATACGGCAGCAGGCAAGACCGGAACTGCGCAACGGGTCGACCCTGGCACGCACGCCTATTCCAAGCACAATTACATCGCCTCGTTCGGCGGCTTCGCACCTCTACGCGATCCCGCCGTCGTCATCTTGACGGTGGTGGATTCCCCCGTGGGCTTGCATGAAGGCGGCGATGCCGCCGCCCCCGTCTTCAAGGCGATTGCCGAGCGCGTGCTGCCCTATCTGCGGGTGCCGCAGGATATCGCCACTCCCCCCTCCTCCCGTATGCAGATGGTCAAGGCGGTGGATGTACGGGAGACTTCGGATCCAGTCTCCGATCTGGCCCTCGACGCGGCGGCGCCGGCGCCCGCCCCGCCTGAGCTGGAAGCGAGCGCGGTGATTCCCGTTTTCACCCCGGCGCCGTTGCCGCGGGGAACCGTCGTCCTCGATTACGACGGCGGCATCACGGTACCCGATTTCAACGGCAAATCCTTGCGGGCGGTCTCGGAGTTGTGCCAGACGCTGGGGCTCGATCCCTCGCTGATCGGCAGCGGCATGGCACGATCGCAGCAGCCCGCCGCCGGCACGCACACAATCGCGGGGGCGCATGTCGTGGTGCAGTTCAGTCGCTGACCCGGGAAGCAGCGGGATCTGCAGGTGGCCAACGCGAGCATCGGAAGTGAAGTCGGGGCCCCAACGCCCGCTTTTGGCGCTGGGTGAGAGGTCCCCACATGGCCGATGCGCCAGCGTCCCGCCTATACTGGGAATCGCTCTATGCATCTGCGCGAGTTAGTTGCCGGGATCGAGACGCGCGCCGTGGTAGGGGAAAGTTCGCTGAAATTGACCGGCCTGCATTACGACTCGCGGCAGATCCAGCCCGGTAACGCCTTTGTGGCGATCCGCGGCGAGCAGGTGGATGGCAACCACTTTATCGGCACGGCGCAGGCACGTGGCGCACTTGCCGTCCTTTCTGAAGCGGCCGCACCCGCCGGTCATGCAGGTGCTTGGGTGCAGGTTGTGAACGCCCGGCGGGCACTCGCCGCCGCATCCGCAAATTGGTTTGGACAGCCCAGCCGGGAGCTCCGCTTGGTGGGGATCACCGGGACCAACGGCAAGACCACGACGGCATTTCTCTGCGAAAGCCTCTTGCGCGGTGCCGGCTGGCGCACGGGGTTGCTGGGCACCATCGAGTACCACGTCGGCGATGTGGTCATCGCCTCACCGCACACCACGCCGGAATCCTATGACTTGCAGCAGTTGTTCCGGCGCATGGTGGACGCGCGCTGTGGGGCGGCGGTGTTGGAAGTATCGTCCCATGCTCTCGCGATGGATCGGGTTTGGACGACGGCGTTCGAAGTCGCCGTCTTTACCAACTTGACGCAGGATCATCTTGACTATCACGGCACGATGGCGGCCTATCTCGAAGCCAAGCGGCGTTTGTTCACGGGGACCGGCGCCGGGGTGCCGCGACACGCGGTGGTGAACGCCGAGGATGCCGCCACGGCGGCGATCTTGCGCGACTTCGGTGGCCACATCTGGCGCTTCGGGTTTGGAGCGGAGGCCGAGTTGCAGGCCTCACATCTCCGCCAGACACCGCAGGGAATTGCCTTTCAGCTGCGTGGTCCGGAGGGTTGGGAAGCGGAGATCGTCAGCCCGCTGCTGGGGCGCGTGAATGCTCTGAATCTGTTGGCTGCCATCGGTAGCGGGCTCGCCTTGGGATTGAATCGCGAACAGGTGGTCGCCGGCGTCTGTAACCTGCCGCGCGTGCCGGGGCGTTTTGAGCGGGTCTATGCCGGCCAACCGTTCACCGTCGTGGTGGACTACGCCCACACGCCCGATGCGTTGCGCAATGTAATGGCGATGGCGCGTGAACTGGTCCCTGCGGGGGGGCGGGTGATTACCCTTTTCGGTTGCGGCGGTGACCGCGACCGTGGCAAGCGCCCCTTGATGGGACGTGCAGCGGGTCAAGGGAGCGATCTGGTCGTGTTGACCTCCGACAACCCGCGCAGTGAAGATCCCGAGGCGATTCTTGCCCAGGCCAAAGCCGGGCTCACCGACACCCCCATCCCGGTCCACGTCGAGGTGGACCGCCGAACCGCCATCCGCTATGCCATCGCGCAGGCTCGGCCAGGGGATATCGTGGTGCTGGCGGGCAAGGGGCACGAGGACTACCAGATCCTTGGCCAGCAGAAGATTCACTTTGATGACCGCGAGGAAGCTCTCGCCGCTTTGACCGCGGGAGGCGACGCGTAGCCCATGCAACTCAGCTTGGCCGAGATCGCGCACATCCTCGACTGTCCGGCGCCACGGGCGCCCGGTTTGGCTCGCGGCTATTCCATTGATTCGCGTAGCATTCGCCCCGGAGAGATCTTTTTTGCATTGCGCGGCGAACAGCACGATGGCCATGAGTATGTGCTGGGCGCGGTGGGCGCGGGGGCGCTGGGGGCAGTGGTCGAGCAGACGGCTTTCGAGCGTTTTGCCGCGCCTTTTCGCGATCGGCTGTTACCGGTTCCGGATCCGGAGCTCGCGCTACAGCAGTTGGCCCGCATCGTGCGCCGCCGCTGGGGCCGCAAGGTCATTGGAATTACCGGTTCCGCCGGCAAGACCACCACCAAGGAAATGGTGGCGGCGGTCTTCGGTACCCGCTATCGCGTGCTGAAGACGGAAGGGAACCTCAATAACCATCTTGGGCTGCCGCTGACGTTGCTGCGGCTCAACAGTGCCCATGAAGTGGCGGTGGTGGAGATGGGCATGAACCACGCCGGGGAGATCGCCCACTTGGCTTCGATTGCCGCGCCGCAGGTGGGCGTGGTGACCAACGTCGGGCCAGTCCATTTGGAGTTTTTCGGATCTCTGGAAGCCATCGCCGCCGCCAAGCGCGAGCTGATTGAGGCGTTGCCGTCGAAAGGCGTGGCGATCCTCAACGCGGACGATCCCTTGGTGGCGCACTTTGGCGACAGATTCGGCGGAAAAGTTGTGCTCTATGGCGAACGGGAACCGGACCTTGTGAAGGTTCCGGAGTTTCGCGTCTATCGCCGGGAGGACCCCAACGGTCGCGGCTTTGTCGTGCAGGCCGAGGGTGCCGGGTTGAGCGGCCACGACGTCGAGCCTGTGACGGTAGACCTGAAATTTTTAGGGGCGCACAACGGCAGCAATGCGCTGGCGGCATTGGCCACGGGCCTGGTTTTCGGTGTCGGGCTGCAGGCGGGTGCCCGGGCACTGTCCAGTCTCATGCCTGCCAGCTCACGGGGCGAAGTGTTCCATCTGCCATGGAAGGGCGGCCAGATCACGCTTGTGGACGACTGCTACAACTCCAACCCTCCCGCCTTGCGCCAGATGCTGCGCGTTCTGACCAGCCTGCCGGCACGGCGACGCGTGTTGGTGGCGGGCGAGATGCGCGAGTTGGGACCCGCCGCCGCCCTGCTGCACCGCCAACTGGGCGAGGAGATGGCGCAGAGCGGCGTGGACGCGGTCTTTGCCGTGCAGGGGACCGCCCAGGAGTTCGTAACCGGGGCGCAGGCGGCGGGATATGCCGGCCCGGTTCGGTTCTTTACCGATGCGGCTGCATGTCGGCCGGAGCTGGAAGCCTTCCTCGAGGCCGGCGACGTCATCCTCGCCAAGGCTTCACGCGGCGTTCGGTTGGAACGGGCCATTGAAGGATTGAAAGAGGCGACGAGCGATGGTCACTGACCGGCAGAGGCCCGCCGTCAGGCCGGGCCATTCGCGGACTCATGGCCGTTCCCTCGACGCGCGGTGCTAAATTCCCATGCTCTACTGGTTGCTCTACCTCAAGCTCTACGCGCTCAGCATACGCAATCCGGCGTACCGGGTATTCCACCCCTTGCGTCTGTTTCGTTACCTGACCTTCCGCTGCGCCTTTGCCAGCCTGACCGCCCTGACCATTTCGATCTTTGTCGGTCCCTGGTTGATTCGCCGCCTGAAGGAATTTCAGGTCGGGCAGTTCATCCGTACGGAAGGCCCGAAAACGCACCATAGCAAGGCAGGCACGCCGACCATGGGCGGGGTGCTGATCAACATTGCCATTCTGGTGCCCACCCTGTTGTGGGCCGACCTCAAAAATCCCTTTATCTGGATTGCCATGTTCTCGGTCGCGGCTTACGGCGGCATCGGTTTTCTCGACGATTACGCCAAGCTGCGCAAGCGGCGCAACGAAGGTTTGACCTCGCGGGAAAAGATCATGTTGCAGGTGCTGGTCGCGGTTGGCATCGCGGTGATGCTGGTCGTGATGAATGCCTGGGGCGAGTACTCCACGCGTCTCGTGGTCCCGTTCGCCAAACAATACCGGCCCGACCTGGCGATCGCGAGTTGGGTTCACAATCGCCACCTCTACCTGTTCGCCTTCTTGCCGTTCATTGCATTCGTGACCTTCGTGATAGTGGGCTCGAGCAATGCGGTGAACTTGACCGACGGGCTCGACGGGCTGGCGATCGGTTGCACCATTATCGCCGCCGGCGCCCTGACGGCGTTGACCTACATCTCCGGCCATGCCGTGTTCGCCAGCTACCTGGAAATCGAGAGAATGCCGCAGGTGGGGGAACTGACGGTGTTTTGCGGAGCCATGGTGGGATCGAGCATCGGCTTTCTCTGGTACAACGCTCACCCGGCGGAGATCTTCATGGGCGACGTGGGTTCGCTCGCCCTGGGCGGGGCCATCGGCACCGTGGCGGTGCTCATCAAGCAGGAACTGCTGCTGCCGTTCATCGGCGGCATCTTCGTTCTCGAGGCGCTGTCGGTGATTCTGCAGGTGGGCAGCTACAAGTTGCGCAAAAAACGCATCTTCAAGATGGCGCCCATCCACCATCATTTCGAGCAGATCGGCTGGAGCGAGTCGAAGATCATCACCCGTTTCTGGATTCTTTCCGGCGTGTTTGCGCTTTTTGCGCTGACCACGCTGAAGTTGCGGTGAACGAGTTGTCGGATGGGGTCGTTGCCGACGGGCGGCAAGTCCTCCGAAGAGTTCGGTTCAAAAGCAAAGACTGTTGTTGCCTATGGAGTTAAAAAACAAGCACGTCTCCGTCGTCGGTATGGCCAGTTCGGGGATCGCCTCGGCGCTGTTCTTGCGCCAGCATGGCGCGCGCGTGGTGATCTCCGAGAGCAAGGCGGCCGAGGAGTTGCGCACCGAGATTCCGCGCCTGCTCGAGGCCGGGGTCGCGATCGAGACCGGCGGCCATCGCGAGCGCACCTTTTTGGATGCCGACTTCATCGTCCTCAGCCCCGGGGTGCCGACCGACCTGCCGCTCTTGCAGCGAGCACGCGCCCAACAAGTGCCGATTCTGGGCGAAGTCGAGCTGGCCGCCCGCTTCCTGCAGGGGACCATGGTCGCCATCACCGGTTCAAACGGCAAGACGACCACCACCTCGCTGACCGGCGAAGTGCTGACCGCCTGCGGCTATGCGGTGCAGGTGGGGGGCAACATCGGGACCCCGCTGATTTCGCTGGTCGGCACCTCGCGCCCCGATGGGGTCAACGTGGTCGAGCTGTCGAGCTTTCAATTGGAGACGGTGGCGCATCTGCGTCCGCGCGTGGCGGCGGTGCTCAACGTCAGCCCCGACCATCTTGACCGGCACCTGACGTTTGAAGCGTATGCTGCCGCCAAGGAGCGCATCTTCGAGCAGCAAAAGGCCGATGACTATGCGGTGTTGAACGCCGCTGACCCTTCCTGCCGAGCCTATGCCACGCGCACCCGGGGGCGGGTGCGGTGGTTTGCCAATGCGACAGACTGGGCGTCATTCCCGCTGCCGGGAGGAGCCGAGCTGCCGCAAGGGGCACAGGTCAAGGACGGCCGCGTGATCTGGTCGGAAGCGGGACGCGAGCATCCGATCATGGCGCTTCAGGACATTCCGTTGCGGGGCGCGCACAACGTGGAGAACGTGCTGGCCGCGGTGGCCATGGCTTGCTGCCTGGCGCACGTGCATCCTCCGGTCGGCGGTTGGGATGCCCATGTCGCCGCCATCCGCGAGGGGGTTCGCGGGTTCAAAGCCGTCGAGCACCGGCTGGAGTTCGTGGCTCGGATTCGCGACGTCGAGTATTTCAACGACTCGAAAGCCACCAATGTGGATGCCACGCTGAAAGCGCTGGCCGCCTTTCCACAAGGGGTCTGGCTAATCCTGGGCGGCAAGGACAAGGGCAGCGACTACACCAGTCTGGCGCCGCTGCTTCGGGAGCGGACCCGCGCCGTGCTGCTGATCGGCGCTGCCACCGAGAAGATTGCCGCACAGCTCGCCCCGTTGGGTCTGCAGCTCACCCGCGCCGGAACGCTGGAGCGCGCGGTCGAAATCGCGGCCGTGGGCGCCCAACCGGGCGACACGGTGCTGTTGGCGCCGGCCTGCGCCAGCTTCGATCAATTCAAAAACTACGAACACCGCGGCCGCACGTTCAAGGAGCTGGTGGCGCGCCAGCTGAAGAGGGTGATGAGTGATGAGTGAAGAGTGAAGACGAACGGTCGAAGAGCGGGGCGCATGGCGGGCGGCGTTGCGAACAACCAACAACCAACAACCAACAACGTCGAGCGATCGAGAAAGTGGATGACGGACGCCCGGGGCGTCCGGTGCGGGCTGACGGGTTGATACATGGCAAAACGCCTCGCTTACGATCGGGTTCTGTTCCTGGTGACGCTGACGCTACTGGCCTTCGGGCTGGTGATGGTGTTCTCCGCCTCGGCGGTGGTCTCGATGGCGCGTTACCAGTCGCCCTTCAACTTCCTGCTGAAGCAGGCCTTCGGGGCATTGCTGGGTCTGGCTTGTATGTGGGGCATGATGCAGCTCGACTACCGGCGCCTGAAGACGCCGATCGTGGTCTACAGCGCGCTCTTTCTCTCCCTCTTTTTGCTGGGCTTGGTGTTCCTGCAGAGCCAGGTGCAACACACGCACCGCTGGATCCACGCCGGGCTGCTCTCGATTCAGCCCTCGGAAGTGGCCAAGCCGGTGCTGATCCTTTTCCTGGCATTCTTCCTGGAATCGAAGCTCAAGCAGGTCAATGAGCCGCGCGCGATGCGTCCGGCGCTCCTCTATTTGCTGGTGACCTGTTTCCTGGTATTTGTCGAGCCCGATCTGGGTACGACGGTGGCGCTGGTGGTGATCGCCATCTCCATGTTCTACATGGCGGGGATGCGGCTGCGCTATTTCGCTTACGCCGCCGCGACCGCCGTCCCATTACTCTATCTGGCAGTCTTCCGCGTGCATTACCGGCGGGAACGGATCCTGGCGTTTCTGCATCCCTGGGCCGATCCGCAGGGCAACTCGTTTCAGATCGTCCAGTCGCTGATCGCGGTGGGCACGGGCGGCGTGACCGGGCTGGGTTTGATGTCGGGGCGACAGAAGTTGTTTTTTCTACCCGAGCCACAGACCGACTTCATTTTTGCGGTGATCGGGGAGGAGTTGGGACTCCTGGGTTCGGCGTTGTTGTTGACACTGTTCGTCGTGTTTCTCTACCGCGGCTTGCGGATCGCCCGGCGTGCTCCGGACGCCTTTGGCCGCCTGCTGGCGATCGGTATCACGACCATGGTGGTGGTGCAGGCCCTGATCAACTTCAGCGTGGTGACCGGCCTGATGCCGACCAAGGGAATTCCGCTGCCTTTTATCAGCTACGGCAGCAGTTCGCTGGTGGTGACGCTATGGGCGGTGGGCGTGCTGCTCAACATCAGCCAGTACACGTAGCTGAACTGAGAACGGTGCGCCTGCGTCGCCTGCTGGTCCCTAGCGCGAGTTTCTTCCGGGATGATGAGGGAGCGATGCCGGCATCTCGGACACATTCCACATCCAGGCTGCCAGGAGGGCGGCATCGCCATTGATCGCGTCGGGAATGACCTTGTCGAAAGTGTCCGCCTGACTGTGGTGCGCCTCGCGGTAATGGGCCGGCTGCTGTTCGCAGAAGTAGGCAGGAACTCCGGCATCGAGGAACGTCTCGTGATCGGAAGCCCCGTAATTGCGGGTGCTGAGAGGCTTCAGATCGAAGACTTCAAGTAAGGGCTGATAGATGGCCTGCATCAGCGGCGCGGTTTCATAGAGGTCCTCGAGCGCGATGGAGGTGACCTTGCCGGTTCCGGTATCGAGGATCAGCGCGGCATCCATGTCCGGCAGTTCAGTGGCGTGGTTGGTGGCAAACAGGCGGGCACCCACGCCACCCTGTTCCTCCCCGGTGAAGAGCACGAAGGTCAGTGTGCGCTTCGGTTTCCAGCCCAGGGTACGCAGAGCGCGGGCTGCTTCCAGCACGGCCATCGCACCGGTGCCATTGTCCAGCGCCCCCTGGCCGAGATCCCAGGAGTCGAGATGGCCGCCGATCAGCACCCGCTGCCCCGGAAACTCCGAGCCCTTGATTTCGGCGACCGTGATGGAAGCCGGAACCGGGCCTGCGCTAAAGCTGCCGTTTAAATTGACGGACAACGTCACCGGGCTGGATGCGCTGAGACGATAAAGGAGGCTGTAATCTTCATGCGTCAAAAAGGCGAGAGGAATCGCCGAAGGGCCGTAATTTCCGAACCCGCCTCCCATATTGAACAGGTCGTCGGTCTTGCCGCTATCGAGCAACACGACGGCGGGCGCCTCCTGCTGCATGAGCTGGCCAAGCAGCCGGCGTGAGGTCGGAGCCGCGGTCGGTACCCGGTGCGAGGGGGGAATCACGGCATCGTAGGCGTTGTCCGGCACCTCTGTATCCGCAGGCAGGATGTTCGGTTCGCCGGCCAGCACGATGGCGCCCTTCAATTTGCCGCGATAGTGGGCGACATCACCTTCGTCCTTGAGACGAACGACGAGCAACGTGCCGGTCACCGTGCCGGGGGTCGCCCGGCTCCAGCCCAGGGAGCGAATGGGAATGGTGCGCTCGATCGGTGACGTGATCTCCGCCGTGTCATGGCCGCGGGTCCAAGCATGGGCGATGGTCGTGGTTTCGAGATGGGCATCCAGACCATAACTTTTGAAGCGCTGAAGCGTCCAGTCACTGGCTTTCTGCATCTGGATGGAGCCGGTGAGACGTGGCCCGATCTCTGTAGTCAGATATGCCAGGTTCTTCACCAGCTCGGAGTGCGAGCGCACCTCGGCGGCGATGCGCTGATCGGCGATCTCCATGGACTGCCGGTACTCGGCCGGTGGCTGTGGGGCCGGGGGAGCCGGAGCCTGTGTTGCACAGGCCAGGGCAGTCAGGGCCAACAGGCTGGTCGCAATCGAGCGGAAGTGGGACATCAGAACTCCTCGGGGGTGAGAAGGGAGAGCATAACGCAGGTGCCGTTGACTGCTGCGTGCCAAGGCCGAGACCCGGGCCCCCGGGCCTGAAGGTCCATGCGGGACTACACTGGGGACGTGGCCTCCCGCCGCTCACAGTCCGAGCCGCTGCTGCCGTTTCCCGAGGCCGGCTCCGCCACGCTGTCCAGCAAGGACCGCATGGGGGACGGAGCAAAAGGGAGGCAAGTGGATCCCGGCACGTCGCCGGCATGGCTGCGGTCAGGTCTTCGGCTGGGCACCTCCGCCTTTACCGCCGATGGATGGGTGGGCAGCTTTTACCCCGCCGATCTGACCCCGCCCGAGTACTTGGAGTATTACAGCCGGCAGTTCGATACGGTCGAAGTTGACAGCACGTTTTATCGCACACCGCGCCCCAGCATGGTCAAGGGCTGGTATGCGAAAACCCCTCCCGGATTTGTCTTCGCCGCCAAAATTCCGCAGTTGATTACCCATGAGCGCTGCTTGCTGGAATGTGGCAAGGACCTTGCCGAGTTTCTGCGCAGCATGGATCACCTCGGGGAGAAGTTGGGGCCGCTGCTGTTCCAGTTCCCCTATTTCAACGCCCAGAAGTTTCGTTCCCTCGATCCGTTTCTTGATCGCCTGACAGTATTTCTCAAAGAACTGCCGTCCGGGTACAACTTTGCGCTCGAGGTCAGGAATCAGAACTGGCTGCAACCGCGCCTGTTGGATCTGCTTCGCCGCCGCCGCGTCACCCTGGTGCTGATTGATCATCCGTGGATGCTGCGTCCGGAAACGCTCTGGAGAGATGCGCACGACCCCATCACCGGCGACTTTGGTTATGTGCGCTGGCTCGGTGACCGCTACGCGATCGAAGAGCAAACCAAGACGTGGGACAAGGAGATCGTGAACCGCGAGCGCGAGTTGGCGGAGTGGGTCGAGGTCTGTTCTCGAATCATGAATCCGGGGAAGCCGGTATTCGCCTTCGCGAACAACCACTTCGCTGGGAGAAGCGCCACGCACGGGAAGTGCAAGGGAAATCGGGGCCTGAATCGCGGGGTACGAAACATGATGCGAACACGACTTGATGTCGTCGTGATTGGAACGGGATCAGCCGCCTCGACGGTCGCGCAACGCTGCCGCGCCGCTGGGTGGAGCGTAGCCATTGTGGATCGGCGGCCGTTTGGCGGGACCTGTGCATTGCGAGGGTGCGATCCCAAAAAAGTGCTGGTCGGAGCGGCAGAAGCCCTGGATGCGGTCCGGCGCCTGCAGGACAAGGGCGTCAACGGCGCCTTGCGGCTGGATTGGCCGGCTCTAATGCGTTTCAAGGAGACGTTTACCGCTCCAGTGCCACGCCAGCGGGAAGACGGCCTTCTCAAGGCAGGGATCACCACCCATCATGGCGTTGCGCGGTTCACGCATCCGAACAGTGTCGTGGTCGAGGGCCCCGCGGAAGCCGAGGAATTGGAGGGTCGTTTCGTGGTAATCGCCGCCGGGGCCAAGCCTGCTTCATTGCACATCCCTGGCGAACAATTTGTGATCGACAGCGAGCAGTTTCTCGGTTTGCCAACCCTGCCACCGCGCATCGTCTTTATTGGCGGTGGCTATATTTCCTTTGAGTTCGCCCATGTCGCGGCTCGGGCGGGTTGCGCGGTGACGATCCTCGGATCCAGGCCGCAGCCCTTGGCGCACTTTGATCCCGACCTGGTTGGACTGCTGGTCGAGGCCACGCGTGCCGCTGGAATACGGGTTGAAGTGGCGACGCCGGTGCTCGGCGTTGAAAAGGTTGACCATGCCTTTCAGGTCCGATTCTCCCGCGGTGGGAAGGAGGAGAGTCTGGATGCCGATCTGGTGGTGCACGGTGCGGGCCGCGTGGCCGATCTGGACGATCTGCACCTGGAGCACGCCAACGTGCAGCGGGATAAGCGTGGGGTCACCGTCAACGATTTTTTACAGAGTCCTTCGAACCCTGCGGTCTATGCCGCGGGCGATGCGGCGGCGACTGCGGCTCCGGCCCTGACGCCCATGGCCGGTTACCATGGCCAGATCGTTGCCGAGAACCTGCTGCACGGCAATCATGCGCAGCCGAGTTACACCGGTGTCGCCTCGGTCGTTTTTTCGCTGCCGCCGCTGGCCATGGTCGGCTTGCGTGAGAGCGAGGCCCGTGAACGAGGGTTGCGGTTCCGCACGCATTTTGAAAGCACGGCGGGATGGTACTCCTCGCGACGTGTGGGAGAGCCGGTCTCCGGTTTCAAGGTCTTGATCGAGGAGGAAACAGACCGCATCCTGGGAGCCCATCTGCTGGGTCACGGGATGGAGGAGGTCGTGAACATTTTTGCTCTCGCCATTCGGTCCAACCTGCCGGCAAGCGCGTTGCGGAACGCTTTCTTTGCGTATCCCACGCTGGGATCCAACCTCCATTACATGCTGTGAGGGGTGGTGCGTCGCGCCAGCGTCTAGCCGTTCAGCGCACCGCCGCAGCTCGAGCCCGTACCGGCGGTGCAGCCGAAACAGTGGGCGCCGGTGGCAATCGGCAGGCCGCGCAGGCTGCTGAAATCGTCCAGGTCCCAGATCGTTGGCGCGCGCAATGCACCGTCGGCACCGAGCGGAATCTCCAGCATTTGATTGAAGTCGCAGTCGTAGAGCTGTCCGTCATGGCCGACGCTGACCAGGTCGCGGCACATGAGCTGGTCGAGCGTCCCCGGGCTGAAATGATTGACCAGCAGACTCTGATACGCCTCTGTCTTGCCTTGGCGCTTGAGATCGTCCGCAAAGCGCTTGATGGGCATGTTGGTGATGGTGAAGAGGCGGTGAAACTCGATGTTGAAATGCTGCCGCAACTGCTGCTTGTAATCGGACTCGAGCTCGGCTTGCGGGGGTGGCAGCGAGGGACCGAGCGGGTTATAGACGAGGTTGAGCTGCAGGCTTGATCCCGGACGCCCGTAGCCGAGCGCGTTCAGACGATGCAGGGCGTTGATGCTCTTGTCGAAGACGCCTCGACCGCGCTGGCGGTCCACGTTCTCCATGGTGTAGCAGGGCAGGCTGGCAGAGATTTCCACCTCATGTTCGGCGAGAAACTCGGGCAGGTCCTCCATGCCGGGCTCCGCCAGCACGGTTAGGTTGCAGCGATCAATGAGATGTTTGTCGAGGCGGTAGGACTGCACCACGAGGCGGCGGAAGTTGGAATTGAGTTCGGGGGCGCCGCCAGTGATATCCACGGTCTGGATGGAAGGCGTGGCGCGCAGGAGCTTCAGCACCTGATCGGCGACGGGCGCCGCCATGATCTCGGTGCGCTTCGGGCCGGCATCGACATGGCAGTGGTGGCAGGCTTGGTTGCAGAGCTTCCCGACATTAATCTGCAAGGTCGTGACCGGGCGTCGGCGCAGGGGGGCGAGGCCTCTCGCAGCAAGGAAGGCAGTGAACGCCGGGTCGGGCGTCGGCGCCTGGGGCAGGATCGGGAGCGAGGAATGAACCGCCATAGGGTGAACTGTGGTGCTAGCAACAGGATTGACCGTCGGCCGCCGGAGGACAGCAGGACTCGTCTGCCGCCGTAGCGCGATATTCCGCGCCTTTCGTTTCGCGCGGATGGCGGCGCAAGGTGCCTCCGGTGCAGGGAAAGGCCGGCGCCTCTTCGAGCGGTACCTCGACGCGCGGGGCGATTAAATCGAAGCGTCCGCGGTAGGGCTCCTGGCCCAACAAGTGGTAAGTCTTGTCGCAGACCGCGACGCGCTCGCCGCGCCGAAATACGTGGCCGTCATCGTCCCGCACCTCGCGAAATGGGCCACGGTAGATGACGGCTTGGTTGCGATCCCAGCACTCCCCTTGCTTGCCTTTGTAAGCGGAGACCGTGACGCTGCGAAATTCAATCCCCTCCACCGTCTGCCAGGGCTGCGCCTGGCGCTCGAGGATCTGAATGCCATGAAAGCCGGCATCTTCAAAGGCCTGGAGGAATAGATCCTCGCGGAACGCGCCGGAAATACAACCGCTCCACAGTTGGGCATCGTGCTGCAACGCCGGCGGGACATCCTCGTCGCAGACGATATCTGAAATGACGGCGCGGCCGCCGCGGCGGAGTACGCGGAAGATCTCGGCAAAGAGGGTCGTCTTGTCCTCCGGACGCACCAGGTTGAGGACGCAGTTGGAGACCACCACATCCACCGAGCTTGTTGCGACCAGGGGCGCCGTTGTGCGCAGCCGTTCCGTCTCGGCCTGCAGGCGCTGCCAGTCATCCAGTGTGTGGACCGGGGCCGCGGCCAGATGGCGTGCCACCGCATCAAGATCCAGCGCCAGGTCCTGGATCTTGGCTTTGACGAAGGCCACATTGTCGTAGCCCAATCGTCGGGCTACCTCGGGGGCGTGCCGCCGCGCCAGTTCCAGCATGGCGTCGTTCATGTCCACGCCGATGACGCGCCCGCCAGGGCCCACGATTTGACCCATCAAAAAGCACGCCTTGCCGGATCCCGAGCCGAGATCAACCACCGTCTCGCCAGGCCGCACGTAACGCGTGGGGTCGCCGCAGCCATAGTCACGGGCGATGACTTCCTCGGGAATCGCCTCCAGCAGGCGCGGGTCGTAGCTCGCCACAGCACAGCAGAGTGCGGCTTCCGGCGCCCGGGCTCCGGCGCTGTACCGGGCGTGGACGGCGTCTTCGACAGTGGGAGCGGAAGTGGGGGCCGAGGGGGGCATATTCCATCTGAATAATCCCGCCCAACCGCGGTTTATTCACTGCTTCCATCTTAACGCCGCCGCCCACCTCATCGAAGCGTCACTTGCCGTAGGCAACCGGGTAGTCGCCCAGCCTGAATACCGTGCGTCCGCCCATAACCGTGCGTTCGACGTGGACGTCTTTGATCGCGTCCGGCGGTAGGTGGAAGATGTCGTGGTCGAGGATGACAAAGTCGGCCAGCAGGCCGGGCGCCAGTGTCCCGCGCTCGTGTTCTTCAAAGGCGGCGTAGGCGGAGCCGACGGTATAGGCGTAGACCGCCTCCTGCACGGTCAGCTTCTGATCGGGAAACCAGCCTTCAGGGTGTTTGCCGTCCAGGGTCTCACGGGTGACCGCGGCGTAGATGCCGAGCATGGGGTTGAGCGGCGCGACTGTCCAGTCGGTGCCGAAGGCGAGGCGCACCCCGTGATTGAGAAGTGTCCGGAAGGCATAACTGGTCCGGGCACGTACCGGCCCGATGCGTTTTTCCAGCCAGCGCCCGTCGTCAATGGCGTGATACGGCTGCACGGAGGCGATCACGCCCAGTTGGGCGAAGCGCGCGAAATCGGTCGGGGCGAGGTGCTGTGCATGCTCGATGCGGAAGCGGCGGTCCCGTCGACCATCGGTGGCCGCGATCTTGGTGAAGAAGTCGAGGATAAGGCTGTTGGCGGCGTCCCCGATGGCGTGTACGGAGAGTTGCAGACCTGCTTGATCGGCGCCGAGCATGCGGGCATACATCGCCGCCGGCGGGTTCATTTCGTCGGAGAGAATGCCGCGCGTGGTGGGATCATCGGTGTAGGGCTGAAAGAAATAGGCCGTCGTCGAGCCCAGCGAGCCGTCGGCAAAACCCTTCATCGAGCCAATGGTCAGCATGGGGCCGCCGAAATGGTTGCGGATGCCGACCCCCGCAACCGTCTGCCACATGCCGAGCGGCAGGCGACAGTAGAGCCGGGAGGTGAGCTGTCCGGCGTCGAGCAGTTCCTGGTAGACACGCAGGGCCTGTGGGTAGGCCATGTCCTGCAACGTCGTGACACCCAAGCCCGCGGCATGGCGCAGAGCGACGCGGACGGCGCGCCGCATCTGCGCGTCGGTCGGCGTGGGGATGACCGCTTCGACCAGGGGTTGGGCGGCGTCCTTGAGGATGCCGGTCGGCTGGCCGGAAGCGTCCTGGACGATCACGCCGCCCGCCGGAGTCGGCGTGGAGGCGTCAATCTTGGCCAGGTGTAGAGCCAACGAGTTGGCCACTCCCATGTGCCCGTCATAACGGGTGACGAAGACGGGATGGCGCGCGGTGCAGGGGTCAATCAAGTGGCGGGTGGGCAGAAGAGCAGGGGTCCATTTCTGGTCATCCCAGTCGCCGCCGGTGATCCACTCGCCGGGTGCCAGTGTTGCAGCTTTCGCGCAGATGCGGCGCGCGAACTCCGCCTGACTTGGGGCGTCGCGCAAGTCCACGCTGCTGAGCTGAAAAGCGCCCTGCACAAAGTGCACGTGGCCGTCATTGAAGCCGGGTAACACCAGCTTGCCGCCCGCGTCGAGGACCTTGGTCCGCGGTCCGATCCATGGTGCGACCTCAGCATCCGTACCGACGGCGACAATACGATCACCGACCACTGCGAGCGCGGTCGCGAGTGGATGCACGGCGTCCATGGTGTGGATGGCGCCGTGCCGCAGGACCAAGGTGGCCGCGGCTTGCCGGCTGTGGGTCTGCTGCGCACGAGACTGCGGTACGAAATCCCATGCGAGGAGCATCAGGGCGAAGCCCCAGTATCGGAAGGTGAGGCAATTACGAAGTGCCATGCGGCGCGAGTGTAACACCCGGGCCTCGAGGAAAGAGCTGGAGGTAAACGAGGAGTCGGCGTCCCGACTCAGCCCCATTTCAGCTTGTTGCGCAGCACGTCAAAGAACGACCGGTCCGGCAGTCGCACCAGTGTGGCGGTGTGCTCGCTCTTGCGGCAGAGGACGCGATCGCCGGTCTGCAGGGCGAGGCCAGACTGTCCGTCGGTCGTGAGATAGGTGGGTTCGACCGTCTTCTGCATGAAGATCTCGACAATCGACGAGTCTTTGATGATGAGGGGACGGTTGGTGAGAGCGTGCGGACAGATCGGGTTGATAACGAAGGCGTCCACGCTGGGATGCAGAATGGGACCGCCGGCGCTCAGCGAATAGGCGGTCGAGCCGGTAGGGGTGGCGACGATCAGGCCGTCGGCACGGTAGTGGGCCACCGTCGCCTGGTCAATGCGCACCTCGAACTCGATGATGCGAGCAATGGCGCCCTTGCTGACGACGATGTCGTTGAGGGCGTCCATCCGGGAAATGCATTGCGGGCCGCGCCACACCTCGGTGGTGAGCACGGTACGGACGTCGTAGAAACAGCAGTTCGAAAACACCGCCTCGAGGTTGCGGTAGATGTCTGGAATCGAGACCTCGGCGAGAAAGCCCAGTGTTCCAAGGTTGATGCCCAGGATCGGGGTGGCATAGGCGCCGGCGGCCCGCAAAAGCCGGGCCACGCGCAGCAATGTGCCGTCGCCGCCCAGCACGATGGCCAGCCGCGGATGCACCTTCGCCCAGTCCGCTTGGAAACTGGATTGCCCGAGCGCAGCGGCCGTCTCTTCGTCCATGAGCACCGGGTGGCCGCGCTGCAGCAGCCAGGCGACGAGTTCCGGCGCAACGCGCGACACCTCGGGTTTCTGCGGCTTGGCGAAGACAGCCACCGGACCGGTCGTAGGTACTGTGGGGACGGGTGCGGACATCACTCTGGATTATGCCGGAGAAGAGTGTGCCGCAAGCAGGAACTCCTGGTTGCCCTCCGCTCCCAGGATGGGGCTGGGGAGAACGCCCGCGGTCGTCCAGCCGAGGGCGGCAAGAGCAGCACTGACCTTGACCACACAAGCTTGGCGGACGCCCTCGTCGCGCACGATGCCGCCCTTGCCGATCTGATCGCGGCCAGCCTCGAATTGCGGCTTCACGAGGACGACGAGCACGCCGTCCGGTTTGAGCTGGGCAACTGCCGCCGGAAGCAGGAGCGTCGCGGAGATAAACGAGACGTCCATCGTGACCAGATCCATCAACTCCCTGAAGGCAACCGGTGGGAGATGCCGGGCATTAGTCCGCTCGTGCAACACGACGCGGGCATCCGTGCGCAGCCGGTAATCCAACTGGTTCGAGCCACTGTCCACCGCGAAGACCCGCGCCGCGCCACGCTGCAACAGGCAGTCGGTAAAGCCGCCAGTCGAGGAGCCGATATCGAGGCACACTTTTCCCGCCACGGCGATCTGGAAGTAATCGAGGGCGGCCGCCAGCTTGAAGCCGCCACGACCCACGAAGGGCATGGCCTCACCCAACAGACGCACCACTGCCGCGTCGGAAACGATGCTGCCCGGTTTGGTTAATTTCTGTTCGTCAACCAGCACTTCGCCGGCGAGAATGCGCGCCTGGGCCTTTTCGCGGCTGGGCGCCAAGCCACGCGCGACCAGCAACAGATCGAGACGGGTCTTTTTGGCTGCGGGCTGGTGGCTGCGGGCTGGTGGCTCTAACGGCATGGTGCCCGCAACCGCGATTCAACAAACCGCGAGAAAAGAGACTTGCGAACGAGGGGCTCGTCGGTCCAATGCTTCCCAGCCACCAGCCACCAGCTAAGTGTGCCTGACCATGCGTCCGTGGCGCGCGGCGGCGAACTGGAGGATCTTCTCCCGGATGCCGTCGCAGTCGAGGCCGTACTTGGCGTGCAGTAGTTGCGGGCTGCCGTGCGGGATGATGCGGTCGGGCACGCCGATACGGAGCACGGAGACGGGGATGCGGCGGTCCTGCACCAGCGCACATACTTGGGCGCCGAAGCCGCCCGTCAGTGTGCCTTCCTCGGCCGTGACCAGAAAGGGCTTCTCGGCAGCGAGACAGCAGATGAGCTCTTCGTCGAGCGGCTTGACGAAGCGGGCATTGATGACGGTGAGCGAGAGTCCTTCCTGGGCCAGTTTTTCCGCGGCCTCGAGGCAGGGGTAGACCATGCTGCCCAAGGCGAGGATGGCGCCGTCGCCGCCCTCGCGGACGATCTCCGCTTTGCCGATCTCCATCCGCTGCAGAGGCGTATCGAGCGGCACACCGAGGCCGTTTCCGCGTGGGTATCGCACCGCAATTGGCGCGCCGTGCTCGATGGCGGTGTAGAGCATCTGGCGCAGTTCGCCTTCGTGTTTGGGCGCCATGAGGGTCATGTTGGGCGCCGCCGCCAGGTACGCAATGTCATAAAGCCCATGGTGGGTGGGTCCATCCGCGCCGACCAAACCGCCACGGTCGAGGGCGAATGTGACCGGCAGGTTCATCAGGCAGACGTCGTGGATGATCTGGTCGTAGGCGCGTTGCAGGAAGGTGGAGTAGATGGCGGCCACCGGCCGCATGCCTTCGCATGCCAGTCCGGCGGCAAAGGTGACGGCGTGTTGCTCGGCGATGCCGACATCAAAACAGCGCGTGGGAAACTGTTTGGCGAAGCCGTCCAGCCCGGTGCCTTCCGGCATGGCGGCGGTGATGCCGACAATGCGCGCATCCTGCGTCGCCAGCTCGCACATGGTCTTCCCGAAGACGGAGGTATAGCTGGGCGCGCTGACGGGCGTCTTGTGGAAGGCGCCGGTCGAGATGTCGAAGGCCGTAACGCCGTGATATTTCACCGGCAACTGCTCAGCGATCGAATACCCCTTGCCCTTTTGCGTGACCACGTGCAACAGCACCGGCCCGGGGTGATCTTTGATGGCCTTCAGGCTTTCGAGCAAGCCGTCGAGGTTATGGCCGTTGATGGGCCCGACGTACTTAAAGCCCAACTCCTCAAAGACCAAGCCGGGGATGATCATGGTCTTCGCGGCGTCCACGACATCCTTCGTCAGGCGCACCAAGCGTTTGCCGACCTTCGGCACGCTGCCCAACAACTGCTCCACTTCCTCCTTGACCCGCATGTAGGCCTGCCCTTTGACGATGCGGTTGAGATAGCCGGCAATCGCGCCCACGTTGGGCGAGATGGACATCTCGTTGTCGTTGAGGATGATCAGCAGCCTGCTCTTCAGGTGGCCGACGTGGTTGAGGCCCTCGAGACCGACGCCACCGGTGAGTCCCGCGTCCCCGATGACCGCCACCACGTAGTTATGGCCGCCAGCCAGATCGCGCGCCACGGCCATGCCCAGCGCCCCGGAGATCGAGGTACAGGCGTGGGCGACATTGAAGGCATCGTAGGGGCTCTCGTCGCGGACGGGAAAGCCGGAGATGCCGCCGTATTGACGCAGGGTGGGGAACCGGTCGCGGCGCCCGGTGAGAATCTTGTGCCCGTAGGCCTGATGGCCCACATCCCACACGATCTTGTCGGTGGGGGCGTCGAAGAGGTAATGCAGGGCGAGCGTGAGCTCGACCGTACCCAGACTGGAGGCGAGGTGTCCCCCGACCTTGGCCACGGTAGTGATCATGTAGTCGCGCAATTCAGCGGCGACCACCGGAAGCTCCTCCTGCGGCACCTTTTTGAGGTCAGCCGGGGAGTCGATCTGGAGGAGATACTTGTAATCCATTCGCGACGGATACCCTGCATAACGGTAGCATGAGGGCGGTCGCTTGGCGACGGAGCGCAAGCCGCTTCCGCCGAATCAAAAGCGGGCGTCGCCAGGATCAGATCGCTGCGGGGCGGGGTCCCCGCTACACTCTCTGGCATGGTGTCCCACGCTCAGGCTTGGATGGATCGCGAGCGCGCGCTGGTGGAGGCGGCGCTGGACGCCGCTCTACCCCCTGCCGCCATCTTCCCGACCTCTTTGCACGCCGCCATGCGGCATAGCGTGTTTGCAGGGGGTAAACGAATTCGTCCCCTGCTCTGCCGGGCGGCGGCCGAGGCGGTGGCAGGAGCGCCGGTGGCCGCCGCGCTGATTCCAGCCGCCGCGCTGGAAATGGTGCACACCTATTCGCTGATCCACGACGATCTTCCAGCTCTCGACAATGACGACCTGCGCCGTGGCATCCCCACTTGTCACAAGGTCTACGGCGAGGCGACCGCCATTCTCGCTGGAGACGCGCTGCTGACCGCCGCCTTTGCGCAACTCGTTAAGGCGGAACCGGCGGCGGTGGCAGTGGCGCTGTTGCGTGAGCTGTGCCGCGCCGCAGGGACGCCGCAGGGCATGGTGGGCGGCCAGATGGCTGACCTTGAGGCGGAAAAGCAGAGTGCGACTGCCGAGAGTTTGCGTTTCATCCATGCGAACAAGACAGCGGCCTTGATTCGCGCCGCACTTGTCATGGGCGCCGTGAGCGCTGGCGCTTCGGCCAACCAAGTGGCGGCATTGGCCACCACGGGCGAGGAGGCGGGACTGGCGTTTCAGATCGTGGACGATATCCTCGACGTGGTAGGCGACAGCACGGTGTTGGGCAAGACCGCCGGTAAGGATGCTGCGCAGCGCAAGGCCACTTATCCCGCCGTGTTCGGGTTGGAGAAGTCCCGCAAGGAAGCGCAACGCCACACCGTGCAGGCTTTGGCGCCATTGGATGCGTTTGGAGAAGCCAGCAGCCCCTTGCAGGCCCTCATTCGATACTTGGTTGACCGCGAAGCATAACGTTCTGGGCGTGTCGGCCAGAACCGGGACATGGGTAGCGCCTGCAACCAGCCGCCCCCCGCCCTTGATAGAGTAGAAGGAGCCCATGCCGATTTACGAATACGCATGTCAAGATTGCAGCCAGGTGTTCGAGCGTTTGCGGACGCTGGCGCAAGCCGACCCCGAGACGGCGGACTCGACGGGCTGTCGGTTGCGCTGCGATTGTGGCAGCGACCGCGTGACACGCGTTCTCTATTCCCGTCTGGCCGCCCTGCCCGTGCATTGCGCCCCGGGGGGAAGTTGACGGCGTTAGCGGGACCCGGGCGGTCTCGGCCTACATCGAAGGATTGACATCCATGAGCAGTAAGAAGAACGAACTCGCGCAGCGGTCACCACAGTTCAACCCGTTCCAGACCTATACCTACGGCACTTATGTAGGGACGGCGAATGACGCCCACTTCGACCCTTACGTGGATCACGAGAAGCGTCCAGCCGAGAGCAAGCAGCAGATGGAATCCGTGGTGCGCGTCGTCGTCTCCCGAGGCTGAAATGGGTGGCGGTCCGTCTTAAGCTCCGGGCACCCGGGGGCAACGACCCGACGGGAATTCGCACGATAATTTGAGTTGCTCTGTCGTCGAAACCGGCTCACCATGCGAGCAGGCAATCCAGCGTGAGCGTTTCCCCGTCCCAGTCCCCCGAAGTTCCCCGCCTGACCGATGGCGATCGTATGCGCATCCTCGGCCAGGTGAACGAACTGTTGTTGTCAGCGCTTGCTTACCAGGACAAGCTCCACCGGGTTCTGGAGTTGATGCGCTCCAACTTCGGGTTCTGCCTGGCGGTGGTGAACGAGATCAGCCATGATGGGCAATGGCTGGAGATCACCGCCGTGGCCGGTGGCCCTGCCTCGATGCGAGGTGAACGGCTGGATCTGGCCGGGACGGGAATTGTTGTCGAGACGGCGCGCACGGGTCAGCGCACTTATGTCCCCGACGTGGCGGCGCGGCCCGATTTCGTGCACGTTCATCCCGCCTCGCGTTCAGAGTACGCGCTGCCTCTCCTGCACGAAGGCCGGGTGTGCGCGGTCCTCAACCTGGAAAGTCCAGTGTTGGACGGCTTTCCGCCACATGTCCGCGCGAGTGTGGACCAGGCCGCGGCCGGCCTCTCGGTCGTTCTGCTGAACCAGCAGTTGTTGCAGCAGGCGGCCACGGCGCGCGATCACCTGGCCGACCTGTACGACAACAGCCCGGTCTGGAGTCACAGCTTTGATGCCGAGGGCCGGATCACCGAGATCAATCGCGTGGCCCTGCAGGTGCTGGGGTGCGAGCGAAAGGAAGTGGTTGGGCGAGGACGACTTTCAGCCTTCTGCAGTCCCGACTCGGCCGCGGCTGTGGACCGCAAACTGCGCGCCCTGCGCCCGGGCGGGACGACGGAGCCGCTCGACCTGGAACTCACACCGCCGCATGGACAGCCCCGTCTCATGCGGGTCTATTACCGCCCCTTTTTCGACGGTCAGGGGAATCTGCTGGGCGGCCGCAGCGTGCTGCTCGACATCACCCACGAAAGCGAGCTACAGCGCCAATTGGTGGAGGCCCAGAAGATGCAGGCGGTGGGTACATTGACGTCGGGCATCGCGCATGACTTCAACAACATCCTGACCACGGTGCTGGGGCAGATCGAACTGTTGCAACTGCGCTACGGCAACAGCCTTCCGGAAGACGCGCGCGAACGCCTGCAACGGGCGGAACAGGCGGGACGGCGGGCGGCGGGGCTGGTTTCCCAGTTGCTCACCTTTGCGCGCCAGGATCCGCAGGAGATGGCGCGGGTGGAGCCTGCGGCGCTGATCTCTTCCACGGTCGAACTGTTGAAGCATGGCTTGCCGGAAAACATCATCATTCGCAAAGTGCTGGGAACGAGTGAGGTGGCCTTGTGGGGCAACTTCAACCAATTACAACAGGCGCTGGTGAATTTGGCGGTCAATGCGCAACACGCCATGCCGGAGGGCGGGACCCTGGAAATCGGTCTGGAGTCGGTGCCGGCCCCGCGCGGAGCCCACCGCGACGACGCTTCAGCCGGCTCATGGGTGGCATTGACGGTTCAAGACAGCGGAAAAGGAATGACCACCGAGGTGCGGGAACGCATCTTCGAGCCGTTTTTCACCACCAAGCCGCCATCCCAGGGCGGCGGGCTCGGACTGGCAATCGTGCACAGCATTGTGAAAGTGCATGGGGGACAGATCGAGGTGCAGAGTGTCCCGGGCGCGGGGGCGACGTTCCGATTGTTGTTCCCCCCCTACGTGCCGGCGCCGACAACGGCTGCGGAGACGAATCCGCCGTCAATCGAAGGCGGCAGCGAGCGCTTGCTGCTGGTCGAGGATGACGTGTCGGTCGCGGAGACCACGGCGCAGATTCTGATCAGCCTCGGCTATTCCGTGGTCGTCGCGCATCGTCCCAGTGAGGCGCTGCGCGTGGTCAAGGAAACCAGCCCGCGCTTCGACCTCGTGGTCAGCGACGTCACCATGCCCGAGATGGACGGCTACCGCATGGCTGAGGTCATGCAACGCGAGTGTGGGGCGCTACCGTTTCTATTTGTCACGGGCTACGACTTCCACGCCGCACCCACTTCGTCTTCGCGTTTCATGCTGCAAAAGCCACTCACCCGGCGTGTGCTGGCTGACGCGGTGCGACGCGCCCTGGCGGGTTCGGCATGACGGTGGAGACCCGGCCGCTCGAACACCTGCCATGCGGTGCGATTCGAAGCACCCGCCGATGCGGCTCCTGTGGAGCTGAGATTGCCAGCGGCAAACCTGGAGCAGGGGCGGGGGGGAGGAAGAGAGGAAGGGAAGAATGGCTTCCCTTTCTCCCTCCCTCCCTTCTTCGGCGAGGAGTGTCATGGCCGGCCTGACCCCGCCGCGCATCCTGATCCGCACGCAGCAGGCGCTGCTCGGGCGGTTGCTGGCCGAGGCCCTCACCAGCCGCGGCTATGCGCCGCGCGTCGAGATCGACCTCGACCGGCTGGCCGCGCTGCTGGGCGAGTCCGAAACGGTCGCGCTTTTGCTCGAAGCCGATCCGGTCGGCGTGCGCTGGTTCCGTGTGCAGGATGTCGCGCTACGCGCCAAGACGCTGCTGCTCCTGACCGGGGCGCCCCCGGCCGACCTGCCGCTCCACAGCCATGTACTGCCCGCCGACGACCCGGAACAAATCGAGCAGGCGGTGCGCGACATGGCCCCGCCGCCCGCGGCTCCCAAGAACCACTTACTGATCGTGGACGATGATCCCGGGGCGCGCTCGACCATTCGCGAGTACTTCCAGGAGCTGGGCTACCAGTGCCTCACCGCCGCCTCCGGCATGGAGGCCCTGCACAAGATTCGGGAATCGTTACCCGACGTCGTCCTGCTGGATCTGAACATGCCAGAGTTGGACGGCATGGATTTCCTGCGTGTCGTGCGACAACTCAACAACGCGTTCGGCATCATCGTGGTCACCGCCATGGCCGACCCCAACCTCGCGCGGCGCGCCATCAGTGCCGGAGCCTTCGACGTGGTCGGCAAGCCCATTAATTTCTCGCACCTCGCCTACCTGGTGCGCATTCAGATCCAATACCGCGAGATGCGGGAGCGGCTGCGGGCGGGGGGCAGCTGATATTGCGCGGGGTGGGGAACCTGAAGACAGGGAGGGAGCAAGGGAAGAAGGGAGGCGGGTGGTAGTTTCCTTCCTTGCTCCCCTCCTTCCTGCTTCCTCCTTGAGCGGCGTCGGGGGCGGAGCCTCCACCTGGCCGATGTGCCAGCGTCATCTATGAATATCTTCAAGGCAACCAAGCGTTACGAGGCCTGGCTGGCGGAGCGCCTGACGCTGGTGAACGCCGACGTCGAGCTCAAGCATGAGCTGATGGCCGGGGATTCATTCTCGTTCCTGCGCGCCACCTTCTATCGCTGGATGCAGCTCTGGCCCGAGATCTGCCCTGAGCTCGACCGGGCGCCCCGCGTGCTTTCGGTTGGCGATCTGCACGTGGAAAACTTCGGGACGTGGCGGGACGCCGAAGGGCGCCTGATATGGGGCATCAACGACTTCGATGAGGCCTGCCCGCTGCCCTATCCCGTGGACCTGGTGCGCTTGGCGACCAGCGCCCACTTCGCGATCGTCGGGGAGCATTTGTGCCTGGCACACAAGGAAGCCTGCCGCCTGATCGAGGAGGGGTACCGCGAGGGCTTGAAGGCGGGCGGGGAAGCCGTGGTGGTGGAAGACCGTTTTCCGTGGCTGCGCCCCATGGCGCTGGGTGCGCTACGCGATCCGATCCATTTCTGGAAGAAGATGAACCGCCTGCCGACGGTGCGCGGACGGGTGCCGGTGAGCGCGTCCGCCGCGTTGCGTCACCTGCTGCCGGCGCATGATCTGCCCTGCCGTTTGGTGCATCGTGTCGCCGGATTGGGGAGCCTCGGCCGCCAGCGCATCGTCGCGCTGGGGGAGTGGGAGGGCGGCCAAATCGCGCGTGAGGCCAAGACGCTGACCACCTCGGCAGCGGCTTGGGCGGGGGAAACGACCGGGCCTGGCGAGATCTATTACCAGACCATGCTGCACCGTGCCGTGCGTTGCCGCGACCCCTGGGTCGAGATCCATGGCCAGTGGTTGGTGCGGCGCCTGGCGCCCGACTGCTCGCGCATCGAGCTGGCGTCGCTCCCCAAGCAGCGGGAGGAGGAGCGCTTGCTGCACCTGATGGGTTGGGAAACGGCCAACGTGCACCTCGGTGAGCCGGAGGCGCGGAAAGCCCTGCGCCGCCACTTGCAGCGGCGCCCGCCCGGCTGGCTGTTCACCGCCTCCAAAGCGATGGCGGCGGCGATCGCAAGTGATTGGCAAACCTGGCATAAGGATTGGCGGGCTCACGCTGCGCGAGGCTGAGCCGTTGGCGGCGGGACTGAAGAGAGGCAGGATGGGAGGAAGGGAAGATGGAGGTATGGCTTCCCTCCCTTACGCCCTTCCCCCTACGCGCTCGTGCGGTGCGCGGACGTGCCAGCGTCAAACCCGGTACAATTTAACGGTTCTGTCACATTGCTTCGCCAGCTCCGGGCGGCACCATATTGTGCCGCGGGCGGTGTTCCGCTGGCCTGCTTTCCATGGTGCGCGTTTCCCTCGATAATCCCGCCTTCTACAGCAACCGCGAGGCCTCGTGGCTGGCCTTTGATCGGCGCGTGCTGGAAGAGGCGGATGATCCCTCCAACCCCCTGCTGGAGCGCGTCAAGTTTCTCGCCATCAGCGCCAGCAACCTCGATGAGTTCTTCGAGGTCCGCCTGGCCAGCCTGTTGCAGAAAATCGAGGATGGCCACGCCGAGGTGGGCATGGATGGGCGCACGCCGGAGCAGGAGCGCGAGCTGCTGATTCCCGGGGTACACGACCTGGTCGAGGACCAGTACGCCTGTTGGAACGAGCGCTTGCGTCCCGCTCTCGCCGCGCGCGGGATCCGCGTCCTGGGGGTGGATGAACTCGATTCCGAGGGCCACCAGTTTGTCGGGCGCTACTGCCGCCAGGAACTCGACCCGCTGCTGACGCCGATCACGGTGGATCCGGCGCATCCATTTCCCCACGTCATCAACAAGGCGCTCTGCCTCGCGTTCCTGTTGCGCCGCCGCCGCCGCGTCACGACGACTTACCTTGGGGTGGTCACGGTGCCGCGCGTGCTGCCGCGCTTGGTACCGCTGCCGCACCGCAACGGGCAGCAGCATTTCGTGTTTCTCGCCGACCTGGTGGCCTTGCATGCCGCCTCAATGTACCGCGGCTACGAGATCGTGTCGGCCGCCGCGTTTCGCGTGACGCGCAACAGCAACCTCTACGTGCAGGAGGAGGAGTCGCGCAACCTGTTGGAGTCGGTGCGCTCCGAACTGCACAACCGCCGCAAGGGCAACGCCGTGCGGCTGGAGATTGACGCCGATGCCGACGCGGAGATCATCGAGCGGCTGCGCGCCAACTTCGAGTTGGAACCCTGGCAGGTGTTTCCCACCCCCGGCCCGGTCAACCTCAGCCGCCTGATGACGGTGTACGAGGAGGTGGACCGTCCGGAACTCAAGTTCCAGACGTTCGCGGGACGCGAGCTGCGGCTGACGGGCAAGTCGAAGAACCTGTTCGACGAACTGCGCCGGCACGACATCCTGCTGCACCATCCGTTCGATTCCTTCGACACGGTCTCGGCGTTCATCCGCTCGGCGGCTGAGGATCCCCGCGTGGTGTCCATCAAGCAGACCCTGTACCGCACCAGCGAGGACTCGCCGATCATGGAGTCGCTGATGCGGGCCGGCGCCGACAAAGAAGCCACCGTGGTGGTGGAGCTGAAGGCGCGCTTCGACGAGGCCTCCAACATCCGCTGGGCCCGCCATCTCGAGGATGCCGGCGTACAGGTCTTCCACGGCCTGGTGGGGTTGAAGACACACTGCAAGCTGGCCTTGCTGGTGCGGCGCGACCCCGACGGCGTGACGCGGCGCTATGCCCACCTGGGAACCGGGAACTACAATCCCGATACCTCGCGTTTCTACACCGACCTCAGCCTGTTGACCTGCGATCGCGTCATGACCGGCGCGGTACATGAGGTCTTTCACTTTCTAACCGCCTACGCCGAGCGGCCCGATTATGATCCGCTGCTGCTCGCTCCACTCGACATGGCCGCCAAGCTGCTGGGACTGATTGAACGCGAGACGGAGCACGCCCGCCAGGGCCGCCCCGCCCACATCGTCGCCAAGATGAATGCGCTCACCGACAAGGCGATGGTGGAGGGACTGTATCGGGCCGCGCAGACGGGCGTCGAGGTGGACCTCATCGTGCGCGGCATGTGCGTGCTACGCCCCGGCCTGCGCGGCGTCAGCGAACGTATCCGGGTGCGCAGCATTGTCGGCCGCCTGCTGGAGCACAGCCGCATCTTCGCCTTTGCCAACGGCGGCGAGGACGAGGTCTATCTCGGCAGCGCCGACTGGATGCCGCGCAACCTTTACGACCGCGTCGAGGTGATCTTTCCGTTGCTCGATCCGCTGCTGCGGCAGCGGGTGCGGCAGGAGATCCTGGCCGCCTACCTGGCCGATACGCTCAAGAGCCGCATCCTGCGTCCCGACGGGACCTATAGCGCGCCTCCCACGCCGGCGAAGACCAAGACACGCGGCGGCTCGGCGCGCGGCTTTGCCGCGCAGGAGTTCCTTCTGGGACTGGCCGAGGGGCGCTTCAAACTCGACCAACTTCCGCCCCCCGCGCTTCGGCGGAAGAAACTTCGCGCCACGCCGGTCGGCTGACTCTTTTAAAGAGTACGCGAGGAGGCGGACGCTATCTGAGGTCCCGCGGTCACGACGGCGGGGCCCGAGCAAAAGGATGGGGAGGGTAGTTTCGCCTGACCTTCAGGATTTTGCCGAGCTGCAAAGAATTGAACTGCGGCGCGACTACACGCTACATAACATACGTCCGGCTTTATTCCACTAAGACGCGAGCGTTGTATTCGAAGCAGATCCAAACGTGAACAAACCCGGGTCCAATGAAGACGGAAGAGGCAGGACGGTGTCTGAGGTACTCAGCCAGTACTGATAACTGATCCGTCTTCGCAAAACCCGTGCTTTTTATTGCAGCCCCGGAGGGGGGTCCGAAGGTCGCCGGGGGCGTTTCCGCGCCGGGTTAAGTCGGTGTGAAAATGCCCACAGTTCCAAATCGCGTTGAATGTTCGCGCCGACTGGTCGGTGCGCGAATGCATGAGGAGACAGTCCGAGGGCCAGCCGCTGCGTTGTTTGCCTTCGGCTAATCTCGGTCGCCTCTCCGGGGCTGCGACACCGCGGCATTCGACTGGCTTCGGAGAGTCCGTAAGACCACGTTAGACTAATGGCAGATGATTCTCTATTTCTTGCGCCACGCCAGTGCCGGTGAGCGGCTGAGTGACGCTGCTAAGGACGAACGCCGCCCGCTGGATTCCGAGGGGATCGCGCAGTGCGGCCAGATGGGCCGAGCCTTGGCGGCGATGGACGTGCGCGTGGACGCGATCGTCTGCAGTCCCCTGAAACGGGCGTTGCAAACGGCGTCGTTGGTGGGCAACGAGATCGAGTTCGGCGGCAAATTGATGCAGGATGCGGCGCTGCGGCCGGAGGCGTCTTTTACCCGGTTTGAGGAGCTACTGCACCGGCTGCGCAGCGCAGAGACGGTTCTGGTGGTGGGCCACAACCCCAACCTGGCCGAGTTTCTCGGAAGGCTGCTGGTGGCCGGCGGCCGGCCGGCACGCATTGATCTGAAAAAGGGCGCGGTGGCCAAGCTGGACATCGGCCCGCGCGGCGCAGTCCTGCAATGGTGCCTGACGCCGCGGGTGCTGCGCTCCCTGCTGCCGACTTCTCACGCCGTCAAGACTGCTGCCACATCGCGGCCAAAGACCTCGCGAAAATAACTGCGTTCCTTGGCGAAGGCCCAGAGTTCGAGTTCCGCCCCGCTCCGTTTGGTGGCGAGACGCAGGGCGACTTGATCAGCCTGCACGCGCACCTTGACCTCCGTTACCGCGCCGCGCCGTCCCTGGTTTAGCGCCCGCGCGAGGCGCAGCAGAATGACCGCCTTGCCGAGATGCAGGCGATCCGCCTCGGGTAGTGTGCGGCTGATGCGGTCCAGGGGCGACGGGCGCGATTTCCCCTGGAAGCGGGCGATCGCCGCGATCAACCGCCGCTCGGCGATGGAAAACCCGAGGATCTCGCTGTGGGCGATGATGTAGTAGCTGTGGCGGTGACGGCCGGCACGGTTCAGAAACCCACCCACCTCGTGCAGCATGGCGGCGGCGCCAATCCACTCGGCATACTCCGCGGGAAGATCATGAATGGCCCGTAATCCTTGAAAAAGCTGCAAGGCGAGCGTGCGGACATGCTGCGCGTGTCCCACATCCACGCGGTACTGCCGGCCGACCGCCTGCAGCGCGTCCGAGCGTTCCGCCTCAATGTGCTGGCGCAGCGCCGGGCTGCGGTCCTGGTCGGCCGCCATCTGCGCCAGCAGGCCGTCGCGTAGACCGAGCGGTGAGTAGCGCAGGGTGGGGAGATGGCAGCGCTCCATCAACTCGGCGAAGACGATGGCGCCGCTGACAATGATCTCAGCGCGCCGCGGTCCGATGCCGCGCAGCGCGGCACGGCCCGCGGTGTCCATCCGCTGCAGACTTTCGGCAATGCCAATCACGGTGCGACGCGAGACGGGGCCGCGCCGGCCGGTGAGCGCCGCGGCCCTGCCACTGAGCGCCGCCACCGTGCCCGAGGTGCCGAGCAGCAAGGGCAAACGCGCGGCGACGATGCGCGCGCTGACGCGGTCGAGTTGTTCTCCCACGTACTCGCGCAGCCGCGCCAATTCCTTCTTTTTCGCCGGGTCATGGGCGAGAAACTCGTGGGTCAGGCGCACCGCTCCCAGGGGCAGGCTGAACATGTCGCGGATATGTCCGGCCTCGGAGACGGTCAGCTCGCAACTGCCGCCGCCCAGATCGGCCATGAGGACGCGACCGCGGGCCACGCGCAGATGCGAGACCAGGCCGAGGTGAATGAGGCGGCCTTCCTCCAGCCCGGAGATGACCTCCACGCGCCAGCCGGTCGCCGCCCGCACCCAGTCGGTGAAAGCGCGCGCATTGCGGGCATCACGCAGAGCGCTCGTGGCCACCACCCGTACCACATCGGCGCCGTGTTCCTGACCAGCACGGTGAAATCGCGACAGCGCCTTGACCGTCTGCGCGATGGCTTGCGGCGCCAGTAGTCCCGAGGCAAAAACCTGCCCGCCCAAGCGCGTGACCTCACGATCCTCATGCACCACGGTGAGGCGGCGGCGGAGCAGGCGCGCAATCTTCAGACGAACCGAGTTGGCGCCGATGTCCACGGCCGCAAATACGGGCATGGCGGCACGTTAGCACGTCGGGTTGGGCAGTTGGGCGAGGCCGGAAGTCGACGGAGAAAAGAAGGGAGGAAGTGAGGGGGGAAAAAGGGAGTAGGGGAGGAAAGGGAGGGAGAAGAAAAGAAGGAAAGGGAAGCCATATTCCCGCCCTCCCTTCCCCCCTGTCTTGATGCGGGTCCCCTGCGCTCCAGCCTCAACTGAATTCAGCGTCACGCCGTCTGGGTGTGGGCAGCGGCGGCTTCGGAGTGCACGGCCTTGCGCAGAACCGTTGCGCCGGGCAGCATGGCGCGTCGCGCTTGGGCTTCTACGCGCAAGGCGTGAGCGAATTTGGCGTGCTCAAGGTTCTGCAGGGCGGCATGGAGCGCCGTGGTCTCCGCGCCGGGAACGTACTTCTCGGCGGAGTGGCGGAGCATCACCCAGTCGTGCCACTCCCCGATGGCGTCCTGCAGGCGCGTCATTTCCGTGATGATGCGACGCGCAACGGGAGTGTCCCCGGCCAATTCGGCAGTGTAGCGGATCTGTTTACACCGCATGCGATAACCGTGCAATGCCTCCCCTTGGTCGTCGTAAGAGGCTGTGCTATCCACCGCTGGTCCGGCTGCGGCCAGTTGAGCAAACTGGCGTGCAGCTTCCCGGGCGGCGGCGGGGTTCGCCCCTGCCGCCGCCGGGGACACAGACCGGAGAATCCGTCGCAAACGCAGGCGGAGGTCGCCGATCCGCTCTGCGTCCAGCCTGCCGGCAAGTTTGTTGGCCTGCCTTTCGCGACGCTCGGACAGCGTATGCGCCAATTGCGCTTGGCGGTGACGATCACGGCCCAAATTGATCGTCTGCAGGGCGGCAATCTGTACGTCCAGATCACGGACCTTGCCGGCCTGATTGCGCAATTTGTCCAGCTTTTTCAATGACTTGCGAGCGATCCTGCCTCCCGTATGCTGGGATCGTTCGAGACTTGCTTCCAGGCGCCGGATCGAGGTACGCAAATGGTGTACGGCCTCGGGTTTAGGTGCGGTGGCAACTTGCCTAAGCAGGCGGCTGAGTTTGCGACCCAAGGCAGAAAGAGGCGTGGGCTGGCTGACCATGAGAGACAGGACTGTAACGCTATCGTAAGTAGCGGCGCGACGCAAATCTGGTGGCGCGTTCGTCGCAACCAGGCAAAGCATTTCGAGACACCCGCCGGCTCGGCTCCAGTGGCAGGGAAAGCAAAGACGTGCTGGAGCGTGGCCGTCGCGCCAGCGTCTCTCAACCAACCGGGCCGCGGATCAAGCTGAGCGGATCGGGCGGCGCGTTGCGATTGCGGGTTGCGGTCTGGGCGGATTCGGGGAGGGCGTCGCCCTCACCGGGGGCGAGAAACAAGTTGGACTCCAGCCCGTGTTGCCGGGTGTAGAGGTCGTAGTAGCGGCCCTGGGCGGCGAACAATCCGGCATGGTTACCGCGTTCCACGATATGGCCATCTTCCACCACCAGAATCTGGTCGGCGCGCCGGATGGTGGAGAGGCGATGGGCAATCACGAAAGTCGTGCGGCCCTGCATGAGGTAGGCGAGCCCGTACTGGATCAGCGCCTCCGACTCCGAGTCGAGGCTGGAGGTAGCCTCATCGAGAATTAGAATGCGCGGGTCGGCGAGGATGGCGCGGGCAATGGACACGCGCTGCCGCTGCCCGCCGGAGAGTTTCACGCCGCGCTCACCGACGATCGTCTCGTAACCGTCGGCAAAACGTTCGGCAAACTCGTCAACGCGCGCCACGCGGCAGGCTTCGAGGATCTGCTCGGCGGTCGCGTCGGGACGCGAAAACGCGACGTTTTCGCGGATCGTACCGTCGAAGAGGAAGGTCTCCTGCAGGACGACGCCCAGCCGGGTGCGGTACTCGCCCAGTCGCACCGTGGCCAGGTCGATACCGTCCACCAGGATGCGTCCGGAGTCGGGGACATGGAAGGCGGCGATCAGCCCGATGATGGTGGACTTTCCCGAGCCGGAGGATCCGACCAACGCGGTCACCGTGCCGGGCGCGGCCTCAAAGCTGACGTCGTGCAGCACCGGCTTTCCCGCTTCGTAGGCGAACTCGACGTGTTCGAAGCTCACCGCGCCTTGCAGGTCCGGCAGGGAACTGGTGCGGCGCGGATCGCGATCCTCGGGGCGTTCATTGAGTACTTCGCGGGTACGCTCCAGTCCCGCCAGCGCCTCGGTAAGCTGCGTGCCGATGGCCACGATCTGAAAGATGGGGGCGACCAGAAACGCCAGGAACATGGTGTAGGTGAACAACCCGCCCACCGTCAACGTAGGTGGCGTGGCGAGGATCTGCCGTGCCCCGATGAACATGACCAGCGCTCCCACGACGCCCATGAAGACGGTCGAGGCGAGGCTCATCAGCGAGGTGGCGGTCAACGAAGCGATGACGTTGTCCAGCAGACGTTGTACGCCGCGGGCAAACACCCAGGCCTCGCGTTCCTCGGCGTGGTAGCCCTTGATGACTCGCACACCGCCAAGCGATTCGGTCAGCCGGCCGCTCACCTCGGCGTAGATCTTGCTGCGCTCGCGAAAAATGGGACGGATAGTTTTGAAGGCGCTGCGCAACGCCAGGCCGAATACAAGCAGAAAGCCGAAGGCCATGGCGGTCATCTGCGGGCTGATGCGCACCAGCACCACCAGTGCGATCAGCGCAGTCAGCAGTCCGCCCACCAGCTCCACCAGACCGGTGCCGATCAGGTTGCGCACACCTTCAACGTCGTTCATGATGCGCGCCACCAGGGTGCCGCTGCGGGTGGCGTCGTAAAAGGCGACGGGGAGACGTCCGATGTGGGCCTGCACCTTGCGCCGCAGCTCGGCGATCAGGCGCTGCGCTTCCTTGGACAGCAACTGCGTCAGGGCGAAGGAAGTGAGGGCCTGCAGCATGGTGGCCAGCAGGATGGCGCCGATCAAGGGCACCAGCAGCCGTACTTGGCGCTTGCCGATGATGTTGTCAATCAGGTACTTGGTTGAGGCGGGCAGCACCAGACCGCTGACGCGGTTGATGGCCATCAACAGGAATCCGAGCGCCAGCAGCCAACGGCGCGGATGCACCAACTCCCAGATGTCCGGCAGGACGGACTGGAAGTGCTGTAGCTTCGGCTTGGCAACAGGCGTGGAAGCACTCATGCTGCCCTCATGGTACCGGCAGCGCCGTGATTGCAGGAGGATGAACGAACGTTTAAGGTTGCAGATGCAGACATTAGCTCAAGCATGGAACTTCCCCATCTTCCCGCGTTGGCCGCGCTGTTCTGCCATGAGATGAGCCAGCGCCGTCGTCGGCTTCTTTTGCCAGTTCGCGGATTGGCGCCTGGGCTGCCTCTTCTGGTGCTGTTGCTGAGCTTCGCATCGAGCTTGCCGGCGCAAGCGCCGGACGCGAGCGCGAGCGCGGTGCGACCCGAGGCGGTACGAGGCGAGTTGGAATTTCTGGCTGGCGATGCCCTGCAGGGACGCGGCAGCGGCACGCATGACGAACTCCTGGCGGCCACTTATATCGCGTCGGAGTTACGCCAGTTCGGCATCCAGCCTGCCGGCCCGCAGGGCGACTACATCGAGAAAGTCGGCGTGCGGCGACGCATGGCCGCTGGCCTCCCGACGCTGAGCTTTCCCGTTCCACAAGGGACGGTGCGTTGGACGCATGGCGGCGACATGCTGGTGCTTTCCACCGGCGGTGGCCACGTCTCCGGCCCTTTGCAGGTGCGCGAGTTGAGCGCCATCCCCGGGCACGCCCCGGTGGATAGCGCTGGAGTGCGTGGTGCCGTGGTCTACATTTCGGCGCCGCCCGCAACCGCCGCAAGCGAACTATTTGCCGCCGCGGCGAAGCTGGACGGGGCAGGGGCAGCGGTCGTCCTGCTGCCTGATCTGTCCGCCTTCCAACGGCACTGGAAGGTCAAGGGCGCGCATCCGCCCCACCTTGCCGCCCGGCTGCCGGGCGTCGCGGACCGCGCGCCCGGGCCCTTCAACATGGTCGTCTTGCGCACGGCGGCGGCCCAGGCGGTGCAGGCGCTGCCCGCCGGAACGTCCATCACCCTTGATGTCCCAGAAATTGCGAGCGCGGAAACCGCCACCTGGAACGCGATCGGTGTGCTGCGAGGCCGTGATCCGCAGCTTGCTGCACAGACCATCCTGCTGACCGCGCACCTCGACCACCTCGGAATCGGAACGCCGGTCGCGGGTGACAACATCTACAACGGAGCCGATGACGACGCCACCGGCTGCGTAGCGGTGCTGCAGTTGGCGCGCGCCCTCGGCGCCGGCCCTGCTCCCCGGCGCACCGTCGTCTTTGCCTTTTTTGGCAGTGAAGAAGTAGGCGGCTATGGCGCGAGATATTTTCTGGAACATCCGCCCGTGCCCCTCGCCCGCATCGTCGCCAACCTGGAATTCGAAATGATCGGCTGGGCGGACCCTGCCGTCGCGCACGATGCGCTCTGGCTGACCGGCTGGGAGCGTAGCGATCTCGGCCCGGCGCTGGCAGCGCACGGTGCCAAGCTCGTGGCCGACCCGCACCCGGGCGAGGACTTCTTCATGCGTTCCGACAATATCCAACTGGCCCGACGCGGCGTGGTAGCGCAGACCGTCTCCAGCTTTGGCCTGCAGCCGCAGTATCACCAGCCCAGCGACGACCTCGCCCACATTGATTTCCCGCACCTGGTGGGGGCCATCCAGTCCATGGTTGCCCCGGTTGAATGGCTGGTGAACAGCGATTTTGTGCCGCAATGGAGACTCGGCGGGAGGCCTTGAAGGGTTTTCGCTTGTCAGTTCTCGGTGTTCGGTTGCCGCACCATCCCAGTTGTTACCGCGGCAAACCACCAACAACTACAATCCAATACTGACTCTCACGTCTTCACGAACCCCTTTTTCACCGCAAACAGCACCAGTTCCGCCGTGCCGTGGATGCCCAGGGCGTCCATGAGATTGGCACGGTGGACGGCGACCGTGTTGGGGCTGATTTTGAACAAGTGCGCAATCTCCTTGTTGCTCTTACCCTGCGCCACCAGTTGTAGAACTTGTTTCTCGCGCGGGGTCAGGCGCTCGAAGGGGTCGTCGGGAGCAGCCAAGGTGCCGTCGCGGAACGCGCTGGCCATGATGGCGGCCACCGCCGGGCTGAGACAGGTCTCGCCCCCGGCCACCGCCTCGACGGTGGCGGGCAGGTCGAGATCCACGGCGTCCTTCAACAGGTAGCCCTTGACGCCGAGCCGCAGCGCCTGGCGTACGTAGGCCTCGTCGGAGTACATGCTGAGAATGATCAGCTTGCTCTGCGGCTGGCGGCGCAGGATCTGCGTTGCGGCCTCCAGGCCATTCAGCTCCGGCATCGCCATGTCGAGCAGCATGACGTCGGGACGTAACGCCTCCGCGAGTTCAACCGCTTCCACGCCGCTGCGGCCCTCGCCCACAACTTCCAAGCGCGGGTTGTCCTCCAACAGGCGGCGGAAGCCCTGACGGACGAGCGTATGGTCTTCGACAAGAACGACGCGGATCGACATTCGCAACAAGGGTAATGCGGAGCGGCCCGGGAAGCCAGTGGCAGTGTGAGTGGTGGGCGGTGGGCGGTGAAGCGTGGAGCGTAAAGCACGTCACTCTGGATTCACACAGCCCAGCCGACAACTGACAACCGATAACCGTTCTATCCTTCTGGCATGCTGGCCGAGCCTCGACTGCCGCATAACCGCCTGCTGGCCGGACTGGCCGTCATGCTGGCGTTGATCCTCGGACTGGGGCTGTATGCCGCCAGTCAGGTGCTGGCGTTGCGGCACTTCCAGCGCGATGTTCTCGAACGCAACCGCAAGGACACGCTGCAACTGCTGCGCATGCAGCAGGACGCTTACGCGCTCGCTGTCTCCGTGCACGACATGGTGGGCAACGTGCCACGGAAGCCGATCTCCATCTGGGGGCTGGAGTTCCGTCGGCTGCGTGTCGACCTCAATCAGGCCCTGCAACTCGAGACCCAGTACGCCCCGGGCGCGCGCCTACGGCGCGAACAGCTCAAGAGCGACCTGCAGCAGTTCTGGACGGTGAGCGACCAGGTCTTCGCCCTGGCGCGGCGCGGCTTCGAGGTGCCTGCCGCTGATCTGGTGGAGCGTGAGCTGGACCCGCAACGCATGGGCATCCACAACTTGATTGCCCGGTGGCTGGTGGAAAACGACCAGGAGCAGCAGGCAGCCGAGCAAGCCATGGAGACGGTGTTTCATCGCATGCTGCTCAACTTCGGCATCGCCACCGCCCTGCTGCTGGGGCTGGGCATGCTGGTGGCCTTCTGGGCGCTGCGCGCCAACCGCGTGGCTTTCGCCCGCATCTCCGGTCTTGCTGCGGACCTCGACCGCCACGCCCGCCAGCTCGCGGAGATGAACTGGCGTGTGCTCAACGTGCAGGAAGAGACGCTGCATCGCATCTCGCGCGATCTGCACGACGACTTCGGACAACTGCTGACTGCGCTGGCACTCATGCTGGCCCGGGCCGAGCAGGTCGCACCGCAAGCCACCGACCTGCCCGGGGCCCGCTCGTTGGTCCGCGAGGCGCAGCAGAGAATCCGCACCCTCTCGCAGTTGTTGCACCCGACTGTCCTGGACGATTTCGGATTGGCGAAGACGCTGGAGTGGTACGCCGGCGAGTTCTCACGCCAAGCCGGCATTGCAGTGGACTTCGAAGCGTCGGGCGAGGCTCCCTACCTCGCGCCACAAACCGCCATCCAGCTCTATCGTATTGTCCAGGAGGCGCTCAGCAACGCCGCCCGGCACGGCCAGGCGCGCGAGGTCCACGTCCGGCTGCGGTTGCAGGCGGATCAACTGGCCATCGCGATCGAAGACGACGGGACGGGCTTCGATCCGGCTACCGTCAACGGGAATGGCCTGGGGCTGACCAGCATGCGCGAGCGGGCCCGACAATTGGGCGGTCATCTGGAGATCGCCAACCGCGGACCGTCCAAGACCGGAACCGAGGTGCGCGTCGTGGTGCCCGTGCGGAACGGCTCATAGCTCCTATCCACGAACCATGAACCATGAACAACGAACCATTCTCACCCCAGCCATTGCGGGTTCTGCATGGTGCCGTCGAAGTCCGAGGTGTTCTTGAAGCGCTCGAACTCACCGCTGACGCCTGCCGGGCGGGTGCGGTCCAGTAACGCCAGCATCTCTTCGGCGCTGTAGGGAACGAAATGACGCCCGACCGCGAGTGCCTGGTCGAGGTCGCGCATGGATTCGCAGCCGGTGATGACGACCGAGGTGGGCAGGCTGAGTGCAAAACGCAGGCACTCTGGGGCGGTCACCACCTTGCTCTGCAGGATTGCCCCCGCCGCCATGGGCTCCATGCCGAGCACGCCGATCCCGCGTTCGAGTGCCACCGGCACCACCTCGTGCTGGAAGCTGCGGTAATGCGCGTCCATGACGTTGATCGGCATCTGCGCGCTGGCAAAAGGGAAGCCGGTGCGAATCATCTTGAGGTGGATGCTCGGGTCCTTGTGGCCGGTAAAGCCGATGAAACGCACCTTGCCTGCCTTATGGGCGGCGAGGGCTGCTTCCATGCCGCCTCCCGGGCCGAGGATGCGTTCGGGGTCGGCGGGACGAATGATCTCGTGAAACTGCAGCAGGTCGAGGTGGTCGGTGCGCAGCCGGGTGAGGCTCTCGTCAATTTGCCGGGCGGCGGCGGCCTTGACTTGGCCGTCAATCTTCGTCATCAGGAAAACTTTTTCGCGGTAGCCGCCGGACTTGAGGGCTTCGCCCATACGGCGCTCGCTGGCGCCGTCGTGGTAGTCCCAGCAGTTGTCCATGAAGGTGAGGCCGTGGTCTACGGCGGTGTGCAGCAGGCGTTCCGCAGTGGACGTGTCGGCGATCATCCCGTAGTGATAGCCGCCCAGCCCGAGCGCCGAGACGCGCACGCCCGTCTTGCCCAACAGTCGGGTTGGCATGTGTCCGTCCGCCGGGGAGGGGCTGAGCGCCTGCAACTGCTCCAGCTGTGCCGCCAAAGCCGCCGCCGAAAGGGTGTAGAGGAAATCGCGTCGGTCGGGCATGACCGTAGTTTACGGCTGGAAAGGCGTTGCTGGGGCGACGGGAGGGTTCGTAGTTCGTGCTTGCGGCACGGGATAGGTTTTACAAATTGGCGTGAGCGCATTCCGCAACGCTAAGATCTGTTTGGTAATCGCGGTGCATTGAATCTGCAGTGGGGTGGCTTCCTCGGGCATTGCGTACCCCCAGTCGTTTGGCGATCTCCAGTCCGGTCGACAACTCAGCTGCCGAACCTCGGGCAACGGTCAAAAAATGGAGGAACTCTTTGCGGCGCCGTCGCGCTTGGTCTGCGGCGATATTTGGAAGCAATGGCGACAGCGGCGCGCTGCCTCGGGCTGGAGAGACCGAAAGTCTCATGAGGTGGGAAGGTGCGGGTCAGGCAATAGAGGGAAGTGACCAGTTCAATGGCGCCTGCCATACCCGAAGGTCCTGAAAGCGACTAGCAACCGCCGCCATCTTCGCCAGTCTGCACAAAAGGAAGCCCCCATGGCACTCCACCATTGGGTGGAACGCCATGGGGGCGGGAACTTCTTCGGATCGACAACTACGAACTACGGACTACTTCGCTTCCTCCACCTTGGGCAGCACGGCGCTGTCCACCCAGCTGTCGCCTTCGCCGGCGGGGACATCCTTGAAGAGCCACCAGCGCTCGACATGGACGGCGGTTACGCCCGGAGCGAGCTCGCGCATGGGGCCGAGGCTCTCCAGCTCCAGGAAGCCCGGGTCGGTGTAGGTCTCCAAGTTGCAGCCGTAGTCGGGGTAAGTTGCCTTGGGCTGGAACTCGACGCGTTTCACAAAGAGATGGCCGTTGCGGTAATAAGCGCCCCAGCCCTGTACGTCGCGTATCCCGATCTTCTGGGCCTTGAACTCGCCGGTGGGATTGGGATCCTGCTTGAGCTGGATGTACTTCTTGCCGAGCACCCAGCGCGGGTCGGTGAAATCGGTGTAGGACCACAGCGTCAGCAAATTGGCGGGCAGCAGGTGTTCCTTGCCCCACGGCGCCTTGGGCGGCAGCGGCAGGATGGCGCGGCCATTCTGCTGCATCACACTCACCGCCCACGGGGCCATGTGCGTGGCGCCCTTGCCGTGGTTGGAGATCTTGTGCGTGATGGTCACCTTGCTGCCCGTAGGGGCAAGCTCGATGTCCATTTCGCGCTGCAGGTCACTGTGGATGGGCCCGCCGGTCTCCACCTTGCCGATGAAGCGCACCGTGTTGCCCTGCTGTACCACCTTGACCGGGCTGTTGTCGGGAAAGTAGGTGCGGTCATTCTCGGGCGCCACCCAAAGACGATGGCCGCCGTAGCTATGAAACTCGGCGTCGCCCATCTTGCCGGCCTGTTCCGGGAATTCGTGAAATTCGTTCTCACCGTCCACGAAGCCGTAAGAAATGATGCGCGGACCGACGGAGGCGGTCACGATCAGTTGAACCGTGCCGTTGGAAATCTTGTAGGCCTCCGGCCAGCCGTGATAGGCGATTTTTTCCACGGTGACTGCTCCCTTCGCCATCGTGATCAGGCAGAACAGCGCGCACAGCAACCAGGCTGGGCGGCGCAAAAAGTGGTTTCCCATGAAGGCTCCTTGGCTTATCTTGGCCGACGCCGTGCGCGCCGCGACGAGGCTGGCGCGCGTGCGAGTCGGAGTGTAGCAAACCTGAGCTCGCACGCGGGTTGCGCAAATCGAGGTACCGCCACCCTGCAGCGTAGCCGGAAGAAGGCACCTGCTTCGCCGCCACCAGCTACCAGCTACCTGCTATTCATGATTCAATATTCGAATATGTTGCAGCGCTCTTCGTTCTCTTTGCCGGCGGCTTCGCTCCTATTGATGGCCTCCGCCTGCCTGGCGGCACAGACCAGTACGCCCAAGTCGCCGGCCAAGCCCGCCGTACACCATGCCGTACACCATGTCGTGCATCATGCGGCGACGACCTCGGCCTCGGGCCCGGTGGTGTTGACGGTGGGCACGGAAAAGATCACGGCCCCGGAGTTCGAGGCGCTCATCAAGAGCCTTCCACCCAACGTGCAGTCCGAGGTGGTCGGCCACAAGCGCGAGCTGGCCGAGCAGTTCGGTAACATGCTGGCCTTGGTGCAGGAAGCCAAGCGGCGTGGCATGGATCGCGAACCCAGCTTTGAAGCCGAACTGGCGCTCACCAAGGACAACCTGCTGGCGCGCCGCCTGGTGACCCTGTTGGGCGATGAGGCGAAGCCCACCGACGCGCAAGCCAAGGCCTACTATGATGCCCGCGCGGCGGAGTTTGAAGAGGCCCGCGTGCGGCACATCCTGATCGCCGACGTGAACACCCCGCGGGGCAGCAGCAAGCTCACCGAAGCCGAGGCCAAGGCCAAGGCGGATGCCATCGAAGCGCGCCTGAAGAAGGGCGAAGACTTCGCCACCATCGCCAAGGCCGAATCCGACGACCCCGGCTCCAAGGCGCAAGGCGGCGAACTGGGCCTTATCGGGCACGGTGTCACCGTGCCGGAGTTTGAACAGAAGGCCTTTTCGCTGCCCGTCAACCAAATCAGCGAGCCGTTCAAGACCGCCTTCGGCTACCACATCATGCAGGTCGAGGAGCGCAAGGCGAAGACGTTTGACGCTGTCAAGCCGCAGATCATCGCGAGGCTGGCCGATAGCGCGCGTCGCGCCCAGGTGGACGCCATCACCAAGGCCGCGCCGCCGGTGCTCAATGCCGCCTACTTTGCCGCCGATACGCCCCCGGCGGCGTCCATCGCGCCGCGAGTGGCTCCCTCCACGGCCCCCAAGCCCGCTGCTCCCGTCGTAAAGCCGGTCCCGCCCGTGAAATAAGACTGAAGACCCAATTGAAGTCGTAACGCCCCCGGAGCAGGGAACTGCTTCGGGGGTTTTTGGTTTGTGATTCGGAGTAGACCCGCCGAGTCGGCTTCTGGGCAGGCGCCCTGCCGCAAAAACAATCTGCGAATTTCCTGCGGGTGGTCCGGTGCCGCCGACTGGATTGGCAAAGGGTCGCGAATCGACCAGAACCCGGGTACGAGGGGGCAGCGACCAACGGGAGCGCCGGGGGCGGAGCCCCCGCAGGACCGACGCGCCCGCGTCCGCATTGACAGAACTGTGGCCACTTGTGTACGATGATTGGGTTTCGAGCAGTGTGTTCTGTGTGACGGGGCTTGGGCCCCGCGTTTGCGGCGAGGCCTGAGGGCCTTGTCCTCCTCGCTTTGAACCCGCTCCGGCGGTATTCATGGAGCCGGGGACCCTGCGATACGCCTGCGAACATCCCGCACCCTGCGGGACTATGTGGGCGAAACGCCCCTCCGAAACGGAGTTGGCTGTCACATCGGGTGGCACGCCGATGGAACGTCGGGAGGGCATCCTTCGGGATGATCGTTAGCGCGGTGTCGGGCCAGCATTGCCCGAACCGAAAAATGAATCGTGCTGCCGGGATGGCCGTGATGGGCCCTCTTGGCGGTCCCTACTGCGGGGGAAAGCCCTTGCCGGGGCAGCGCCGGGCCGGTGTGCCTGCGCCTCGGGGGCGGTTCTTCGTAAGACAGCGCAGCGAGCGCGGGCGGATGGCCCGAGCCGCTGAAACCGCGAACAGCAGGACGACTGATGCCCACTTTTAAACAACTAGTGCGTCAAGGGCGCGAGAAAACCAAGTACAAAACGGCCTCGCCGGCGTTGCAGAAGTGCCCGCAGAAGCGTGGCGTCTGCACCCGCGTGTACACCCAGACGCCGAAGAAGCCCAACTCGGCCCTGCGCAAGGTGGCCCGCGTGCGGTTGACCAACGGCATCGAGGTCACCACCTACATCCCGGGCATCGGCCACAACCTGCAGGAGCACTCGATCGTGCTCATCCGCGGCGGCCGCGTGAAGGATCTGCCGGGCGTGCGCTACCACGTGGTGCGCGGCACCATGGACGCGGTCGGAGTACAGAACCGCAAGCAGGCGCGTTCGAAGTACGGCGCCAAGCGCCCCAAGAGCTAGGTGCGAGAGGCTTTGCAATATGCCACGTAAGGGTTTTGTCGAACGGCACGAGGTGGAGGCGGATCCGATTCTCGGCTCCACGCTGGTCCAGAAGTTCATCAACTCGATGATGTGGGGCGGCAAAAAGACCACCGCCCAGAACATCTTCTATACAGCGCTCGGCAAGGTGGGCGAGAAGGCCCAGGACGAGCCGCTCAAGGTGTTCAAAAAGGCGATTGAGAACGTCAAGCCGGTCGTCGAGGTCAAAACACGGCGCGTTGGCGGCGCCAACTACCAGGTGCCGGTCGAGGTCAACAACATCCGCCGCACCAGTTTGGCGGTGCGCTGGCTGATCACCTTTGCGCGCCAGCGTGGCGAAAAAGGCATGGTCGACAAGCTGGCCAACGAGATCCTCGAGGCCAGCAACAACCGCGGCGGCGCCGTCAAGAAGAAGGAAGACGTGCACCGCATGGCGGAGGCCAACAAGGCCTTCGCGCACTACCGCTGGTAATTCCATCGGACCGCAGGGTCCAGGTTTAGAGGTCACGAAAAGCGTTTTATGTCCCGTACAGTGCCCCTTGAGCGAACCCGGAACATCGGCATCATGGCCCACATTGATGCCGGCAAGACCACCACTACGGAGCGGATCTTGTTTTACACCGGGATCACCCATCGCATCGGCGAGGTGCACGAAGGCACCGCGACGATGGACTGGATGGAGCAAGAGCAGGAGCGCGGCATCACCATCACCAGCGCCGCCACGACGTGCTTCTGGAACGACATCCGCATCAACATCATTGACACCCCCGGCCACGTTGACTTCACCGCCGAGGTGGAGCGCTCGCTGCGCGTGCTGGACGGGGCGGTGGCGGTGTTTGACGGCGTGCACGGCGTCGAGCCGCAGTCTGAGACGGTGTGGCGCCAGGCCGACAAGTACGGCGTGCCGCGCATCTGCTTCGTCAACAAAATGGATCGCACCGGGGCCGACTTCGACCACGCGGTGGGCACCATTCGCACCCGCCTGCACGCCCCCGCAGTGCCCATTCAGATGCCCATCGGCGCCGAGGACCATTACCGCGGTTCGATCGACCTGTTGGAGATGAAGGCCATCGTCTACAACGACGAGACCATGGGCGCCGACTACAGCCTGGAAGAGATCCCCGAGGAGCTCAAGGCCAAGGCCAAGGCGTACCACACCCAGATGGTCGAGCAGATCGTCGAGAACGACGATACGCTGCTGCACAAGTACATGGAAGGCCAGGAGATCTCGGCGGCGGAGCTGAAGGCCAGCCTGCGCCGTTCGGTGATCGCCATGAAGGTCTTTCCGGTGCTGTGCGGCTCGGCGTTCAAGAACAAGGGTGTACAACCACTCCTTGATGCCGTGGTGGACTACCTGCCCAGCCCGCTCGACATCACCGCGGTGAAAGGCATTGACGAGAAGGGCGTGGAGGTGGAGCGTCCCGCCGAAGATAACGCGCCTTTTGCCGCCCTGGTGTTCAAGATCATGACCGACCCCTTTGTGGGGCAGTTGGCGTTCGTGCGTGTCTACTCCGGCCACCTCAGTTCTGGTGGGTCGGTGTGGAACGCCACCAAGCAAAAGCGGGAGCGCATCGGGCGCCTGCTCAAGATGCACGCCAACAAGCGTGAAGAGATTGATGAGGTCTACGCCGGCGACATTGCCGCCTGCGTCGGGCTCAAGACGGTCACCACCGGCGACACCATCTGCGACGAGAACAAGATCGCGGTGCTGGAAAACATCGTGTTTCCCAACCCGGTCATCGCCGTAGCGGTCGAGCCCAAGACCAAAGGCGACCAGGAAAAGATGGGACAGGCGCTGGCCAAGTTGGCCCAGGAAGACCCCACGTTCCGCGTCAACACCGACCCCGAGACCAATCAGACGATCATCAGCGGCATGGGTGAGCTCCACTTGGAGATCATCGTGGATCGCATGATGCGCGAATTTGGCGTGCAGGCCAATGTGGGCAAGCCGCAGGTCGCCTACCGCGAGACCATCCGCCAGAAGGCGCAGGCGGAGGGCAAGTACATCCGCCAAACCGGCGGCCGCGGCCAGTACGGCCACGTCAAGATCACCATCGAGCCGGGCGAGCCGGGATCGGGCTACATCTTCGAAAACGACACGGTGGGCGGCAGCATTCCCAAGGAATTCATCAAGCCCATCGAGGCCGGCATCGGCGAGGCCATGGAGGGCGGCGTGCTCGCCGGCTACCCCATGAAGGACATCAAAGTATCGCTCTACGACGGCAGCTACCACGACGTTGATTCGAGCGAAATGGCGTTCAAGATTGCCGGTTCAATGGCCTTCAAGGAGGCCGCGCGGCGCGCCAAGCCGGTGCTGCTTGAGCCGGTGATGCGGGTCGAGGTGGTGGTGCCCGACGAGCAGAATTACATCGGCTCAATCACGGGCGACCTTTACAGTCGTCGCGGGCGCATTGACAATACCGAGCCGCGTGCCGGCAGTCAGATTATTCGCGCCATGGTGCCGCTGAGCGACATGTTCGGATATGCCACCGAGATGCGCTCGCGTACCCAGGGGCGCGCCAGCTTCACCATGCATTTCGCGCACTACGAGGAAGCGCCCAAGAACATCACCGAAGAAGTGATGGCGCGGGTGCAGGGCAAGGAAAAGTAGAACAGTTCCGGCAGGACCAGACACGATCGGGAGAAAGAACAGTCATGGCGAAAGAGAAATTTGACCGCAGCAAGCCGCACGTGAACGTGGG
>CALEJU010000034.1 GCA_937898755.1 uncultured Acidobacteriota bacterium | reverse complement strand
CGCCCTCCGTTCCAGCACAATCGGCCCCCGGCCTGTTTATGAGATGGGTTCTAGGGCGAGGGCCGTCGGCCTTCGCCCCTCGGCCCTCGCCCTTCGCGCGCCTACCGTCCCCCGCCGGCCGCAGTTTCCTGCACGGCAACCGGCGCGCCGGCGAACAGCGTGCTGCTGCCGTGCTCGAGTGCCAGCTTGTTGAAGACCGCCACCTGGTTGCTGAGCAGCGCGTTGATGCGCTCCAGGTAGCCCGTCAGCTCTTTGCTCCGTAGCGCGAGGTCCTCCTCGATCAGCGGCGTGGGGGCCTGATCGTAGGCGTAGGCCGCCTCGTACATGGCGATGGTCAGCTTGTCGGCGAAATGCTGCAGGTAGTGGATGTCGTCCTCGGCAACCGCCTGCTGCTGGTCGGTGTTGTAGATCTCGCCCTTGAGGGCAAGCAACTGCTTGTCGAGCGCCTCGGCCTGGGTGAGCACCGGGGCGTAGTTGGGGTTGGGCGCCTCATTGGGAATAGGGGTCAGCAGTTTTTCAATCGTCGCCAACTGCTGGTGCAGGCTCTCCAGGCGGTTCAAGCCGTCGTTGAGGGCGGAGATCTGCGCCCGCACCGCCAGTCCGGCGCGCGTCTCGGCGGTGAAGGCTGCCAAGTCGACCGGCAGGCGTGGGTCGGGCCCTACCACGGCGTGCGTCGTCTCCGTTTTCCCATTGACGGTCACGGCCACCTTGTAAGTTCCTGGCACGACGGGAGGACCGAGGTTATGGTCCGGGGAGTCCTCGTCGTCGGACGCGCCCTTCGGCGCAAAGCTGAGCGGGTGCGGGCCGTCATAGTGCATGTCCCATGAGGCACGGTTGAAGCCCGCCTTGGCCGGCCCATAGAACGTCCGCACCGCGCCCCCCTGCGCATCGGTGACCACGATCTTGACCGGCGTCTCGTGCTCCTTCGTCTGCTCGGGTGTCGGCTTCAGTTCCGTCTTCAGGAAGTAGTCGATTCCGACCGCCGTGTCCGGGTTGGGTGCCACAAAGCTCGACTGGCTGAAGCCGTGCTTGTTCCAGGTGTGGAACATGGTGCCGTTGTGGGCGCTGAAAAGGTGGAAGTCGCTCCCCTCGCTGGCCGCGTCGGCCTCCTCGAGCGGCGTGATGTTGTCGAGGACGAACAAGCCCCGCCCGTGCGTCGCCACCACCAGGTCGTGGCTCGGCTTGACGAACTGCAGGTCATAGACCGCCGCGGTCGGAAAATTGCTCTTCAACGGCAACCAGTGCGCACCCTCGTCGCGCGAGTAGAACAGCGCCGCGTCGGTGCCCAGTACCAGGAAGCCCTTGTGGTTGGGATCTTCGCGCACCACGCGCGCCGGGTTTCCGTCCGGTAGCCCGCCGGCGATCGAGGTCCAGGTACGGCCGAAATCATGCGTCTTGTAGGCGTAGGGGTGGTTGTTGTCCTGCTCATGCAGGTCGAACGCCACATAGCAGGTCGCCGGGTCGAAGGGGGAGACCTCGATCTGCTGCACGCGTCCCCACTCCGGTAGCCCGGCGATATTTCCGGCAACATTCGCCCAGTGCGCCCCGCCATCGCGAGTTACCTGCACCAGGCCGTCGTCGGTGCCCACCCAGATCACCTTGGGGTCGGTGGGCGCCAGCGCCAAGGAGAGGATGGTGTCGTAGGTCTCCGCCCCACTGATATCGAGATTGATGGGGCCGCCGCTCGACTGCTGCTTCGACTTGTCGTTGCGCGTCAGGTCGGGGCTGATGACGTCCCAGCGCGCCCCGCCATCGGTCGAGTGGAAGAGCACATTGCCGCCCAGGTAGACGTCGTTGGCGCTGTGCGCCCCGACCGCGATGGGTGAGGTCCAGTTAAAGCGGTACTTGAGATTTGCTGGGCTTTCTTCCTCAGTTCCAGCCAGATAGGGACGCTGATAGTGCGCCAATCCGGTGCGCGTGTCGAGGCGTTCGATCGAGCCGTCCTGCGAGTCGGCATAAATCACGTGACCGTCCGCGGGCGCCGGTACAACGTACTCGCCGTCGCCGCCCACCGCCACGAACCAGTCGGTGGCGGTGATGCCTCCCCGGCTCAAACTGTTCGACGGACCGCACCAACCATTGTTGTCCTGCAGACCGCCGCAGAGGTTGTAGGGGGTCTCGCCGTCCGCCGCGACCATGTAGAACTGTTCGATCGGCAGGTTGTCGAGGTAACGGAAGTGGGTGCCGCCATCGGCCGAGATGTAGACCCCGCCATCGTTGCCCTCAATGATGCGATTCGCGTCCTTGGGGTCGATCCAGATGGTGTGATGGTCGGGATGGACACCGGCGCTCGCGGCGGTGGCCGTCTTGCCGCCATCCGAAGACGTGGCGATGACGAACGACAGGAAGTAGAGCTTGTCGGGGTTGTTGGGCGCCACCGCGAGGTGCGAAAAATAGAACGGTCGCACATCCAGCAGGTGGTTGTTGCTCACCATCTTCCAGTGGTCGCCGAGGTCGTCGGAGCGCCACAGAGTGCCCTTCTTGTTCTCGATCAGGGCGTAGACGCGTGTCGGCTCGCTCGGCGCCAGCGCGAGGCCGACGCGTCCCATCAGGTCCTTGGCCGTACCGTCCGGAAGGCCCTCGGTCAGCTTCTTCCAAGTCGTCCCACCGTCGGTCGAGCGGTAGACGCCACTGCCGCCGCCGCCGCTCAAGAGCGTCCAGGCATGACGCTCGAAGTGCCACAGGCCGGCAAACAGCACCAGCGGATTGCCGGGCTCCATGGCGAGATCGGAAGCGCCGGTGTTCTCATCCACGTAGAGCACCTTCTGCCACGTCGCCCCGCCGTCCGTGGTGCGGAAAATGCCGCGTTCCGGGTTGGGCCCCCAAACATGGCCGAGCGCCGCGACGAACACGCGCTCCGGGTTCGAAGGGTCAATCACGATCTGCGTGATCTGCCCGACATCGCCCAGGCCCATGAACTTCCAGTTCGCCCCGGCATCAGGCGAAAAATAGATGCCGTGCCCGGTGATGACGTCGTTCCGCGGATTGCCTTCCCCGGTGCCCACCCAGACGAGGTTGGGGTTTGAGGGCGCCAGCGCGATGGCCCCGATCGAGGCCGACGCCTCCTTCTCGAAGACCGGCTTCCAACTCAGCCCGCCATCCAAGGTTTTGAACACCCCACCGCCCGCCGCCCCGACGTAATACACGTTGGGCACGCCGGGAATTCCGACCACCGCGCTCACGCGCCCACCGCCCACGGCGGGACCGAGGTTTCGGAACTTCAAATTAGCCAGCAGGTCGGGCGGTGCGGCGGTCGTCGCCAGGCCCGTTGGTTGCGCCGCAGCCAACCCGGCCATTCCGACCAGGAGCAAAGTCAACAAATGGAGGCGATGTGACGAGGGTTGCAGTTGGAACAAGCGCGAACTCCTTTGGGAACCAGGCAATCACGGGGCGAAATGCCCCCGCGCGGATGCACGGGTTCCTTACGTCATCGAGCACCCTGAGGTTACTGGGTTGGAGATACCGGAGTTTACCGGGTGACAGAAGCCGGCGCAAGCGGCGCGAGACACGCCGCTCCCGGCGCGCCCGCGACACCGCGCGGCAGGTAAATGTACTGGCCGCCCAGCGTGGCCGCCCAGCGGTAATGCGCGTTCAATTGATCAAGAAAGCCCGGCCCGAAATGCATATTGCGATACCAAGCCTGCCCAGAGTCTGAGCGCGGGTCGGCACGCAGGATGACCGCTCCAAAGCCGCCGGCCGCGAGCCGCGCCCAGAGCGGTTGCGCAAACTGGGGATGCTGCTGTCGCACGACGCGGAACATAAAACCATCGAGCAGGTAAGGGCGTTGCCCGGCCAGCACCGGGAACCAGGGATTTTCGGAGAGCACCGGACGCGGCGCGCAATGGACGAACTCCGCCAGCCTGTCGTAATCAGGTGCGGGCGCCGTCTTCGGCTGGTGCAGATCCTGCAGAATGGGCGCGACCGCGATCAGCGCGCCTGCCGTGAGCGCCAGGACGGTGAAGCGACGCAACGGGATCGGCTCATGGGCGAGCCAATCGCCGACCACGAGCAATGCCGCCACGTGCAGATCGAGCAGATGATTGACGCTCGTTCCAGGCGAGCCGACGATAAGCAGCGTGGCCAACGCCGTGGTGGCGAAATAAATGACTGCCAGCGTCGGAGGCCGCCGCCGCAGGCCGTGCAGGGCCGCCGCCGCGCCCAGCGTAAGGAACGGAGCCGTGCCGGGATCGGCCGCCACCAGGCCCAGCAGCCGCACGGGCGAATGCAGCACATCGACCAGCGTTGCGCCGCCACTGGCACAGGCGACGAAAACTTGAAAGGCGCGGCCACGGCTGGCCCACGCGATCAGGCCCAGCACGAGCACATCACCCAGCAGAGTGAGGGCGAGCATCGTCACGGCCGCACGACGCCGCCCCACCCACCACCACCAGAGCACCAACGCCGTCAAGGCGAACACGCTGGTTTCTTTGGCGGCAAAGGCCAGTGTGAACAGCAACGCCGCTCCCCACGGTCCGCGCCAACGCAGCCCGGGACCAGCCCCCAGCGCCAGCCCGGCCACGCTCAGCGCCGCCGGGAGGGCATCACCGCGCACCGCCAGCAGCCCCACCTGCGCCGTCCCCGCCGCCAGCACCAACCCCGCACAACTCGCCGCCAAGCCGCGCGCAACACCCCAACGCCGCAGCACGGCAAAGCTGCCCAGCATCAGGCCCAACATGGCCAACGCCACCAGCGCGAAGCCCGTCGCGCGCGGCGCCGCACCGAGCCGCAGGGCGGCCGCTTCCAGCGCGAACTGCAACGGAAAAAACCGCGTGCCGCCGTAATGCCCGCTCGCATAAAGCGGGCGATAGAACACGCCCCGGCTGAGATCAAAGGCCAGCCCCGCCCACGCCCCCGAGACATGGTCGAGAAAGGCGTCCGTGCGCCAAGCGTGCACGGCACTCACTCCCACGAGCAGCGCGGCGGCGGCGGCCAGCCCGCGCGCTTCCTGCCGCGCCCCTCGGGCGGACGCTTGCTGCGCCAGGTTCAGACGCGGGCTGGCCGCCGAACCTCCCGCACGGCCTGCGTCCGTCGGCGCGGTTCTCACCTCCCCCACTCCATCCTTCGCTACCGTCCGACCACGACGCTTGAGCCACGCACCCCCGTGCCTCGTGCCCCGATCCATTGACTTGCTCAACAAGGCCACAGATGCACGGAGTGCCTGCCTTTCCTAGCTCCGTGGTGGATGCGCACAGGTTGTGCGCTGCGCGCCGGGCTCGCGGGTTGTGTTGTAGCGCCGCAAACGGCCCAGGTTGCGGAGAAATTCCAGGTAGTCGTCCCGGCCCAGCTTGGAGCTGCCGTGCTGCCTTGGGGCAAACACGATCGGTACCTCCAGCACCCTCGCCCGGCGGCGCAACAGCGCTCCGAGTAGCGACGACTGGAAAGCGTAGCCGCGCGTCGCCAAGCCGCGCAGGTCGCAGGCGGCCAGAGACTCGGCCCGCAGGCAGCGGTAGCCGGAGGTGTAGTCATGCAGCGGCGGCAACCTGCTCACCACCCGCAACAGCCAGTTCCCCACCCGGCTGCTCAACCGCCGTCGCCAGGAGAACGCCACCAGCGCTCCGCCGGGCACAAAACGCGAGCCGATCACGACCTCAAAGCCCGACTGGCAGGCCGTGACAAACAGTGGAATCAGCCCGGGATCATGCTGCAGGTCGGCATCCATCTGCACCACAAGTTCGGCGTGCAACTCCCCGAGCGCGTAGGCGAAACCGCGCTGGTATGCCTCTCCCAGACCGCGCTTGGGACCGCTGAGCAGATGCAGCCGCGGCTCGCGCTGCATCCATTCCCGGACCACGGTGGCCGTGCCGTCGGGCGACTCGTCATCCACCACCACCACGTGCAGCGTGTGCCGCGCGAGCCGCTCCTGCTGGGCGAAGAGCCGGGGTAGCAGCAGCGGCAGGTTGACAGCTTCGTTGTAAGTCGGCAGCACCAGCGCGCAGCAGGCGCTACGCACGATCCTGCGGTCCCTGACGCGCGGTACCCAGGCGCGGGCCGCGGATATTGCAGGCGGCAGGCTGGTGACCGATGGGGTCGCGGATGCAGGCACAGGCGAGCCTCCTTTGGCGCCCACCATCGCGCCCTCGCGCGCGGGGAGAGTCCGTCCGCTGGATGGGATACGCGCATGCGCTCTGGCAGCCGTGCGCCAAAAGGGGACAACAGCACCCCGCGCCCCACCCCCTCCGCCAGCACCCGTTTCAGGTTCCATCCGGCGACTCGCCCGCCGCCCACGCCTGACGCGCCGCCAGCAATCCCGCCTGCAGCCGGTCGCTCAGTTGCAGCTTGCGGTAGACACGGTTGAGGTGACTCTTCACGGTCGACTCAGCGACACCCAGCGCGGCCGCGATCTCCTTGTTCCGCCGTCCCTCCCCCAACAGCTCGAGCACACGCTGCTCCTGGACGGTGAGCGCCGCCGCGAGTGGCGCAGCGCGTCGAGTTCCCTGGCGCGCCTCGGCCAGCAGCGCGCTCACCACGCGGGGCGGCGCCCACAGCTCGCCGCGGTGCACCTCTTCGATCGCGCGGCGCAGCAGCGGCAACGGCGTATCGGGGGCGAGGTAGCCGCGCGCGCCGCGCCGCAACCAGAGCAGCGCCTCCTCCACCCCGCCCCACCCCACCACCAGCAGACGCCCCGACAGCGCCGCCGCCGTGGTCCCCACCACCGCCTGCAGCGCCACCCCCGCCGAGACCAGCAGGACATCAGGCAGAACCTCGGTGGCCGCGGCGAAGGCAGGCGTGGCGCGCGCACGAACCAGCCGCCGCAGCGCCGCCAACGCCGCCTCCCCCGCCACCCCGCTCACCGCTAAGCC
>CALEJU010000033.1 GCA_937898755.1 uncultured Acidobacteriota bacterium | reverse complement strand
GCGCCACTCAAAACACGCAGGGGGAATCAACTTTATAACACAGTAGTACTAGGAGGGGCGCCGATGGCGAGCGCAGCAGAAAAGCTGCAGCGCGTGACCGGATCACATGTGGGCGACGCGCAGGCACGCGCCTTCATGGACCCGCGCCGCGAAGGGCGACGCATCTTCGCGGAAGCGTGGGGCACCTTCTTGCTGGTCGTCGTGGCGGCGGGCGGCGGCGTGGTGGCGGCCATCAGCGGCGATGCCATCCCGTTGGCCATGCGCGTGATCGCGCCCGGCTTGCTGGTGATGGCGGTGATCTACTTCATGGGCAGCGTCAGCGGCGCCCACCTCAACCCGGCGGTGACGTTGGCGTTTGCGTTGCGGCGGAACTTCCCGTGGCGGAGGGTGCCGGGCTACCTCCTGGCCCAGGTCGTGGGTGGCGTGGGGGCAGCGCTCTTTCTGCGCTCTGTATTCGGCTCGGTGGGAGAACTGGGCGCCACCCTTCCCGGGGCGGGCATCAGCGGCGGCCAGGCGCTCGCCATAGAAGTGTTACTGACCACGGGTCTGGTGAACACCATCCTGGGGACCGCTGCCGGGGCCCGCAACATCGGTCCCAATGGCGCACTGGCCGTGGGGGGCTACATTGCGCTGGCCGGGCTTTGGGCGGCGCCCATCAGCGGTGCCTCGATGAACCCGGTTCGTTCCCTCGCTCCCGACCTGGTGCGCGGCAATCTGCACACCACTTGGATCTATCTCGTCGGCCCGGGCATCGGCGCGCTGCTGGGCGTGTGGTGCGAGTGGGTATTGAAGGGCGGGCCCACCCCGGAGGGCACGGCCGCCGCGCAGGGCGAGCTGGATGGCGAAGGCGGGTCCTGATCGTCAGCCCGCGGCCTGCCGCGTATGGGCGGTGATCCAATCGCCGATCAACTGCAGGGCGGCGGGCGCGATTGTCTCCGCAATCTGCGCGTACTCGTTGGGGAGCCCGGTGGTGGCGGACTGGAAGAGATGATTCAAGTTGGGCAGCTCCGTCACCTGGAAGTCGTGGTTGCCGGCCTGCTGCAGCGCCGTCCGGATGAGCGGCAGGTTTTCCGACGCCGGAACCTGCAGATCGCGGGAGCCGATGAGGGCGAGCACGGGACACTTCAGTTGGCGGAGATAGGTCTGCGGATCGAAATCCAGAAATGAGCGGAACCAAGGTAGCGAGCCGAGCACCAGACGTTGCCATGGGACAGGGGGCAGGCGTCCTGCGGATTCCTCCTGCTCGATGCGGGCCTGCAATTGCGCCTGGGTCTGGACGCTGCGAATGATGGCGAACACCGCGCGTTGAACGCGGGCGTTGGCTTCCTGCCCCGCCGGCGACACCCCCGCCGCCACGTTCATGGCCTTCGCCTGGCTCAGCAACAGGGCATCGCCCTTCTCTCCGGGACCGGCGAGGAGCACGACGAAGGCAATATCGTGCCGCCGGGTGGCCACCAGCGGGGCGATCATCCCACCCTCGCTATGGCCGATGAGTCCGAGATGCCGCGGGTCGATCTCGGGCTGCGCCTTCAAATGGTCGAGCGCGGCTTCCACGTCGTCGGCGAAGTCGGCGATCGTGGCCGTCCCAAAGTCGCCGGTTGACTTCCCTATTCCCCGTTTGTCAAAGCGCAGCACCGCGATGCCGCGACGGGTCAGGGCGTCGGCCAGCACGAGCGAGGGGTGATGGCCGAAGACGGTGCCGTCGCGATCCGCGGGGCCGGAGCCCGGGATCAGGACCACGGCGGGAAACGGTCCCCGCCCCGGCGGCACGGTCAGCGTACCGGCGAGCTGGACCTTTGCTTTGGAGTTGGCGATCAGCAGATTCACCTGCCGATAGGGGAAGGGCGGGTGCGGTTCGATCAGCGCGATACTGCCGGACCCCCGTTCGAGCGTGAGGGGGAGCGTCTGCCCGCCCTGCTGCCAAGTGCCCTGGAGGTGGCTCCCGCTGGCATCAAGGACCACCGACAGGATGCCCGAAATGTGATCAAAGCGCAGAACCAGCGTGGTGCCGTCCCACGTGGCGGCGCTGGAGGGCAGTCGCGCCGTGCCTTGATCGGGGCTCTGCAGTGTGGCGTGCAGTGCGCCTTGCGTTTCGAGGTCGAAGACGAGACGGAGCTGCGAGACTCCGAGCGCCAGCGCCCCATGCCAGGGCCCCTGCAGGATGGCGGCGGGGCGGGTGGGGGTCTGTGCTGCCATCCATCCGCTCAGCGCCAGCGCGAGGATCAGGCGGGGAATCGACATACGGAAGACAACTTGCCGGTCGGCGTCCGCCCCCACTTATCTGGCTTCAGCGCCAAAAAGAGGCATCAGACTCGATCCTGCGGAGCATCTCACGATGCGGACAGCGGACGCAACGCGAGCAGAGGCGAGCCGCTGGTGAAGGGCATTGAGATGGCTGTAAGCAAAATCCGACGTTGCAGCGCTTGGATTGCCGCCTTCCTACTCTGCCTTCTGGCGCCGCGGGGAGCGATAGCGGCGGCACCCAGCCCCTCGTCCGCCCCAGCTCTCCCCACTCTGACCGCCGCCCAGATCGTCGCCCGGCTGGAGGCTCGCAACGAGGAGCGCGCGCAGGAGCTTCAACACTTCTCGGTGCAGCGGATTTACCACATTGACTACCGTGGTTTCCTGGGGCCGCGGGAGGCAGGCATGGTGGTCGACGCCGATTACAGCCCTGCTATCGGTAAGACGTTCCGCGTGGTGAACGAGTCCGGGTCGAGCGCGCTGCTCCACAACCTGCTACATCGGCTCTTACTCAGCGAACAGCAAGCGCAGGACGACGCCCACCGTCAGGACACCGCGCTCTCCGCCGCGAACTACGAGTTCACCCTGCTCGGGTGCGAGGGGAACGACTACGTATTGCGGGTCACCCCGCGCACCGATAACCAGTACCTGTACCGGGGCACGATCTGGGTGGACGCGCACGACTTCGCTGTCTCGCGCATGGAGGTGCAGCCGGGCCGCAACCCCTCGTTCTGGACCCATCACATCCGGATTGACCAGCGCTATGCGCGCGTGGGCGAGTTCTGGCTGCCGGCATCGAACCGGACCGTGACCGCCGTCCGGCTGGGCGGCATCGCGAACCTGACCATCGCCTACCAGAACTACGTGGTGCGCGGTCACGGCGACTCCGCCCTACGCGCCGCGCGGGCAGCGGTTCATCTTCCCGCCCCGGCGCTGCGCCCCGTATCAGCCCTCGTGGACTGATAAGCTGGGTAGCCGATGCCCCCGGAAACACAACAGGTGTCCAAGGCGAGTGACCATCTCGCCAACGAACGGACCTTCCTGGCCTGGATCCGCACCAGCATCAGCATCATCGTTTTCGGCTTCGTCGTGGCGAAGTTCGGTATCACCCTGCGCCAGTTCCTGCGCCTGCAGGGGCAAGCATCCACGTCGAGCGGCATGTCGCTGGGGATGGGCGTCGTGTTCATGGCCACCGGAGTCGTGATGGCCATTCTGGCGCTGGTGCGGTACCGCATCACCATGCACCGCCTGGAGCAGGACACCTTCAAACCGGCCAGTGCCGTGATCGTGGTGCTCGGCGTGATCACCGCCCTGCTGGGAGTGGCCTTGGGCGGCTACCTGATTCTGACGGCGAGCAGCTTGTAACGCAGCGTGCCACCCCACTACAACTTGGCCACAAAGTCGCGCAGGCGTTCCAAGCCGGCTTCGATGTTCTCCAACGAGGTCGCGTAGGAAAGGCGAATGTGCGCCTGCGTGCCAAAGGCTTCGCCTGGCACCGTCACCACCCCGGCTTCGCGCAGGAGGCGCGTCGAGAACTCAAGCGGGGTGGCGCAGCCCGGCTTGAGCAAGCGGCTGAGGTTGGGGTAGGCGTAGAACGCGCCGGCCGGCATGACGCAGCTGATGCCGGGGATGGCACGCAGGCCGGCGACGATGGCCGCACGGCGTTTGCGGTACTCGGCCAACATGGCTGCGACGGGTTCCTGCGAACCGGTCAGCGCCACCACGCCCGCCTTTTGCACGAAGGAGGTGGGGTTGGAAGTTGAGTGGCTCTGCAGGTTGAGCATCTGCTGAATGATCGGCTTGGGGGCGAGTGCGTAGCCCAGCCGCCAGCCGGTCATGGCGTAGGTCTTCGAGAGCGAACCGGCGATGACGACGTGCTCCTTGGCGCCGGGCTCGCCGGCGACGCTGTACGGGCCGCCTTCGTAGACGAACTTCGAGTAGCACTCGTCGCTCAGCAGCCAGATGCCGCGCTCCCGGCAGAGTTCGAGGATGCCGCGGAACGTCGCGGCGGGAAACACGGCTCCGCTGGGGTTGGAGGGCGAGTTCAGGATCACCATGCGGGTGCGGGGCGTCACCTTCGCCGCAACCATCTCGGGCGTCAGCAGGAAGTCGCGCGCCTCGTCGGTGGCGACCAACACCGGCACCCCTCCCGCGTAGGTGATCTGGTCCTGAAAGCTGACCCAGTACGGGACCGGTAGGATGACCTCGTCACCGTGGTCCACCAAGGCGGATATGACGTTGAAAAGGGCGTGCTTGCCGCCCACCGTCACCAGGCACTCCTCACGTGTGTAGTCGCTCTGGAAGTCGCGCGCGTGGGTCTGGCAGATGGCGTCCTTCAGCGGCGCGATGCCGCCCGTGGCGGTGTACTTGGTGAAGTTGGCGGCGAGGGCCGCGACGGCCGCCTGCTTGATGTGCTCCGGAGTGGCAAAATCCGGTTCGCCGGCGCCGAAATCCACCAGGCTCTGTCCCTGTCCTCGCAATTTTTCCGCCTCCATCACCATGGCCGCGGTGGCCGAGACCGAGATGCGCGACATGCGGCGGGCGAAGGTGGGTGTGGGGGCAAGCGTGGCAGCCATTCCTTAATTGTAAACGGGCAGGTCATCAAGCGGGAGCACACGGGCGCGTCGGCCCCTCGGCGGCGCGGATCGCGGGCTACAGGGAAGTACTCGGCACCCCCCACATGGAGCGACGGCCCGCTTTGGCGCTGTGGGCGCCAAAGCGGGCCGTCGCTCCAAGGCCGACTGGTCGGTTTCTCGCTAGAACAGGATTTTCAGCGAGACCTGAATGTTGCGCGGGAAGTTCTGCTGTTGCGGACCGATGGTGCCGAACCCGGTGGCGATGCCCAGGCTCTTGTTAAAGCCCACCCGGTCGTGGAAGTTGTTGTCGGGGCCGCCCCACATGGGAGTGTTCAAGGCGTTGAAGGCCTCGGCACGCGCCTGCAGGTGCACCGACTCCCGAATCGGAAACTGCTTTTGCAGCGACACGCTCAGTTGTGCGGGCCAGGGGTTGCGAATCCAGGAGAAGCGGTCCTGGGCGGTGCGCAGGGCCCATTGCGGCATGTCGTGCCAGCAGGTGGTGTCATTGTTGAACCACTCGCCGCGCGACGGGTTCTTCACCAGGTGCAGATTGCAACCCGGGGTGATGTAGGCGTTGTTGTTGGGGCCGGTGGGGAAGCCGGAACCGGCGGTCAGGATCCAGTCAAACGCCCAGTCGTTGAGGGCCGCTCCCGCCCAGCCCTGCGCCCCTTTGGCGATCCAGCCGCCGCGGCCCACCGGCAACTCCCAGACGCCACTGAAGTTGAAGACGTGCGTGCGGTCGGTGTAGGAGATCTCCTTGACCAGGTCCGCGCTGCGATAGGCGCCGTTGTCGAGGAAGTGGTTGCGCTCGAACTGCTTGGAGTAGGTGTAAGTCAGCAGGAACGTCATCGCGCCACGGCCGTTGCCGAGGATCTTCTTTTCCGTCGTCACCTGCAGCCCGCTGTACCACGCGTGTCCCAACGGGTTGGTGTATTCGAAGACCCCGTCGAACTCCGGAATGGGACGCATCAGCTTCCACGCCGAAATGGTGGGCGAGGAGCCGATCGAGGTGGTAACGGGGAGCACCCCGTAAAACGGGTTGGGAACGTTGGCGTTGAGAAAGCCGGGATCGGCCTGCCCCTGTGCGCGCTGCGCCTCGGTGATGATGTCGAACTGCGTCCCCGACGTCATGCGGTCCGTGTAGGTGCCGACATACTCGGTATCCAGCAGGATGTGGGCGGGCAGCTCCCGCTGGAAGCCGAAGGAGAACTCGCGTACGCGTGGAACGCGGCGTGTCTTGGCGTCATAGCCGACGCCGCCGCCCACGTTCGTGGCGAGTCCCAGGCTGGAGCCGGTGGGGGAGAGGATGCCGTTGGGGTAGGGATTGCCCGAGCTGAAGTAGTTGGTGGGCGTCAAGCCGCCATCGAGTGAGTTGATGTACGGGGTGCTGCGGTTGAAGCCGGTGGTGGTGTCGTGCTGATCGGCGAAGGCGTAGTACAGCCCGAAGCCGCCGCGCATCACCGTCTTGGGTGCAAACCCCCAGGAGAAGCCGAAGCGGGGCTGCCACTGGTTGAGATAGGTGTGGTAGGGTCCGCGCGGGTTGCCGTTGACCCCGGCAAAGAGCACTCCGCCCTTCAGCGGGTTGGGCAGGTTGGGGTACTTGGTGTGGTTGACGGTCCCATCAATCGGATTGACGCAGCTGTAACAGAAGCCGGCATTGATGCGGTTGAAGCGTTCGTTGATGGAGCCTTCGGCGTCCCAGCGCAGGCCGACGTTCAGCGTCAGATTGGGCCGCACGCGCCAGTCGTCCTGAATGTAGGTGGCGAAGTAGTGGTAGGTCTCGTAAAGACTGCCATTCCAGTAGACGTTACCGCTGGTGGGATAACCCAAGTAGAGATCGGCGAGGCCGCTGCCGTCGTTCTGGTTGCGGCGGTAGGGATCGCGCTGCGTGAAGCCGGTGCCGAAGCCGAAGTTGCCGGGATCGCCGCTGCTGTCGTCGGCGTAGATCATGTCGGCCACCTCCGCCCCGTAATGCAGGGTGTGCAATCCCCATGTCTGGTTCATGCTGGGCGCGAGATTCAGCTGGTTGGTGTAGTGATCGCCGAACTGGTTGCCGATCACCCCATTGAAGCGGTCAATGCCAATGCGCGGCGGCAGCGGCAGGGTGGTCGGCACGGAGGGCATGGTCAGGCCGAGTTTTGACGCGGTCAGCCCCGACTTCAGATCGCCGTTGGGGAAATCATCGTGGAAGCGGCCGTAGGAAAGGCGCAGGTCGCCCAGCGCCGTGGGTGAGAAGACGTGCGTGCCGTCGAGCACCAGGTTGACGTCATCGCGTTCGCTGTTGATGTTGCCGGTGATGGCGGGTCCGATAAAGCCGTTCTGGTCGCGGAACTCGTGTCCCCGCTGCCAGGTGTACAAGCCGTAGATCCGGTTGGCGGGGCCGAAGTTGTGATCGAGCCGCCCCATGTACTGGTTGTAGCTGTAGCGCCCGGTGAGGTTGGTGCCGAAATAATTTCCCGTGTCGGGGCAGGTGTCGATCGAATCGCCGGGTCCGCAGCCCGGGGAGTTGGGCAGCGGGTAGAGGCTGAGGATGGCCAGCGCCTTCGGGTCGATACGATTGGCGGGAATGACGTTGTTGGCGAAGGGTTGCCGCGTGTACTGCGTGCATTGTCCCTGGGCGTTGTTCTTGATGCAGGTGGTGGTCAGGGGATCGTAGATGCTGTACTGTCCCGCCCCGTATTTCTGCGCCAGGGAGGAGAGATCGACGCTGCCGTCGGCGCGCGGGCGGAGGTAATCGGGAATGGTGCTGGAGACGACGGGGAAGGGCACGCGCTCGCGCCAGCCCTCATAGCTGAAGAAATAAAAGGTCTTGTCCTTCTGGATGGGGCCGCCCACCGTGCCGCCGAAATCGTTGACGATGTGCTTGCCGCGCGGCGCCCCGACCAGATTGTTCTGGCTGGTGTTGGCATCGAGCACGGAGTTGCGGATGTAGTCGAAGAGCGTGCCGTGCATGCCGTTGCCACCCGCCTTGATGCTGGTGTTGACCGTGCCGCCCCCCGTCCGGCCATACTGCGCGTCGTAGGTGTTGGTCATCACCTTGAATTCCTGGATGGCGTCCACATTGGGCGAGACCTGCCAGGAGCCGTTGGTGCTGATCGGCGCGCCATCGAGCAGAAACTGGTTCAACCCCTGCCAGCCGCCGTTCATCGAGTAGCTGCCGTTGACGTCCCAGCCGCGCGTTCCCGAAAAGCCCTGCGAACCGAACTGCGTCTGGTTGAACTGCACGCCCGCCGAGAGCGACATCAGCATGTACGACTGGCGGCCGTTGAGCGGCAGATTCTGCGTCTTGGTGGAATCGAAGACCTGGCCCCGGGAGGCGGTGGAACGTTCGACGACCTCCTGGGTGGCGCTTACCGTCACCTCCTGCTGCACGGTGCCCACCTGCATGGCGAAATTCAGCGCCAGCTTGTCGGCAATGTGCAGCGTGACGTTGCGTTGCAGCACGCGATTGAAGCCGGGCGCTTCCGCCGTGACGCTGTACACGCCGGGCAGCACCAGCGGAATCGAGTAGATTCCGTCGGCGTTGCTGCGCGCGGTGTAGGTCTGGCCGCTCTCATTATTCACCGCGGTCACCAGCACATTGACCACGGCAGCCCCGCTCCGGTCGGTGGTCTGGCCGCTGATCGTGGCGCGAAAATCCTGCGCCGCCGCCCGTCCGTGGCAGAGCAGAACTCCCAGAAACAGCGCGATCGTGCAACGCTTCAAGTTCATCTGACGTCACCTTTCCTGCGATTTCGAAGCCCCCGCGGGCCTGATCTCCCGCTGGTTCCGGGAGCGCCGAACAAAGAAGTTCGGCGACACGCCAAAGCGTCCGCATAACGCTCCGTGAGGGTGCATTACATACCCGCGCCCGGGGCAATGCAAGCGCTTTCCTGCAAACGGTTACACGAATCCGCGTCGGGCCCGTCTATACAGGCCAACTCGAGCGTGGCATCGGGCGCCCCTCGTAGTGTATTAGTGGGACACTTGAGGCGTGACTGGCGGCCGTCGCCGCCGGCCGTGTCCGGCCCCGACCCATCGGCACCCCCGTGGCAAACGCGCGGCGGGACGTCTTGTTTCCGGTCGACTTCCGCACGCTAGCCGCCGAGTTTCGCGCGCAGACGGGTCTCGACCAGTGCCGGCACCAGGCCCTCGACCGGGCGCCCGAGCCGGAAGACTTCCTTCACCAGCCGCGAGCTGACATAGGAGTAGGCCTCGGCGGGGACCATGAAGACGGTCTCCAACTGCGGCGCCAGGCGGCGATTCATCAAGGCCATCTGGAACTCGTACTCATAGTCGCTGATGGCGCGGATGCCGCGCACCACGGCCTGCGCTCCCACCTGTTCGGCGTAGTCCACCAGCAGGCCGGAAAACTCCGTCACCTCGACGTTCGCCAGCGCGGGCCGCTGCTCAGCGATGACCGAGCGCAGCATCTCCATGCGCTCGGTGACGGAAAACAGCGGCTGCTTCTCGCTGTTGCGCAGCACCGCGACGATGAGGCGGTTGAAGAGACGGCTGGCGCGGGCAATGACATCGAGGTGCCCGTTGGTCAAGGGGTCGAAGCTGCCGGGGTAAAGAGCGGTGATGCCGGGCATGCACGCCAGTGTAGCCGTTTGCCGGTGCGGGCGTGGCGCTGCCGGGACGACGCGGTATCCGGCCCCCTGGCAGCTGGACCCCGGGTGCGCCGGGGCTACTCCGCCGTCTGCATTTCTTGCAGCAGGGTTGCGGCGCGATGCCGTGCCACGTGCAGCAGCGCCTTGTCGGCCGCAATCTCCGTCAGGACGGGGAAGAGGACTTGCGGCGCCGCCAATTGGTGACTGTTCCAGTCCTCCTGCAGTCTGGCGAGTTCGCGTATCACCCCCAGCCGGTCATAGCGCAGGACGTGTTCGAGGCGAGCGGCATGGTCGGCGGCATTGCTGATGCGCTCGAAGATCTGCGTCAGCTCGGCGGCCGCGCGCACCTGGGTGAAGTTGAAGACCTGCTGGCCGTGATGGGCGGGGTCGTCGTAGGCCAGCATCTTCTCGCCGAGGTAGCCCACCTTGGCCTTGGATTCCAACCGAGGTTTCGCAAAGTAGTGCAATTCGCCCGCCAGGGCGAACAAGCGTGCGGTCAAGGCCGGGCTGGCGATGAAGGTGGTATTGACCGGGGGCTGGTCGGCGGTCTCGCGCACCTCGGCGGCGGCCTGGCGGTCGGCCGTCACGGTGATCTGGACGAACGCGGGCTGCGAGTCGTGAAAGGTCTTGGTGAAGGTCAGGCGCGGGACGTCGAGTGGGCCGGGCAGGGACGCGGCAGGAGTGGAGGCCTGTCCCAGCGCTAAAGACACCAGCAGCAGCCCGGTCAGACCCGTCTTGAGGAACCTTCCAGCCAGCATGGAACCAAGTATAAAGAAGGCCGGGCGTCGGCGATCATCCCGGCTGATCTGCGCCCGCGTCGCGCATCAACCAACAACCAAAAACAAATCCTGTACGAACCGCCGTTCGTGGCCCGTAACCCCGGCCCGCGCCGTTCGGAGCCCGCGCAGCGGGCGGCCCGCCCGTAGCCTGGGACGCCAGTCCCAGGACAGCCGGAATCTTAGAACCGGCGCCAGCCGGTGGCCCGTTGTAGCGGCTGGGCATCGTTGCGGGTCACCGGCTAGCGCCGGTTCGGGGGCGTGGGCGTTGGCTTCCCTGGGGTTGACACCCTATTAGGTTACGGGTGGGCCGCCCGCTACGCGGACTCCCGAAGCTAGGGCGGAAAGAAAAATGGTCGACAGACTGAACTTCACTTTTTCTCCCCGAGGAGGGGGTAGTCCGCAACGACCACGAGCGTCGGGAGCAGCGGGGTTCGGCGGTGGCGTTCGTTTGCAGCGCCGGTCCACGCCGCGCTGGGTCACATGACACGGCACCTCGGGCAGGAGACATCGGCTCCGGCGTGGCATGCTCGCCATCTTGGCGCTGATGGTTCTGGCGGTCTACCCCCTCCTCCTCCTCGGGGAGAAAACGTGCAAAGATCGTCGGGCTGTCCCCCTTTTCAGTCTGTGTGAATTATCTGGGAGTTATGACGAAGCGAGAGCGCGAGAAGGCGGTATTCGAGGCCTTCCTGGCTATTGAGCCGAACTTCGCGGGCGAACCGATTCCCATCTGGCACCAGCCTGACGATGAGAAGGAATTTCCCGACATCATTGGACGGTCGATCTCTGGCCGTCGTGTCGGCGTCGAACTGGGGGAGTGGTTGAACCAAGATCAGATGCAGGTTGCGAAGGCGAAAGAACGTCTTGAAGACTCAATGCTAGAGGCGATCCGTCCACAAGGCTCGAACGGATGCGATCACATCTATTCCATCTGCCTTCACCCGAAACCAAAATCGCGCGTCAAGCCGAGCGACGCTGGTTCATTCCGGCAGCAGCTTTTCGACTGCATTGGCGAATGCGATCAGCGCTGGCCCGACGAGCCGTCCTGGCATAGCCCCCAGGGTGCTCAAATCGTGAACGACGAACTAGAGATTTACCCAAGCTTGAGCAAGTACCTGAACGAACTCAAGCTGTGGCCGAGGGAACATTGCAGAGAGATTCGACAGTGGCCTGTGGGTATTGATTGGATCAATTTCCCATCTCACGGCGGACCGTTCGATAGTAGTACGATGTTCGAGCCACTGACCACGTTGATTTCGGAGAAGGTCAATCACTACGGAACCGCTGGCACAGGGTTTGACCACTTGTCGTTGCTCGTGTACTACGATCAAGCACTGTTCTACAACAGCCCACCCGAGACGTCGACCTGCACCATGGATGACGCTGCGGCGAAGATTAAGTGTTTCCTCGACGGTGATCTCGGGCCCTTTCACAATGTATTCCTCTTCATTCACGGACAATCTGTGAGGGTTGGCTGATGTGCAGCGGGCTGCGATTCGAGAACTTTGGCACAGTCCTTGGCTTGGCCGTCGTGTGGCCGCGGATCGAGCCCGCCCTAAGCACCAGATTGAAAGCCCAAGGTTCGGCGTTCTGAAGATGCTGGGCTTCGATTGACGCTGGCCGCGGCGACAGCCGCGCGTGTGACCGCACCAGCAATGGCACAGGCGCGCCGCCCAGACCATCTGCGTGCGCAAACTCAATAATTGGCGGGGCGCAGGAAGGCGCGCACTATTCTTTGTTGGGACGTACTCGGACGCCAATGGCAGACCCAAACTTCATCGGAGTTGACCTCGCGTGGCGCAGCGACCGAAACTACACCGGCGCAGCAGTTCTCAGTGGGTCTCGACGGGGTGCACACTTGGTCGCTGTCGCAGGGCCGATTCGCTCGCGCTCGGACGTTCGAAAGTTCGTCGCCGATCATGCCGCATCCGTTACGTTCGTCGCCATCGACGCTCCGCTCATCATCCCGAACGCGACTGGCCAGCGGCGCTGTGAGACGGCCGTCGGTGCTCGATACGGTGCCCGAGAGGCCTCGTGCCACACTTCGAACCAGCGACTGTACCCAAATGCCTCAAGCGTCGTGCTTGCCGCCGAGCTTGAGGCGCTTGGTTACGTCCACGCCCCTGCAGCGACACCGACGTCTGGCAAGGTATTGCTGGAGGTCTACCCGCACGCTGCGATGGTCGCGCTGTTCGATCTGCCGAAGTCACTTAAGTACAAGAAGGGGACGCTGACCCAGAAGCGGCAGGGTCTTCAGACTCTCTCTGCCCACGTCCGACGGCTCTTTGCTGCGACTCCCCCACTCGGTTGCAATGATCGTCTTGAAGCGATTCTGTCCCGGCAAACAACGAACCTGTCAGGCGCAGCCCTGAAGATGCACGAAGACACTCTCGATGCGGTGTTTTGCGCGTATCTCGCGTACTACTTCTGGTACTGGGGCGAGCAGCGGAACGAGGTTTTCGGGGCTGTTGACAAAGGTTACATCATTAACCCGAGGTTGTTGGTAGGCGGAATAGAGAATTACACCAAATGAACGGAATCGAAAGGCAGAGCCGTGGAGGGTGGACCACGACCTGTCCGATGGTGATGTTCGCTCAGCCAGCGCTCCATCCAAAATGGAAAAGGGTACTTGGAAGGCGCAGTCTGCGCCATGCTCGGTCGCTTCCCATTGTCCAAGGCGGACCGATCATCGTCACCGGCCAAGTCCGCCTTGGAAAGCGGACGCGACTGGCAATCAGCAGCGATTCTTGCCAGACTCAGGGCGCTGCGTTTCCTACCGACGATGTCCCTGCCGGCAAACTCAACACGGCTGCATGGCGGCTTGCAACGATCGTTGCTGCAGCCCGATCCCAGGCCTGACGGCTGGGAGGAGCGAATCGAGCCCAAGGGGGTGGTCTACACCAAGCCCTGGGTCGCCAGCCTGCTGCTCGATCTCGCCGGGTATTGCGCCGATGTGGACTTGACGCAACGCCTCGTGGTCGAGCCGGCTGCCGGCCATGGCGCCTTCCTGCGCCCCATGATCGAACGCTTGGTTGCCTCCTGCCGGCGTTTCGGCCACTCACCGGAGGCACTGGCGACGTCGCTCGTTGCCTTCGAACTGAACGCGGCCAGCGCCCAGGCCGCCGGGGCGGCCGCACGCGACACGTTGATTGGACTGCAGGTCGACGCGAGACTTGCCAAGCAACTTGCCGCCACCTGGGTACGCTGCGGCGACTACCTGCTGGAGAGCATGGACATCGCCGCCGACTGGGTGGTCGGCAACCCTCCCTATGTGCGGCTGGAGGAGATCCCGGAGTCGCAGGCCGCCCACTATCGCCAGACCTACCAGACCATGGGTGGGCGGGCCGATCTCTACATCGCCTTTTTTGAGGCGGCGCTGCGGCAGTTGAAGCCGGGAGGCGCCTGCGCCTTCATCTGCGCCGACCGCTGGATGCGCAACCAGTACGGGGCCGAACTGCGGCGCTTGATCACCTCGTCCTTTGCCGTCGAGGTGATCGTGGAGATGCACCAGGCCGACGCCTTCCATGACGAGGTCGACGCCTACCCGGCCATCAGCGTGCTGCGTCGGCAGCCGCAGGCCACCGCGGTAGTCGCCAGCGCCAACGGCGAGGCGGCGGCGAACGCCGCCACCGTGCTGGCGACTTTTATCCGCTCCGCAGCCACGAGCACCGCGTCAGCGGTGTTTGCGGAAGGGAAGACGCTATCGCACGCGGGCATCAGCGCGGCCAAGGTCGACGGCTGGTTCCAGGGCGCCGACCCTTGGCCATGCACCTCGCCGGCTCAATTGGCGCTGCTGCGGCGGCTTGAGGACCTTTTCCAACCGGTGGAGTTCGGAAACACCCGGGTCGGCATCGGCGTGGCCACGGGCGCCGACCGCGTCTTCATAACCCGCGACCCGGAGGCGGTGGAAGCCGATCGGCTGGTGCGCTTGGCCATGGCCAAGGACCTCGCGGGGGGAACTCTGCATTGGTCGGAGCACTACATGGTCAACCCTTGGTCTCCGCAGGAGGGCTTGGTCGATTTGCGTCGGTATCCGCGCCTGCGCGCCTACTTTGAAGCCCATCGCGAGCAACTGGGCGGCCGTCACACGGCCCGCAAGAGCCCCGAGAACTGGTACCGCACGATCGACCGGGTGGACCACGCCCTGACCACCACCCCAAAACTCTACGTCGCCGACATCAAAGAGCGCTTGATTCCGGTGCTCGACCGCGGCGAGACCTATCCCCACCACAACCTGTATTTCATCGTTTCCGAGGACTGGGACCTGGAGGTGTTGGGCGGCCTCCTGCTCTCCGACGTGGCGCAGTTTTTCGTCGCTTCCTACGGAGTCCGCATGCGGGGGGGCTACTTCCGCTTCCAGGCGCAGTACCTGCGGCGCATCCGCCTGCCCACCCCCGCGTCCCTGAGCAAGTCGCAGACGACGGCCTTGATGCGCGCTTTCCGCCAGCGCGATGCCGACGCGGCCACGGCCATCGCCTTGGCCGTCTACGGGATTGAAAAGCGGGAAATGGAGATCGCCCTTGGACGTTGAAAAGCGACTGAGAAAAGCGGTTCAAAGCTACTGGATCGCCCGCTCCGCCAATAAGCAGAAACAGGTCGAGGGTGGGCGCATTGACGCCGGGACACGCGGGGAAGTCACCGGCGGAACACAGATGGGGGCGATGGAGGTCTTGATCGCGGAGGCCGGTCTGAAAAAGTAGGAGCAGCCAAGGTAATGATGAACTGGCGACAGCAGTATGGACGCTTCAAGTGGTGGTCAGGTTGGAGAGGCGCGTCCCCGGAGCCCGGGGTCGGCAAAACCTGGCTCCTCGCCCCGCAATTCTTCTATGGGTTTGTAGTAGTCGGAATACTCTGTTTGATGATTGCCACTGCTGCGCGTCATCACGACCCCGCATTTAGCCCGTACACCAATCCGCGACCCGGGACCGTTGCATTTTTTGTCGAAGTCTTAATTGTCGTCGTTTGGGCGCCTGCTGCGGCTTGTTTTCTATCGTGGATCGATATGTTATTTGGCGGCCCGACCACCCTGAGGACGGTTTTGGTGAAGACGCTGGTGTTTATGGCTTACGAAGCGCTGTTTGAACTGGTGTGGATCGGCAAACTTTGGGGCATTACTTATACGCATCAGTGGCAGCCATGAACGGCAGCGGGTCGTGGCGCGACTCTGTTTCTGTGAAGAAGTGGAAAGAGGGGGATGAAAGAGAATGCCTGAAAAGGGGGACAGCCTGAGAGCCTGTCGGCGTGAATGAAATTCGAACGAACTTTCAACAACTTACGGAAGGTCACAAAATCGCAAGTTGTTGATTCCATTCGCAAGCAAAATCTATCTCCGACAGGCTGTCCCGCTTTTGCCAGAAACCGACCGCCTAAGCTCACGTGAAGGAACAAATGCGAGAGGGATATAATGTTTAGGAGAGTATCGTTCGCACGAATTGGCTTCTGGAAGTTAATCGGATCCGGGATATTTCTGAACCTTATCCATTCGGCTCTCCGATCCCGCTCGCCGGAGTGGTTTGCTGAAGAGTTTAGGTTGCAACCGCTGTTCGTGCGGTTTCTGGAGATTTTCGAGGTTGTCTTTCCGCTTCTAAGTCTGACTGCCGCTGCCGAAATGATCTTCACCAGCTCCACTGGACTGCGAAGCGGCTGGCACAAGATTGTGATGATTTGTGCGTGGGTGGCTTACATGTGCTTTGTGCTGTGGGTTGCGTAACCGCAACAATCCGCTTCGGTTCACCAATCCCGACGGCCACTGCATCGAGGACTTTTGCATGGGCGAAGCTTTCGTGATTGGCGCCCTCCTCAAAATGGACGGCGGACTATTGTCGAACATCTGGCACAGACAGTCGCCGACTTTAGGCAGCTGGGTGCTGATATGAGCTTAGCGGGAGATAAGCGGACAGTTGGGGGGTATCGAGGCGCTGACCTGCGGAGTGAGGGCGTAGCCGGAACGCAGCCGAATCAGCAGCGGGCGCGAAAGCCGGGAGGAGGGGAGTCAGGGAGGGCAGTCCGCGCGCCAACCGCCCGACTGCCTGCTTCAATCAACCAACAACGAACAACCAACAACTTTCTTCCGCCGCCTACCATCGCCGCTCAGGCCCCGAGCTCGACGCGGCAGAACCCCAGCTTGCCGACCTTGAGGTCGAGGGCGGCGCGGTCCTTGAGGGCGACGATGAGCTCGCGCTGCGGCTGGCCGTCGATGCTGACCGCGCCCGCCTTGATGAGGCGCGCGGCTTCGCTGACCGAGGGGGCGAGTTGCAAGGCGGCCACCAGCTTGTCGAGCCGGATGGTGCGTTGCGGCGAGATCAGCGCCGGGTCGGCCTTGACGCGGCGCATCTCCGCCGGCTGCGTGCGCTGCTGGAAGACGCGCTCGAAGGTGTCGCGCGCGGCGCGCGCCGCGGCGGCGGGGTGGAAGTCGCGGATGATCTGCTCCGCCAGGTCCTTCTTCACCGTCATCGGGTGGTGCGTTCCCGCCGCCACGGCGGCCTGCAGGGCGGCGATCTCGGCCTCGGAACGGTCGGTCAGCAGCAGCATGTAGCGCCACATCAGGGTGTCGCTGACCGACATCAGCTTGCCGAACATGGACTCGGCCGGCTCGGTGATGCCGATCGTGTTGTCGAGTGATTTCGACATCTTCTGCACGCCGTCCAGGCCTTCCAGCAGCGGGGTGGTCAGCACGATCTGCGGCGCCTGGCCGTACTCGCGCTGGATGTCGCGTCCCACCAGCAGGTTGAACTTCTGGTCGGTGCCGCCCAACTCGACGTCGGCGGCGAGCGCCACCGAGTCGTAGGCCTGCGCCAGCGGGTAGAGGAACTCGTGGATGGAGATGGGCTGGTTGGCAGCGAAGCGTTTGTGGAAGTCGTCGCGCTCCAGCATGCGGGCCACGGTGTACTTGCCGCAGAGCCGGACGACGTCGGCCGCGCTAAGGCTCCCGAGCCAACTGCGGTTGAAGACGATTTGCGTCTTCGCCGGGTCGAGAATCTTGAAGACCTGGCTGCGGTAGGTCTCGGCGTTGCGGGCGATCTCCGCCTCGGTCAGCGGCGGGCGGGTGGCGGAACGTCCGGTGGGATCGCCGATCATGCCGGTGAAATCCCCGATGAGGAAGTAGACGGTATGGCCGAGATCCTGGAAGTGCTTCAGCTTGCGCAACAGCACCGTGTGGCCGAGGTGGAGGTCGGGGGCGGTGGGGTCGAAGCCGGCCTTGACCTTGAGCGGGCGTCCGGCGGCGCGCGCGGCGGTGAGGCGGGCGGTGAGTTCGGGCTCGGAGATGATCTCCGCCGCCCCTTTCCGCAGGTAGGCGAGTTGTTCTGGAACCGGCAACATGGGTGCGAGCCCTATAATGACAGAGCCTTTTTGTGCGCGTGCTTGTGAAATCTGTTTTTCGTCATGGACTTGGGCGTCACAATTGCCGGGCTGCACCTCAAGAACCCTGTTCTCGCGGCGGCGGGCACGTTCGGCTATGGCGTCGAGTTCGAAGATATCGTGGACATGAAGCGGCTGGGCGGGGTGGTCACCAAGGGGCTGTCGCGCGCGCCCATGGCGGGCAATCCCAGCCCGCGGCTCTTCGAAACATCAGCCGGGATGCTGAACTCGGTCGGACTGCAGAACATGGGGGCACCGGCCTTCTGCATCACCCGCCTGCCCCGCCTGCGCCAGCTCGGCGTGGTCGTGATCGCCAACGTCTTCGGCTATGAAATTGAAGACTACCTGGAGACGATCCGCATCCTTGATGCGGGGGAGGGCATCGCCGCCTACGAGCTCAACGCCAGCTGTCCCAATACCCAGCACGGCGGCATGGTGTTCGGCACGGACCCGGTGGCGCTGCAGGAACTGGTCAGCGCGGTCACTGCCGTGGCCCGTCGTCCGGTGATCGTCAAGCTCAGCCCCAACGTCACCAGCATCGCGCAGATGGCGGCCATCGCCGAACAGGCGGGTGCGCGCGCCCTTTCCCTGGTTAACACCTTTCTCGGCATGGCGATTGACGTCCATACGCGGCGGCCGCGCTTCGCCAAGGTGGTGGCGGGACTCTCCGGCCCCGCCATCAAACCGCTCGCCCTGCGCATGGTCTACGAGGCTTATCGCGCGGTGAAGATCCCCATCTTCGGCATGGGGGGGATCGCCACCGCCGAGGACGCAGTGGAATTCATGCTGGCCGGCGCCACCGCCGTCCAGGTCGGCACGACGAACTTCTGGGATCCCAAAGCCACGGAAAACATTCTCGACGGCTTGGAACGCTTCTGCCGCCGGCGCGGCATCGAGACGATACGCAGTCTCACGGGCGCGCTTGACGTGGAGTAGCCGTGGGGACGGCGAGCACAGGGAGGGGGAAGACAGGGAGCTGTCTCTTATACACATCTGACGCTGCCGACGATCTTACGCGTGT
>CALEJU010000032.1 GCA_937898755.1 uncultured Acidobacteriota bacterium | reverse complement strand
CTACACGCGTAAGATCGTCGGCAGCGTCAGATGTGTATAAGAGACAGGCCTCATAATGGAAGGTTCACCAGTGGCCCTTGACGATGTCTATAGACCGCATCACCATCCGCGGCGCCCGCCAGCACAACCTGAAGAACATCACCGTCGAGATCCCGCGTCACTCGTTGACCGTGATTACCGGCTTGAGTGGTTCCGGCAAAAGTAGTCTCGCCTTTGACACGCTCTACGCCGAGGGACAGCGGCGCTACGTCGAGACCCTGTCGGCCTACGCCCGGCAGTTTCTCGACCAGATGGAACGGCCGGATGTGGACTCGATTGACGGCCTCAGCCCCGCCATCGCCATCGAGCAGAAGACCACCAGCCGCAGTCCACGCTCGACGGTGGGCACCATCACCGAGATCTACGACTACCTGCGGCTGCTGTGGGCGTCCGTCGGGGTGCCGCACTGTCCCAACTGCGGCCGCGGCATCAGTCGCCAGTCGGCGGCGCAGATCGTGCAGACCGTGCTGGCCAACGGGGAGACCGAGCGGGTCATGATCCTTGCCCCGGTCGTGCGCGGCCGCAAGGGCGAGTTTCGCAAGGAGCTCGAAAAACTGGCGCAGGCCGGCTTCCTGCGCGCCCGCGTTGACGGCGTCATGCATAGTCTCGAGGAGACGATCCCGCTCAACAAGCGGCAGAACCACACCATCGAGGTGGTGGTGGACCGCCTGCTGCTGCGGCCCGGTCTGGGGGCCCGGCTGGAGAACTCCATTCAGACCGCCATGCGGCTCGCCAACGGGCTGGTGCTGGTGGCGATGATGAACCCAGCCGGCACGGACACCGAGCAGCTCTTTTCCGAGTCCCTGGCCTGTCCCGATTGCGGCCTCAGCGTCCCGCAACTCGAGCCGCGCTCCTTTTCCTTCAACAGCACCTATGGGGCCTGCGCCACCTGCCACGGTCTGGGGAGTCACTTCGAGTTCGACCCGGCCAAGTTCATCGTGGACTGGTCGAAGCCGTTGCTGAAGGGAGGGCTGGGCCCGGGCAGCACCTCCAGCCCCCTGCAGCATGAGTTGAACGCCTTGGCGGCGGCGAAGGGCATTGACCTGAGCCTGCCCTTTGCACAACTCTCGCGCCGCGACCAGAAATTACTGCTCCACGGCAATGGCGAGACGAAACGCGGCAGCTTCCGCGGCGTGGCCGGGTTTTTACAGGACGCGCTGGCGGAAGCGACCACCGACAGCTACCGCGAATGGCTGCTGCAACACACCTCGCCCGTTCCCTGTACCGCCTGCGATGGGAAGCGGCTGCGGCCGGAGAGTCTGGCCGTCAAGATCGGTGGGCAGTCCATCGCCGACTACACCGCGCTCTCTCTCGATCGGGCGCAACAGGTGCTGGCCGGTTGGCAGCTCAACGCGCGCGAGACGCAGATCGCCGGCCGGTTGCTGGACGAAGTCAGCCAACGCCTGCAATTCCTGCTCGACGTCGGCCTGCATTACCTCAGCCTCGGCCGTCCCGCCCAAACCCTCTCGGGCGGTGAATCGCAACGTATCCGGCTGGCCAGCCAGATCGGCTCGAAGCTGCGGGGCGTGCTCTACGTGCTTGATGAACCCTCGATCGGGCTGCACCACCGCGACAACGGCCGGCTGCTCACCACGCTCGAGCGGCTGCGGGACTTGGGCAACACGGTCCTCGTGGTCGAGCATGACCAGGAGACGATCGAACGCGCCGATCACGTGCTCGACCTCGGGCCCGGCGCCGGCCGCCATGGCGGCCATTTGGTCGCCTTCGGGACGCCGGCCACCATTGCCGCCACGCCGGCTTCGCTGACCGGCCGCTACCTCTCGGGCGCGGTCCGGATCGCGGTGCCGGACACGCGCCGTGCGGTGCGCCCCGATGCGTTGCTTACCGTCGTCGGAGCGCAGGAACACAATCTTCGGAATCTGACCGTGGCGTTTCCAGCCGGACTGTTTACCGCGGTGACCGGCGTCTCCGGCTCGGGCAAGAGCACGCTGGTCAACGACATCCTTTACCCGGCGTTGGCGCAAAGCCTCTATGGGTCCATGCAGAAACCTGGCCGGCATCTGAACCTGAACGGCGCCGAGCTCTTCGACAAGGTGATTCGCATTGACCAGGCCCCGATCGGGCGCACGCCACGCTCCAACCCCGCCACCTACACCGGCGTCTTCGGCCCCATCCGCGACATCTTCGCCCTGCTACCCGAGTCCCGCGAACGCGGCTACAAAGCCGGCCGCTTCAGTTTCAATGTGAGGGGTGGGCGCTGCGAAGCCTGCCAGGGCGACGGGCAGCGCCGCATCGAGATGAACTTCCTGCCCGACGTCTACGTGCAGTGCGAGGTGTGTCGCGGCCGCCGCTACAACCAGGAGACGCTGGCGGTGCATTACCGCGGCTACTCCATCGCCGACTTGCTGGAGTTGACCGCGCAGGACGCTCTCGAGGTGCTCACCAACCTGCCGGCGGTGCGGCAAAAACTGCAGACCCTGGTGGACGTCGGTCTCGGCTACCTGCATCTCGGACAATCGGCCACCACGCTCTCCGGCGGCGAGGCGCAACGCATCAAGCTGGCGCGCGAGTTGAGCCGCCGGCAGACCGGGCGCACGCTTTATTTATTGGACGAGCCCACCACCGGCCTGCACTTCGATGATGTGAAGAAGCTGCTGCACGTGCTGCATCAATTAGTCGAGTTGGGCAATACCGTCATCGTCATCGAGCACAACCTGGATGTCATCAAGAGCGCCGACTGGGTGCTGGACCTCGGACCGGAAGGCGGCGAGGGGGGCGGGCTGCTGGTCGCGCAAGGCACGCCCGAGGAGGTTCTGCGGGTCACCAAGAGCCATACCGGGCAGGCGCTGCGCGGGGTCCTGGCGGTGAGCAATGAGCGAGGAGTGGAAATTGGAGAGTGATGAGTGATGAGGCACGCGGTTGAACTGCGGATTAGCGGGAGACGGGCCCGACCTCAAGGCGGCCCACTGCGTTCATTGCCAATCCAATGGCTACGTTAAGCCGGCCGCCTCATCACTCATCACTTTCCACTCATCACTTTCCACTCATCGCTCAGCACTCATCGCTCATCTATACTTCTGACTTGACCACCTTTGACGTCCTCGCGCCCTCGCCCCTGCCTCCGCCGCGCGATCCGGCGTGGCGAGGCATTGATGTCGGCGTGGTGCTGATCGCCACCGTGTTTTGCATGGTGCTCGCCCTGTTGTTGGGGGCGATCTTGCTGCCGATTGTCGTGCCCATGCACGCGGCGTTCACGGCCACGGATACGCGCTTCATGTTGGTGGCGCAAACCGTCGGGTTTGCCGGGGGATTCGGGTTTGCCGCGCTCTGGATCACCCGTCTGTACGAGGTTCCCTTTTGGCGCGCCATTCACTGGACGCCCCTGCGCGGGGAACAAGTCTGGCGGCTGGCGCTGCTGGGCGTCGTACTGTCGCTCGGGCTGCAGGGGCTCGAGCACTTCCTTCCCATTCCCAAGAAACTGCCGATTGATCGCCTGTTCACCCCGCAGACGGCCTGGCTGCTGACGCTCTATGGGGTGGTCATCGCCCCCTTCTTCGAGGAGTTCCTGTTTCGCGGCTTGATCTACCCCAGCTTGCGGCGCACGTTCGCGGAGGGGATGACCGCCGCCGAAGCCCGCGGCTGGGAGCCGTTCGTCTGGCTCGGGGCGCTTTCCACCATGGCGATGGCTGGCATAGGCCTGTTGTTGCGACATCTCCGCGGCGACCCCGCCACGTCGCGCTTGCGCATGATCGTGGTCGCCGCCCTGCTGATTGCCGTGGCAGCGCGACCGCTGCTGATGCTGCTGGCTGCCGGGACGCGGGCGCTCAGCCGCCACCACCACGCGCAACTGTTCGCCATCGTGCTCACCGGCATCCTCTTCGGACTGGTGCATTCCGGACAGTTGGCGAATGCCTGGGCCCCGGTGCTGCTGCTGTCGCTGGTGGGCATCATTCTGACCGTGGTTCGTGCTGTGACCAATTCCCTGGTGGCCAGTTGGTTGGTGCATTCCATTTACAATGGAACGTTGTTCGGCCTGCTGTTTCTCGGCACCCACGGGTTCCACAACTTCGACAAGCTGGTCCCCTGACGATTGCGCGGTGGCGTAGAGCGCACTGCCTCTGGAGTGTTCATGTCGGATCGCGAACGCCTGCTCGCCCTGCTCGCCCGGAAGTCGTTCCGCCTGGGAACGTTTCAGCTCTCCGCCGGCGGCACCAGCGACTACTACGTGGATTGCCGCACCACGACGCTCGACGCCGAGGGCGCCGGGCTGGTCGGCCGCGTCTTCCTCTCGGCACTGCGCCAGGCGGACCACCCGGTCGAGGCGGTCGGCGGCCTCACCTTGGGTGCCGATCCGATCGCGGTCAGCGTCGCGGTGCAGAGCACGCACACGCCACCGCCAGTCTCGGCGTTTCTGGTGCGCAAGGTTGAGAAGACGCACGGCACCGCGCGGCGGATCGAGGGAACTGTCCGCCCACGCATGCGCGTGGCGGTTGTTGACGACGTGTGCACCACCGCCGCGTCAACCATCGCGGCGCTCGACGCCGCGTGGGAAGCGCGATTGGATGTGGTTTCCATCCTGTGTCTGGTCGAACGCGAAGAAGCCGGCGGGCGGGCGCGTCTCGAGCAGCACTGGCTACAACATCAGCCGGGCCCCTGCCCTTTTACCGCGCTCTACACCGCCCGCCAGGTGCGCGCCGTACATGAAACCCAGATCGCGGCGGGAGAACACGCGGCGGCCCTGCGGGAAGGACTACGATGATTCCCACGCTCGAATGGACGCCGGCGGGCGTGCGTCTTCTGGATCAGTTGCAGCTCCCCGGCACGGTGGCCTATCGCCTCTGCCCCGACTATCGTGCCGTGGCGCAGGGCATTCGCGACATGATCATCCGCGGCGCGCCGGCCATCGGTGTCGCCGCCGCCATGGGCGTGGCGCTGGGCGTCAAGCGCTCGCCGGCGGAGACGGTGGCGGCGCTGCGGAACGAGCTGGACGCCATCTGCGACACGCTCGCCGCCACCCGGCCCACCGCCGTCAACTTGTTCTGGGCGATCGCACGCATGCGGCGCTGTTTTGAAGCCACCGCGGCGGTGGAACAACCGCAGCCGGCGGCACTTGCCGCCCTGCGCGCCGCCCTCGAAGCCGAGGCGTTGCGCATCTACCACGAGGACATCGCCATCAACCACGCCATCGGTCGCCACGGCGCCGTGCTGATGCCCGACAGCGGGCGCGTGCTGACGCACTGCAACGCCGGAGCCCTGGCCACCGCCGGCTACGGGACGGCTCTCGGCGTCATCCGCGCCGCGGTGGAGAGTGGCAAAACGATCGAGGTGTACGCCGACGAGACGCGTCCCTATCTGCAGGGCGCGCGCCTGACGGCATGGGAATTACAGCAGGATGGCATCCGCACCACGGTGATCACCGACAACATGGCCGGGCACTTTCTGCAGCGCGGCGCCATTCAAGCCGTGGTGGTGGGCGCCGATCGGATTGCCGCCAACGGCGATGTCGCCAACAAGATCGGTACCTACTCGGTGGCGGTGCTGGCGCGGGAAAACAACGTGCCGTTCTACGTGGCCGCCCCGCTCTCGACCTTGGACCTGGCGCTCCCGGACGGCAGCCGGATTCCCATCGAAGAGCGCGCTGCCCGCGAGGTGACGCACTGGAACGGGACCGCCCTGACGCCCGAGGGCGTCGCCGTCGCCAACCCCGCCTTCGACATCACGCCCCACCGCTACGTCAGCGGCATCATCACCGAGGCCGGCGTCGCGCGGGCGCCGTTTCTGGAGTCGTTGGCGGGGCTGGTTGAAAAAGTGGAAAGTGGCAAGTGAAGAGTGGAAAGGGAAGACAACGAGCGCTGTGGCCGAGGGGCGCCGGTCGTGGTCAGGCGATCTTGATGATCTTCTGCTTGATGGCGAACTGCACCAGCTGCGCCTTGTTGTGAATATCAAGTTTGCGCATCAGGTTGAACTTGTGCGCTTCGACCGTTTTGACGCTCAGGTTGAGGTGGACGGCGATCTCCTTGACCGAGAGGCCCTCGGCGAGAAACTTGATGGTTTCCCGTTCCCGCGGGGTCAGGGTGGAGAAGCGGGGCCGCAGCCGGTCGGCGGGATTGCGGGTGCGGAGGTCCTCGACCAGTTTAGACAACACGCGCGGGCTGAGGTACTTGCCGCCCCGCCGTACTTCACGGATGGCCGCAATGACCTGGTCGGCCGGCGTGTCCTTCAGAACGTAGCCGGACCCGCCCGCCTCCAAACATTGCGTCAGGTAGTCCTCATCGTCGTACATGGTGAGAAAGAGGACGCGGGTCTCGGGGCGCAACTTGCGGATCTGCCGCACCGCCTCGAAGCTGGCGAGGCCCGGCATACCGATGTCCATCAGAACGATGTCGGGGCGCAGCTCTTGAGTCCGTAGCACCGCCTCGTCTCCATCGCGCGCTTCGCCCACGACCTCCATGTCCAGCTCGGCCTGCAAGAGGGTCTTCAAGCCCTGACGGAAGAGCATGTGATCGTCCGTGAGCAGAATGCGCATCTTGGACATAACTTGTTTGGATGCTCCTGACTGGCAGCGAACCCTTCGGCAGTCCGGCGCGGAACCTCCGATTGGAAGCCATCGGACCCTTTAGAGTCAGGGTAAGCGCATTTCGGGAAAGGTAAGTGGGATTTCGATCTCGAGACGGGCGCCCCCGCCGGGCCTGGCCCCAAAGTGGAATTTTCCTCCAGCAAGCTCCGTCCGCTGTCGCATGCCTGCCAGGCCGAAGTGGCCCAGGCCAGCAGCGGGCTGCGGAGGATGACGCGAGTCGTGGCCGGACGCTTCGGCGGCGTTTCTCAAGCCCACCCCGTTATCGGCCACCACCACGGAAACGGAGTGGGCTCCCGCGGTGATGCGTACCCAGGCACGCGTGGCAGCGGCGTGCTTGGCGATGTTGGTCAGTGCCTCCTGCACCAGGCGATACAGGAGAAGTTCGAGGGCGGGAGGAAAGCGCGCTCGCGCCGGCACGATCCGGACCTCGGTGCGGATGCTCCAAGTTTGCGAGAACGTGCGCCCGTCGGCGCGTAAAGCGGCGGCCAGACCGAGTTCTTCGAGCGCCAGGGGCGAAAGCCGGGCGATGATGCGCCGCAGGTCCTTCACGCTGCGATCCACGAGGGCAAGCGCGGTGTCCACCTCCTGGCGCTGTTGCACCGGGTCCTTCTGACGCCGCGCCAGCTCGAGGCGCAATCGAATGGTGAGCAGCGCTTGTCCGGTGTCATCGTGCAGTTCGCGGCTGATGCGCCGGCGTTCGTCGTCTTGCGCGCGCAACAGCTCTTCGGACAGCTCGCGAACCTGGTGCTGCTTGACCTGCAGCAGATCAATCAGGCGGGCCCGCTCGAGCGCCAGCGACGAGCGTTCCGCCAGCGCCCCGAGCAGGTCCAGCTCTTGCGGCAGCCAGGCATAGCGCCGGTCGAAATCCACGTGCAGGACGCCGAGCACTCCGGCGGGTTGGCCGTCAGGTGTGGTTGCGCGCCGCCGCAGGGGCACCGCCCAGACCGTCGCAATGTTGAGAGTGCGGAAATAGGGCTGCACAATGCGCGGATCGTTGGCGGCATCGAGAAGCATCGCCGGTCGCGCCCGCCTTACGACATCCTGAAAGAACTGTCCGGCGCCTAGCGCGGGAACCGCCAACTCCTGCTCCACGCCGTGGAGGGCATGGAGCAGGAGTCGCGGGCGGCAGGCGGGACCGAAATCGGCGGTGGGCTGGGGGAGCCATGACTCACAAAGTAAGATCCCAGCCCACCGGGCGTGGAAGGCCTTCGCCGCCACCGCCAACAGGCGCCGCAGCAGGTCGTCCAGGCTCTCAGCATCGAGCTCGGCATCGAGTACCTCGAGCAACGTGGCCACCGCTCCGCGCTGAACCTCGTCGTAGGCCTGACCGATGAGGAGGGAGACACTCCTCAAAAACGAGTCCATGACGGCCATGGCGGCGCCGTCGGCTTCCGGCGGCAACATCTTTTCCGCGACCTCGGCAAACCGCTCCACGGCGTGGCTGACGGTCACCAAAGGTAAGCGTAGCTTTGCCAAACGACGACTATAGTAGTTGACGTTTTCCGCATGCGCGTCGAAGGCCCCGGCCGCGATCTGGCCCAGACTCGGGCGGACCAAAATATGTTCTAGAGCTTGTTGCGCCTGCGGTGCAAGTTTGCTCCACCCCGGCCAAGACCTTCGCCACTTCCCCAACAGCGCTGACTGGACAGCCAACAACCGTCCCGCCGTGTCTTGCAGCAATGTCCGGTTCCGCGGTCCCAACGGAGACAAGGGCATTCAGAACCCGATGCGACCTGCACACATTCGGATGCCTCAAAAGTGGCACGCTTATCCACTTTCACGGCGACCCTGAGAGATGTAGGCCCCTTGCTACGGCACGGTGGCGGAGAGCTGAGCCAACTCAGATCTGTCCCCTCCAGAAGAATTGCCGGCACGGTTTTTTAGGTTTCACGCGACCATTTTTACAAAAGCGGAAGCAGCAGTCACAGGCCAGCCATTCGGCTTGTCACCAGAAGCGCATTCCTCGCCAATGTCATTCTCGCTTCTCTGCCTTACGCCAACCGCTCCACGGAGGAACCGTTGCCACACCGGCGTGAAACCTTCCCAGGCCGCGTAACCATTGCTATAACGCTTTACGCCGACACTCATGGGCAATGGTTGGTCCAACTTCGTCATTAACTAGAAAGATTCGTTTCACGCCCAGAGGTCCCAGGTTCAACTACGGACTCTCACACGTCCGGCGAGCTTTAATGCAGCGAGAGAAAACAGCTCTGTTTTGTAAAGCGCATGCCCAGCGCCAACGCGCCCTTGACGTGACACACTCCACGCAAGACAGAACGCAACACGCCGGCCTCCTCAGCTTTCACGACTTCAACGATCAACCTGTTTTTACGTGTCGCTACAGGCGGGGTTTAAAGTTCCAAACAATACCAACTGTGCTACAGGTATTCCAATGCAAGACCCGATTTGATGTGTGACACCTTGCTCCTGGCCCACTCGCAGACAGCTGTATCTTTCACAGCACGATCTCAATAGCGCCGGGCGCCAATAACATAGCCGGCCAACAGGTTCATTTCACGTTCTGATCCTGGCCTCCTTCAAGTTTCCTGATTGGCGGACGACGGCGCCAGATCGCAAGCAGATTCGGATGCCTCAACGGTGGCAGGCTGATCCACTTTCACGGCGACCCTAAGAGATTTGGGGCCCCTTGCTACGGCACGGCGGCGGAGAGCTGTGCCAACTCAGCATTTGTCCCCTCCAGACGGAATTGCCGGCACGGATTTTTAGGTTTCATGCGACCGTTTTTACAAAGGGGACGCAGCAGTCACAGGCCAGCCGTTCGGCTTGTCACCAGTAGCGCATTCCTCGCCCATGCCATTCTCGCTTCTCTGCCTTATACAACCGCTCCACGGAGGAACCGTTGCCACACCGTCGTGAAACCTTCCCAGGCCGCGTAACCATTGCTATAACGCTTTACGCCAACACTCAGGGGCAATGGTTGGTCCAACTTCGTCATTAACTAGAAAGATTCGTTTCACGCCCAGAGGTCCCAGGTTCAACTACGGACTCTCACACGTCCGGCGAGCTTCAACATTCGTTCTAATGCAGCGAGAGAATACAGCTCTCTTTTGTAAAGCGCATGCCAAGCGCCAACGCGCCTTGACGTGACACACTCCGCGCAAGACAGAACGCAACACGCCGGCCCGCTTAGCTTTCACGGCTTCAACGATCAACCTAATTTTTACGTGTCGCTACAGACGGGGCTTAAAGTTTCAAACAATACCAGCTGTGCTACACGTATTCCAATGCAAGACCAGATTTGATGTGTGACACCTAGCTCCTGGCCCTCTCGCGTACAGTTGTATCTTTCACGGCACCGATCTCAATAGCGCCGGGCGCCAATAACATAGCCGGCCTGCAACCGGTTCATTTCACGTTCCGATCCTGGGCTCATTCAAGTTTCCTGTTTGGCGGCCGACGGCGCCAAATCGCAAGCAGATGCGCGTGCACCTGCGCCAACCATGCCAGCTCTTGCACTGCGGGAGGCTCCCGCGACGGCGTCAATACTACAATTATAACTTTCCCGACCCGCTACCACGTCGACGGCCCCAAACCGGGGTTCGATTCTCACGGGGGCGGACATGTCGCGAGCCGCTCGACGCCTGGTTCTCCGCGCTGCTTGACTGAGTCGTCCTCGCTTGACGTCCACGCCGTGACGTCGACGCCCACGAAGCGCAGACGAGAGAGCTCAACCACTACTTTGCGTACACGTCGACGGTCTTTGCTCCAGCGGCTGATCCTGGGCGCTTCCAAATGCTTGCGTTGGCTGTTTCCAGCGCCCATCCCGACAACACCCGCCAGGCCGTTCCCGCAACCCCGGTTGACTTGTTCGCGGTGCCCTCCGATGCTGGACCATGCGCTTCCGCCTGGCATGGGCGTGCTTTGCCCTCCTCCCGATCACGGCCGGCGCCCAGCCGGCGGCTCCGCCCGCGACGGTCCAAGAAGCCGTGCAATGGCTTGCGGAAGTGCGCCAGACCGCACTCTCCGCCGCACGGGTCTACCGCATTGACGGCCTGGATATTGACGACGAAGATGTTCACCTCTCGCTCCTGCATGGCACGCTGGGCCTGATGAGCGACCTGAACGGAAAGCTCACCGGGGCCGTCTTCGAGGGCAAGGGCGAGGTGCTGGTCGAGCCGCCGGACGCAGCCAACCGCAGCGCGCTGGTCAACTTCACCGGGCTCGGGGTCCTGGACGAGCAGTTCTCCTCCGCTTATTTTCGCTTTACCGATGGCGCCCTGCGCCGCGACGCCGCTGACAGCGCGATCCCGCTGCAGGGCGAGGCGGTGGCCACGCTGCTCACGACCTGGGCGCAGCCCGTGCGCAACCTCAACTATGGCCAGGGGCTGCGGCTGCTGGCGGAACTCTTGAACCATGGCCGGACGCCTTACTTCTTCGCACGCTTGAGTGGCGTGCATCTCGGCACCTTTGATGTTCTGGTGGATCGCTCCTTGGCCGAACAGGTGCAAGTCTCCCGCACCGGCTTGCGCGACAGTGGGCCGTATAACGACATCTGGCTGAGCTTTGTCATGCACTCGCTGCGCACGGGCGCGCCGCCGCCGGCGGCGCCCAGCTTGGTGGTCGATTCCTATCGCGTGCGCACCCGCATCGCCGCCGATCTCGGTCTCAGCGGCGAGACCACCATCCGGTTTCAAGGCGGCGCGACCGGCAGCAATCCGCCCGGCAGCACGGGCGACCGCTTGCTCCTCTTCGAACTGTCTCCGGCACTGCATCTCACGCGCGTCACCGATGCCCAGGGCGCCACCCTGCCGTTTGTTCAATCCGGAGAGTTTCAAACGACGGGGACGGGCGCCGCTCCGTCCGGCAACCAGATCGCGGTGCTGATGCCGCAACCGTTGGCCCCCGGCGTTTCGACCGGGCTGCATTTCAGCTACGCCGGCAACATCATCCGCACGGCCGGTCGGGGGGAGTACGGCGTCACGGAACGCGCCGACTGGTACCCCAATCGCGGCCTCGAGTCGGCAACGCACGACCTGACGTTCACCTATCCGAAGCAGCTCACGCTGGTGGCGAGCGGGGACCCGGCGGCGCCCGATGCGGCCGATGCGATGCCGCCCGAGGGAATGCAGGTGCGCCGCTGGGTCTCCAGCCTGCCGCTGCGCGTGGCCGGGTTCAACCTGGGAGCGTTCCAAGTCGCGAGCACGACCGTTGCGGCCAGCGAGCCGGGGCGTGCGCCCACCCTGGTGGACGTCTATGCCGCGTTGAACACCCCGCCCGGCCGCCAGCCGCCCGCGACCGAGGTGCCGCCTTCCCCGCCCGACCCCGCGAGGCTGCAAAAATTCGCGCAGGAGGAGGCGCGCATCATCGCGTTTTACCAGTCACGTTTTGGAACCTTTCCCTACTCGAAGCTGGCCATCACGCAGATGCCCTATCGCTTCGGGCAGGGATGGCCGGGGCTGATCTTTCTCGCCTCTTACGCCTTTCTGACGCCCGCCGAGATTCAAGCCTCCGGCCTCAGCTTGGAAGCGCAGCAGCTTTACGAAGCGCTGATGCCGGCGCATGAGATCGCCCACCAGTGGTGGGGAGACGCGGTGGGATGGAAGGATTACCACGACCAGTGGATGGCGGAGGCGCTCTCCAACTACGCCGCCCTGCTCTATCTCGATGCGCAACCCGGCGCCCGCGGTGCCGCCGCCACCCTGTTGGCGCGCTTCCGGCGTGAACTGCTGCGCCCGGCCCACAACGGCCGCCCCTATGCCGACACCGGACCGCTTACGCTCGGCCTGCGCCTCAACTCCTCGGAAATCCCGGATGGCTACAACGTGCTCATCTACGACAAGGGCACCTGGGTGGTGCACATGTTGCGCGCGCTCCTGCGCGATCCCGCGGCCTCCGATCCCGATGCGCGCTTCTTCGCCGCGTTGCAGCGCTTCCGCCGAGAGTTCGAAGGCCGCCTGGCAACCACCGCCGATCTGCAGCACGCCTTCGAGACGCAGCTTCCCCCCGCGCTCGACCTGACCCAGGACGGCAAGCTGCACTGGTTTTTTCACGAATGGCTCGACAGCACCGAGGTGCCGCGCTATCAGCTCGCCGATGTCCGCTGGACCGACGAGCACGGCCGGCGCCGGGTCAGCGGGACGCTGCGCCAGTTGGAGGTGGCCGATTCGTTTCTGATGTCGGTCCCGCTTTACGTCAGCGAGGGTGCGACCCGGACTGCGCTCGGCCGCGTCACCATCGAGGGCGCCACCGCGCCCTTCAGCTTCACCACCACCGCGGCTGGGAGCACGGTGCTGGTCGATCCGGAAGACACGATTCTGAAAAAGTAGCGAGCCGCGGTTGCGGAGGCGAAGCCGTATGCGTGGAGCGAGAAGAAAGGGTGAGAGACGGAGAGTCCCAGTGCGTTGCCTTTGCACTCGACGCTTCCCGCTCGACGCCTGACCCGCCACTCTCCCTGGTCTAGCCACCCGCCAACCTCTGCTCCACCCAAACCGCGGCGTCCGCCTGCACCGCGTCGTCGTCACCGAAGCCGTCGAGCCAGTGCATGGCCGGGTCGCGCCGGAACCAGGTCCACTGCCGCTTGGCGTAGCGGCGCTGTTCCTGCTGCGCCTCGGGGAGCGCCGTGTCCAACGGCCTGCCGCGCAGCAGGATGTCGCAGGCCTGCTTGTAGCCGTGGGCGGCAAACACCGGCAACGTGGTCGGGTAGCGTGTCAGCAAGCGGCGCGTCTCCTCCTGAATCCCGCCCCCGAACATGGTCGCGGCGCGCTGGTCGATGCGGGCATAAAGCGCGGCGCGTGGCGGGTTGAGCCCCACCTTGATCGGGTGAACGCCGGCCAGCGCCTGCGGCGGGTGGAGGCGCCACAACTCGCTCATGCGGCGACCGGATTGCAGCCGCACCTCAACCGCGCGGATGGCGCGCGCCAGATCGCGCGGCGCGATCGTCGCGGCGGCAGCCGCGTCCAGGCGTTGCAGGATGCGGTGCACGTGCTCCGGACCGCGTGCCGCGGCGCGTTGCCGCAGCCGCACCCGCAACGCCTCATCGCGCGGCGGTCCGGGAAACAATCCCTCGAGCAGCGCCTGCAGATAAAAACCCGTGCCGCCCACCAGCACCGGCAACACGCCGCGCTCGTTCAACCCGGCCAGCCGTTCCCGGGCGCGCCGCGCGTACTCGCCGGCGGTAAAGACCGCGTCCGGCGCAACCTCGCCGATGAAATGATGCGGCACCCGCGCCAGCTCCTCGCGGCTCGGCTTGGCGGTCCCCAGATCAAAACCGCAGTAGACCTGCATCGAGTCGAAGTTGACGATCTCGCCGTGGAAGCGTTCGGCGAGATGCAGGGCGAGCGGGGTCTTGCCGCTACCTGTCGGACCCGCGATCACGAGCAAAGGGAAGGCCGCTTCCATGACTGGATATCAGTGTAGGGGGTGGGGAGTAGGGCTGTCTCTTATACACATCTCCGAGCCCACGAGACAGGCAGAAATCTC
>CALEJU010000031.1 GCA_937898755.1 uncultured Acidobacteriota bacterium | reverse complement strand
TACACGCGTAAGATCGTCGGCAGCGTCAGATGTGTATAAGAGACAGGGGGAACGAAGGGCGAGGGCCGAAAGCCGAAGGCCGCCCTGACACCACGGTCAACTTTTGATCCCCCGACGCCCTACCCCAACTCCCTCAGGCTCCCCACCCGGGCCGCTGGTCCAGCAGGTTGAGGAAGATGCGGATCTGATCGTCCCAGAAGTCCCAGGCATGGACGCGCGGCGAGATCTCGCGATACTCGTAAGGAATCTTCCTGGCCGCCATGGCGCGGACGAAGGCCCGGTTCTGTTCCACCAGGAAGTCCTCCCCGCCGCAGGCGACGTAGATGAACGGCAGGTCCGCAGGCGCGACCTTGTCCAGCCAGACAAAAGGATCATGATCGGCGCGCGCCGGCGAGCCGACTGGTCCGAGCAGGTCGTCAGTCGCCTGCCGGTCGCGTCGCGCTTGGGCGCTGGCTTTGGGATCAGGGGCCGCCGGCGCCTCGTGGGCAACGCCCACCGCGCCGCTGAACGAACCCAAGGCGCTGAACTCGTGGGCGTGTTTCAGGCCCAGCTCGGCTGCTCCGTAGCCGCCCATCGAGAGCCCCGCAATCGCCCGCGCCCGCGGCTGGGGGATCGTCCGGTAATGACTGTCCACGTAGGCCACCAAGTCCTTGGTGATGAAGTCCTCGAATCGGGCCTTGGGGTCGGAGGCGCTGTTGACGTAGAAGCTTTTTGAGCCGTCCGGCATCACGATGATCATCTCGTGGTGGGCGCCATAGCCCGAGAGGTTGGTCATGTACGACCAGGCAGTGTTGTCGTCTCCGTAGCCGTGCAACAAGTAAAGTGTCGGATAACGCCGCGTTGCGGTGTCGTAATCGGGCGGTAGCAGGATGCTGACTGAGCGCTCCTCCCCCAACGACTCGCTCATGAACGAGATAGCGTGAATGTTTTTGCCGGTCACGCTGTTCTTCACATCGGCAGCGCCGGCAACCAGCCCCGCCGCCAGCAGAAGGACCGAAAACAAGATGCGGCGCGGCGCAAGAGAGGTGGGGAGTGACATGGCGTCCGAGCCTAAAGAGTGCTGGCCGGGAATGCAAGCGGATGAGCGGCGAAGGGCGGCGGCCGAAGCCGGAACTGCCAACATAGCGTGCCCACGCGGCCCTCGCCCTTCGCCCTCGCTCCATCCCCGCGCCTATGAGGCAGTTGATAATAACCAACCAGTAACCTTCCCGAGCGAAGTTCCCCCCCGTTGTCAACCCTTCGCCGGGCAACCCGCATCGTAAGCAGGTGCTTCGGGTTGCCTGACCTCAGGCTTTCCCCTACGCTCGACAAGTCTGTACTCGGGTCGTGGGGTGCTTTTTGCTCCCCCGCCCTCCGGACGCGGCTGTGGTCCAACCCACAGTGGGCCCTCAACCCAGCGCCAGCCCGCTCCGGAGCCGGTCTGCATCAATTCTTCTTCCCATCGAGGTACTTGGATGAGAAAACCCTGGTTTAGCCGTGCGCTCGTATTGTTTGTGTTGGGTGCGCCTACCGGACTGCTTTCGTCTCCGACCACTGAGGCCCGCTCGCCGATTGTTTGCCCCCCGCCGGCCGCCGTCCGTCCCTATCAAGTGGGGGTGGCCTCGTGGTACGGATCTGAGTTCCAAGGCCGCGAGACGACCAGCGGCGAACGTTTTAACATGAACGCCTTCACCGCCGCCCATCGTGAACTTCCGCTCGGTTCCTGGGTCCGTGTCACCAATCTCTGCAATTCCCGCTCCGTGGTGCTCAAGGTCAATGACCGCGGGCCAGTGACCCACAAGCGCATCATCGACGTCAGCTACGCCGTCGCCCGCGCCCTGCGCTTCAAGGGCGCCGGTTTGGCTTCGGTCCGCCTGGACCTGCTCGCCCGGCGTTAATTGCTCGGGAGTGGGGGGCACTCCCCCACTCCCCGCCCGGGGCCCTCGCTCCTCTACCCCTCCCGCTTCCCCCGCCGTACACTGACAGACATGCCGCTGCCTGCCGCTGCGCGCGGCCGGGATCGCCTGATTCTGGCCTTGGACACCCCGCTACCCGCGACCGCCCTCGCCTGGTGCCGCCAGTTCCAACACGAGGTGGGGCTGGTCAAGATTGGACTCGAACTCTTTGTTGCGGCCGGGCCGGAGATCGTCCGCCAAGTCCGCCAGTTCGGCCTGGGCGTCTTCCTCGATCTGAAGTTCCACGACATACCCAACACCATGGCCGGGGCGGTGCGCGCCGCCGCCGCGCTCGATGTGCAGATGCTGAACGTCCATGCGGCAGCGGGTCCCGCCGCGCTCCGGGCCGCTGCGGCCGCATGCCGTGAGACTGGCGCCGCGGCCCCCATTTTGCTGGGGGTAACCGTCCTGACCAGTCTCGATGAGACCTCATTGAGCGGGTTGGGCATTGCCGGCCCCGTGACCACCCGCGTGGTTGCCTGGGCGGAGCAGTGCCAGGCAGCCGGGCTCGGCGGTGTCGTCGCCTCGCCGCAGGAAGCCGCGCTCATCCGTCGGGCCTGCGGAGCCGATTTCAAAATCGTGACCCCGGGCATCCGTCCCGCGACGGGGGACCGGCAGGACCAGCGTCGGGTACTGTCCGCCGGCGACGCCGTCCGGAGCGGCGCCGATTACCTGGTCGTGGGTCGCGCCATCACTGCCGCTGCCGATCCCGCCGCCGCGGCCCGCGCCTTGGCGGCCGAGGTGGACGCGGCGCACGCCTAACCCGGGGTCAGAACAACATGCGCTCCGTCATCATCGGCACCGCCGGCCATATTGACCACGGCAAGAGCGCGCTGGTGGCGGCTTTGACCGGGACACACCCCGACCGCCTGGCGGAAGAACAACGGCGCGGCATCACCATCGAGTTGGGCTTCGCCCATCTCGCCCTCCCTGGCTTGCAACTCGCGTTTGTGGATGTGCCCGGGCATGAGCGCTTCGTGGGCAACATGTTGGCCGGGGCGGGCGGCGTGGACCTGGTGCTGCTGGTCATCGCCGCTGACGAGGGGGTGAAGCCGCAGACCCGCGAGCACTTCGACATCTGCCGCCTCCTCGGCCTCGAGCGCGGGATGGTGGTGGTGACGAAGGCTGACCTGGTGGACGACGACGCGCTCCAGCATGTGTGCAGCGAGGTGCAGACGTTCATTCACGGGACGTTTCTCGCAGCGGCGCCACTGGTCACGGTCAGCACGCGGAGCGGCGCCGGTCTCGAGAGGCTGCGGCAGCAACTGCAGACCTTGGCAGCGGACAGCCCGCGCCGCGCCGCAGGCCGCCCTCCACGGTTGCCCATTGATCGTGTCTTTACCATCAAGGGCTTTGGAACGGTGGTCACGGGCACGTTGCTCTCTGGACGGCTCGCGCCGGATACGGAGGTGGAAGTGCTCGGCGGAGGCGCCCCGGCGCGACGACTGCGGGTGCGCCGGGTTGAAGTCCACGGCCAGACCGTGGCGGAAGCCGTCGCCGGGCAACGCGTGGCGGTCAACTTGGCAGCGGTCGAGCCCAGCGAGCTCGCACGCGGCCTGACGCTCACCACCGCCGGAGTGTTCCGCCCTTCGACCCAACTCGATGTGCAACTTACGTTGCTCGCCGGTGTGACGCCACTCAAAAACCGCAGCCGCGTCCACCTGCACGTCTTCAGCGCCGAGACCGTGGCAGAAGTAGTGCTCTTCGAACGCGACCGGCTCGCCGCCGGGCAGACGGCGCCGGCGCAGCTGCGCTTGGCGGAGCCCCTGCTGGCATGGCCGGGGGACCGCTTCGTGGTGCGACAGTTCTCTCCCATGATGACGCTGGGCGGCGGCGGCGTGGTGGACAACCTGCCGGTCCGGCATCGTCCCTCGGTCGTGCGCCAGCCGGAGTTTCTCGCCGCGTTCCAAGCCCTCACTCTAGCCGCCGGCACGCAGCGTTTGGAATGGCTGTTGGAACGCGCCGGCGGCGCGGGTCTGGGGCTTGCCGAGTTGGCCGCAGCCAGTGGTCAATTGCCCGCGGAGCTGGCGCGCGAACTGGCCCCGTTGGAGTCCGCCCAGCGCGTCGTACAACTTCCCGGCCACCACTTTTTCGCCACCGACCAGCTCAACGGGCTGCTTCGAGCAACCGAGATCGCGGCCCGTGCGCGCCTCGAACCACTGGCGTCCGGCGTGGCGCCTGAGGACCTGCGCCTTCATCTCGGAGTTCCGCAGCCACCCACTGCGGCGGTCTACCGTCACGTCCTGGAGATCCTGGTTCGTGCGGGCCGGTTCCAGAAGTCGGGCGAGCTGTACAGTCCTGCCGGACGCCAGGTGGTGATGAGCCCCGCCGAGCGCGCCGCCCGCGAACAAATGGAAGCCGCTTTTCAGAAAGCCGGCCTGCAGGCACCCGCCGTGAAAGACGTGTTGGCAGCGTTGCCGCTCGATCGCGCCACGGCGAACAAGGTGCTGCATCTGCTGCTGCGCGAGAAGGTTCTGGTCAAGGTGAGCGAGGAGTTGATCGTGCACGGCGCGGCGCTCGACGCGTTACGCGCCCAGCTCGCCCGCCGCAAACTTCAGTCGCCCCGGCTCGACGTCGCCGCCTTCAAGGCCCTCACCGGGGTCAGCCGGAAGTACGCCATCCCGCTACTGGAGTACCTCGACCAGACGCGCGTGACACGCCGCGTCGGCGATGCGCGCGAAATCCTGTAGCCCGAACCCTTGACCAGAAGACCGCAGCAGCGCCGCGATGACCGCGTCATGGAAACTGGGTCAACGCAGCCCAAGGGCCCGGAGAAAAGTCCCGAGCTCCGGTTCCACTGGCAACACCTGTCGCAATTCTTGTTCTCCAATGTGATGCGAGAGCTCGACCGCCGATGTCCCCTTGCTGTATTGCGGCCAATATCGGAGCAGTTGTAAAAGGGCGAGCTCCGACGTTTGGGGGCGAAGATGCTCACAGCCCGGCAAGTGCCGCAGCAAAATGGCTTCGTGGCATGGCCGCTGCCAGATAAGGTGAAGGCTGCTGGCCGTTGCCTTTTCAATGGCCCGTCGATCGCGATCGGCATCCTGACCAAGCCTGTCCTCATCGAGCAACAGACCCATAACCGCGTAAGGCGCCCGACGCGGCACGTCGGAGGCAATAAGCCGGATGGCCTTCTCGATCAGGGCCAGAGGGTCGCCGCCGCCCAGCACCTTCGTATTCAGATGAACGTTAGGGATCAGTTGTTGGAGGAGCGCGGCGTAACTTCTCTCGCTTTCCCCCTCGCACCCGAGGAAGACCCGCAGCCGCTGGGGTATGCTTGGGCGCGCCATCAGCCTAGGTGCGGCACCGCACCGTAGACGCCGCTCAGGTATTTGCGGTAGTAGTTGTCCCCACGCCGCACCGCTTGCACATCGCGTAGGCCGTAGATCGTCGTCCGACCGCCGGCGTCCTTCTCACAGAGCAGAATCTCCTCTTTGCTCAGGTCCTCCAGAAGCGAGGCGTTCTGCCCCGTCATCCAGAGCTGAGCATGGCGTGGATTGCGCGTTGAACTATGAAACCACCTCACTATCTCGGTAAGGACAAGAGGATGGAGCGCCTGATCCATCTCGTCGATCACGGCGACGCCACCCGTCTCCAACACCCGCTGCAACAGCGGAAACAGTTTCACAAACTGCCGCGTCCCATTGCTTTCGGCCTGAAGGGGCAACTCCTGGTGGAGTCCCTCGTGGGCAAACCTAGCGGTGGCGCCCGAAGCTCCCGACACCAGCCGCATCGCGCCCACGCCTAAGCCGAGAATCTGGATCTCGCGATTGAGCTGGTCGACACGGGCCGGGGCCGCCTCGTACAGCTGAAAAATCGCCGGTTCGCTCACGTCCTGTTTCTCAGTCAGGATGTTGGACATCACCGCCGCGGCCATCTCGCGCAATCCGAGCGAGACGGGATGTTGCAATTGGGCTAATGTCGAGATCATGCTTGCGTTGGGACGCAGAACCCGTTCCAGTGCGGACCGGATCGGCGCCAGACCGAAGTCCCTCCCCGCCCGGACCGCCCCCTTCTCGTCCCGCTCAAATAAACGCACCTGCCGACCCTTGCCTTGGGGCCAATACTGAAGAGTTTCCTTAAGGACTTGCTGCCGATTGCCCTGCGGACCGCCCAGCACCACTTCATAGGCGTAGCGACAGTACGGACCATGCTCTGGCCCGGCCACATTACCTAGGTCTTGCGGACCGCCAAAATGGATCGCGAGCCGGGTCGGTAATTCCCGCGCTTCGTCGCTCTCAAAGCGAAGGTACGGCATCCAGCCGTCCGGCGCACTTTGGAAGCTGTACTGGACAAACCATGCCAAGAAGGAGAGGGCCTTTAGCACGTTGGATTTGCCGGAGGCATTCGCGCCAAACAGCGCGACCACCTTCGGGGCCCGCTGCTCGGCACCGGGCCAGAGAGGAGCCAGCCGTTCGGAGTCCTCGGGAGCATGGCCACTCGCCCGCAGATCGATCACCTGAGCGCTCAGAATTGAGTAGAAGTTTTCGATTTCCAGGCGGTGGATCATGCCGATTCTCGAGGTCCAACTGCGATGATCATAACGCGAAGTGGCGAATTTGACAAAAACTTGTCAATATTCTCATTTAAGTGCCGTTTAAGTGCCAATACGCTCTTGTGTCGAACTAGCGCGGTGTTGCGGGCGTTCGACGCCATGATGTGGCAAGCCGTACATTCCTCAACCATTGCGAGCGGCAGCGCCTGCACTGCTGGATTCTTGTGATATGCAATGGAATTCCATAATCCGTGCATTCCCGGGTGCGTCGAGTAACGAGACGGCGGTATTTGGGCTGCGCGTTACCATGGTGCACAGTTCTGCAAGCGAGCCCCCCATGACGCGACGCATTCCGTTCACTCCCCTGCGCCGTGCCGCCACCTCCCTCGCCCTGCTCGCTCTCTTCTCCCTTTTCAGTCGCGCCGCAACTCGGCCGCAACAGGACGCTATCCGTAGCAGCGTTTCAGGCGCCGCACATGGTGAACCGGCGGCGCTCGAGCTCTCGCGTCCGGCGCGGCCCTGGGAGTTCCTCTCCGCGGTCGGCTCGCGGGCGGCGCTCTTCGGTAACGAGGCGGGCGCGATGGAGGCCTGGGTCTACCCGCTCAAGCTCCTGCGCAACTTCCACCTGCTCTTCCACGTTGACGGTCGCGTCCTGCCCGCCGCCTCGCTGGTGCGTACGCTCACCGTGCGCCCCGAATCCGCCACCCTGCTCTATGCCGGCGACAACTTCCAGGTCCGGGAGACCTTCTTCGCGCCCCGGCAGGAGCCCGGCGTGGTCATCAAGCTCGAAGTTGCAACCACCACCCCGCTGCAAGTGGAGGCGGTCTTCCAGCGCGACTTCCAGTTGGAATGGCCGGGCGCGCTCGGCGGCACCTACATCGCGCCCGCACAAGGTTTGGACCCCAGCCTGCGCGGCGCCTTCTACCTGGGCGAGGAGCAGAAGAAGTTTGTGGCCCTGGTTGGCTCGCCGACCGGGGTGATTGATCGCCAGGAGTACGCCACCAACTCCTCCGCCTCGTCGGAGAATTCGCTGTTGCTCGGCGCCACCGCGTCCGGGCAGGACACGAAGGTGATCGTCATGGCCGGCTCGGTTACCGGCCTGCCCGCCGCGGCGACGGCCTACCACCGTCTCGCCACCGACTACGACACCCTGCTCGCGGCCGCGGCCGCCGCTGATCGGCAATATTTGGCGAACACGGTGAGCCTGCAACTGCCCGATGCCCAGATGCAGCAGGCCTACGACTGGGCGCGCATCAGCGTCATCCAAGGGTTGGTCACCAACCCCTACCTCGGCACCGGCCTGGTGGCCGGCTACCGCACCTCGGGCGAGAGCCAGCGCCCCGGCTTCGCCTGGTTCTTCGGCCGCGACGCTCTCTGGACGGCGCTCGCGCTCGATGCCGAAGGCGACTTCGCCACGACGCGCACGGCGCTCGACTTCCTGCGTACCTACCAGCGCGCCGACGGCAAGATGGCGCATGAGATCTCGCAGAGCGCCAGCTTCGTGCCCTGGTTCAAGGACTATCCCTACGCCTACGCCTCCGCCGACGCCACGCCGCTCTATATCCTCGTCGTCAACGACTACGTCATGCACAGCGGCGACGTCGCCTACGCCCGTCAGCACTGGGACAGCATCTGGAAGGCCTACGAGTTCCTGCGCTCCACGTACGACACGCAAGGGCTGCCGCAGAATCAGGGCGTCGGCACCGGGTGGGTGGAGGGCGGCCCGCTGCTGCCGGTTAAAACGGAGCTCTACCAGAGCGGCCTCGGGGTGGCGGCGCTGCAGGCGCTCGCCAACCTGGCGCGGCGTGTGGGCAAGGACGACCTCGGCCAGGACTTGGACCGGCAGTTCGCGGCGCACCGCGCGCTGCTGAACCAGCTCTTCTGGTCGCGGCAGCAGCAGCTCTTCAGCTTTGGCTTGGATCGCGACAACCGGCAGGTGGAGGTCGCCAGCGTCTTATCCACTGTCCCCATGTGGTTCGGAGTCCTGGACGCGGCGCATAGCGAGACCATGATCAGCCGGCTGGCGGATGCGGATCAGCACACCGACTGGGGCATGCGCATTCTCTCGGCCAACGACCCCAGGTACGATCCCAGCGGCTATCACTTCGGCGCCGTGTGGCCACTCTTCACCGGCTGGGCTGCGGTCGGCGAGTACCGGTACCACCGCGCCCTGCCCGCCTGGGCCAACCTGCGCGCCAACGCCCTGCTGGCCCTGGACGGTTCGCTGGGCCACGTCACCGAGGTCCTGTCGGGCGACTACTACCAGTCGCTCTCCACCAGCTCGCCGAATCAGGTGTGGTCGGCCGCCATGGTGGTCAGTCCGCTGCTGCGCGGCTTGCTGGGACTTGAGGTGGATGCGCCCGCCCGACGCCTGCGCTTTGCGCCCCACCTGCCCGCCGACTGGGACGCGCTCCGCGTCGGCCAGGTGCGCGTCGCCTCCGCGGTCGTGGACCTCGCGCTGCACCGCACCGCCGACGGCCTCGTGCTGGAGGCGCGACGCGCCGCGGGGACCGGCCCGATGGAGATCGAGTTCTCACCCGCCGTCAGCCTGCGCGCCCGCCTGCTCGGCGCCACGCTGAACGGCGCGCCGCTGCCGGCGCACCTCGTGGCCTCGGCGTTCGATCAGCACGTCAGCCTCACCCTGCCGCTCGACGCCGGTACGGCCACGGTGCGCCTCCGGCTGCGCGACGACTTCGGACTCGTCCTGCCGACGGCGTTGCCAAAGCTGGGCGCACGCAGCGCGAGCTTGGACGTCGTCTCCGAGACCTGGTCGCCCGACCGGACGCAGCTCACGCTGGTGGTGGCGGGGCGCCCGGGACACAGCTACGATTTCGGCCTCCGTGACGCCGCCGCGCTTCGTACGGTCGTCGGCGCGTCCCTGCTGCCCGCCGCGGACGGCGCCGCCTGTCTGCGCATCACCTTCCCCAGCGCGGCCACCGCCGCCTACACACACCGCACCGTCACGCTAAAGTTCGCCGACGCACCACGTCACTCCGCCACCGGTCGCGGATGACAGTCGCGAGTCAGTTTACTTTTGTGACCCACGACTTCGACTTGAATCGCCTGAACCCAGTTCACGAAGTTGCGGGAGCTGAGCCAACGTCCCTGACGGGAACTGTAGCGCCGGAACCAGGTGTCGTAGAGATCGCCGACCGTGTCCGGATCGTGGCCGGTGTAGCTGGGGTCGGCGATGCCGGCGGCCGCGTAGCTCTCCGGCCGGGGCGGCACGGCAACGCCGATGCATCGACGCGCGCCTGCCTGCGTGTACATTCAGAAGGCGTCCACGCTACACACCCGCGTACCGTCGGTTACGAGATAGTTCCCGTGATCCGGGTCGTAGGCCACCGCGCCCATGTCCTGGTCCAAGTACAAGCTTGTCGGTTGAACGATCCAGGCGCGCCGCTGCGGTCGCAAGGGTGGAGTCGGTACGTGACCAATCTTTTCCGGAGAGGCCGACTCCTGCATGGTCTCCAAGTCGAGCTTAAACAGGCGGCTGTCGGAAATCGTGTTGTGAAGCAACCCCAGATGCACCTTGACCCCGTAGGCCACCAAGGAGCGGCCCTGAACGCAGGTCGCATCGATCAGGCGATAGTCTTCCGCATTTGTCCAGTTGTGGGCCTTCTTGTAATCCGAGGTCATCATCTGAAGATCACCAGTTCCTACCCCAACGATCCAGTTGCCGCAGACCAGGGGCGGCTTGTCTGTAACCAGTGGGAGAAGCTTCAGCTTCGCTTCCGGACCAACCTCCAAGGCCGCGATGTGACGTTCGAACTGAGCGAGCAGCAGCGTCGGAGCCGCGATGGTTGCCGCCCCTAATCGGCTCAATCCAATTTCGATGTCGGTCAGCGGGTATGGCGGGAGGGGTCGAGCGTCAAACGTTGCGCGGTAAACCATCTGCAGTGTGCCTTTTCGGAACAACGTCACCACGTCCTGACGGTCGTAGATGGCTTCTGTCATCACATACTGGTCGCTGGCGGTGCCCACCAGCGCATAAGGCACCCCCTTCTGCGGCAGGTTGAGCTCCTGCTTGGTGGTCAGTCCGGGCGATAGCACCATCAAACTACCGTTGGCGTTGAGGTAGACCGCATCCGGCGTACACACCAGCCCGAATGGGTTTTCGTCAACCCGGTGCACCGACATTGCGCCAACCACGGCAAGCGAGTCACTGCGAACGGCGACGACGACGATGCGCCACCCATTGGGGGCGTCCATATCGCGACCGGTTAGCCCCACGATATAATTTTCCAGCAGCACGTAACCCGTGCCGCCCTGCACGCAAAGCCGCGAACCGATCTGCTCCAAGCGTGACTCATAACCCGCGGAGGGCGGCGCGGTCACGCACCTTGCCACCCTTGTTTCGCGGGCCGCGAAACAGAACGGCAAGACAGCAATAACAAGCACGGCGATGCGCGTCAGCATGATAAATCAGGGATTAAATATACAACTGCAAGCACTCCCGCCGAGTGTCAGTCTACCAGTGCTCTCGGCGGTTCATTCAGTGCAGAAGCCCAGGTTTTGGCCGGGGCATCCGCAACTGGCGCAGGACATCCGCGATTGGTTCTCAAGCAAGCAGGAAGGCAAGCCGTTCTCGGTGGGACTTAAGCACCTGTATGTCGGATTCGGCGCACTGGAGATACTAGGGCGCTCTCCATTGACCCAGCGAAACTCTCATCAGATGGGATCGGCGGGCGAACTGGCAGGGCCTCCCAGGTGGTGTCCGGACGCATTGTGGCCACCACGACGCTGGATACGGTCGTAAACCCAAGCAGAGAAAAGGCAGAAAGTCGCGACCCCCATCTGCGCCGGAAGAGTAACGCGGTGATCTACCGCTCCCCACAAAATACAAGTGGCGTAAATCAGGAAGGCAAGGCGATCAACTACCCTTAGCTCCCGAACCGTAAAGCTAAGAGACAGAGCAGTGCTGACAGCTAAAAGAAGTGTCGCAACTAGAGACTCGGAGCGGGAAATGGGAACGGACGGCAGGTTCGTTGGGTATCCTGAGAACATTGCAAATAGGGCGTTAAGGGTCGCAAGACCCAGAAGCCCTGGCAAAGCTTTCACCCAACGCTGCGCCGTAGTGACTAAGATGGTCGCTGCGACGGCCAGGAACACCCAGCCAACAGCCGGTGGATATTTGCTCGAAGGCGAAAATGTAATTGCCATTCCACCCAAAACCAAGCCAAGCCATCCCAATCCGAGCAGTGCAGTTCCTGCTGAGCGGAACCCGTTTTTGACCTGTGTCATTGTGCTAGGTTTAGTCATAAGCATTAACTTTGAGGAATGGCGCAACCGATCGCCTCAGCCCCTGTTAAACCGAGGTCGATCCCAAATCGTGTGCTGGCTTTCAGGCCGAGGTTCAAGACATTGCCAACGCGGCCAAGCACTGATCTCAACCCACCCGTGGACGAACTGAGCGCTTGAGGAAGACCACCCTTGCCCGCAAGATTGAGAGCAATACTCCCCGATGTCCTTCTGCCATAGGTGAGGCCTGTGCCCACACCGGCCTCAAGCACACCAGGGGCTTGTCCGGCAGCCGCTAGGCCTGCGTCCTTGGCATCACCGAATAAAACGCTATTGATAACATTCCCTGTAAAGAAGTCAACGGCCTTATTGGAGGAAAAAGATGTGTTGGTTCCGGTGGCGACGTTGACTGCAAGCTCTATGGCTCCGCCTGCACTGTATGTATGCGCGTTCGCAGCGAGGCACTGTTGGTATGTTTGGCCGGGTGCTCGGATGCCGAGAGTGAAGACGCTGTTATTGCCGCTGGGGCGGTCCGTGTCGTCGGAGTAGGCAACCAACTTCCCATGATCACCCCCGGCACCACCGCCGTAGAGAGAACCCCAAACCGTGCAGCTGAATGATAAGTTGCCAGCGGTGAACGAGGTTGTGCAGATCAATCCGAGAGGGTCAAGCAAGATCAGCGGATTGTTGGCAACGTACGTATACCGGTTCAAACTTTGCGGATTCGACGGGTCCACCGCCACCGTTCCGGCCGGGTCGGGGCTGAGCCAGCGGCCCTGGCGGGGGCTGTAGCGCCGGAACCAAGTGTCGTAGAGGTCGCCGACCGTGTCCGGGTCGTGGCCGGTGTAGCTGGGGTCGGCCGTGCCCGCGGCCGCGTAGCTCTCCCCGTAGGCGCCGTAGGCTTGGCTGCCGTTGTAGGTTTTTGCCGGCGTCGTGGTCAGCCGCGCGGAGCCCAGCCAGTCCGGGTGCCGGAACTCGGCCAGCCCGCCCGGCGTGTAGACCGCCGTCAGCCCGCCTGGCAGCCCGACCAAGCCGCGCCCTAAGGTCTGGCCGTTCATGACCGCCAGTTTACCCCCATCCAAGCCATAGAGCAGCTCGGTGTACACGCCGCCCGTCTTGCCCACCTCCGCCACCCGGCCCAGGGCGTCGTAGAGCGCCGTGGTACCGCCGCTGTCCAGGCCCACCAGCTCCCCTTCCGCGTCCCAGGCGTAGCTGTGAATGCCCGGCTCGTTCGTCAGGTTGCCGTTGGCATCGTAGCCGTAGCCCGCGATCTGGTTGCTCGACGTATAGACCGGCTGGAACGGGCTGCTGCCGCCCTTCGCCAGGTTGCCCAGCGCATCCGGGGTGAAGCTCTGCAACCACGACCCGCAGTTGCCGGCGCTGATGCGGCTCAGATCGTCGTGCTGGTAGGTGCAGGTCTGCGAGTTCGAGGCGTTGAACGGGTCGGCAATCACCAGCGAGGCCACGCTGCCGTTGGCGTTCCAGCTCATGCTGCCGCTGAAGGTACTGGCGCCAACCTTGGAACCGAACTGCGTCATCCGCCCGGTCGCGGCATCGAACTGGAACGAGCGGACGGTCGCAAACCGAGCGTGATCGAAGAGACGCTGCTGGCCGAGGTGCTGGCGCGGTCATCGTGCAGCCTACCGTTCGGTTGCGGATTTGGTCGGCACACATAGGGAATAGGGCCTCCGGGGATCGCTTCCTCAAGAGGAGATGGTTTGCTATTTGGTGAGGAAAATCAACAAGTTAACGGAGAGCGCCCGAGTTTTCGTAACTTGCGTGGCGCGAACACGTTAACCACGAGCGCCGTCCGGCGCTCCACAGCGCCCAACTTGGGGTGACGTGTCTACCCCATCCCGGTACGAAGCACCGCTCCCCTCCGGCGCTCTAAGGCGCTCCCCATTTACCACTCGCTACCGACACTCAAGGCGGCCAGGAGACATTCTGGGAATAGAAAGGCTATCTATTCCCCACTCGTCTACGTCACTACCCGTTCGGACGACGCAGTGTCTCGACGCCTCTCGCCAAACAGTTTCCCAAATAACATTGAAAAGGAACTGACGTAAAACGACATGGCGAATGCTGAAAAGATCACAAAGCCGGTTCTAGCAGGCAATTCAATTTTTCCCCAGTGAAAGATTACGGGGGGGCTTAACGCAACCCATACACAAATGAGTCCTAGATAGGCGAAGGAGAAATATTCTGTTCTTTTTAGCCAAGTTGGGCAGTGTTTTACAATTGCGCTAATAGGGATAAGCCCCGTTCGGACCGCCTTTGTGTCGCTCAAATAAGCTGCGGAAACAAATAACACGAAGGCTCCGAAGAATGGCACCATCTCCCAGAAGCCTGATGTGGGCACACGGCCCGATAACACGAAGAGATGGATAATAAAAGAAAAAAGAAATCCCACCAAGGCAAGCATCAGGAAAAATATACGAGCTGTTTTCATTGTGAAAATCGTCCGAATATCAATCCGTAACCTTAAAAATTCTTTACGCAGTTCGCCGCACTGCTGAAGGTCAAATAAGCACCACCGCCAGCGCCCCCGGCGAGGCCTTTGCCATGGCCAAACTTGCCAGCGAAAAATCCAATGGAAATACCACTGTTGTTTATGAAACCGTTTTGTGGATTGGCAGCAAAGACAAAGCCCACTGGGACTTTTGGTGCGGGTTGCACAAACACAAGTGCTTCAGATGGCGTCCCTCCGATTCCGACAGGGCCGTAACTGACTTCGCCTAGTGGTTGGACAGTCGCTGGCTTCCCAAGCTGTTTGTCTACCAAGCCTCCAAATTCGGCCCCGCCATTTGCGTTTCCACCACCGACGGTACCAAACCCAAACGCACCAGCAGTGCAAACTCCCGGCAGGTAATCTGCGTTGCGAGCCAAAAAGTCGAGAAACTTATCTTTCAGGCCGCTGAAGAACCCACCGCTGCTATTGCCGCTGGGGCGGTCGCCGTTGTCGGAGTACGCGCACTTGGCTCCAGTTCGGACCTGGATGCCATTGACACAGCCCCCGACCCCGCCGGAGCCACCCCCGCTGCTGTCGGAAATCAGAAATCGGTCCCGCACCCAGACGATAATGCGTATACCACCGTCTGAGAGACCCAGCGGGTCCACCGCCCCCAGCGGGTCGTTGTTCACATCAGCATACTGGTTCCACGACTGGGGGTTGGCGATGTCCACCGCCGCCGTTCCCGCCGGGTCGGGGCTGAGCCAGCGGCCCTGGCGGGAACTGTAGCGCCGGAACCAAGTGTCGTAGAGGTCGCCGACCGTGTCCGGATCGTGACCGGTGTAGCTGGGGTCGGCCGTGCCCGCGGCCGCGTAGGTCTCCCCGTAGGCGCCGTAGGCCTGGCTGCCGCGGTAGGCGCTGGCGGATGTCGTGGTCAGCCGCGCGGAGCCCAGCCAGTCCGGGTGCCGGAACTCGGCCAGCCCGCCCGGCGTGTAGACCGCCGTCAGCCCGCCTGGCAGCCCGACCAAGCCGCGCCCTAAGGTCTGGCCGTTCATGACCGCCAGTTTACCCCCATCCAAGCCATAGAGCAGCTCGGTGTACACGCCGCCCGTCTTGCCCACCTCCGCCACCCGCACCAAGACGTCTTCTTAAACGCCCAAATTGAGCTAGGCGAAGAATCTAATTTGGACAAGAGTGACCCTGGATAGCGTTCCCAGTCTCGCGGATGCATTGGAGGACGCTCCCCCGAATCTTAACTTACCGTTCGGAAGAACGCCTAATAAACTGAGTTAGATGATACGCCAAGTTCGGCCAAGCAAGAAAAGCCGCGAGCAGGATCCCAGCTACCATGCGAACCGGTTTAAATTGCGGTCCGGGCAGCAACGCCACTACGAAGCCAGCGAGAACTATAGACCACCGAACCGCTTGGGCTGTCCTGTCGAGCTTGTAGTCGAGTTGATACTTCCGGCGGTACGGCCAGAAAAAGAACCATATGCTGACCGCGCCGGCTGCCAACCCGCCCAGATATGAGAGTGTGCCGTTCAACACTGAAAGCGCCTATGTGCAAACACTTCACCGACCAATCGAGCACACAACAGCCGTGAAGGATGATGTGGTTAGGTCGATGGGGTCCTTAATTTGACCAACAACCTCAAGCGCGGTGTTAGGTCTCCCCGTAGGCGCCGTAGGCCTGGTTGCCGTTGTAAGTGCGAGCGGGCGTCGTGGTCAGGCGCGCCGAGCCCAGCCGGTCGGGATGCCGGAACTCGGCCAGCCCGCCCGGGGTATAGACCGCCGTGAGCCCGCCCGGCAGCCCGACGAAGCCGCCCCCCAAGGTCTGGCCGTTCATGACCGCCAGTTTAGCCCCTTTCAAGCCATAGAGCAGCTCGGTGTACACGCCGCCCGTCTTGCCCACCTCCGCCACCCGCCCCAGGGCATCGTAGAGCGCGGTGGTCGCTCCGCTGTCCAAGCCCACCTGCTCCCCTTCGGCGTGTCGTGGCTGTGTTGTAGCGCCGCCTCACCCACGGCCCGCCGGCGCGGGCCGCTGACAGGCTGGGAGCCTGGCACCACACGGCGCACCGTCTTGCCGGCCCGGACATTCTTCCGCCGCTTATCTGTCCAGCAGGCGCGCGGCGCGCCGGCTGCGCTCATCGAAGCTTCCCACCACGCGCGGCAGGCGGAGGCGACGGATCGGCTCGTGCGCCAGCAGCTCCCAGATGGCCGGGTCTTCCTGTCCCAAGCGCCAGCCCGAGATGCCGGCCAAGTCCGCGGTACGCACCAGCCGCAGCTTCGCCTGCAAGCTGCGGGCATCCTCGTACCAGAGCGTGACGGCGTGCCCGGCGACCTGGTCTGAAATAACGAAGGCTTGCGCCGCGCCATCCCACACCGGCGCCGTCTGCAGCAACCGTGGCGCCACGTCGCGATCGAACGAGGTGGCGCGTGCCTTCCATTGCTGCCGGGGTGGGCCGGCGTTGTCCTGGGCGAACGCGGCCGGCGCCGCGGTCTCGCCCGCCGACAGCGCCGTCCACTGTTCGCCATAGAGCGGGACGCCGAGCGAGATGCGACGCGCCGGCATGCGCGCCGCAGCGTAGTCCACAATCTTTGTCACCCAGGGCACGCCGGCCAGCGGACCCGGGCCGGAAAACCCGGCGTGCTCCGGGTAGGCCATGACGCTGACGAAGTCGGCGTCGCGCCCGATGGCGGCGTAGTCGTAGACCCCGGACCAGTTCTCAAACCCGCCCGGGGAGACGGCGCCCGGCTCGTCACTGTACTTGCCCACCACGGCAATGCTGAGCAGCAGATGCCGGCGGTGGAAGGCCTGCGCGGCCTCATGAAAAAATCGCGCGAACCGCTCGCGATAGGTGTAGTGAATGTTCTCGTAGTCGAACTGAATGCCAATGTCGCCGTCGCGCAGGGCCAGGTACAGGAGATAGCGGATGGCGCGGGCCCGCGCCGCGGGCGCATCCAGGACGGTATGCATCAAGGGTTGGCTGAATCCGAGATTGGTGACCAGCGGCATGACGCCGATGCCGGCCTCGCGCGCCACGGCTTCAACCTCGGCGGGGACGGCGCCCGAGACGAAGCCCTGCGCGTCCATGTGCAGGCTCTGCGGGGCGATGATCGAGATCTGGCGGGCGTGGGCCCGAAAGCTGGCCAGCGAGTCAGGCCGATCCACCAGGTACATGACCGTGGTAATCGAAGTGGTGAGCGGAGTGGGCGCGGGGTGGGGACGGGACGCCGCGGACAACAGCACGGGGGCGACAAGGCCAAGGACAGATAAACGCACGGGTTCTCCCTGGTTCAGGGTAGACGATTCGAGGCCCCAGCCAGCCGAGCCGACTCCCGACCGCGGCACTGCACCTCCTCTGTCTCGCGCTTCGCCCTTCCACCCTCGGCCTTCACTCTTGCCCCCCACGGAAGCGCGGCCTTCTGCTAACGTTGTTGCGATGTCTCCCCGGATGCGCCCGTTCCTGTGGTTGCCTTTCTTGCTGCTCGGGTTGAGTGCCGGGTGTCATCGCGCCGCGTCGCCGCGCGATGCTGGACCGTCGTGGGAATTGGCTCTGCAGACCGAGCCTGCCGACCCGCTTTACGGGCAGGACACGCGTTTCACGCTGGCCGTCACCACGCCGGACGGCAAACCCGTCTCCGGCCTCAGCGCCGAAGTGCACCTGGAAATGTCCGGCATGGACATGGTCACGCCCCCCGTAGTCCTGTCCCCCGCCGCCGCCCCGGGCATCTACACCGGGCTGGCCCGTTTCCCCATGGCCGGCGATTGGAACTGTCACGTGCAAGTCAAGCAGGGTGCCGCCAGCCTCGAGCAGGTCGTTCATTACAAGGTCGGTTAAGCCGCCTGTTTTCCCTGACCGCTGCTCGCCGCGGGCACGCCCCGGCGACGGATTGCGTCCTTGACAAGTCGAGCGGGGAGATGAGTAAATATTCAGGCGCCCGAATATTTATTCATTTTTGTGAGTAAAGCCTATCGTCAGGAGCAGATTCTAAAAATCGTGCGCAGCCGCGCCGTCCATTCGCAGGCCGCGCTGGCGGCGGCGCTGCGCCAGGCGGGGCTGGAAACCACGCAGGTCACGCTCTCGCGCGATCTCAAGGACCTCGGGCTGGTGAAGACACCGGCCGGCTACGCGATCATGGACGCTGAACCGGCCTCGACGGTACCCGAGCTGAATCGGGTGCTGGAGGAGTTTGTCCGCGACGTACGGCGGGCGCAGAACCTGCTGGTCCTCAAGACCGAGACCGGCGCCGCCCAAACCGTCGCGGTGGCGCTCGACCACGAGGGCTGGAGCGAGTTGGTCGGCTCGATCGGCGGCGACGACACGGTGCTGCTGATCTGCGAGACGGAGCGCCGGGCGGGCGCCGTCGAGCGCCGCCTGCGCGACCTGATCGGGACTTAGTTTGGAGCCCGCCTGCACAGGGCGGGGCGCGGAGGAGATGACAACCACGATGGCAGCTTTGACCAAGTCCGGCGCCGGGGCGCGGCGGGCCGTCTCCGGACGCGTCGCGGCAACGGGCGCGACCGGCTCCCTGGCCGACAAGGGCCTGGTGCCACGGCTCGCGGTGGGCGACTTCCTCGACCTGTGGCAGCTCACACGCGCCGACTTTCGCTCCCTGTTGACCTTCGCCGCGCGCCTGAAGGCAGCGCCGCTGCAGTACCGCACGCTCCTGGCCGACAAGGGCCTGGCGATGATCTTTGAAAAGCCCTCGCTGCGCACGCGCGTCACCTTTGATGTGGCCATGCAGAGCATGGGCGGGCACGCCGTCTTTCTCGACTTCACTGACGCGCCGCTCGGCGAGCGCGAGGACATTGTGGACGTGGCGCGCAACCTTGAGCTCTGGCTGCATGCCATTGTGGCGCGCACGTTCGAGCATGCCTCGATTACGCTGCTGGCGGACGCCGCTTCCATCCCGGTGGTCAACGGCTTGAGCGACCAGAGCCATCCCTGTCAGGCGCTGGCCGACTTTCTCACGCTGCAGGAAGTGTTCGGGGCCGAGGCGCTCTACCAGCCGAAGGGCGGCCGGCGGCGGCTGAAGCTGGCCTACGTTGGCGACGGCAACAATACGTTGACGTCGCTGCTCGAGGCGGCGGCGCTGGCCGGCGCCGACATGAGCGTGGCCACGCCGCCGGGCTACGAACCCTCCGCCGAGGTCCTGGCGCGGGTGGCCGGGCTGGCACGTGCCTCCGGCAGTCACATCGCGGTGATGCACGAAATTCCGCCCGCCGTGCGCGGCGCGCACGCGATTTACACCGATACCTGGGCCAGCATGGGACAGGAGGCGGAGGCGACACAGCGCGCCCGCGACTTCGCCAGCTACCAGGTGACACGCAGCATCATGAAGCTGGCCGGGCCGCGCACCCGCTTCATGCACTGCCTGCCCGCCCACCGCGGCCAGGAGGTGGCGGTGGACGTGATTGATTCCCCCGCCTCGCTGGTCTACCAGCAGGCGGAAAATCGGCTGCATGCCCAGAAGGCCGTGCTGGCCGCCCTGATCCTGGCGCCGCCTCGCAAGTGAGCGGCCGCGACTTTTTTATTCTTTGAGGAGCTGACGTTTTGGGAAAAATTGCACTGGCGTACTCCGGCGGGCTGGACACCTCGATCATCATCCCTTGGCTGAAGGAGAACTACGGCGGCGAGATCGTGGCCGTGGTCGCCAACGTCGGCCAGGGCGACGATTTCGAGAAGGTGCGCGAGAAGGCGCTGCGCACCGGCGCGTCCGAGGTGGTCGTCGCCGACCTCGTCGAGGAGTTCATCACCGATTACATCTGGCCGACCCTGCGTGCCGGCGCGGTCTACGACCACAAATATCTGCTGGGCACCTCCTTTGCCCGCCCCATCATCGCCAAGAAGCAGGTCGAGGTGGCCCTCGCCACCGGCTGCGAGGCGGTCTCGCATGGCTGCACGGGCAAGGGCAATGACCAGGTGCGTTTCGAGCTGACCTACAAGGCGCTGGCCCCGCATCTCAAGGTGATCGCCCCCTGGCGCGAGTGGGACATTACGTCGCGCGAGGACGCCATCGCCTACGCCGAAAAGCATCACGTGCCGATCGAGCAGACCATCGCCAAGATCTACAGCCGCGACGAGAACATCTGGCACATCAGTCATGAGGGTGGTGCGCTGGAAGACCCGGCCAACGAACCGCCCGAGGACATGTGGGTGCTGACGCGCTCCATCGCCGACGCCCCCGACACCCCGGAGTACGTCACCATCGGCTTCGAGAAGGGCACCCCGGTTTCCGTCGACGGCCGGAAGTTGTCGGCCACCGCGCTGGTCCGTGCGCTCAACGCTCTCGCCAGCAAACACGGCATCGGACGCATTGACCTGGTGGAGAACCGTTTTGTCGGCATGAAGTCGCGCGGCGCCTACGAGACTCCCGGTGGAACGCTGCTGCTGACCGCACTGCGCGAGCTTGAAGCGCTCACCGTGGATCGCGACACGGCGCACATGAAGTCGCAACTGGCGGTGGACTACGCCCGTCTGGTCTACAACGGCCTCTGGTTCACACCGCAGCGCGAGGCCCTGGACGCGTTCGTCAACAAAGCCTTGGAACGGACCACCGGCGAAGTCCGCCTCAAGCTTTACAAGGGACACCCGCTGGTGGCGGGTCGCACCTCGCCGTATTCGCTCTACTCCTCAACCCTCGCTTCCTTCACCATGGGCGCTCTCTATGACCAGAAGGATGCGGAAGGCTTCATCAACTGCATCGGGCTGCCGATCAAGATGCGCGCCCTGCTGGACCAGGAACGGAAGACGTAGGGGGTGGGGGGCATAGGGGGCCATGGACCCCGACTCTCGCCGAACTTTCTTATGAGCAAGCTGTGGGGTGGCCGCTTCGCCAATGCTTCGGCGCCGGCGTTTGAGCGCTTCTCGGAGTCCTTCTCCTACGATCGGCGGCTGGCGCAGGCCGAGATCCGCGGGTCGCGCGCCTATGCGGCAGCGCTGGGCCGGGCCGCGATCCTCAGCGCCGAAGAGGTGACGGCGCTGACGGCGGCGCTCGACGGGCTCGCGCAGGAACTGGGCGGAGCGCCCCCAGCGGAGAACCCCGCGCTCGAAGATGTGCACACCTACGTGGCTCAGGAGCTCGAGCGCCGGGCGGGAGCGGCAGCCCGAAAGCTCCAGACCGGACGCAGCCGCAACGAGCAGGTGGCGCTCGATCTGCGGCTTTATCTGCTCGACCTCCAGCCGGCGCTGCTCGGGGGCCTGCGCGAGCTGATCTCCGCGTTGGCTGCCTTTGCGGCGCAGCACGCCGAGGTGCTGATTCCGGGTTACACCCACCTGCAGCGTGCCCAGCCGATCTCGCTCGGGCATCACGCCCTGGCCTACGCCGAGATGCTGCTACGCGACGCGGACCGCGTTCAGGACGCCTGCCGTCGCATGGCCGTGCTGCCGTTAGGCAGCGGTGCGCTGGCCGGCACGCCGTTGGCGGTGGACCGCGAAGCGCTGGCTCGCGAACTGGGGTTCGCTGCCATTTCCCAGAACAGCCTGGATGCGGTCAGCGACCGCGACTTCGCCGTCGAGCTGGTATTCGCCCTCGCCCTGCTGGGCACGCACCTGTCGCGCTGGGCGGAGGACTGGATCCTTTATTCCAGCTCGGAGTTCGGCTGGCTGGTGATGGGGGATGAGTTCGCCAGCGGCAGCAGCCTGATGCCGCAGAAGAAGAATCCCGACGCACTGGAACTGCTGCGCGGCAAAAGCGCCCGCCAGATTGGAACGCTGAATCAATTGCTGGTGTTGTTGAAGAGCCTGCCTCTGGCTTATAACCGCGATCTGCAAGAGGACAAGGAAGCCGTGTTCGACGCCCTCGACACCGCGCTCGGCTCCCTGGCGGTGGCCGCCGGCGTGGTGAGGACCACGCAGGTGGATGCGCAACGGGCCGCCGCCCTGGTCGCCGATCCGAACCTGCTGGCCACCGATCTGGCCGATCTCTTGGTCGCCTCCGGCGTCGCTTTCCGCGACGCCCACGAGACGGTGGGCCGCATCGTCTCCGCCGCGATCCTCGCGAAGCGCGACTTCCGGGAATTTTCCGCGCAGGAACTGCACGCCTTCGCGCCGCAACTTGACCCGGCGGCGGTGCGCGCGCTCAGTGCGTCCGCCAGCGTGGCGCGCCGCCGGCAACCGGGCGGCACGGCCGTGGAGCAGGTCAAGCTGCAGGCGGAACGAATCCAACGAGTAGCCGGCGGCTTATAGCGGCGGCGCCGTCGCCCACCACAACCGCGTTGGCTCGGCGCCACCTGCCATTACCGTCGCAATTCCAGCGGACGGTCGAGCTTGATGGTGACGACTTCACCTTCTCGCAAGACGACGTCACGGCCGCGTGTCATGAGCACGCCCGCCGTGCCCGCCACGGCGCCGATGCCGCCACCGATGGCCGCACCCTTGCCGCCGCCTGCGATGGCTCCGATGATCGCGCCCAAGCCCGCGCCGCCGCCGATCTTCTTCACGTCGCCGCCGCGATCGCTGCGTTCCTCGACCGTACCTTCACGGCGGTCCACGCGTTCACGGTTGCTATCGGATCCCAGGTGCGCCGTCGAAGCTCCGATGCGATAAAACGTGCCGCCCGGCAACTCGACCGTTTCATATTTCAACTGCAACTGGGAGTTGCCGCTCACGCGTCCCGCGCGCTGCACCGATTCGACCGTCCCGTGGATGCGGCTGCCCGCTGGAATCGCTTCCAGCGAACCGACATAAACCGGCACCGACACGGTGCCGCTGAACTGGTCCCCGGCGCGGGCCGTGCGCGTGCTGAGGTCATTGTCCATGCGGAACTCGAGCTTGGTGCCCTCTTCGAGCAGCGTGCCGTTGCCGTAGTTGCCGCTGGAACGTGCCCGTTCAACCTCGGGTGATGTTGGTAACGCATTGCCACCCTGATGACTGGGTTGCGCGTTGCCTGGCTCGATTCCGGAGCCGCCACGGCCGGCATGCCCGCCGATCGCCGTGTTGTAGAGGTTGTGATGGAAGCCGTCCGTGTAGCCTTCGCGAAAGCCACCGCGGAAGCTTTGCTGGTAGCTGGCCAACGACCCGAAATCGGCGCTGTAGCCGGTCTGCGCGTCAACGAACTCCGTGTTCTGCCCGGGACTGAAATTGCCGCCGTGGTTGGCGTCGAATTCCCCGGCGCTGTAGCCTTCGCGGTAGCCGTTCGCGGTGGCCATGGCCGCGGCTTGCGGGTTTTCCTGAACCGCGACGGGCTGGGGTGCTGGCGCGGGAGCCGGAGCCGGTGCGCGGCTGACAACATCGGTTGAGCGCCGACGCCCGTTGTAGGCATCCGCGTAGCCGTCCTCAAACCCACCCCGGAAAGTGTCTCGATAATCCACCCAGGAGCCGTAGGCAGAGGTGTACCCCATCGTTCCTAACTGGTAAGCCCGGAACTTGTGTGGGTTGGAGCCCAACCCCTGCGCATGGTCGGATTCGCCGGCGTTGTAGCCGCTGGCGTAGCCGTTGAGGTAAGCACGGTCCACTTGGGGGCTCTGTTGAGCCGACAATTGATTCGTGGTACCGCCAATGAGCGCGGACGCGGAAAACGCCAACAATCCGAGCGCAAAACCGGCCGGTTGCAACCAACGGCGCATGGCCACTCCTCTGCGCCTTGAACGGCGCTCGAAACCTGCAGGGGCCCGTCCGGCAGGCTGGCACTACACCAACCCACAAGCAAACCTCGCCCCTGTCTGGCTCTTCGACGCTCAATCGTGCATGAGGGTTTCCAGAAGACCCGGGAGAAATCCTTGCGCGGCACGGGAATTTGGGGCGGCTCCCTTGGAAATTCCACGCCCGGGCGGCGCCTGCGTCGTCGCGTTATGCTCGTCCCATGTCTTCGGCGCGGCGTCCCCCCTTGGTCTGGCGGTTGCGGGATCGTGAGCTGCCACTGGGCGGGCGCACGTTGTTGATGGCGGTCCTGAACCTGACCCCCGACTCCTTCCACGTTGAGAGCCGTGTGCAAGACGAAGTGGCGGTGCTGTCCCGGGCGGAGTCGGCCTTGGCGGAAGGTGCCGACCTGCTTGACTTGGGCGCCGAATCAACGCGTCCGGGAGCCGCCACCGTGAAGGCCGAAGAAGAAACGCGCCGTCTCCTCCCCTTGCTGGCCGCCGTTCGGCGGCGTTTCCCTGACACGGTTCTCTCGGTGGACACGCGTCACGCCGAGGTGGCGCGCCGGGCGCTCGACACCGGTGCGGACATTATTAATGATGTGACCGGCCTCGGAGATCCCGCCATGCCGGCACTCCTCGCCGCGTCGCGCTGCGGCTGCGTCCTGATGCACTTGCGTGGCTCCTTCGCGACCATGCACCAGCTCCCCCCTTTGGACGATCCTTTGCAGACCGTGCTGGTCGGTCTTGGTTCCGTGGTGGCGCAAGCGCAAGCCTCCGGAATCGCTGCGGCACACGTGGTGCTCGATCCCGGGTTTGGGTTCGGCAAGAATTTGGACGAGAACTATCCGCTGCTGGCGCACTTCGATCGACTGCATGTGCTCGGTTTTCCGTTGCTGGTTGGTGTGTCTCGGAAGTCGTTCGTCGGCAAGACCCTGGGGGACGTCCCTCCCGAGGCGCGCCTGGCGGGCACCCTCGCCGCCACTACGGCCGCTGTGCTCGCCGGGGCGCACGTGGTGCGCGCCCACGACGTTGCCGCCACGCGCGACGCGCTGCGCATCGCCGACGCCATTCGCGCGAGCGCTGTAGAGAGAGGAGCGTAGAGAGTGTTGCGCAGCGCGACGGGCAAGCGCCACCGGCATGGTGCGTCAGCGTACGTTCTCCGCCGGTTTCAGTAGGTCGGGCAGGACGCCGCTCGGCCTGGCGCGGCTAGCTGTGTAAGAATAGGGAGTTTAGCGCCCAAATCAAGGATTCCACCGCGCCATGCCCGACCCGAACGAAACCCCGGTTCCCGAAGCTGCCGACGGTACTGATGCCGCGGTGAACGCCGAGGAGACCAACTTCGCCCAGCTGCTCGAGGAGTTTTCCCCCCAAGCGGCCGCTTCCGCCCCCAGTATCGGCGAGCGTCACACCGGCACCGTCGTCAACATCAGCGAGGATACCGTCCTGGTGGACGTGGGGAGCAAAGCCGAGGGGCTGCTCCCCATCGCCGAGGTCCGCGGTCCGGACGGTCAGCTTCTGGTCCAGGCGGGCGACACGATCGAGGTCTCGATCGAGGGCCGCGATGACAACGGCAACTTCAAGCTGCTGCGCGTCTCCCCCGACCGTCCTCGCAATGTCGAGGACCTCAAGCTGGCTCACGAGCAGCGCCTGGTGGTGACCGGCAGGGTAATCGGTGTCGTCAAGGGTGGGCTCGCGGTACAGGTGGGCGTGCGCGCCTTCCTGCCGCAATCGCGCAGCGGCATTCGTGAAGCAACCGAGATGCACAAGCTGATCGGGCAGGAGATCCGCTGCCGCGTGGCGCGCGTGGATGCTGCCAAGAAAAGCGTCGTGCTGGATCGCCGCTCGGTGCTTGAGGCGGAACAAAAGGCCGCCGAGGAAGCGGCCCTGGAACGGCTTCATGAACACGACGTGGTGTCCGGGACGGTGAAGAGCGTGGCGACCTACGGCGCCTTCATTGACTTGGGCGGGATCGACGCGCTGCTGCACGTCAGCGACATGAGCTGGTCGCGCATCAATGACCCCTCCACGCTCACCGCACTCGGCGATGTCCTCGACGTCAAAATTCTCAAGATTGATCCGGTCAAGCGGCGTGTCTCGGTGGGGCTCAAGCAACTCACCCCAGATCCGTGGGAGCTGGTGGGGGAGCTCTTCAAGGTGGGGGATCGCATCACCGGCACGGTGCAGCGCACCACCGATTTCGGGGCCTTCGTTGAACTGGCGCCCGGAGTCGAGGGCCTGATTCACGTTTCCGAGATGTCGTGGTCGCGGCGCATCCGCCGCGCCTCGGACGTGGTGAAGCCGGGCGAGACCGTGGAAACCGTCATCCTCGGGCTCAACATCGCCGAGCGTCGCATCTCGCTCGGACTCAAGCAAGCGCTGGGCGATCCTTGGGCGGACGCCGAGACGCGCTTCGCCCCCGGCTCCATCGTGGAAGGGCGCGTGCGCAACCTGCAGCCCTTCGGCGCTTTCGTCGAGCTGGCCGAGGGGGTGGACGGCATGATCCACGTCGGGGATCTCAGCGACAAGCGCATCAGCAATCCCAACGAAGTCATCAAGGTCGGCGACACGGTACGCGCCATGGTGCTCGATCTGGATCGCGAAAAGCGCCGCATCCGGCTGGGCGTCAAGCAGTTGTTGCCCACCCCGCTCGACACCTTCATCGCCGCCCACCAGGTCGGCGATATCGTTTCGGGCCGCGTCGTGCGTGCCCATCCGGGACGGGTCGAGCTGGGCGAGAGCGTCGAAGCCGTCTGCCCCAACACCGCCCCGCCGGTGAAACGCGTCGAAGAGGGAACGCTCGCGGCCAAGCTGGCCGCCGTCTGGAAGCCGGCCGGCAACGCCCCGGCAGCACCTGCCACCCCCGTCGAGACCGAGCATCGCGTGCAGTTGAAGGCCGGCGAGATGCGCAAGTTCCGGCTCACCAAGCTCGACGCCGAACACAAGGCGATCGAAGTCGAGCCGGCCTAACCCGCGACGAACTCACCAGTGGGCGCCGTGTAGGACAGACACGCTTGTCTTGTCTGTCCCCCCGGGGCCGGGTCCACGCCACCCTCTAGATATCCAGGTTCTTCACGTCAAGCGCGTTGGCCTCGATGAAGCTGCGGCGGCTCTCGACGTTCTCGCCCATCAGCGTGGTGAAGATGTCCTCGGCGGCGACCAGATCCTCGAGCTTGACCTGCATCAACGTGCGGCGCGCCGGGTCCATGGTGGTGTCCCAGAGCTGGTCGGCACGCATCTCGCCCAGACCCTTGTAGCGCTGCACGCTGAAGACTTTCTTGCTCTCCTCGAGAATGTAGTCCAGCAACTCGCGCCCGCTGGCTTTCTCGACCATCGCGTCGCCGTCGGAAACGAGGAAGGGCGGCACGTTGCACTCGCGCACCAGCGCCGCCTTGGCGGCCGCCTGGCGGAACTCGGGCAGGGCGGCCAGCTCCCAGTTGAGGCACATCTGCAGGTGCTGGGTGTTCTTGAAACGCAGTTCCCAAAGGTTGTGCTCGGGGTCCAGGAGGAGTTCGGTGGCGGTGACGCCGGGCAACTTTTTGAGCTTCTCTTCCAGCGCCTCGAGCTTGGTGCGCTGCCCGAAGTCGGCCTTTTTTTCCAGGCCGGCGGCGAGCGCCGCTTCCGTGACCATCAGGTTGCGCAGGCGCTTGTCCACCTTCTCGAAAAACTGGAAGTACTCGCTGAGGTTGACCAGGAACCGCGTCAGCTTCGCCCCTTCCAGTTCGGCGGCGCCCTCGCCGTAGCGCACGGTGCGGTCCTCGGTGACGCGCTTCATCATGACGCTGACATATTCCTTGTCGTCCTTGATGTACTGCTCGCTCTTGCCCTTCTTGATGCGGTAGAGCGGCGGTTGCGCGATGTAAACATTGCCGCGCTCAATCAGGATCTTCATGTGGCGGAAGAAGAAGGTGAGCAGCAGGGTGCGGATGTGGCTGCCGTCCACGTCGGCGTCGGTCATGAGGATGACCTTGCCGTAGCGCAGCTTGGCGTAATCGAGGTCGGCGGCGGAGGGGCCGATGCCGGTGCCGAGGGCGGTGATCAGGGCGCGGATTTCCTCGTGCCCGAGCATCTTGTCGTAGCGCGCCTTCTCGACGTTGAGGATCTTGCCCTTGAGCGGCAGGATGGCCTGGTAGCGCCGGTCGCGGCCCTGCTTGGCGGTACCGCCGGCACTCTCGCCCTCGACGATAAAGATTTCGCATCGCTCGGGATCGCGTTCCGAGCAGTCGGCCAGCTTGCCGGGCAGTCCGCCGGAGTCGAGCGCCCCCTTGCGCCGCGTCAGGTCGCGCGCCTTGCGCGCCGCCTCGCGGGCACGCGCCGCCTCGATGGCCTTGTTGATCACCTTGCGCGCCACCGGCGGATTGTGGTCGAAGAACTCGCCCAACTTCTCGTTGATGAAGGCCTCGACCGGTCCCTTGATGTCGGAGTTCAGCTTGCCCTTGGTCTGCCCCTCGAACTGCGGCTGCGGCAGCTTGACGCTGACCACCGCCACCAGCCCCTCGCGAACGTCGTCGCCGGTGAGGTTCTCCTTGAGGTCCTTGAATAATCCGAGCGACTGCCCAAAGCTGTTGATGGTGCGGGTCAGCGCACTGCGGAAGCCGGAGAGATGCGCTCCCCCGTCCACCGTGTTGATGTTGTTGGCGAAGCTGAACAGCGTCTCGCTGTAGGAGTCGTTGTACTGCAGCGCGATCTCCATCACCAGCACGCCTTCGGAGAGCACGCGCTCGCCCTCCATCAGGATCACCTTGTCGTGCAACACCTGCTTGCCGCGACTGAGGTGCTTGACGAACTCGGCGATGCCGCCGTTGTACTTGAACTCGTGGGCCTTCTCGCTGCGCTCGTCGGAGAGCGTAATGACCAATCCCTTGTTCAAAAACGAAAGCTCGCGCAGGCGATTGGCCAGCGTGTCGAAGTTGTACTCCGTCACCGTGAAAATGGACACGTCGGGCTTGAACGTGATCTTGGTTCCACGCTTGGCCGTCTTGCCGCTGCGCTCCAGCGGAGCCAGCGCCACCCCCTTGGCGAACGACATGGTCCAGGTGTATCCGTCGCGCCAGATCTCGAGATCAAACGCCTCGGAGAGGGCATTGACGCAGCTCACGCCCACGCCGTGCAGGCCGCCCGACACCTTGTAGGTCGACGAGTCGAACTTGCCGCCCGCGTGCAGCTTGGTCATCACCACCTCGGCGGCGCTCTTCATCTCGCCGTCGACCTCCATCTCCTCCACCGGAATCCCGCGGCCGTTGTCCACCACGGTGATTGAGTTGTCGGTGTGGATGGTGACCTCCACGCGCGTACAGAAGCCCGCCAGCGCCTCGTCCACCGAGTTGTCCACCACTTCGTAGACCAGGTGATGCAGGCCCATCTCTCCGGTGGAACCGATATACATGGCGGGACGCTTGCGTACCGCCTGCATGCCCTCGAGCACCTTGATGGATTTTGCGGTGTACTCGCCGTCAATCTCCGGCTCGGCGAGCGCGGTCGCTTCGGCGGCCTTGAGGTTCACACGTGCTTCGGTTTTTGCACTCAAGCAGGCACCTGTTTCGGACGGTCTGTCGCTGCCTCGGAACGCCTCGCGCGTCGCCAACCTCGCGGGATCCCGCGAGCCTTCTTCTTGCGTGGCCATACGCCGCGGCGCAGACGCGCGACCCTCTCAGGATAGCATGGGCAGGCTTGCCAAAAACAGGCTTAAGTGACTGTTTTTTAAGGAGCTTATGGCTGTTCGAGGGCCCCCGTTGAGGGTGCTGCGGGGCCCTCGCGATCTGCGCCCGGCCACGCCGCACCTTTGGGCTTATTGCCGGCCGGCCGCCGTGATCCAGCCGCGTTCAAAGTGCCGCAATTTCTCCTCTTCCCGCCATTGCAGGGCCGCCCGTGGACTGGCTTCCAAATACGTTTTGCACGCCGGCGTCAAGCTGGCCGCCGCGCAGGCGGTTACCGGCGTCCCCACGTGCGCCTCACGCCACAGACTGGCGCCGGGCAGGAAGCTGTACTCCAAGCTGTTACGCGCCATCTGCTTCAATTCTGGATAGGTCAGGTGGAAGGTGGCGACCGCGCGCAGGAACTCCCGCGTCAGATCCGAGCGCGAGACTCCTTCATCGTCTGTCGCCAAGCTGACCGGGACCCCGTATCGCAGATAGACCGGGAGTGGGTGGGCGGCACCTTCAACTCCAAGGATCTCGGCGTTGCTGGTGAGACAAATCTCGACCGCAACATGATGGCTGGCCATCTCCTCGAGCAGCTGTGGCGCGTCGATTTCCGTGGTCACGTCCACCCCGTGGCCGATGCGTTCGGCGTGAGCGATCTCAACCGCCTGGCGGATATGGAAGGTAAGGCCCTCGGGCGGCACCAGTCCCGGCGCCAGCTCGCCGGCGTGCAGGGTGATGTGCACCTTCGGGTAGAGGGCGTGCAAGAAGCCCACCATCTGCATGTGCAAGGTGTAGTCCCGCATGGCGAGGTATCCGTCCTCGGGCATGACGAGATTCAGGCCCACGACACGGGAGTCCACGCTGGCCAGCTCGAAGCCGGCCAGAATCTGCGCAAAGACGCGCTCCGGCGGCAACCCCCGGCCCACCTGATAGAGATAGCGCACGGTGAGGCCGCATCCGATGTCGGCCTGCGGCGTACCACAGTGCAATAACGCGCGTTCGCGCTGCTCTGCTGCATCGAGGTTGGCACGGCCCGCCGCCACGACGCTTCCCAGCCCCCCCGCCAGCAACTCCCGGCGGAAGGCGGCCAGGTCGGGGTTCCACCCGAGCTTCGCCCCCAGCCCCGCGGCTTCGCCGCGGTCGGGGTTGAACATGGTTTCCAGATAGAGCTCGTGCTGCAGGGCCGCGCGATGCGTAATTTCCGCCAGCAACGCGCCGACATCATCGGCCGCCGCTCCGAACCGTCCAAACGTATCGAAGAAGTGATCGTGACCGCTTTCCGACCCGGGGCGAAAACCCAGCATCGAGAAGGCGGCCAGCAGCGCGCGGTAGAGCCCGGGATCGGAGAAAGCCTGCGCTGCCGGCACCCGGACGCCGGAGTCCGCAGGTTCCGGCCTGGACGGTGCTGCCGCACAGGGGCCACGCACAAACGCCAGGCGTTGCGTATCCACGCAAAGGTGCTGCGCCGCGGCCAGGGCGATCAGCGTCTCGGCATACACCGCTCCGGAAAGATGGTTGTGGAGGTCGCCACCTTTCGGCATGGCGTAGAGGAACTTCCAGAGCTGCTCCGGCCGCTGCTGCATCGCGGCAAAGACGCGAGCCGTGGCCGTTTCCGACGTCTGGGCTATGCCTGTGCCAAGAAAAAGGGCGAAGGCCAGACAAGCGCGGAGGGTGCGATGAGTGGAGGGCATGCGCGGTAAACGCGGGCGCGTGGTCCTGCCCTTCAGATCCGCATGGGCATCACGACATAGCGGTAGTCGTAGCCTTCGCCGTCCTTGGGTCGCAGCTGCCCGGCCGATTGTTCGTCCTTAAACTCGAACACCACCTCTTCGGACCCCGCCGCTCCGAGAAACTCCAGCAGGTACTGCGAGTTGAAGCCGATGACCATCGGGTCGGCGGCGTAGGCCGCATCCAACTCCTCGTCCGACTCCCCGCTCTCACTCGAGGAGGAGGTCAGAACGACCTTGTCCTTCTCCATGCGCATGCGAATCGCATGCGACCGTTCGTCCGCGAACTGCGCCACCCGGCGGATGGCCGCCGCCACGTCTTCGCTGCGCACGGCGAAGTTGCGCGGGTTCTCCTTCGGCAGCACCGCCTCGTAATTGGGAAACTGCCCGCTCAACTGCCGCACGGTCAGCTCCCGCGTGGTTTCCGTGGAGGTGGGAACGCGGAAAAAGAGATGGGTGTCGTCGCGGCCGAACTCGATCACCCCGTTCTCCGGTACTTCCTCAAGCAAGCGCTGCAACTCGGCCATCGCTTTTTTCGGCACCAACGCCTTGAGCTCCCCGGCCACGCCGTCCAAAACGAGCTGGTTATGCTGAATGTGCGCCAGGCGGTGGCCGTCGGTGGCGATCAGCGCGAGGCTGGTGGGCTTGAGCACCATCAGGGCCCCGTTCAAGGTGTAGCGCGATTCCTCGTTTGAGACTGCAAAAATGGTCTTGCCGATCATCCGCGCCAGGGGCGCTGCGGGGATCTTCACCACGCCGGCACTGGGAAAACTCGGCAGGGCGGGAAAGTTGTCCCGCGACATGCCCACCATGCGGGTGTTCGAGCGCCCGCACCGCAACTGTACCCAGTGGTTCTCCATCTGCTTGATGGAGATGTCCGCATCGGGTAACAGGCGGATGTAATCGAGCAGCTTGCGGGCCGGGATGGCGGCCGCGCCGGACTTCTTCACCTTCACCGCACAACTGGTGTCCATGCCCAGTTCGAGGTCGGTGGCCGCCATGCGCAACCGTCCATCCGCTGTCGCTTCCAGCAGGACATTGGACAGGATGGGGATCGTTGTTTTACGCTCCACCACTCCTTGGATGAGCAGCAGTTCCTTGAGTAGATCGCTCTTGCGGACGGTGATCTCCATACCCTTGCTCTCCGGGGCGGACGTTGGCGCGCCGGCCATTCAGGGACTGCGCACCGCCGCTTGTCTCGCGGGATCGGTGGCTTAGCCTACCCAACCCTCGGACCAACGCGCAACCACGTTTGCCAATCTCCCCTGCCCAACTCCTGCCATCCCCTGGCAAAGCGCGCGCGCAACAGCGGTCATTCCCAACTCAGCCGCGCCTACTTGACCGCTGGGAGGTGACTTTTGCACGCCCCTTACGGCGTCCCATTGTATATGGAATTGATACAGGAAAAACCCGTCACAGCCGTAGGGAGTGCGGATCGGTGCAAAAGCGCTTCCCGACCCGGTTCAGGGCGGGGGATGACGTTTTTCCCGCCGTGGAAGAGCGCCGTGGTTTCCCACGCCGGCGGGGGGGCGGGCGGCGGTTCGAGAAATCCGCAGGCGGTGCACCGACCCTCAACAGGGCATGTGAATCAATTTGTGGATGGCGGAGCCTCGGCGGTCCAGGCGCGGGTGGCGGTGGAGACCTTGGAGGGGCGGCGCGCCACCGTCATCAGTGGAGCTCGATGCCTTTGGCGCCGTGAAAGTGCGGTTCGAACAGTTCCTCGGAAAGGTGCGGGTTGATCTTGATCTGCGTGTAGTGCAGTTGCTGGTAATCGCCGGAGGGCTGCAGGAACTTCTGTTGCACGGCGATCCAGAGCTGCGTGTCGTACCAGAGATCAATGCTGGACAATCCGTGCTGCCCGGCGAGCGGGGTAAGCTGCAGGTGGACGGTGTTACGACCGTCAACCGCCTCCTCTCCCACCAGACGCAGGTGGAAGGAATGTTCGAGTGCGTGGCCGCCGCCGCCGAGACCCAGCAAGAGAAACTGTTCTACCAGGGCGTGGTTCTTGCGGAGATCATACTTCTGTGCCTGCGCGATGGCAGGCTGGTAGATCCAAGCCGTCTCGTCGCGGTAAAGGAAGACCTTGATGGCCGGCTGCCGAATCGTGAGGACGAGTTGCGGGCCGTGTTTTTCCTTGCGGTAATCGAGGGTCCCGCGCTCGGTCGAGAGGTCGTCCACGACCTTGGTGTATTTCTGGGATTCAGCCGCGGCTTCGACGCCACGCACGGTCGGGGCGACACGGTCGATCGCAGTGAGGACTTGCTCCAGGGTGCGGGGTCGACCTTGCGCCGGCGCCAGGCAGACAAAAAAGCCGCCGCAGACGGCCACCAAGGCCGCGGCGCGAAGCCCGCGAAGGAGAGACCTGCCGCGAACGCGCGCCATCAATCCGTCCACACGTCGTAAAGCAGGGGAGTGTCGGGAGTGTCGCCGACCGTCTTGATCTCGTGAATCGTGACCCCGTGGCCGACGTATTTCTCCAGGAGGCGCTGCAATTCGGCGCGGGTGGCGTTGGGACGCGCGCCCAGGATCATGTATTGATGTTGGTGTGCGTTGCTCACCACTTGCACGGCCACGGGGTGTTCCCCCAGGACTTGCGGCTGGTCGCGAAACACGGTGCGCGGCGTGAGAAAGATAAACGCCAGAATCAGGGACACCATGATGTCGTATTCCAAGCTGCCCCGCGGGTGCGTCCACCAGAGGAAGGAGATCAGTTTGCGCCAGATGGCTTGCAACATGAGGCGACACGCCCTGTAGTAATGTCTCCATGGTAGCGCACCGTCCCCGAACCGTAAGATGCGTCGGGGGGAAGATTGCGGTACAAGCACCGCAGCGAGGCACAACGGGAAACCGTTTACCGCGGCCCTCGAAGGCATAAACAGGAATGCCAGTGCCTGCATCTCGGCGGGCGCGCCCACGCGCCCGCTGGAAATGGTGCGGAGCCGAGGCCCGGGCGGGCAAGCTTCAAAGAACGGCGTTCGTAGTGGACAAAGATGGCGCCAAGCAAGAAGGGACGCGCCAGTAAAAATTCATGTCGAGCCTTAAACCTCCTGAGGTCGCAGATCCGGTTGAGACACTAGCGCAGGCGCTGCAAGCTTCGTTGCCCCGATACGGGTGTGTCTTGGCAGCGGAGCGCGTGGAAAAACTCGCAAGGTTCTTGCAGCTCGTGCAAGAAGTCAACCACCAGATTCGGTTGGTAGGCTCGGCGTCAATACCAGATTTAGTTGAGAGACACACGGGTGAATCTTTGTTTCTCGGCTCGCTCTATAGCTTTCACGGGCAGCGCGTGGTGGATGTGGGCAGCGGCGCCGGGTTCCCTAGCATGGTGCTCCAGATAGCCTACCCAGATCTTATTACTACGTTTATAGAATCAGATCAACGCAAGGCGCGCTTCTTAGAACGAGCGCTGCGGGAGCTCGACTTGCAAGGCGAGGTCAGGGCCGAGCGAGCCGAGGTAGTACGAATTGAGACCGGGCTGGACTTGGTCACGGTGCGAGCGTTGGACAAGATGCGAGATTTACCGTCCTGGCTGGGCCGATGTTTCAGCGCCGCCAAAAACGCGTGGGAGCTCGCCGCCTGGGTCTCGCGCGACATGGCGGAGGCGTGGCGGGTGCAGCATCCAGACTGGCAATGGAGCGCTGCACATCTGCTGCCCGGGGCCCACTCGCGGGCCCTGGTTATGGGCAAGCGCCCCAAGGGACCGCAAGGTCAATAATCGTGTTCCACGTGGAACACTGCCTCGCGGAATCGGCTCAGCCCGGGTCGAGGGGGCGTGGGCTGGTGCCCGACCCCGGCTCAAGGTACACTGCCCACTCCGGCTATGCCTTCTCGCATTCTTGCGATCACCAACCAGAAAGGCGGCGTGGGTAAGACCACGACGGCCATCAATCTCGCCGCCTCGCTGGCGGCGGCCGAGGTGCCCACCCTGCTGGTGGATTGCGACCCCCAATGCAACGCCTCCAGCGGCCTTGGCTTCGGCCGAGACCCCGCCCGCGCCAACCTCTACGCCGCGCTACGCGAAGAAATCCCCGCCCGTGCTGCCGTCTTTCCCACCGAGCTCGAAGGCCTGTCGCTGCTGCCCGGAACGCGGGACTTGGTCGGAGTTAACTTCGACTTGCAGGCCGAGGGGGAGCGCGAAACCCAGCTGCGGCGCGTGCTCGACACCCTGCGCGATGATTTCGCCTTCATCATCGTTGATTGCCCGCCGGCCCTCGATTTACTGACCCTCAATGCTTTGGTGGCTGCCGATGCCCTGCTTGTTCCCATGCAGTGCGAGTACTTCGCCCTGGAAGGGGTCTCGCAGCTCATGGAGACGCTCGAATCGGTGCGGGCCGCTTGGAACCCCACCCTTGAGATCGAGGGCGTGCTCTTCACGCAGTACGACGAGCGCACCAACCTCGGCCGCCAGGTTGCGGAGAACCTCCGCGCCCACTTCGGCGAACGCGTCTTCAAAACCACGATTCCGCGCAATGTCCGCTTGGCGGAAGCCCCCAGCCACGGCAAGCCGATCCTGCTCTATGACCTGCGTTCCCGTGGCGCGGAAGCTTATCTCCAACTTGCCAAAGAGGTGATCGCTCATGAACAATCCCGGCGCGCCGCGCAAAGCCTTGGGGCGCGGGCTGGAAGCCCTGCTTAAGCCTCCCGGCCCCCTCTCCCCCACGCCTGTCTCTTATACACATCTGACGCTGCCGACGATCTTACGCGTGTAG
>CALEJU010000030.1 GCA_937898755.1 uncultured Acidobacteriota bacterium | reverse complement strand
GATTTCTGCCTGTCTCGTGGGCTCGGAGATGTGTATAAGAGACAGCCCTTACTCCCGTCGTCCCCTACTCCCTGGGTTCTGTCTCCTCCCCACTTTCCCCACCGCCCGCCGTCCGCGGAAATCCTGATGCGATCCATTCAAAGAATGAGTGCCGGGAAAGGGCCGCAGCGCGGTGCGCGGCCTTCATAATGAGTGCCTACTCCCACGACGAAGCGGGTGATCCCGATGTCCCATGAAATGGAGGAGTTCCGTCGCCAGGATGCGGCGGCTCCCCACGGAGCACCTCGACGCGGCCTGCCCCCCGCGCAGGGACTCTACAACCCGGCAAATGAGCACGATGCCTGCGGCGTCGGCTTCGTGGCCAGCATCGAGGGCCGCAAGTCGCACGCCATCATCGCCCAGGGAATTCAGGTCCTCATCAACCTGACGCATCGCGGCGCCTGCGGCTGCGATCCCGAAACCGGCGACGGCGCCGGCATCCTGATCCAGATCCCGCACACCTTTTTTGCGCGCGAATGTTCCCGCTTGGGTTTCACGCTCCCGGCCCCGGGCGAGTACGGCGTTGGTATGGTCTTCCTGCCGGTGGGACGGCAGGAACGCGTGCTCTGCGAGGGAATCCTCGAAAAGATCGTCGCCGAGGAAGGATTGACCGTCCTCGGTTGGCGCGACACGCCCACCGACGGCAACGCCATCGGCCGCATGGCGCGCAACACGCAGCCCTACATCCAGCAGATCTTCATCGGCCGCGCCCCGGGCAGCGACCAGGACGCGCTGGAGCGCAAGCTGTACGTGATCCGCAAGCGCGCGGAAAGCGCCATCGCCGCCAGCGAGCTCAAGGAGAAGGATTTCTTCTACCTTCCCTCGCTCTCGTCGCGCACCATCATCTACAAGGGGCTGTTGCTCGCCCCCCAGATCGCGCACTTCTACAAGGAACTCTCCGACCCGGAGACCACGAGCGCCCTCTGCCTGGTGCACCAGCGCTTCTCGACCAACACGTTCCCGACCTGGCACCTGGCGCACCCCTACCGATACATCGCTCACAACGGCGAGATCAACACCGTGCGCGGCAACCTGAACTGGATGCATGCCCGCCAGTCGGTGCTGGCCTCCCCGTTATTCGGAGACGACATCAAGAAGCTGTTGCCGATCATCACGCCCGGCGGCAGCGACTCGGCCATGCTCGACAACGCCATCGAGCTGCTGACGCTGGGCGGCCGCAGCCTGCCACATGTCCTCTCGATGCTGATCCCGGAGGCGTGGGACAACGACCCCACCATGCCGGCGGACGTGCGCGCCTTCTACGAGTTTCATGCCTCCCTGATGGAGCCGTGGGACGGCCCGGCCGCAGTGGCCTTCACCGACGGCCGCGTCATTGGCGCCAAGCTGGACCGCAACGGTCTGCGGCCGGGCCGTTACGTCGTCACCACCGATGGCTTGGTCATCATGGCCTCGGAGGCGGGCGTGCTGCCGGTGAAGCCGGAAACCATCCGCATGCAGGGGCGCCTCGAGCCGGGCCGCATGTTGCTGGTGGATACGACGGCCAAGCGGCTCATCTCCGACGAGGAGATCAAGCAGCAACTCGCCGCTCGCCAGCCCTATGCGCAGTGGTTGGAAGAGAACCGCATCACGCTCGATCACCTGCCCAGCCCGCGGCACGTCAACGTCACCAACCACGAAACCATCCGCATGCGGCAGCGGGCCTTCGGCTATACCGATGAGGACCTGAAGTTCATCATCGGACCGATGGGCGCGAAGGGCGAGGAGCCGGTGGGCTCGATGGGCATCGACACGCCGCTCGCCTGCCTTTCCGACCGCCCACAACTGCTGTTCAGCTACTTCAAGCAGATGTTCGCCCAGGTGACCAACCCGCCGATTGATCCGATCCGGGAAGACCTGGTGATGTCGCTCAACAGCTACATCGGGAGCGAGGGCAACATCCTCGAGGAAACGCCGCGCAACTGTCACACGCTCAAGCTGCACCATCCGGTGATCACCAATCGCCGGCTGGAAAAGCTGCGCCGCGTCAGCCGCGGCGACTTCCTCGCCACGACGCTGCCCATGCTCTTCCCGGTCGAAGGCGGGGTGAAGGAACTTGAAGCCGCCGTCGAGCGGCTCTGCCGCCGCGCCTCGCTGGCCATCCAGTCGGGCTACACCCTGCTGATCCTCTCCGACCGCGGCGTGGACAAGCAGTACGCCCCCATTCCCAGCCTGCTGGCGCTCTCCGCCGTGCACCATCACCTGGTGCGCGAGGAGACCCGTAACCAGGTGGCGCTCATCGTCGAGTCCGGCGAGCCGCGCGAGATCATGCACTTCGCGCTGCTGCTGGGCTATGGCGCCAGCGCCGTCAACCCCTACCTCGCGATTGAGACGTTGGAAGACCTCCACAAGGACGGCACCTTCCCCGCTGAGTACACCTGGGACAAGGTCCTGAAAAACTACCTCAAGGCGGTGGACAAGGGACTGCTCAAGACCTTCTCGAAGATGGGCATCTCGACCCTGCAGAGCTACCAGGGGGCACAGATCTTCGAGGCCATCGGGCTCAGCCGCGCCTTCGTGGATCGCTACTTCACCTCCACCGCTTCGCGCATCGAGGGCATCGGCATGGACGTGGTGGCACAGGAATCGCTGCTCAAGCACCAATTCGCCATGCAGCCGCCGGGCGAGTCCGAAACCGAGTTGCGGGTGGGCGGCGAGTACGAGTTCCGCGTCAGCGGCGAGCGCCACCTCATCAACCCCACCACGGTCAGCAAGCTGCAGCATGCCGTACGCCAGAACAAGTTCGAGACCTTTCGCGAGTTTGCCGACACCGTCAATCAGCAGAACCGCGACCTGCTGATGCTGCGCGGCATGTTTGAGTTCCAGCCGGCCGGCCCCGCCGTTCCGCTGGAGGAGGTCGAGCCGGCCACGGAGATCGTCAAGCGCTTTGCCACGGGCGCCATGTCCTTCGGGTCAATCAGCAAGGAAGCGCACGAAACGTTGGCCATCGCCATGAACCGCATCGGCGCCCGCTCCAACACCGGCGAGGGTGGGGAGGACGCGGCACGCTTCCTGCCGGACGCCGACGGTAAGCTGCGCCGCAGTGCGATCAAGCAGGTGGCGTCGGCCCGCTTCGGGGTCACCACGCATTACCTGGTCAATGCCGACGACCTGCAGATCAAGATCGCGCAGGGCGCCAAGCCGGGCGAGGGCGGCCAACTGCCCGGCCACAAGGTGGACGAAGTGATTGCGCGCGTCCGCCACTCGATTCCCGGCGTCACGCTCGTGTCACCGCCACCGCATCACGACATCTACTCCATCGAAGACCTGGCGCAGTTGATCTACGACCTCAAGATGGTCAACCCGCAGGCGCGCATCTCGGTGAAGCTGGTGGCGGAGGCGGGGGTGGGCACGGTGGCGGCGGGTGTGGCCAAGGCGCACGCCGACGTCATCCTGATCAGCGGCTACGATGGCGGCACGGGCGCCTCGCCGGTCAGCTCCATCCGCCACGCCGGCATCCCCTGGGAACTCGGGCTGGCGGAGACGCAACAGGTGCTGGTGATGAACGACCTGCGCAGCCGCGTGCGCCTGCAGGCGGACGGCAAGCTGCAGACCGGGCGCGATGTCGCCATCGCCGCGCTGCTCGGCGCGGAAGAGTTCGGCTTCTCCACCACCCCGCTGATCGCCATGGGCTGCATCATGATGCGCAAGTGCCACACCAACCTCTGCCCGGTGGGCGTGGCTACACAGGATCCCGAACTGCGCAAAAAGTTCCAGGGACAGCCGGAACACGTCATCAACTTCTTCTTCTTCGTCGCCGAGGATCTGCGCCTCCTCATGGCCGAGCTGGGCTTCCGCAAGGTGGATGACATGGTCGGCCGGGTGGAGTGCCTGCGGCAGCGCCGCGATCTGGACCACTGGAAAGCGGGGCGCATCGACCTCTCGACCATCCTCTACAACCCTCCCGTGCCGGCGCATGTCGGCCGTCGCTGCCTGGTGGCGCAGGATCACGGCATCGCCACCGCCCTCGACAACAGCCTGGTCGAGCATGCCCACGCGGCACTCGAACAGGGACAGTCAGTCACGGTGAGCCTGCCGATCCGCAACGTGCACCGCTCGGTGGGCGCCATGTTGAGCGGCGAGATCGCCCGTCGCTACGGTTCCGACGGGCTGCCCGACGATACCGTCCAGATCCAGTTCACCGGCTCCGCCGGGCAGAGCTTCGGCGCCTTCCTCGCCAAGGGTGTGACCTTGAAGCTGGAAGGCGAGGCCAACGACTACGTCGGCAAGGGCCTCTCCGGTGGAAGGTTGATCATCTATCCCCCGCGCACCTCGGAGTTCGTCGCGGAAGAAAACATCCTCGTCGGCAACGTCTGCCTTTACGGAGCGACCAGCGGCGAGGCCTTCTTCAACGGCATGGGCGGCGAACGCTTCGCCGTCCGCAATTCCGGCGCCACGGCCGTGGTCGAGAGTGTCGGCGACCATGGCTGCGAGTACATGACCAACGGCCTGGTGGTGGTGCTCGGCAAGGTGGGGCGCAACTTCGCTGCCGGCATGACCGGCGGCATCGCCTACGTGCTCGACCGCAGCGGCGAGTTCGCCCGCGTGCGCTGCAACCGCCGCGAGGTGGACCTCGAAGCGGTGACCGACGCCCGCGATGTCACGCTCCTGCACGGCCTGATTACCCGCCATGGCGAGTACACCGGCAGCCCGCAGGCCCGCTGGATTCTCGATCATTGGGAGACGACCCTGCCGTTTTTCGTCAAGGTGTTCCCGCACGAGTACAAACGCGTGTTGGGCGTGGCCCGCACCGTGGTGCCGGCGACGGAGCCCGCCGCCGAGCGGAAGGTGCTGCATGGGTAAGCTCACCGGCTTCAAGGAATACGCCCGCGAGCTGCCCCTCCGACGTGCGGTTGATGAGCGGGTCAACGACTACCTGGAGATCTACCAGCCCTTCCCTGCCGACAAGGTGCGCACCCAGGCGGCGCGCTGCATGGACTGCGGCCTGCCCTTCTGTCACACCGGCTGCCCGGTGAACAACATCATTCCGGACTGGAATGACCTGGTCTACAAGGACCGCGGCCGCGCTGCCATTCGCGTGCTGCACGCCACCAATAACTTCCCGGAGTTCACCGGCCGTATCTGCCCCGCTCCCTGCGAGGCCGCCTGCGTGCTCGGCATCAACGAGCCGCCGGTCGCCATCAAGCAGATCGAGAAGTCCATCATCGAGCGCGCTTTTGCGGAGGGCTGGATCCAACCGGAGCCGCCGGCATCGCGCAGCGGCAAGCGGGTGGCCGTGGTCGGTTCCGGCCCCGCCGGCCTCGCCGCCGCCCAGCAGTTGAACCGCGCCGGCCACTGGGTCACTGTCTTTGAAAAGAACGACCGCGTCGGCGGCCTGCTGCGCTACGGCATCCCCGATTTCAAGCTCGAGAAGCAGGTCATCGAGCGGCGCCTGAAACAGCTCGTTGCGGAGGGCATCACCTTCGAGACCAACGCGCACGTCGGCCACAATATCGCGGTCGAGAAGCTCCGCTCCGAGTTCGACGCGCTGTTGTTGACCGGCGGCGCCGAACAGCCGCGCGACCTGCCGGTTCCCGGCCGCGAGCTGGCCGGCATCCACTTCGCCATGGACTTCCTGCCACAGCAGAACCGCGTGATCGCGGGCGATCGCGTGGAGGGGCAGATCCTCGCCACCGGCAAGAACGTGGTCATCATCGGGGGCGGTGACACCGGCGCCGACTGCCTGGGCACCTGCCACCGCCAGAAGGCGCGTTCGGTGCAACAGTTTGAGATCATGACCATGCCGCCCGAGGGCCGCGCGCCCACGACGCCGTGGCCGCTCTGGCCGCTGCAACTGCGCACCGAGAGCTCGCACGAGGAAGGCGGGGTGCGCAACTGGTCGGTGGCGACCACGAAGTTCACTGGCGACGCGCAGGGCCGCGTACGGCAACTACACGGAGTGCGCGTCGGAACGCCGCCCAAGTTCGAGGCTCAGGCGGGCAGCGAGTTCATCATGGACGCGGAGCTGGTCCTGCTGGCCATGGGCTTCGTGGCCCCGGTCAGGCAGGGCATGGTGGAGCAGTTGGGGGTCAACCTCGACCCGCGCGGCAATATTGCGACTGACGGAAACTACCAGACGTCGGTACCCGGCGTTTTCGCGGCCGGCGACATGCGCCGCGGCCAGTCCCTGGTGGTATGGGCGATCAGCGAAGGCCGCAAGGCCGCCCGCGCCGTGGACGTGCACCTGACCGGAACCAGCCGGCTGACTTGAGCCGCCCGCGCTGCGGACGATGCGTGTTGCGCCCATTACTCCTCGCCTTCCAACAACCGGCTGAGCGGCGCTTCCAGGCGTTCGACCATGGACCGATGCCGGCCCACCAGGAGCGGCACCGCATCCCGCAGGTCGTTTTCGAAATCCTGCTCGATCCGCGCCACCAAGGCGGGCCCCGCCAAGGCGACGTTAATCTCGTCGTTCAAGGCAAATGAGCGGTGGTCGAAGTTGGTCGAGCCGATGACCGCCCAGTGATGGTCCACGGTCAGGATCTTCGCGTGGATCATGGACGGCGCGTATTCGAAGACCTTGGCCCCCGCCCGCAACAGCGGTTGCACCAGTGCGCGGCTGAGGTTGCGCGTCATGGGATGGTCGCTGTAGTCGCCGGCGGTCAGGATGCGAACCTGGACCCCGCGTTGCGCGGCCCGCGTCAAAGCGGCACAGGCACTCTTGTCCGGCAGGAAGTAGGGAGTGGTGATGCAGATCGCCTGGCGGGCGGACTCCAGCAATGCCTGGAACAGGGCGCGGGCACGCGTCGCGCCATCCACCGGCGTGCTGGTCACGACCAACGCCGTGACGTCCCCCGTGATCGCATGTTCAGGGAACTGTCCGGGTCCGCACAGGATCTCGCCCGAGGCCTGCAGCCAATTCTCGGTAAACACGGACTGCACGCCGGCCACCGCCGGTCCCTCCAGGCAGAACACCGTATCGCGCCAGCGCGGACCGCTGGGCGTGGCCTGGAGCCACTCATCAGAGACGTCCGCTCCCCCGACGAACGCGATCGTGCCATCCACGGTCAGAAGTTTGCGGTGCGTGCGGTTGTTCAGCCGCGGCCAGGTCGGCAGCCGGAGCGGGTTGTACCAGGCCACCCGGCCCCCGGCCTTCCGTAACCTGGCGAAGTCGCGATCGGGTGTCGCCCAGCTCCCGACGGCATCCACCACCAGCTTGACCGCGACACCGGCGCGGGCGCGCTCCGTCAGCACGTCCAGGAAACGCCCGGCGATCTCGCCGCGCAGAAACTCGTACGCCTCGAGGTTGATGCTGGTCCGCGCGCGCGCCATGGTCTCAAGATCGCGCGTGTAAAACTGATCGCCGTTGGTCAGGACGGTCACCCGGGTGCGGCGGTGCACGGCGGCATTGGTGATCCCGGCCAGGAAGTTGAGGAACTCCTCGGAGTCCACCGGGCCAAGCGGGAGATGCGGCAGGCCGTAGGGCAGGTCGGAGAGCGTCACGGCCGCCAGCGCCCGCGCCCCGACCAGCAAAGCCGTACCAGCCCCCAGCCCGGCAAGGACCAGGGTGCGGGTGCGGATACGACGACGTGGATGGCCAAACTGCATTGGGAGTCTCAAGTCTTTGGATTCTGAGCGCGTTAAAACAGTTGAACCGACCTGCCCCCTTTTATTCGGCAACTCAAGTGGCGGGCGGAGGCGCGTCGCGATTTCGTCCCCATGGAATGGGCACACCAAGCAGGCCGCCAATCCACATCAGGGCGGCTAAATACCCTGCCACGACGTCGGTGGGGTAGTGCACGCCGAGGTAAATGCGCGATAGTCCGATCGCCCCGGCGATGAGCAACGCCAGCGTCCACAGTAGGACCCGCCATCCCCGCTGCGGCAGGCGGCTCCCCAGCAGGCCGGCCAGGATGCCGTAAAAACACAAGGACGAGAGCGAGTGGCCGCTCGGAAAGCTGTAAGTATGCGGAGTCGGTCCAAAAAACGGCACCGGGCGCGCGCGCCGGAAGGCGTGCTTCAGGATGACGTCCAGCCCGCCCGCGCCCAGCATGGCAATGGCGAGCCGCGACGCTTCCATACGCCAGCCGCGCCACCAGAACAGAAGGCACAAAAGCGCGGTCGCGCTGATGATAAACAGCACCGAACCCAAAAAGGTCAGGGCTTGCATCACCGCCGTCAGGTGGGGCGTCGTCCAGCCATGCACCGTGGCGCGCACCACCGCATCGAAGCGCGTCATGTCGCCCTCAAAGACCTCCTCTGAGAGCCAGCCAAACAACACGAGCGCGAGCGCAGAGATCGCAAAGCTGACCCCAATCTTGCTGGCGGTACGGAGGGGTGGCTCGGCTTCAGGGGGCATGCTGACCACTACGATGCAGCGGACCGGCGTGAAGGGTGCCCCGTTCCGGCTAGGGAGTGAAGCTACGCAGCTGCGCCACCGTGGGCGCGTCCAGCTTCTGTAGCAACGCGACGACGAGGTCCACCATGTGGTCGAAGTCGCGGCGATCGATGATGCCGTTATGCGCATGGGTGTAGCGCGTCGGGACGACCAAAGTGACGGTGGGCACGCCACCGTTGCTCTTCTGGATCTCGGCGGAATCGTCGCCGTAACCGACAACCAGGTCGGTCTGCAATGGAATGCCCAGTGCCGCCGCCACTTCACGGACGAACGCCACGAGCTTGCGATTGGGCAGTTCGCTGCTGTTGTAGAGGAACAGGCCGGGGCCGCCACCCAGGATCTCCTGCGCTTCCTCGGGGTGCACCCCGGGAACATCGCGCGTGATGCCGGCTTCGAGCGCGATGCCAATCTCCGGACGGATCACCGCCGCGGCTGAATGCGCCCCGCGAAGTCCGATCTCCTCCTGGACCGTGGCGGCATAAAAGAGTTGGTTGGCGTGCGGCAGGGTTGCCAGACGACGCATCGCCTCCACCATGACCGCACAACCCACGCGATCATCCCAAGCTTTCCCGAGGTAGCGGGTGGAACCGTTCAAGATCTGAAACGGCGAGTCCGGAACCACGGGATCGCCCGGGCCAACGCCCATTTGGGCGAGGTCCGCACTCGAGGAGGCGCCCACATCCAGGAAGAGCGTGTCGCGCGGGAAGACATGCGCCCGCTCCTCGGCTGGAACGATGTGAATATCGCGGATGCCGGTCACGGCATGCACCGGTCCCTTGCTGCCCAGGATCACCCAGCGCTGGTCCACCAAGGCCTGGTCCAGCCAGCCGCCCAACATCTGCATGGTGAGAAAACCGTCCGGGGTGACGCGCCGGATGACGCCGCCCAGCTCGTCGAGATGGGCGTCAAACATGACGCGCGGCCCGGACGTCCCCTGCACGGCGATCAGCGACCCCAGGCCGTCGTACTGGATATGGTTGGCGTAAGGCTTCACCTCCTGCGCCATCATCTGCCGCACCGGCTCTTCAAAGCCGGAGGGCCCCGCAGCATTGCTCAGCCGTTCCAGAAGGGAGGCCACCCGGTCCTGCGCGGCCGCGCTGGCGATCAGGAAGACGACAAGGCTCGAAACAACGATGGCAGGGCGCCGGGCGAAAAGGTTCATGGAAACGGATAGTACCTCAGCAGCACGGAAACGTAGGCGGTGGACGGTGGGCAGTAGACGGTAGGCGGTGAGAACGCCATCTCAAGCGTCTACCGTTCACCGTCCACCGTTTTAGCCGGCATGGAAGACTTCCTCCATCCGCGTCCACCATTCGCCCGAGCGGCGATCGGGGAGCGGCTGTTGCAGCGGCTCCATGATCGCCCACCATTCCTGGGTCTTCGGGTCGGCCGCCATCTTCCGCATGTCGGCCTCGAAATCGCTGCCCAGATACTCGAAGTAGGCAAACAGGGTGATGGCCACCGGCGTCTCGCGCAGAAAAATCGAGTAGTTGCGGATGTTGCAGGCTGCAATGGTCCGCAGGACCTCGGGCCAAACCGCGGCGTGATACTTCACATACGCGTCACGCGCACCGGGGCGCAGTTCAATCACTTGGCCAAAGCGTCGCACCGTGTCTCCTTCCGCTCAGACTCCGCGCGCCGCTTGGCCGCCCTTGGTTGGCACTTGCGGCAGGGTCAGCACCAGCCCGCCCGCGATGATGGTGACTCCCATCAGGATGCCCATGGCGACGCGGAACGAGCCGGTATGCGTCTGCACGTAACCCATCAAGTAGGGTCCGAAAAAGCCCCCCAGGTTGCCAAGTGAGTTCACCAGGCCAATCGCCACCGCTGCGGCGGTGCCGCTCAAGTGCCGTCCGAGCAGCGCCCAGAAGCTGGGGATATAGCTGTAAACACCGGCCCCCACCAGGATGAAGCCGAACAACGTCCATCCCAGGCCGTAGACGCGAAACACGCTGCCCAGCGACAAGCCGGCGGCCATGACGAAGAAGGGGATCGCGACATGCCAGCGCCGCTCGCCGGTACGGTCGGAGTTCCAGCCGACCAGAACGACGCCGATGAGGGAGGCCACGTAGGGCAATGCCGCCAGCAAGGTGATCGTCGTCACCGAGAATCCGGTCAAGCCCTTCAACATGGTCGGCAGCCAGAGGCCGAACCCGTAACTGCCGGTGCAGGCAAAGAAGTAAATCACCGTCATCTTGAGGACGACTGGGTGACGTAGCCAGCCGAGCGCCGGCACATGATTGGTTTTGCTGGAACGCTCGCCATCGAGCTTCGCCTCCAGCAGCTCGCGCTCCGCCTCGGTCAGCCACGGCGCTTGCCGTGGCCAGTCGGTCAGCATCCAGAGGTTCGCGATGCCCAGCACAATCGCCGGTACGCCCTCCAGCAGGAACACCCAGCGCCAGCCGGCCAGCCCCAGCCAGTGCAGCCGCATGATGACCCCGGAGAGCGGCGCGCCAACGATAAAGGCGATCGGGACGGCCGTGTAGAACAATCCGATCGCCTTGGCCTTGTCCTGCTCGGTGAACCAGTGGCTGAGATACACGATCATGCCGGGGAAGAAGCCCGCCTCGCCCAAGCCCAGCAGGAACCGCAGCACGAGGAAGGCATGCGCGGAGTGAATGAACCCCAGGCTGGAGGCCACCAGGCCCCATGTGATCATGATGCGCGACATCCACTTCCGCGCACTCCAGCGCTCCACCATGAGCGTGCTCGGCACCTCGAAGATGAAGTAGCCCCAGAAGAAAATGCCGAAGCCCGCGCCCATCACCTGTGCCGAAAATCCCAGGTCATGCGCCATACCCAGCGCGGCATACGAGACGTTGGCGCGATCCAGAAAGGCGACGATGTAAATGAGGAACAGGTAGGGGAGCAGGCGTAGCGCCACCTTACGCCGCAAGGCGGGCGGCAAGCCGGCGACAACCGCCGCAGAAGGAGCGGGAAGGGGCATAGAGAACCGCCCGCATCATAACCGATAGGTCGGCGAAGGAGAGATTGGGGAGGCGGGATGAGGGATGGGGAGCCCCATCGCTTCTGGACCGGTGCCCCCGCAAAAAGCCGTTTTACGGCATCATGAAAGGCGCCCATGAAAGCTCTTCTGCTGACCGAGTACAGCAAGCTGACCGTGACCGACGTCCCGCGGCCCACGGTCGAACCGCACCAGGTGCTGGTCGAGGTGCGCGCCTGCGGCATCTGTGGCAGCGACATCCACGGCTACGACGGCAGTACCGGACGGCGCGTGCCGCCGCTGATCATGGGGCATGAGGCGGCGGGCGTGATTGCCGAGATGGGGCGCGAGGTGCGTGGTCTCCAGATCGGCGACCGGGTAACGTTCGACTCGACCGTCTCCTGCGGCATCTGCTACTACTGCCGTCGCGGCCGCATCAACCTCTGCGACAACCGCCAGGTGCTGGGCGTCTCCTGCGACGAGTATCGCCGCCATGGCGCCTTCGCGGAGTACGTGGTTGTCCCCCAGCAGATCGTCTACAAGCTACCCGACAGTCTGCCCTTTGAACAGGCGGCACTGGTCGAGGCGGTCGCCATCGCCGTCCACGCCGTGCATCGCACGCCGCTCGAGTTGGGCGACAGCGCCGTGGTCGTGGGTAGCGGCATGATCGGCCTGCTGGTCATTCAAGCGCTGCGGCAGGCTGGCTGCAGCTCGATCTTTGCGGTTGATCTCGATGACACCAAGCTCACCCGTGCCCGCGCTCTAGGGGCCGTTGCCGGCTTCAACCCGTCGCGCGAGGACGTGACCGCAGCGGTGGCGGCTCGCACTGAGGGACGCGGTGCGGCGGTCGCCATCGAATGTGTCGGGGCTACTGCTCCCATCCAAACCGCCATCGCCGCCACGCGCAAAGGCGGTACGGTCACCCTGGTCGGGAACCTCGCTCCCAAGGTGGAACTTCCGCTGCAAGCGATCGTCACCCGCGAACTCAACCTGCTGGGGTCCTGCGGCTCCTCGAACGAGATCCCCGCCTGCATGGAGCTGATGGCCAGCGGCACCATTCGCGCCGACGCCCTGATCACCGCCCGCGCGCCGCTCGAAGAGGGCCCGAGCTGGTTCGCGCGTCTGCACAAAGGCGAACCGGGTCTGATGAAAGTAGTGTTGACGCCAACCTCTTGAGCCAGGGGATCGTACTTTCCGACTTTGGAGCGTCAACCGTATTTTTGCTTATGCCATCTCCCTACTTTGATCTCAGCGGCCGCGTCGCTCTCGTTACCGGAACGAGCCGCGGCTTGGGGCAGTACTTCGCGCGCGCTTTAGCCAAGTCGGGCGCCGACTTGGTGCTCACCAGCCGCCGGGCCGAAGATCTTGCTTCATTCCAGAATGAAATTGAGGGTCTGGGACGCCGTGCCGTGGCGCTCGCCCTGGACGTGCGCGACCCGGAGAGCATCCGCCAGATGACGGAGCAGGCGATCGCGGCCTACGGTCAGCTCGACATCCTGGTCAACAACGCCGGCTGCAACGTGCGCAAGCCGGCCCTGGAGATCACGCCCGCGGACTGGGCACAGGTGATGGACACGAACCTGCGCGGCACCTTCTTCGTGGCGCAAGCCGTGGCGCGCACCATGATTCCGCGCGGCTACGGTCGCATCATCAACATCGGCTCGGTCACCAGCGTCTTCGGTTACGGCGGCATGGCGCCGTACTGCGCCAGCCGCGGAGGCGTCAAACAACTGACCATGAGCCTGGCCGACGAATGGGGACGGCACGGCATCACGGTCAATTGCCTGGCCCCCGGCTGGTTCGAGACGGCACAGAACCGCGTTCTCTACCAGAATGCCGATTGGGTGAAGTACCTCTCGGAGCGCATCCCCCTCAAGCGCCCGGGGCAACCCAACGACCTCGACGGCGCCGTCGTGTTTCTGGCCTCCGAAGAGAGCCGTTACGTCACCGGACAGACCTTGCTGGTCGACGGCGGCATCACCACCGGCTCCATCAAAGCCAGCGCCGACTTTCAGTAATGCCCGCCGTGTAGGACAACACTGTTGCCTGTCCCTAAACGGCCTGCAACGCGGCCGCGAGTTGCCACGCTGATTTGGACCGCAACTCTCTACTCCTGCGGCCGATTCTTCCCGTCCACCGCGACGACTTGCACTTGATGCCCCGCTACTGAGCGGTCGTCAAGCCAACCGAATGCCGCGATGATGACCAGGTCTCCGGGCTGGCCAAGTCGCGCGGCAGCGCCGTTCAGCTTGATCTCCCCCGAACCGGCCGCGGCTTCGAGTGCATAGGTCTCCAGGCGCGCGCCATTGCTGACGTTCCAGACGTGGACGCCCTCGTGCGGCGCGATCGTGGCACGCGCCAACAGGTCGGCATCCACGCTGATACTGCCCTCATAGTTCAGATCGCAGTGGGTGACGGTGGCGCGGTGAATCTTGGCGCGGAGCAGTTTGCGGAGCAATCGCAGGACCTCGTTTCTGGACAGATCTAGGGTAGCAAGCGAAGACGCAGGGGGTTGAGGGTGGGGATGGGCAAGAGCAGACGCGCTCTCTTCATGGAGTACGACTCCCTACCCCCCACCCCCTACTTCTTCTCGTAGACGATGGGGTTCAGCGGCGTGGCGATGACCTCGCCAGGAACGGCGCCGGGACACCAAGTCTTGTGGTCGTTGACCTGGTTTTTGTTCTTGGGCGCCATGAGACGCATCTGGGAGTCCATGTAGATGATGGTCATGACAGCGCGCGCCTGGCTGCTCTGATTTACGCCGGCGCGATGAAAAGTCCACCCGGAGTGGAAGCTGACCTCGCCGAGATCGAAGGCCGACTCCTCCAACCCGTAGCCGGCGAGCGCCTGCTGCAACTTGATCTCACTCTCCTCGCCGATCTCGAGGTCGCGGCCATAGGTCAGGGTGTGACTCCCTGGGCAGAAGGCCAGCGGACCCATGTCGAGCGGCGTGTCCTGCAGTGGGATCCAGACGGTACAGGTCTTGTCGCTGGCGACCGGCCAGTAATACTGATCGGCGTGCCACGGCGTCACGCCTCCGCCCGGCTCTTTGTAAAGCGCCTGGTCGTGGTAGATGCGCACACCCTCCACGCCCATTAAGGTGGCGGCGATCTGCGCGAGCCGGCGACCCAGAACGAACTCCTTGACACGTTCGCTTTGCTGCCAGAGGTTCATCACCTGCAAGAAAGCGCGGTCATACATGGTGCGCTGTTCCATGGGCAGCGCCTGCGGGTTCAGCCGCTGCACTTGACGGGTAATCTCCGCCCCGTAGAAATCGAGGACCTCGGGCGCGAGCACCCTTTTGAGCTTGAGGAAGCCGTTGTCGCGGTACAACGCCACCTGCTCGGGTGTCACGGGGAACGGAGAATCGAGATCAAATCCGGGTTGGAACATGGCAGTCAGAATCGGTCAATCACCGACCGCCAGCCATGCTATCACCAGGCCGGGGCGCGCTTCTTTCCCCGCGCCTCCCGATGCAACCTGGGGGCGTGGGCGACCGCCGAAGCACCCGGCAGTCACCGCCCGAAGTGACCCAATAACATTTTCCTCGTAACTTTCGGACGCTGGCGTGTTTAATACGCAAGAGAACGGATGCGTCGCTCGCTCTACCTTCCGTTTCAAGGAGTACCCCGTGATCGTCTTGCGCCGCTGCTGCACACTTTTGGCCTGCGCCGGTTCGGCTATCGTTGCCCTCGGACCCTCCGCCGCGGCACAACAGACACCCACCTTTCAAGGCCGATCCGAAGCCGTCCTGGTTCCGGTCAGCGTGCTCGACAAAAAAGGCGACTTCATCGGGAACTTGAAAGCGGGCGACTTCCATCTCACCGTCGACGGCAAGCCGGTCGCGATCAATGGCTTTCAAGTCATGGGAGGAAGTCCACCAGCCAGCACCCCCCTGCGCCTGCCCCCGGGAACGTTCATCAACCAGGCTTCCCCAGCCGGACAGCGCAATCTGGTCATCCTGCTAGTGGACTTCCTGAATACGGCGCTGCAGGACCGAATGACTATGCGCAAGCAGCTGCTGACGTATCTGGCGCACGATCTGCAACCCGGCCAGGAGATCGCTCTTTACGGGTTGAGCAACTCGCTGGTCTTGCTGCACCCGTTCACGCGCGATCCTGCCCCGCTCGCCGGCACGGCGAAGCAGCTGTTGCAGGAAAAAGGCGGCCCGGTCCCATCCAGTTTTGCAGCGGTGACGTCGCCGGAGGTTGCCGGCGTCGTGCCGACCACCGGGTTGATTGGAGCAGTTGACACCCCGCCTGGGGTTCCGCAACCCCCGCCGGTCGACGTCCTAACCAACCCGGCAGCCGCGCATCTCGCCGCTACAGACGCCAATCCCGAAGATCGCGGCGTGGATCGCATCATCGAATTTCTCGCCGCGCGCGGGGCGTGGCGCGTCAGCAACTTTAACCAACACTCCCGCGCCGCCACCACACTGGAGGAGTTCCGGCAGCTGGCCCGCGCCGTGGCCGGCGTGCCGGGAAAAAAGACGGTGGTCTGGCTGACTGGCGACCCCTCGGCCCTCAACCCGACGCAACTCCACGTCAGCATACTCAACGATCCCGCCTCTGCCAGCTTGAACACGCCCTACTGGTTGCTGGCCTCCACCTACGAGGCGTTGAACAGCGCTGGCATTTCGCTTTACCCAGTCGACAGCAAGGGCATCACCAACTCCGGCTTGGTGGGAGCGGATGAGTCGCTCACCCATTCTGAATTTCAGCAGAGTGTCGCCGGCACGCAGGCCAACAGCAACAGCATCTACTCCGGGGTCACGGATGCCCGGCAGGGAGAGGCTGCCAACGCCACGCTGGGCATGCAGTCGGCGGCGGCTGAGACTGGCGGCAGTGTCCTGCAAGGTAACAACAACCTCAGCAAGCTGCTGCAGCAGGCGCAACGCGGCTGGCAGGAGTACTACGTCCTCAGCTTCCAGCCCGCCTCCGCCGGCGACGACCGCCCGCAGTACCACGCCATCGAAGTCAAAGTCGACACCCCGGGCGCTCACGCCCTGGCACGCCGTGGGTACACCAGCCGCCCGGAAGCGCTCCTCAGCTCCAAGCCGGAGATTCAAAAGGATATTTACGAGGCGGTGCAATCGCCTGTGGACCTGACCGGACTGCCGTTGGTCCTGAAGCTCGAAAAAATGAGCGCCGCTGGCGCGACGCTCAGCCAGCTTTTCGCGGTGAACGTGGCCGCTCCGGCACTGACAGCGCGGCAGGTCGCGCAAGGGTTTCACTACAACCTGACGTTTGTCACCTACATCCGCGACGAGGCCGGCAAGCCGGTGTTTTCCTCTGGCCAGACTTTCGATAAAGTGCTCACGCCGGAACAGGAACAGGAAATCCAACGGGTGGGCTTCACCTACACCGGTCAGTTCCAAGCCGCCAAAGGAACGCACTATTTCGGACGCGTCATCGTCCGCGACAACCTCTCCGGCAACGTTGGATCCCTGACGCTGGCGCTACCTTGGTAGGGCGACGATGCAACAGAGGTGGCCGGCGTTCTGACTCCCCGACGTCGCCCACCGCCGACTGCCTAGGGTCTCGCCGCCGGTCCGCCGGCCACCATCAGGCCGATGCCGCCGGCGACCAAGAGGCCGCTGGCCCACGGCGGCACGGGTAATCTCCGCGCCGTCGAAATCGAGGACCTCGGGCGCGAGTACCCATTTGAGCTTGAGGAAGCCGTTGTCGCGGTACAACGCCACCTGCTCGGGTGTCACGGGGAACGGAGAATCGAGATCAAATCCGGGTTGGGGCATGGCATCTAGAATCGGTCAACTACCGATCGTCAGCCGTGCTACCACCGGGCGCCGAGGTGGTCGCGGCCAGCGCCGACGGACCAGGCTGCGGCCCCGGCGCGCAGACAGGGCGCCCCGACTGCCGTTGGTGGCTGCCTGACGAAGAGCCGGACCCGTAGGTCCGGCCCCAACGTCTCGATTGACTTTAAAAGCGGAAGCGCAACGCCACCTGACCGATGCGCGGGTCATAGGTGCTGGAGATTTTCCCGAAGTTGGTCGGGTCGTTGATGTTGGTGCTGGGTGACTTGAACTCGGCCACGTTAAGAATATTGAAGAACTCCGCACGGAACTCGGCCGTCACGCGATCGCCGCCCAACCCAGTGATCTTGGCCAGCGCCAGGTCAAAGTTAGCCCGTCCCGGGCCGCGGAAGAAGTTGCGCGGCAGCGTGCCGTAGCCACTGGTCACCGCATTGTTGAAGTTGGAGGCCTTGAAGTAGGTGGCATCCGGCGAGGCATGCGGGTCCAAGGTCACCACTGAGCTTCCTACCAGGTTGGCACGCACCAAGTCGGAGTCGCCGGCGCCGGAAGGTCCCGGGTTGCCGCGGGTGCGCTGGAGTCCGGCCGTGACGTCCAGCGGAAAGCCGGTACGGTAGGTGGCGATCGGGTACAGGCTCCAACCCTTGGTGAGCGCTTTGGGACCGCCCGCCCAGAGGTGCTGGAAAGGCATGTCCCACCCGCCGCTGAAGGTTACGCGGTGGCGCACGTCAATGTCGGAGTTGCCGCGAAACTGGTTGGGGCTGTACGCGGGAATGCGGGAGTTGCGCTGCCGGAAGCCGGAGACGTTGTCGATGTTATGCGCCCAGGTGTAGCCCAACATGAAATAGGTGTCGCCGAAGGCCGATGACGAGACCTGCTTCTTCAGCGAGGCCTCGAGGCTGCTGTACGCCTGGTTTCCAATGTTCTTGAAGGTATCAAGATAGCTGTAACTTCCGCCGGGCACGGTGTTCAGCACCCGTACCGCGGGGCTGGAACCCAGCACAAAGGGGTTGGAGTCAACCAGCGAGGTCAACTTATGGGAAACGCTGCCCACAAAACTGGTCTCGACAGTCATGCTGCGCCCCACCTGTTGCTGCAAGCTGAGGTTGTACTGGAGGGTGTAGGGCGTCCGCAGCCGGGGATCGACGAAGTACACCCCACCGCCGCCGAAGGGAAGAAAGCCGGCAGCATTGAAGTCGATGTTGGAAGCAGGCGGCTTCGAAGGGAACGGATTGGGCGACCCGGTGGCGACGTAGGGCTGACTGAGGTAGTTGGGCTCGCTCGTGGTCCCCGGCGCAAGCGGGGAATAAAACAGATCGGAGAAGCCAAAGAACGGCGCCTGGCCGTTGAACTGAAGATTGTCCTCACCCTTGAGAATGTCGTAGAAGACACCCATGCCGCCCCGTACGCTGGTGCGGCCCCTGCCCCAGGGATCCCATGCAAAACCGACGCGGGGTGCGAAGTCGTTCCGGTCGGGGAAGTTCGCCCCCTTGGGAGCTCCGGCATCGCCCGGGAACAACAGGCCGGTAGGCGCGCCCGGGAAGCGGGTGGAGTGTGCGCCGGAGATCAGGCTGAAAGACCGCCCTTGGGTATCGAACTTCGGCGTGCTGTACTCGTACCGCAGTCCCAAGGTGAGCACCAGATTGCGCGTCACCTTCCACTCGTCCTGTCCGAAGGCGTAGGTAGACTTGCTACGGATGTTCGAGGGCGCGGCGCCAAACTGCAGGTACTCATCCGGAAGGCCAAAAAGCACATCGGCGCGGTCATTCTGCGAGGAGTTGCCCCCCTGACCGTAGAAGAAGAAGTCACCGTTGACGTAGTAGTCGTAGACGGTGTTGTTCTGGTAGGGCGAGAACGAACCGCCAAACTTGAAATTGTGATTGCCTTTCACCCAGGTCAGGGTGTCGGAGTACTCGAAGGTATTGTCCACCTCGCTGGTGGGCCCTTGCGGGTTAAAGCCCACTTGTAACCCGGAGCTGAACAGTTCGATGCGTGGCGGCCCGGTAGGATTGTCCGGCGTGATGCCGATGCCTAGCTGCGACGCCGTCGGTAACGTCCGGGCCGGGTAGGCTTGAAATTTGTGCAATCTCTGCAGCGTCACACGCGCCACGTTCAAGAGCGTGGGGGAGAACACCTTGGTATAGGACGAACTCGAAAAGTAACGTCCGTATTTGTCCGTGTAGGGGAAGCCCACGGCGGAGGTATAGGCGATGTTGAGGGGAACGAAGCTGGGCGTCCGCGAGGCCCCTAGAGTGAACTGCAGCTTGTCGCTGGCCGAGGCGTTAACATCAATTTTCCCCGTCCACTCATTGGCATCGTCTTTGCCGGTCGCCTGCGAGATGAGCTGGCCGCTGGGCGAACTGGGAATAAATCCGGCACTAATGTACTTCTTGATGATGCTGTTGATCTTGGTCGGATCGATGACCGCCTGCGCCTGCAGCGCCGGGTTGGCCTGGTAGTAGGGGTTGGCCTGCAGGAACCCAGCCACACCCGCGTCTGGGGTGCCATTGGGTCCGGATTTTGAGAAATCCCCGTTCAGTTCCGCCGGCGTGTAGACCGTGGTCCGCGGACTGCTGATGGCTTGCGTTTGTTTTTGCCCTTGGTAGGCCAGGAAGAAGAACACCTTGTCTTGTCCGTGGATCACGTGTGGAATATCCACTGGACCGCCGACCGTGAAGCCGTACTGGTTGCGCTTCAGCACGCTGCGCGGCACGCCATTCAGATTATTGAAGTAGCTATTGGCGTTCAATGCGTCGTTGCGCAGGAAATCGAAGCCGCTGCCGTGCAACTGGTTGGTGCCTGATTTCGTGACCACGCTGACGATGCCGCCGCCGTTGCGACCATACTCGGCGGTGTAGTTGCTGGTCAGAATGCGGAACTCGGCGATGGCGTCCGGGTTGGGGTTGAGTACGACGCCGTTGCTCAGCAGGTTGTTGTTGTTGCCGCCGTCGAGCAGGTAGGTCACCGAATCCTGCCGCCCGCCGGCGATGCTGAACGCCTGCGGACCCGACGGGGTGCCGTTGCCGGGGTTGTCGGTCTCGGTCACGCCCGGCTGCAGCAGGGCGAGATCGAGCACGTTGCGGCCATTCAGCGGCAGGTCCTGCACCGGCCGGCTGGTGATGGATTCGCCCAACGTGGGATTGACCGTCTCAACCTGCGCCGCCGCCGCGTCCACGGTCACGGTCTGATTGTTGGCGCCGATCTGCAGTCGAATGTCGAACCGCAAGGACTGCCCGATCTGCAGGCCCCGCGCCGGCACCACGGCTTCCCGAAACCCCTCCTTGGAGGCCGTCACTGAGTAACTGCTGACCGGGAGCGACAACACTTGGAAGTTGCCGGCGGCGTCGCTGGTGCTCTCACGCCGTACCTGAGTGCTGACGTCGGTGACCACAATGTGCGCGCCGGGAATGACGGCACCTTGGGCATCGGTTACGGTGCCAATGATCCTCCCGGTGGCCTCTTGGGCCACGAGGGCGTGTCCCATCAGGAGCGAGGCAACCATCAGCAAGATGAGCCGGAGCATGGGACGGCCAGAGGGCAGACTCACAAGAATCCTTTCGAGATGAGTGCGACGCACCGGGCGAAGGCGGGGCCAGGCGCAAGACTCTGGAAGCGAGCGGCGCGACCCAAATGCGGGCGGGGCGCCAAGGGGCCCGGATCCGCGGGGCGAGACACAGCGGCTGCTAGAGAGTCGAATCATACATATGGTGCCAGACCTGGACCCATTCGCCAAGCGAAGTTTAGGCTGCCTGGCGGCAGGTCTCGGGAGCTGCCGGCACGCCCCCGGCTAGGACCGCGCCCCGCGCCCGCCGGCCACCATCAGCCCGATGCCGCCGGCGATCAAGAGTCCGCTGGCCCACGGCGGCAGTTTGTCGCTTTCCGTGGTCTGCACCTGGATGCCGACGCCACCGACGGCGATCCCTTGCGTCTTCCGTTGCGGGATGGCCACCACCAAGGAAGCCAGACCAATGATCAGCACCACCACACCAAACCAGAAAATGGGCTTCACAAGAGACTCCTTAGCCGACACGTCCCGGCCGCGTGGCCAACGCCGCGCTCACCGGGCACCTGGTATCATACGCGGCGCAGCTTGTGCACCCGGCCGTCAGAGATCCACTCCACCACGATGATGTTGCCGTGGCGATCCCAGCAGGAAGAGTGCGGCGAAATGAAGTGACCGTCCACGCGCTCGCTGTGGGGCAGGTTCGGGTAGCCCTTCTCTTTCCACACGTCCGGAGTGTCGCCGAGGTGCGTGATCAGCTTGTTGTTCCTGTCGAAAATGGTGACCCGCCCGTGCAGGTCGGGAATCAGGAGTTCCTCGCCGCGCTGGTCGAAATGGCAGGGAGCGCGCAGCTCATCGGTGATGAAATCAATGTGCTGCCCGTCCAGCGTGAAACGCTGCAGGCGTTTGTTGCTGCGATCTGCCACCGTCAGGATCGGGGCGCGGCCGTGCTTGGCTTGCCGCGTATCCACCCAGATGCCGTGCGGACAGTCCATCTTGCCCGGCGCACTGCCCTTCCCGCCCCAGGACCGGATGTAATCCGTCTTGGCGTTGTACTGGTGCACCCAGCTCAGGCCGTAACCGTCGGCGACATAAATGTCGCCGTTGGGAGCGATGGCCACGTTGGTGGGAACGTACTGCTTCTCTTCCTTGTAGATGCCGGTCTGCTTGGGGTAGGGCAACCGCCAGATCTCTTCCCCGTCCAGCGTCGTCTTGAACACCATGTGGCGGGCGAGGTCGGCGAGATAGAGGTACTCCGTGTTGCCTTCCTTGCGCAACGTCAACCCGTGCGCGCCTTTGGCAAACTCCGGCCCCCAGGACTTAATGAATTTCCCTTTCTCGTCGAAGATGATCATCGCGTCCTTGCTTTGGTTGTGGACAAAGACGCGGTGATGCTCATCCACGGCCACGCCGTGCGTGTAGCCGTACTGCACCCCGGCGGGCAACTGTCCCCAATCCGGCAGCCACTCGTAGGTATGGGCGCCGGAGCCGAGAACAATGGGGCTGGAACCGCTCTTTCTGGTCATGCCCATCAGTGTAGGGGCGATGGCGGCGGCGGCGGCCGTGGCGCCGGCCTGTTGCAGAAACTCACGACGGGGAGATCGCTGCCACATGGAAGAGAACCTCGCAGCCGAATCCTACCTCAATCCAGGACGTTGGCGGGGGGCTGGGATGACAGGGAGGGGGAGGAGGGGAGGAAGGGAGTACGGGATGACGCAAGTAAGTGACGAAGGA
>CALEJU010000029.1 GCA_937898755.1 uncultured Acidobacteriota bacterium | reverse complement strand
GCGCCACTCAAAACACGCAGGGGGAATCAACTTTATAACACAGTAGTACTAGGAGAACCGGCGCTGCCGGTGGCCCGCAACGGCCCTTGATCCTTGCTCCCGTTTCGGCCGCACAACTGCAGCGCGTCTGCGCGCCCTCGTCCAGCAGGTGATCGCGAGCTGCGAGTGGCAGTCCGGAACGCCGCCGCCTTCCTCTCTACGCTGCCCGCGGCGCGGAGCAGCACGCCACGCTCGATGCTCCACGCCCGACGCTCCACGCCGCCGGAGCCCGCGCAGCGGGCGGCCCGCGCGTAGCCTGGGGCGCAAGCCCCAGGAAATCCGACGGCACGCGTTAGAACCGGCGCAGCCGGTGGCCCGCAACGGACCTCGACCCCACGCCTTTACCCGTGTAGTCCGGGCACCCACCACTCCGTCCCCGTTTCCGCTTACGGGGCCTGCGTACGGGTGTCTTGCCGACGCTTCCGCAATGTGGACATCATGGCGGCTGTGGGCCAGACCTACACGCAATTGCTGTACCACTTCGTCTTCGCGACCCAGGGCCGCCGGCCCTGGCTGGAGTTGGCGTGGCGGCCGCGACTCTGTGAGTATCTCGGCGGCATGGTCCGGCAGGCCGGAGGCGCCTCCTACGGCATCAATGGAGTCGGCGACCATCTCCACCTCCTCTTGCGCCTGCGTCCAGAGGCGCCGCTTGCCACCCTGATGCGCGACTGGAAGGCGTACAGCTCGCGCTGGGTGCACCGCAACGTTCCCGGCGCCGCGGCATTCGCCAGCGCGGCTACAGCGTTTTTACCGTGAGCCCCTCGCACAAGGATCGCGTGGCCGCTTACATCGCACACCAAGAGGCGCACCACGCCAAGGTCTCGTTCGAGCAGGAGATGGCCATGCTTCTGCGCCTGCACGGGATTGAGCGCGCTGGCTGAGGCGTCCGTTGCGGGCCACCGGCTGACGCCGGTTCGGCGCGATCTGACCGCGATTTTCCTGGGGCTTGCCGCCCCAGGCTACGGGCGGACCGCCCGCTGCGCGGGCTCCGGAGGAGTGGTGCGCATCGTGGTGACAGCGCCGTCAGTCGCGTTCCATCGCGGCGCCGCAGCCACGGGGCGAGCAGACTGCCCGCCGCCCGCGCCCGGCAGGGCGAACCGCACGTAGCCCGGGGCGGAGCGCAACCGCGCAGCGGTGGAGCGGAACCCCGGGAAAGCCGCAGCAGACATGCACGAACCCTGCAGGGTGGCCCGCAACACAACCAGACTCAGGGGCGTTGCGTCCCATTGACTGAAGCTCATGAACATCACCATCCCTCTCGGGTGGCCGCGCCGCTACCGATATCGCTACTTTGAGGCGGGACTCCCGGAAGAAAATTCCGGGACGGTGCTGGTCCAAGGCGAACAGGATGCGGGCGGAGTGGAAGCCCATTTGCAAACCCTACGCGAGCAAGGCGTTGTCGCGAGCTACGCTTGGGAGCACGGCGAGCCAGCGTGGATGGATGTGAACACGTTCTTGGTTACACTGCCGGATGCGGCGGACAAGGAACCCGACGCTGCGATCGTGCTTACGAGACCTGGAAGGCGGCGCAACGGCAAGCCGATGCCGCGCGCGAGGAGTTGACCCGCATCCATGACGACTACCTACGAGCTCTGAGGGGGCGGGATGCCGCCTCCGCCGTCTATCGCAGGGCGCAGGAAGCTGCCGAGCGAGCCTTTCGCGAGTTTCAGGCCGCCGTGCCATTGGCAGGCAGGCCTCCTCTGACGGGTTGAGGTGCGGAACTGGCTGAACCGGAGCACGACCGTGAAGAACTCACACCAACTCCCTGACCCCGACACCGACGCGTACGTCGCCTTGCTCGATCGGGTCACCGATACCGTGCTGGAAGTCGCCACGCCGTACATTTCCAATGCCCGGCAGGCCGAGAGGTTCGCGATGGACGTCCTGCAGAGTCTTGAGACGCACCTCGCCGCCGAGCTTCGCTACGTTGCCACGGGCCGCGGTGACGGCTGCAACGGCACCCGCGCCATGGAACTGCGCCACGCCAGGCGCACGGCACGCTGAACGTCCGGCCAGGTCCTTCGATCAATGCCGGTCAAGCTTCGATTACGGTAAGCCACCCGCGCACCCGAACCGGTGAGGGTGACCCGCAACGCTGCCGCTTGGGCGCAACTCCCTTGAGGTGCGTGGAACGTTCTGGCATTCTGGCGAGAATGGCTTCCCTCAACGATGGCGCCTCCCCCCTAGCCAGATCCTGGTACAGCGCATCGATTCCAAGTTTTCTCAACAGTTCAGGTAGCGAAATTCTCGGCGTCTTGGCCGGTAACTCGGGGTATGCGCTGCTTGACGATCAACGTCGCGCTTGGCAAACACAGGTCGACGTCCTCAAACAAGCTCTGCCGGGAATTGACGGGAACGTCTTTTTTGAATTCACAGTTCCGCGAATGGGTCGGCGAATCGACGTCGTTATCCTGTTGCCCTCCGTTGTATTCGTTTTGGAGTTCAAGGTCGGCGAATCAAAGTTCGACGCTGCCGCACAGGAGCAGGTTTGGGATTACGCGCTCGATTTAAAAAACTTCCATGGGGCAAGCCACCACGTTGCAATCGTCCCAGTGTTGATTGCGACTGAGGCTCCCGCCTCGCGCCAGGTAAACTTTGTCAGTGGAGCCGATGGGGTGTACCAGCCCCTTCTTATCTCGCCCGACTCTTTGAGGGACAGGCTAATCCTCGGCGCGCAATTGACGGGTCAACCTATAAACGCGGAGGAATGGTCGCAATCTCCATATAGGCCAACTCCGACCATCATTGAAGCGGCACGCGCCCTCTATGCCCAGCATTCTGTTCAGGAACTTGCACGTTTCGACGCGGATGCTCTCAACCTTAGGGACACCTCCGACTACATCCTCTCGCTGGTTGATAACACTCGAAGGTACAGCCGGAAAGCCATCTGCATTGTGACGGGAGTGCCTGGTGCGGGGAAGACGCTGGTAGGACTGAACCTGGCAACCAGCCGCGAAAACATTGGGTCGGGTTTGCAGCTAGGTTTGGCGGAGAGCACAAGCGGTGACCATGGCCCAGCGTCTAATGCTGTCTTTCTTTCCGGAAACGGTCCTCTTGTCGCTGTGCTGCGGGAGGCGCTCACGCGTGACGAGTTTCAGCGTCGTAAAGCGCAGGGGACGCCAGTACGCAAGTCTGTTATCAACCGTAGCGTGAGCTCGTTCATCCAGAACGTTCATCACTTCAGAGACGAGGGTCTTCGCGATCGATCCACACCGCCCGCTGAGCACGTGGTGGTCTTTGACGAGGCGCAACGAGCCTGGACGCTGGACAAGACCGTGCAGTTCATGGAACGTAAAAAGAAGCAGCCGGGATTCGATCAGTCGGAGCCTAATTTTTTGATCTCATGTATGGATCGGCATAAGGACTGGGCAGTGATTGTGTGTCTCGTCGGGGCGGGACAGGAAATTAATACCGGGGAAGCCGGGATTGACGAATGGATCGAAGTGGTCCTGAGGTTCTATCCTGACTGGGAGTTGCACGTTTCCAATCACTTGCGGGACATTGAGCATTCTGCGACAGCTCTGGATAAAGTGAAGTCACGCCCCAAAACACACTTTGCAAACGAGCTACATCTCGGGGTGTCAATGCGTTCCTTTCGCTCAGAGAAGGTGTCGCACTTTGTTCAGGCACTGTTGGGGACCGACCTCGATACTGCACGCCAAACGTTTGACCAGATTAAGGTGCAATATCCGGTCGTACTAACCCGCGATCTCGCCAAAGCTAAACATTGGGTGCGGTCGCGGGCGAGAGGAACGGAGCGTTTTGGGTTGGTTGCATCTTCAAAAGCCCGGAGGCTTAAACCGTTCGCGATCGACATCCGCGTCGAAGTTAATCCAGTGTACTGGTTCTTGAACGACCGCGATGATACAAGATCCAGCTTCTACCTGGAAGATGCTGCAACGGAATTTCAAGTTCAGGGTCTTGAGCTTGACTGGGCCTGCATCACGTGGGACGGCGACTTGCGATGGACGGATCAGGGATGGAGCTATCAATGGTTCCGAGGAAATTCATGGGTGAAAATCGCCAACAAGGAGAACCGAAAATATCTCCTCAACGCTTACCGTGTTTTGCTAACTCGTGCACGACAGGGCATGGTGATATTTGTCCCACGAGGGGACCCTACTGACGATACCCGCCGCGCAAGCTTCTATGACTCTACATTTCTCTACCTGACGCGATGCGGAGTGCCAGAACTGTAGGGGACTGAGCTCAGCAGGAGATTAGCGGAGCACGAGAATTGCAATCCCCTTTGGGACTGTAAGTAGCTCGACGCGGCTCCCTCACCCCGCGTTCGCCGCCGGCGCCGCGACGCTCGCCGCCGCTGCCGCTTCGCCGGGCCGTTCGTAGTCGCAGTCGTCCTTGGCGCAGGCGATGACTGGGCCGGCTTTTAGCTGTTTCTGGACCAGGTAGGGGCTGCCGCACTTCGGGCAGGGTTCGTTCAGCGGCCACTGCCAGGTGCTGAACTTGCACTCCGGGTAGCGGATGCAGCCGTAGAAGGTCTTGCCGCGCTTGCTGCGCTTCTCCGCCAGCTCGCCCTGCTTGCACTCCGGGCAGGGCACGCCGACCAGCTTCTGCTTGATGTACTTGCACTCCGGGTAGCCGCTGCAGGCGGTGAACTCGCCGAAGCGGCCGAACTTCACCACCAGGTTCTTGCCGCACTGCGGGCACTTCTCCTCCAGCGGCACGTCGGCCTGTTTCTGCGGGCCGTCGAGGCGGCGCGTGGTCTTGCACTCCGGGTAGCCGGTGCAGGCCATGAACTGCCCGAAGCGGCCGCGCTTGAGCACCATCTGGCGGCCGCAGTTCTCGCAGTACTCCTCGTTGGTGTTCTCGGTGAGCTGCTCGGCGTTCTCCAGGTCGGGCAGGTCAATGGTCAGCTCGCGCGTGTTGGTGCACTCCGGGTAGCCCGAGCAGGCGACGAAGCTGCCGTGCTTGCCCCAGCGGATGATCATCGGCTTGCCGCACTTCTCGCAGATCAAGTCGGTGGGCTTCTCCATCCGCTTGATGTTCTCCATGTGCTTCTCGGCGTAAGCCAGGCTCTTGGAGAAGCGCTTGTAGAACTCCCCCATCGTGTCGGTCCACTTCTCGCGGCCCTCCTCGATGTCGTCGAGCTTCTCCTCGAGGCGGGCGGTGTACTCGAGGTCGAAGATCTCCTTGAAGTTCTGCACCAGCAGGTCGCTGGTCACGAGGCCGAGCTCGGTGGGCATGAACTTGCCGCCGGTCTTGGTGGCGTAGCCGCGGTCCTGGATGGTGCTTAGGATGGCGGCGTAGGTGGAGGGCCGCCCGATGCCCTTCTCCTCGAGTTCCTTGACCAGCGAGGCCTCGGTATAGCGCGGCGGGGGCTCGGTGAAGTGCTGCTCGGGCTTCACGCTCAGCAGCTTGAGGACCTGTTTCTCCTCGAGCGCCGGCAGCTTGTGCTTGAGCGCCTCGTCCTCGTCGTCGGTCTTGTCCTTGCTCTCCTCGTAGACCTTGAGGAAGCCGTCGAACTTCAGCACCGAGCCGGTGACGCGCAGCAGGTACTTGTCGGCCTGCTTGGGCTGCGTGGCCTCGATCTCGACCGTGGTCTGGTCGAAGACGGCGGGCTGCATCTGGCTGGCCACGAAGCGCTGCCAGATGAGCTTGTAGACCTTGTACTCGTCCTCGCTGAGGTAGCGGCGGATGCTCTCCGGGTCGCGCGTGGCGGAGGAGGGGCGGATGGCCTCGTGGGCATCCTGGGCGTTCTTCTTGCTCTTGAAGTAGTTGGGACCCTCGGGGAGGTAGCCGGCGCCGTACTGGTCGCCGATGAACTCGCGGACCTCCTTGATGGCGTCCTCCGAGACGCGCGTCGAGTCGGTGCGCATGTAGGTGATCAGGCCGACCGAGCCCTCGGCGCCCAGCTCGACGCCTTCGTACAAGCGTTGCGCCAGCCCCATGGTGCGCTTCACGCCGAAGCGCAGCTTGCGGCCCGCGTCCTGCTGCAGCTTGCTGGTGATGAAGGGGGGCAGCGGGTTACGCCGCCGCTCCTTGCGCTCGACCGAGCGGACCGTGTAGGCGGCCTTCTCGAGGAAGGCGTTGACGACGGCGGCGCGCTCGCCGTCCGGGAGGGCCAGCTCCTCCTTGGGCAGCGTGCCGTCGGGGTTGAACTGGCGCACCACGCGGGCGTCGAAGTAGGGCGCCTTGCCCGCCGAGAGATGGGCGTCGATGGTCCAGTACTCTTCCTTGACGAAGGCCTTGATCTCGCGCTCGCGCTCCACCACCAGGCGCAGCGCCACCGTCTGCACCCGCCCGGCGGAGATGCCGCGCCGCACCCGGTCCCAGAGCAGTGGCGAGACCTGGTAGCCCACGATGCGGTCCAGCACGCGGCGCGCCTGCTGCGCGTCCACCAGGTTCTGGTCGATGTCGGTGGGCTTGGCAAAGCCCTCCTGCACGCCGCGCTTGGTGATCTCGTTGAAGGTAACGCGGCGGATGGTCTTGCCCTTCTCCTTCAGCTCGCTGGCCAAGTGCCAACAGATGGCCTCGCCTTCGCGGTCGGGATCGGCCGCCAGGTAGATGCTCGTCGCCTTCTTGCCCGCCTTCTTAATGGCGGCAATCACCTTCTCCTTGCCCGGGATGACCACGTAGGTGGGCTCGAAGTCGTTCTCGATGTCCACCGCCAAGTCCTTCTTGGGAAGGTCCTTGACGTGGCCCAGCGAGGCGAGAACCTCGAAGTCCGCCCCCAAGTACTTGCCAATGGTCTTCGCCTTGGCGGGGGATTCGACGATGACGAGCGATTTAGCCATGTTGACGGTTGTCGGTTTTCAGTTGTCGGTTGTCGGTTGCCGGCGCGGCCCGCTACTGGGGGGCTCCGCCCTCCCCAGAGTCCCGGGGCGAGCTCGGCCTACGGTTCCAAGTCCCCCCGATCGGCCGGGGGACTCATGGCACTGTAGCAGAACCTTAGATGTATCGGGGGTGCTGAGGATTAGAGCCGGTCGCCGGGACGGGGGATTCATGGGTTTCTATTTGGTTGACTGGTAAGAGTTTAGGTGCGGCGTAGTCGGTGGTGACGATGGGAACGGTGGCTGTCTCTTATACACATCTGACGCTGCCGACGATCTTACGCGT
>CALEJU010000028.1 GCA_937898755.1 uncultured Acidobacteriota bacterium | reverse complement strand
GATCGTCGGCAGCGTCAGATGTGTATAAGAGACAGCCCCCCTCCCTCCTCCCTGTTTTACCGCACCGCACCTACCACGCCTTCGACCAGCGTTTCCCGCGTTCTTCCTTCGGGCGCAGCGCGGCATCCACCCCGGCGCGCACTTCCAGAACGCGGCCGCAGAGCCAGAGCAGGTCCGACAGCCGGTTCAGGTAAGCCATCGTGGTCGGCGTGATGGCGCCACCGTTTTCATCGAGCCGGACCAGCAGCCGCTCGGCGCGCCGGCAGACGGTGCGGGCCACGTCGAGCGCGGACGCGGCCGGCATCTCGCCCGGCAACGACCAGTCGCCCACGATGCCGGGGATGGCCTCAAGACGATGCACCTCGCCGTCCAGGCGTTCCACCATCGCAGCGGCGATCACGGTGGCCGGCTTCTTCGACTCAGGCGGGGTGGCGATGGCCGAGCCGACGGCAAACAGCTCCTTCTGGATGCTCTTCAGGAGGCCATTGATTTCCGCGTCGTCGCAGATGGAGCGCGCGAAGCCCATCTGGGCGTTCAGCTCGTCCACCGTGCCATAGCACTCGACCCGCAGCTCGCTTTTCGAGACCCGCACCGGACCGATCAGATCGGTCTTGCCGCTGTCTCCGCGTTTGGTGGCGATGCTCATGGAAAACTCCTTCTAGCCGTGCGGCACCGGGCCGCCGGCAGTGATCTCGCAATTCATTTCCTGGCCGGTCGCCTGCGCTCCCGGCTCCACAGGAGCCGACACGGCGGAGGCCTCCAGCGGCGTTCCCCAAGTCTCCGAGAACGTCACGCGGGACAGCGGCACGCGCTCCAACCAGCCGGCACGTTCCAAGTCGGGCTTGTCGGCAAACGCGCGGACATAGCCGAGACAGAGATACGCCACCAAGGCGTGGCTTTCAGGGATGCCCAACTCCCGCTTCACCTCTTCGGGATCGAGGATGCTGACCCACCCCACCCCCAGGCCTTCAGCCCGCGCCGTCAGCCAGAGATTCTGAATGGCGCAGCAGGTACTGTAGAGATCGGTGTCGCGCATCGTGTTGCGGCCCAGCACCTCGGGGCCATGGCGCTCGCGGTCGCAGGTCACGCACAGGTTGGCGCCCGCCTCGAGCATCCCTTCCAACTTCAAGCTGCGGTACAGCTCGGCGCGAGCCCCTGTGAAACGCGCGGCGGCGCGCTCGTTCTCCCGGCAAAAGATCCGGTGAATCCGCTCCCGCCGTTCCCGATCGGTCAGCACCAGGAAGTTCCACGGTTGCATGAAGCCCACCGAGCCGGCATGGTGAGCCGCGTCGAGAATGCGATGCAGCACCTCCGCCGGGATGGGGTCGGGCAGGAAGTCGCGGCGCACGTCGCGCCGGGCGTGGATCACGTCGTAGAGCGCCTGACGGGCCGCGAGCGGGAACTGGCGTGGGTAGGCAGCGTTCACGATGGGCGTTCCGAGGAACCGAGGTTCTCGTCCCATTCTCCCCCTTCCGGCGGCACGCCGCCGAAAACCAGCGGCCCCATCTCCGTCGAGTACCCGAACGGAACGGCGTAGGCCCATTCCAGCGCTGCCGGCAAGGCGGCGCCATCACGGCTGGCGACGCTGCGCGCCCCATCCTCGGCCAGCACCAGGAAACGGTCGCAGAGACGCCAGGCCAAGGCCAGATCGTGCAGCACGACCACCACGGCCCGCCCCTGCCGAGCCCGACGTTTCAAGAGCCGCATCGCACTCAACTGGTGCAGCAAATCGAGATGCGCCAACGGTTCGTCGAGCAGCAGGATGCGGGGATCCTGTGCCAGCACCTGCGCCAGGCAGGCGCGCTGTGCCTCGCCACCGCTCAGCTGCGTGAACGGGCGGTGGCGCAGTCCCTCGAGATCGAGTTCTTGCAGCACCTTGTCAATCGTCGCGGCATCCTCGCCATTCTCCTTGCGGCGACGCCAGGGGAGGCGACCAAACGTCACAAACTCCTCAACCGTAAAGGGGAACATCACGCGCATGTGTTGCGGGAGATAACCGAGAACGCGGGCCAGTTCCGGCCGGCCCCAATCCGGCAGCGGACGACCCTGCACCGCCACCGTGCCGCCCAGGACCGGGCGCAGACCGGCCAGGGTATTGAGCAGCGTGGTCTTCCCGCTGCCGTTGCGTCCCACGATGGCGCAGCACTCTCCGGCCGGAAACGTGAGTTCGAGATCGCGCAACACGACGCGCTTCCCGTAGCCCACGCTGAGCTGATGCGCGCGAATCATAAGGCTTCCGCCTCCCATTCGCCACGCGGACGCCGCAGGTAATAGGCCAGAAAAAACAGTGCTCCCGTGATGCCGGTAAAGGCGCCGACCGGCAGTTCCAGCGGGCTGAACAACACCCGCGCCAACGTGTCGGCAATGACCAGGAACGCCGCCCCCAGCAGGGCCGCGAGGGGCAACACATAGCGATGCCGGGCGCCGACAAGAAAGCGAACCAGGTGGGGCACGAGAAAACCGACGAAACCAATGATGCCGGCGTTGGCCACGCACAGCCCGGTCATCAACGCTGCCGCCGCGAACAGGCGGCGGCGCGCGGCGCGCACCGGCACCCCGAGGCCGAGGGCGCGCTCGTCGCCGATGGCCAGAACGTCCAAGGTCTGGGCCGAGGCGAAAACGAGAACCAGCGGGGCGATCAGGCCCAGCCCCGTCACCAGCACCGTGCTCGGCGTGACCACCGAAAAATCACCCATCAGCCAGACCATGACGCTTTGCAGTGCCGCCGGCCGCCCGAAAGCAAAGTTCAACATGATCAGCGAGCCAAAGAAAAAGCTGAGAATGACGCCGCACAAGATCAGCGCGGCATTCGAGAAATGCTGGCGATGGGCCAGCGCGAACACCAGGCCACCGGCCAGCGCGGCCCCCAGGAATCCGGCCAGCGGGGCGGCATAGGGCAACGCGAACGCGGCGGGCACAAACGCGGCCAGCGCCGTCACCAGAAAACCGGCGCCGCCGGAGACGCCGAGCGTGAACGGCTCGGCCAGGGGGTTACGCAGCAACGTCTGCAGCACCGCTCCCGAGAGCGCCAATCCAGCTCCCACCAGCGCGGCGCTGCAGACGCGCGGCAGACGCAACTGCATCACGATCAGGCGCATCGTTGTTCCGTGTTCGCGTCCGGCCAGCACCGCCACGATGTCACGCCAACTGACCGGAACGGCGCCGCTGCCGAGTGCGACGAGGCAGGCCAGCACCAGCGCCATCGCCGACACAACATACACGGTCCAAAGATGAGGGCGGCGGACGCTGGCGCGTCGGCCACACGGGGCTTCACCCCGGCGCTCCCGTTGGTCGCCGCCCCCGATGTACGGGTTGCTGTTCATGCCGGCCTCCAGTAGCGCGCGGCAAGGGACACGAGTGCCAAGCCGGTCAGGAGCGTGACGAACGACGCGGCATAAACCAATCGGCCTGCGCGGGCAATGTCGGCGGGCTGCACCGCAGCCCCGCCGGCGTTGAGCCGCGGTTTTTCAACTGGTTGGCCGGCATAGAGGTTCAAGCCGCCCAGCTCCACACCCAGGGCGCCGGCAAAGCCGGCTTCGGGAATGCCGCTGTTCGGGCTGGGGTTCCTGCCGCCATCGCGCCACATCAGGCGGGCGCAGCCGCCCGCCTTCTCGCCCAGCAGCAGGCTGGACAGGGGCAGCGTCAGAAAGAGCGTCCGTGCCGGCAGATAGTTCAAGACGTCATCGCAACGGGCCGCCGCCCATCCGTACTCGCTATAGCGTTCGTTGCGGTAGCCCACCATGGAATCCAGCGTGCTCACCGCCTTGAAGGCAAAGATCGCCACCGGGCCGCCAAGCAGGGCGAACAACAGGGGCGCGATACTGCCGTCCACCAGGTTTTCGGCCAGCGACTCCACGGCGCCGCGCCCCACCGCCGTGGCGTCCAGCGATGCGGTGTCGCGTGAGACGATGCGGGCCAGCGCGGCCCGCGCCCCGATCAGGTCGCCGGCCAGCAGCGGGCGCTGCACCGCCATGCCGTGGCGCACCAAGTCGCGGGTCGCCAGTGCGATCCCGATCAGCGCCGCCGAGACCACCCAGCGCGCCCAGCGCCCGAGTAGCCCTGCCAGCCAGAGCAGCCCGAGGACCGCCGCGCAGGTGACCCCAACCGTCACCAGCAGCAATACCACTCCCCCGAGACGGCGCGCACGGTCACCGAGCAAGACGGGCTCCAAATGCGTAATCAGCCAGCCGATGCCGCGCACCGGATGCCAGCGCGCCAGCGGCTCGCCGAGGCAGAGGTCGGCAAGATAGCCGCAGGCTGTACAGAGCGCAAACTCCGTCACCGATCGCCTCCCATCCTGGTGGACGCCCTGCGGACGTGGCCGCTCGGGGCTGCCAGCAAGAGCGCATGCAGGAGGCGGCGATTGTCGGTACGGCGCCGCACGGCACAGCGAACGTAGTGGGCATCAAGACCGCAGAAATTGGAGGCGTCCCGCAGCAGGATGCCCTGCCGGCGCAAGGCGGCAAGCACGTCCGCGTTGTCGCCGGGCAGGCGGCAGAGCAGGAAATTCGCCGCGCTGGGAAACACCCGCCAGCCCAGCCGTTCCAACCCGCGACTTAGAAACAACCGCTCGCGCGCCACCTCGGAGAGGACCGCGGCGTCATCTGCCGCCTCCGCCAGGGTCGCACCCACGTGCTGCGCCAGGGTGTTGACCGACCAGGGAATACGGCGGCCGTGGAGTTCCGCGATCAGGTCGGGATGGCCGAAGGCGAAGCCCAGGCGCACGCCCGCCAGCCCATGACGTTTGGTCATCGAGCGCAGGACGATCAGCCGCCGATGCCGATCAAGGAGCGACAACATGGTGACCTGCGCCGCCCCAGGCACGAACTCCATGAACGCCTCATCCACGATGACGGCGATGCCGGCCGCCTCACACTCCGCCACCCATGCCGCGACGGTCGGACGGTCAAGCAGAACACCGGTGGGATTGTTGGGATTTGCCAGCACCGCCACCGCGGCGTTGGGGACCGCCAGTGTGGGGACAAAGCCGTGTTCCGCCTCCCCGATCGAACGCCTCACAGGGACCGCGTTGGGCGAGGCGCTCCACTGCGCGGCCCGGTCATACTCGCTGAAGGTCGGCTCGAAGAGCGCCAGCGAGGACGGCCGCAACGCCAGCATGGCGACGTAGAGAGCTTCCGTGGACCCGTTGGCCGGCAGGACATGCGCGGGTGTCAGGCCATGGCGGTGGGCCACGGCGCGCACCAGGGCGCGACAGTCCGCGTCCGGGTAATCCGCCAATTGCGTGCTGCTGAGAGCGTGGCGCAGCAACTGCGCCGCCTTGCGATCGGGCCAGAGGTTGGCGCTGAAATCAACGACGTCTGCCCGCGATCCATCTGGCTCCCACACCTGGCCTCCATGTCCTTCCCCCGGCCAGGAGGTCTCGCAGCGGTTCTTGTCAGCCCCGCTCATTGCATCCCTCCGCCGATGAGGCAGGTTTCCCAGATACGTGCCCGACCGCGGCTGCCGTGACGCAGCGGCAGGAGAACGGAGAGCGGCGGCGGCGCGCTCTCCGTGGATGGCGCAAACAACATTCCCAGTACGCTGCCGCTATGCGCCCGGCAAACTCCCAGCGCACCGTGACGGCGGCCCAAAGCGACGACATCGGGCAGCCAGGGATGCGGCAGGATCTGCTGCCAACGCTGGGCGCTCAGGCTGGCCGCCGCGCCCAAGGCGTACAGATCGTGATGGAGTAGTCCACCGCGAAGCATTGCCAGGGCATCGCGCCAAGCGGGGGCGTGATGGCCCCAATTGCGGCGGGATGCGATCTCGCGGTTGAAGGCCACCGTCTCCACTGTCTGCCCGGGCTCGATGACGACGACCCGCAGTCGCGGCGGCATTCCCAGCAGCTCGCAGCGTTCGCCGCGGCGATGGTCGAAAAGCGTCAGGCCTGGAAAGGCGATGCCGTCGGTGGGTTCGATCGCAAGCGCCAGGCGGCTGGCCTCCGCCGGCGTCCATGCACGCCCCAGCAACTGCCCCACCGCCAGCACGACGCCCAATACATCCACCGAACTGGACGCCATGCCCTTCGCTTGGGGAATGCGGGACGTCAACTGGATGCGCGCAGCCAGTGCGGCAAGCCGATCGGGGCTGAGGTTGACACCAAGGGTGCGCAGCACGTGGAGGAGAGCCGCTTCTGCTTTCCTGGGCAGTCGAACCCCGTTCGGAACGGGATGCGCAAGGATGCGAACCGTGCCGTACGCCGCGATGGGACAGGTCACGTGAAAGTCGGCTTCGTCCAGATGCCCTTGCAGCAGCTCGCCGCAGGTGCCCGGCAGCGTAACTTGGATCCCGCCCTGCAGTTGGGTTCTCATCGCAGCACCATCAGCGTCCAGAGAACGGCGGTGACCACGGCTTCCTGTGTGGCGCCCAACGTGTCGCCGGTCTGGCCGCCCAGCTTTTTCCGGCACCACGCGGTCCATCCCAACGTCGTGACCAGAGTGATGCCCAGCAAGATGCCGCTGACCATGCCGACCTGTGGGAGCGGCATGCCAAAACGCCAGAGCACCAGCAGGGTGGCGACGACCATGGTCGTTAACGCCGCCGCCACATGGCGGAGGCGCACCCCGTCGATGAATGTCGCGCCTGCTCCGCTTTCGCGGGCGGAAGGTCCGATTGCGGCGGCCAGCACGAGACTGGCACGTCCCCAACCCGGCGCGAGCAGCAACGCCCAACTCAGACGCGGCAAGGGCAGCGAGGCGAGAGCCGCAAGCTGTAGCCCCAGCCCAAACACCAGTGCGAGAACGCCGAAACTGCCGATGCGGCTGTCGCGCATGATGGTCAGCGCCTGTTCCCGCGACCACGCTCCCCATCCATCGGCGGTGTCCGCCAACCCGTCGAGGTGCAATCCTCCTGTCGCCACCGTGGAGACTGCCCACACCAGCATCAATCGCGGCAGTAACGCCACGTGAGGCCGCAGCACCAGCTCCAATGCCGCAAGCACTGCACCCAGCGCAAGCCCGACCAGTGAAAAAAAGTAGGCGGCGGCGGCCGCTTCATTCGCCTCGTAACGCCACGCCGGCAAGGGAAGGCGGGTCAGAAACTGGATCGCAGTCCGCGCGCCGCGCGCCACAGTCCCAGCACCGCCGGAGTGGAGGCGTCCCGGCATCAGACCTTTCCCGCCACGCCGGCTTCGGCGAAGGTCGCCATCTCGGCGACGATGTTGCAGGCCGCTTCGAGCAGCGGGAACACCAGCGCCGCACCGCTCCCCTCGCCAAGTCGCAGTTGCCATTGCAGCAAGGGACGTAAGCCGAGGTGGTCGAGGGCGAGGACATGCCCCGGCTCGGCCGACTGGTGCGACGCGATCAGGAAATCGCGCACTGCAGGGCAGAAATTCACGGCCACCAAGGCAGCCGCCGTCGTAATGAACCCGTCGAGAACAAACGGCACGCCACGACTGGCTGCTCCCAATATCAGCCCGGCAAGGCCGGCAATCTCGAAGCCGCCCACCGCGGCCAGCAGGTGCAATCCCGCCCCGTCCGCTCCACCCGCTGCATTCCGCCAGGCGGCATGCTGTGCCACCGCCTGCGCCACCACGGTGCGTTTGCGCGCCATCGCATCGGCATCGAGCCCGGTACCAGGCCCCACCACCGCGGCACTGTCAGCGCCGGTCAGCAGCGCGGTCAGAATGCTGCTGGAAGTCGTATTGCCGATGCCCATATCGCCGCCGGCCAGAAGGTCGAGGCCATCGGCGGCTTCCGCCTGCGCCAGCGCAACGCCAATCTCAAGCGCCTGGCGGGCTTGCGCCAGCGTCATGGCGGGCTCGTGCAGCAGGTTGCGGGTACCGGCGGCCACGCGATAATCGCGGTGTCCAGCGCCGGGGATGGGGCCCGCCACCCCGATGTCAACCACCAGGACGCGTGCTCCGGCATGGCGTGCCAGCACGTTAATCGCGGCCCCGCCGGCGTTGAAGTTGGCCACCATCTGGGCGGTAACGGCCTGCGGGTAGGCGCTGATGCCCTCCGCGCAGACGCCGTGATCGGCCGCCATAACCACCACCAGCTTGCGTGCCGCCCGCGGCCGGTCGGTGCCCTGCAGGCCCGCGATTTGGACGGCGAGATCTTCCAAACGGCCCAGGCTCCCGGGCGGCTTGGTCAGCGAGTCCAAGCGGGCCAACACGGCCGCTTGGACGGTCGCATCCGGCCGCTTGATTTCCGCCAGTGTGGTTTCGAGCAGCATCAGCGCTTCTCCGAATCTGCCATGATCTCCGCCGCCAAGTCCGCCATCGGGCACTTCTTCAGCTCCAGCGACACGCCCGCCACCATCAGGTACACGCGCGCGGCGGCTGCCGCCAGTTCCTGGTTGGCCGCGCCAACCAGATCGCGGAACAGACGACCGAGCGGCGTTTCGGGGACAATGCTGCTCCCCACCTCCGCCCCAAGCACCAGCGCGATCCGTGCCGGGCAGTTCTCGAGCGACTGCCGCAAACGCTGAACCCTGCTGAGGATTGGCCTCTGGCTTTTGGGCACGGCGGGAACCGACTCCGCAGGGGCATCGGCATGCGGCTCCGCCATCAGGAGGTTCCCGATCCAGGTCGGCACACAGTCCAGCAGCACGATCTCTTCAGTCACTGCCGCCAGAGCGGTTTCCAACTCCACGCCGACCTCGCTCGTCGTCCATGCCGCGGGTCGCTCGCGACGGTGCGCGGCGACGCGCGCTTCCATCTCCGCATCGCAGGGCACACAGGTGGCCAGCACGCGGGTGCTGCATCCCATGGCGCGCGCCAGATTCACGGCAAACGCGCTTTTACCGCTGCGGCAGCCTCCGGTGATGAAGATGATCTGGCTCATACGAGATTCCAGTCGCCGCGCACTTGATGCCACACGCCGCCCACCCGCTGCAATTCGGCGATGCCGGCGGGTGGCAGGCGGTAGTCCCAGAAACACTCCCACGGCTGCTGGAGCAGGTGCAACGCCGTTGCGGCCAGCGACCCCTGGTGGGCGACGAGCAGCAGCGCGTCCTCCGCCTCGACCAACAAGGCGTCCACGGCGGGATGGAGGCGTGCCTGCAGCCCCCGACCACTCTCCCCGCCTGCAAAACAGAATTCCGGATCGCGCAGGCGTTCCGGGTCGCCGTGTCCGGTTTCGGCGTACGTGAGGCCTTCCCAGGCGCCGAAGTTCACCTCGCGCAGCGCCGGACAGATGCGCCAGGCGAGCCCGGGCGCGAGAATGCGCGCAGTTTCCCGCGCGCGCGACAGATCGCTGCAAACGGCCACAACACCGGACGGAACGGTGAACCGTCGGCGCAACGCGTCCACCTGGGCACGTCCTACATCCGTGAGCGGTACGTCGCGATGTCCGCAGTAACGGCCGGCCGCTTGCCAGGCGGTACTGCCGTGCCGAACCAGGTAGACGCGCTGCGCGCTCATGCGCCCGCCCTCGCAGGAGAAGGTTCTCGATCCAGCGCGGCCGCCAAGGCCGTGCGCACGACGCAGGCGATGCGGCTGCCAAGTTCGGAATGCGTGCTGGTGGTGCTGAAGCGCCGCGCCGCCGCCGGGTCGGCCACCACGACCGTGGAATCCGTGCCGGTGCCGGTGGCGATCCGGGGCGAGTAGCAGCTTGGAACGCGGCGCGCCGCCAGCACTGCCGCTTTCGCTTCCGCGACCACCGTGAACACGTGCGCGCAGGCGGCGGGCGCCAGCGCTCCATCCACGAACACCATCATGTTGAGCGTGCCGGCAGGAAGTGCCACGTAACTGCCTTCGCCATCCTCGTGATACGTCGCCGGATCACCGGCCCAGACGGCGTTCCGACGTACGCCGGCCGAGACGAAGACCGTCAGTCGGGGAGCACCGCAGGCATCCTGCACCCATTCTCCATGCGGCAAGGCCGCAGCGGTGAGCTGCAGCGCGGTCGTCGCCGGCAAGCCCGCATCGTGCAATACGGCGCGGCAGTAGGCCTCGAAGTCAGCATGCGAGGAGATGGCGTCGGGACGCATTTGATGATTGGCCACCGCCGCCGCTTGCGGGATCCACCCCCCGTTCCATGCTGCGTCCGACAGGACTTGTTTGGGGGCGCCAAATTGCGCCGCGATGAGCCTCGGCGTGTGCAGCACAAGTTGCGTGTCGTGGAACACCACAACCGATTCCCCCGGCCGCATCAGCGTGCCCCCTCGTCCCAAAACGACGGCGCGTCGGCCAATCGGGGGCTGCCCGGCCCAGCGTTGCCAAACGTACGCTGCGGACCCCAAAGGTCCCGAGCCCGGGTTGCTGATGACAGTTCGAGGAGGTCGCGTGTCGGCCAGATCTCGGGTACGGGGGGGCAGCGACCAACGGGAGCGCCGGGGGCGCAGCCCCCCATTGGCCGACGCGCCAGCGTCTCGGGATGCAGGAGCCGCGCTGCCATGCCGACCGCCGCCGTGAAGCTCATGGGCGTGGGAGTGGAGAACAAGTGAGCGGGCACTTGGAAGATGCGGCCACGGCGACGCGCGGCCAGATCCGGATAACGTGCCCAGGCTTGCGCCGGGTTGGTGTCCTCGCTCGACTCCGTGCTGATGAGAATGACCTCCGGGTTGGCGGCCAGCACCGACTCCACGCTGAGAAAGGGATAGCGCACCGCGCTCGCCGCCTCGACGTTGCGTCCACCGGCGCGGCTCAGGATGTCGTCAATAAACGTTGCCCGGTTGGCGCTCACCAAGGGATCCGCGCCCACCTCGAAAAAGACACGTACGGGCCTCACCCGCGCCAGGCGGTGCGCCAGGCGGCTCAGGGTGTCCTGCTCTTTCTCCAGAAGCGCCCTGGCCTGCTCTCCGCGGCCGAGCAGGTCGCCCAATTGCTGAAATTGCGCGGCGATGTCACGCCACGCCCGCGCCTCCCCAAACACCACGACGTGCACACCCAGCGCCTGGAGTTGTTGCACCGTCTGGGCGCGGTTACCGTCCTCGCTGGCCACCACCAGATCCGGGCGCAGGGCAACGATACGCTCGAGGTTGGGGCTCAGCATGCTGCCGATTTTGGGCTTGGCGCGCGCCGCCGCCGGATAGTTGCAGTAGACGGTGTCTGCGATCAGACGGTCTTCCGCCCCCACGGCAAAGATCTCCTCCGTCACCGAAGGAGCAATTGAGATCACGCGACGCGGTGGCGCAACCGGTGCTGCTGCTGCCCACCCGGCGAACAGCAGTCCCAGAACGGTAACCATGAACCCGGGCACGCAAAGGCAGCGCCCAACGGGAGCGCCCGGGGTAATACCGGGGCCCCCAGCGTCAGCTTTGGGACGCTGGGGTGGGATACCGGGGCCCCCAGCGTCAGCCTTGGGACGCTGGGGTGGGGAGTCCCCGCATGGCCAACGCGCCAGCGTCTTCCAGACGTGCCATGTTTGCATCGGTTTCCTCTTCTACCAGCGGTGCGGCGCCAGCAATGCGAACTGCAGTCCAATGCGTGCCGTACGGCCGAGGGCGGGATACCCGAACGCCTCGTCGTAGTGTTTGTTGAGCAGGTTCTCCACCGCGCCCTGCACCGTGATGCGCCGGGTCAGGTGGAAAAAGCCGCTCATATTGAACACCCCGTAGGCAGGTGCGAGGTTGTGATTGGGCAGCAGCAGCGTCGTGCCGAAGTTGGCATCCGACAGGAACGTGCTGTCGTCACGACGGCTGGCAAAGTAAGCGTCCCCCTGCAACACCCAGCGGCGTTGCTCGTAGCCCAGCCGGAGGCTGCCGCTCTCCGGTGCGCGCCGGAACGGCCGCGCCCCCACCAGCGGTGAGTAGGCGCCGATGGGAATCGTGGGGAAGCTGGGGTTGAAACTCGGGCTGAGGGCATCCGAGCTGAAGCTTTTCAGCACGCGCGCATCGAGATGCGTGTAGGAGGCGTCCGCCCGCCACCCGGATCGGGTCCGCGCCTGCAGTTCCAACTCCACTCCCTTCGCCCGCTCGGTGAGCGAGTTCAGGTTGGCGCCAAAGGTGAGGGCGGCCGCATCGGGCGGCACCCCAAGCAGCGGGAAGGCGCTGGTAGGAACGAATTCGATCAGGTCGTAGTAGGTATTGCGGAACACCGTCGCGCTGGCCCGCAGGCGGTCGCCGGCGAAGTACTGGTCCACGCCAAGGTCGAAGTTGTGGCTGCGCTGCGGGTGAATTGGTTGCACATGCAAGCGCGCGACCACGCCCGCGCCTCCACTGCCGCTCAACAGTTCCTCGTAGAGCGAGGACTCTTCGGCGAAGATGCTGGGATCTTTGAGTCCGGTGCCGGCGCTGCTGCGCAGCCGTGTCTCATCGAACCAGCCGCTCCGTGCCAACCGCGGAAAGAATGCCACGCTCGCCTGCGGGTTGGTGGTGTTTCCGAAGCGGACGTTCCAATCGTGCGACACGCCGAGGCTGGTGAACAACCGATTCCAAGCTCCGCCGTTCACCTCGGCATAAAGACCGTGGTCGTGACGGCTGATCTGTTCCCCACTCGTCAGGCCGCGCTCATCGTAATAGCGGTAACCTCCGAGCACGTTCCAGGCCGGTGTGAGCTGAAAGCTGGACTCCCAATTGGCATCGCGGCGCAACGTATCCGAGTTGAAGATGGATGGGTAGGTCCCGGCAAAGTCGAGAATCGCCTGGCCGCTGACGCTGTAGCCGTTGGCGCCGGTAATCGTCACGGGGTTGCCGAGAAAATTGGCGAACGCGCTGGGATCCGACGGGGTGCCGGTCGGCGAGGGGTTCTCGAACTTCTCATTCACCGAACCTTGGCTGACCTGGACACGGTTCTGCCAACGTCGCGTCGTCTGCTGACTCACCGTCAGGCCGGAGTAAGTCTCGCCCTGGCGCTGGAAAGAATCATCCGGGATGCCATAGAACTGCATGGCGTTGGGCGCGCCGGCGCTGCTGCGCGTGTAGCGCGAGGTCAGCCGGACCGTCGTTCCGGGCGCCATGCGCCAACCCAGGTTTTCGGCATAGGTGAGGTCGCGGAATTTGTTGTTCGGCAGGGCGTTGTGCGTGTCCAAGTAATCAAAGCCCAGACCGTAATCGAAACCGCGCCACAGACCCAGCAGGTTGGAGTTCTGCTGCACGGTCCCCAAGTTGCCGCCCGCCAGCGAGGTGTTCAGTTCAGGAGCGGGAACCGAACTGCCCCGCCGGCTCTGGATGGCCACCACGCCGGTGACCGCATCCGAGCCGTAAACCACGCTGTCGGCGCCGCGCACGATCTGCACTTCGTCGAGCGTCCCCGGAGTCAGGGTGCTGAAGTCATAGCCGCCGAAATCCACGCGCTGCGTGGGAACGCCGTCGATCAGGATCTTGGTGAAACTGTCCTCGCCGCCACGAATTGACAGGGAGGTGAGGCCACCTACGGCGCCGGTGCGCACCATCTGCACCCCCGGCTGCAGTCGTAGCTCGGAGTCCGCGGTCACGCCCGGCGTCTTGTCCCAGGCCGCCGGCTCAATCACGGAAACCGCCTGCCCAAGTTGGACCTCGGGGGTGGACACGCCGGTCGCAGCCACGATCAGCGACTGCTGCATCGGCGCCAGGCCGAGCCTGAAGTCCTGGACAAGAACTCCCGAACGACCGACGCTCAACCGGACTCGCGCTTCCGCGAACGACGGTTTGCTCGCGAAAACGGTGACCGGCTGCCCGGCCGGCAGTGTCGCCGGCAACGCGAGGTGGTAATGGCCGGTGGCGTCCGTCGCAGTTGTAGCCAACAATGCGCCCGAGGCGGCACTGGCGAACACGCGCGCATCCGCGATGGGACGCTCCAACCCGTCCTGTACGGTTCCAGAAAGTTGAACGCCTTTGGTCGGTCCCGCTGGACCCTGCCCCCGAACAGCGGGTGGAAGCAGAAATCCCGACCACGCCGCAAGCAACAACCCACGCACCAAAATTTGACGCACCTGACTGTTCCTTTTCCCTGGCCTGGTCTGATCCACCGGGCCGGCCAGCCTGTTACGACAGCCGCGCACCCCAAGATGCGCAGTCATCGCGGGCAGGCAGAACATCCGCCTATCGCGAGGCACGGGGAAGAAACAATTGCCGACCGGTTGCTGGAACAGCGGTAACGCGCACGGTTCGCGGCAGATCCTCCGGCGATTTCCCTAGAATCGCGAGCGGACTAATCACCGTGGGCAGGTCTCCTGACTTGCGGGTCGGGACCCAACTCTCGCCTTCCCCAGACGCTGGTCGAGTGGCTATTCGAGAGTGGGCTCGCCGCTTACAGTGGCTGGGCCGTGCGGGATTCGCACCCGTCTTCCCTTTTCAATCCGCGATCACGGGATCGCGCGATCACCCAGGGCAGAATCAAAATCCGAAGGCAGTCTATCAGAGATAGCGGCACCGCGCGCGACGTAAACTAATCGCTGTCAGCGCAACGTGAGAAGTTCCTCCTTGAGCAAAGTAGAAAGTTCCTCTTG
>CALEJU010000027.1 GCA_937898755.1 uncultured Acidobacteriota bacterium | reverse complement strand
CTGCCACGTTGTCCCTGCTGCTTACGTGGCTTCTTGTAACACAGTAGTACTAGGGTCCCGTGAGCTTTCGTGGGGCTCACGCCCGGGGCTACGCGCGGGCCGCCCGCTGCGCGGGCTCCGGCGACCGTGGTCGCGTTGGTCCAGGTTTATGGTCAATTGATTTTGACATCTTTTATGTTGACTATAAAGCTTGTCTCTGACATGCTTGGGGTCGCTTGATTCCGGCGTTCGATGCTCACTCCGGCGCTTTGCCGCCGGGCGATCACCGGGCTACGGTGCAGGAGATCGCGTATCGCCTGGGCTTTACTCCCCGGCGGAGATGGTTGCTGAAGGGGCTTCGTACTGCGATGGCGGCGTTCTGGGCTGCCGGGATCGCGGAGACTTACATTGACGGAAGCTTCTGCACGGACAAGCCGGACCCGGGCGACATCGACGGCTACTGGGTGGAACCCGATGCCGGCGTTTACGACCGCATTGATCCCTACTGGATCAACTTCGAACCCGTGCTCGTTTCACCGGCGCGGCAGTGGAAGTGGCGTATGTGGGCCGACCACGGTGTGGAGTTTTTCATTCATCCCGCGATGCAAGCCGGACCCGAATTGGGGTTCCCGGCGTTCTTTCGCAAGGACCGCGATGGCAACCCGCGGGGCGTGGTGCAGGTGACCGCATCGCCACGATCATGATTAAGAGTGACGCGCAACGCGAACGCACGCTGGTTCAGATCGAGGGCTTCCGCCAGGCGCTCACCCAGGTTGAGCAGGGAACGTCCGTCAAGCGCTTGGCGGCGATCCGGGGCAGCTACGCGAGTGTGATCCGGCAACTCGAAGACGAGTTGCGCGAATACGACCAGCTGAAGTCCGGCAAGGTCCTTCTACCGCGTGTTCAGCGGCTCGACCAGATCGCGCCCTTCATCACCAAGATCCGCATCGCCAAGGGCGTCTCGCAGACCGAACTGGCGCGCCGTTTGGGCGTCAGCAAACAGGTGATCAGCCGCTACGAAGAGAGTGCGTACCAGACGGTCGGCATCGGCAGACTGCAGGGAATCCTGGACGCGATCGGAATCAAGACACGGGTGTCCTTGAGCGCGTCAAAACGTGAAGCGTAGAGGCTGAAGCGTGGCGGGTGCAAGGTTGAGCGTGAAGGGTGGCGGGTCAAGCGTGGCGCGCCGCTCAGCCCGCCTCCTCGTCCTCCGCCACGGGCAGGGTGGCGAGGAAGGCGGCGGCGTCCGGCCAGACCGGCTCGCCGTACTCCCACTCGTAGCCCGCGATGACGTCCTGCTGGTGGAGGGCGCGCAGACGCTCCTCGACCTGCTCCGCCTCTTCCCGGCTGTGGATCAGCACCGCGCCGGAGTAGCCCTCCGGATCGCCGGCCTCGGTGTAGCGGTAGCGGTAGCGGCGCGGCCAGGAGGACGTGGCCGCGGGGTCGGTGGCGCTCATGGCGCGGTTGGACGCCGGGCGCCGCGCGGCGGTTGTGCGGCCGGCTTTAAACGTGGAGAGTGAAGACGAGGCGAAGGCCGGGTCCGTTGCGGGCCACCGGCTGCGCCGGTTCCAACGCGCGCCGTCGGATTTCCTGGGGCTTGCGCCAAGCTGCGCGCCGGCCGCCCGCTAGCGCGGGCTCCGGAGGCGACAAGCCAGCCCTGAACCCCAGCCCGGACCCCGTGCTCCACGCCCGACGCGTTACGCTCCACGCTTTCCCCCCACCCCCCACTCCCCACGCACCTCACGCTCCGCGGCCGATCAGCGTATGCACCAGATACGCCGCGGTCATCACCCACGCGACGGCGAGCACGACGCGGCGCGCCGGGCGGGGGTCGAGGCGGCGGACCAGCAAGGCGCAGCCCCACGTTCCCAGCGCGCTGCCCGCCACCATGACCAGGCCCGGACGCCACAGGATGGCGTGCCGCACGATGAAGTAGCCGATGGCGGTGGCGTTGATCGCCGTGGCGCAGATCGAGCGCAGGCCGTTGAGGGCGTGCACCTCGTAGGCCAGCGTGGCCGCGAAGGCGGCCATCATCAACACTCCCATGCCGGCGCCGAAGTAGCCGCCGTAGACCGCGATCGCCGCCTGCGTCGCCACCGCGGTCACCGCCGCCATGGGGAGCAGGCGCCGCTGCGCACCCTCCACCTTCGGCCGCCGGCCGGAGAAGGTGAAGACCAGCAGCGCGAACACCAGCAGCACCGGCACCAGGCGCCCGAAAAACACCGGCGGCGTATGCAGCAGCAGCCACGCGCCCCACGCCCCGCCCAGCAGGCTGACCACGGTCAGCCAGGCGATCAGGCGCGGCGGCGCCTCATGGAAATCGCGGTAGGCGATCGCCCCGGCGATGCCCGAAGGCCAGACGCCCAGCGCGCAGGTGGCGTTCGCCGCGATGGGCGGTACGCCCAGAAACAGCAGCGTCGGGAAGACCACCATCGTCCCCCCGCCCGCGACCGCGTTCATCGCCCCGGCGACCAGCGCGGCGGCGAAGATGATGAGCAGAGCAACCATGAAAGGTGGAGCGTAGAGCGTGGAGCGCGTGCGGCATGACGCTCCACGCTTCACGCTCGACCGACTAACGCGCGGCGCGGAGTTTCGCCACGCCATCCGCCACGCGGGCTTGGAAGGCGGCGGCGGCGCCGGGGGCGCGCTTCTCCACCCAGGTGAAGTAAGCCGCCGCCAGCTTCTCGATGTTGGCGTACAGCATCGGGTTCTTCATCGCCTCGCGCTGCGCCGGAACCACGGCCTTGAGCTTCTCCCAGAAATAGGGCAGTTCGCCGGTGTTCTCGAAGAACAGCTCGTCATCGAGCAGACCGCGGTTGACCAGCGAGGCGACCATGGCCCAGTAAGTGACCGACTGGCGAAACAGCGCCGACGTCTCGGCGTTCTGCAGGACGGCGTTCAGCTCGTCCAAGGTCTGGGCGCAGAACTTGCCCATAAAGTAGGCGCGCGCCTCGCGCAGCTTCGGTTCACGCCGCATCTCGTACAGACGCAGCAAAAGGTCGGCATCTTCACGTTTGGCTGACATGGGGTTAGTTTAACGTGGGGGGACGGGGGTGGGGAGTGGGGTGCGGTAAAGCGTGAAGCGCGGAGCGTGGAGCGTGAACGCAACGGCCGGCCTTCGCGTTCGGGAGCCGACGCCTGCACGCTTGACGCTCCACTCTCTACGCTTTACGCCCAAACGCCTCGCGGTACGTCCGGTACTGCAGCTGAATCCCCAGCGCGGCGCGGATGGCGCTGCCGTCGACGCGGCGGCCGGGGCTGGGGCGGCGGGTGCGGCCGGCGGCGGCGGATTCGGCCGCGGGGGGCGGCTCGCCGCGCAGTCGGGCGCGGTAGAGCGCCAGCTCGAGGGTCGGCGCCGGCAGCTCGTCGGCGACCGGGAAGGCGCCGGTCACCTCGCCGAGCAGTCCGGCCTCCGCGTGCGCCGCGAGGTCGTCGACATGGATGCGTGAGACCACGTGCTGTCCGGCGCCGGCCGGGAGCGGCTCGCCGGCGAACATGCCGCGACCCGGCCCGTAGATCGCCGCCGCGCGCAACACCAGCGCCCTCCACGGACCGGCCATCACCGCCTGCTCCGCCGCCACGCGCAGGCGCCCGATCGCGTCCACCGGCACCGCGTGCGACCTCGCATCCACCTGGGTGGCGTCGCCGTAGACGCCGGTGGTCGAGAGGTAGACAACGCGAGCGACGCGCCGCCCTGCAGCCAGGCGCGCCATGAGCCGCGGCGTGATCTCCAGCCGCTCCCCGCCCGCGGTGCGCAATACCGGAAGCGAGTGCAACAGCCGCGTGCCGGGCACGACGAGTTCGTCCAGCTGCGTCCAGTCGTCCTCGCGCAGCAGGTCGAGTTCGACCACGCGGGCACCGGCGGCGGCCAGTTCCGCCAGGCTCTCCGGATGGCGCGTCGTCACCGTAACCGGCAGGCCGCGGGCCAACAGCCGCGCCGCAACACGCTGCCCGGTATAGCCGCAGCCGAGAATGAGAAAGTCCGCCATCGTAGGGACCATTTTGGCACCTTGCGTGCCATCGAGGCATTCCGTGAACCCCAACAGGCCAAACTTGTCCTTTGTTTACTATAAGTTGCAGGGTGGCAAGTATCGTGCAGTACAAAAGGCGTTCGACAGACACACACGCACGCACAGGGAAGCCGGCGAGTCCGGCTTCCCGTTTTTTTGGTTGTCAGTTGAACGCGACGAAGTGATTTTGGATTTTAGTTGTTAGTTGTTGGTTGAAAACGCGGACGGGCCTTCCGGCATCTTCGCCAAAATCCAACAACTAAAATCCAACAACCGACAACCGATAACCGATAACCGACAACCGACTACCCTCTCAACTTCTCGTACAACGCAATCGTCTGATCGGCGATTGCTTCCCAACTGAAGGTGGCTTCGACGCGCTTGCGGCCGTTCTTGCCGAACTTGCGCTGCAGGTCTTTCGAGGCGAGCACGTTGCAAACGCCGGCGGCGAGGTCGCGGGCGAACTTGTCGGGCTGCGTGGGCATGCCGGTGACCGGGTCGGCCGCGAAGGGGACGAGGTGTCCGGTCTCGCCCTCGACCACGACTTCCTTGATGCCTCCGGTGGCGCTGGCGACGACCGCGGTCTCGCAGGCCATGGCCTCGAGGTTGATGATGCCGAAGGGTTCGTAGACCGAGGGACAGCAGAAGACGGCGGCGTTGCTGTAGAGCGCGATGGCTTCGGGCTTGGAGACCATCTTCTCGATCCAGACGACTCTCGGGTTGAGCCGTTGCGCCTGCTCGACCTTGGCGCGCATCTCGGCGGCGATCTCCGGCGTGTCGGGGGCGCCGGCGCAGAGTACCACCTGGGTGTTCTTCGGCAGATGCGGGATGGCGTCCACCAGGTGCGTCACGCCCTTCTGGCGGGTAATGCGACCGACGAAAAGCACGTAGGGTGTTGCCGGGTCGACGCCGTACTTCACCAGCGCGCTGGTGTCGCTCGTGCGGACATACTCCTTCAGATCAATCCCGTTGTAGATCACGTGGATCCGCGCCGGGTCCACCTCGGAGTAAGCCTTCAGGATGTCGTCTTTGGTGCCGTTCGAGACGGCGATGATGGCGTCGGCGGCATCCATGGCCGTCTTCTCCATCCAGGAACTCATGCTGTAGCCGCTGCCCAACTGCTCCGCCTTCCAGGCCCGCAGCGGCTCCAGCGAGTGCGTGGTCAGCACCAGCGGCGTGCGGTACAGCTTCTTGGCCAGGAAGCCGGCCATCGAGGCATACCAGGTGTGGGTGTGGACCACGTCCACGTGCTCGAGGTTTTTGACCGACGTCAGGTTGACCGAGAGCGCCTCCAGCGCCCCCTTGAACTTCGCCTCGGTGCCTTGCGTGATCTCGCTCCACGGCTGGTGGCCGTGGACCGCAGGGTTGGTCGCGGCGCTGTTCTGGTCGCCGAAACAATGCACCTCCACCTCGATCCTGCGGGCCAACTCGCGCGCCAGGTAGTCCACATGAACCCCGGCGCCGCCGTAGATGTAAGGGGGATACTCGCGGGTGAATAATGCAACGCGCACGTGCTGCCTCCAATGGCGATAAGGCTACCAGATGGCAAGTGGAGTGTGGAGCGTGGAGCGTGTTGGGGGTGGGAACTTCAGCGTACGCGTGTCGGTCGCGTTCGCGTTCAACTAAAATCCAACAACAAACAACCAAAATCAGTCCGATTGGTTGTTGGATGTTGGTTGTTGGATTTTTGGCGAAGGCACCGGAAGTCCCGTCCGCCTTTTCAACCAACAACCAAAATCCAAAATCACGCCCTCGCGTTCAACCGACAACCGTCAACCCTGCAACAGTCTCTCCACCGCGGCCAGCGGAATCGTCAGCCAATCCGGCCGGTTGCGCAGTTCATAGCGCAGTTCGTAGATCGCCTTCTCCAGCTCGAAGCACGCGAGCACGGCGGCGCGTTCGCCGGCCTGGGAAGGGAGAAGGTTGGCGGCCATGGCATTGTCGTTGTCAGCCTCGGTTTGGTAGGCGTTCCAGAACGCATCGCGGGCGGACTGCTCCCATGCGCGCAGCCACGCCGCGCTTGCGCCGGCGGGATGTGTCGGTTTCGCATTCCGTCCGGCGACGTGGGTGGCGTAGGAGAAGGAACGCAGCATGCCCGCCACGTCGCGCAGGGCGCAGAAGCGCGAGCGGCGGAAGGCGAGTGGGCGCACGGGCTCGCCTTCGAAGTCGAAGATCACCCAGTCGTCGGCGGTTTTCAGCACCTGCCCAAGGTGGAAGTCGCCGTGGATGCGGATCTTCTCGACCGCGCGCACCAGGGCGCTGAGAGCCTCGAGTCCCGGCAGCTCGCCCTCAAGCCGCACGGCAACCGCCAGGGCGTTGGGGCGCATAGCGGCAGGGAGCCCGGCGGCGGCCGCGGCCAGCTCGCGACCCACGCTGCGCGCCAGCTCGCGGATCTCGGCCTGCCAGCCCGCCGTGTCCTGCGCCGTGATGGGCAGCGGGGCGAAGTCGTCCACCTCGGGGCGGGCCGCGAGGGCGCGATGCAGTTGCGCCGTGCGGTGGCCCAGCTGGGCCAACTCCTGCAGGAGCCGCTGCGGGCGTTCGTCGGTCGCGTCCTGCGGGTTGGCGGTGAGGGCGGCGAGCGTGTACTGCCAGCCGTCCCCCTGGCTGGCGACGAAGCGCTGCACGACGGCCAGCGCGGCCTCGGTCACGCCCTCATACGCGGCGGTGGCCGCGAGCCGCGGCACATGCGGGAAATCGCCGAGAAAGCGCAGCACTTCCGCCTCCGGGTTCACCCCCGGCTCGAGCTTGCGAAAGAGCTTGAGGAAGAATCGCGGCTGACCATCAGCGGCGAGAAACAGCGCGCTGCTGTTGCTCTGCTCGGCTCCCGGGGCGCGCGCGGCGCCGTCGTCGCAGACGGCGGCGACCTCCGCTTTGACATCCCCGCTCATGGTGAACACCACCCGCCCCAGGGTGCTGCGCAGGTCGGTTCCAGTCCACATGGCCGTCAGCAGCGCCTTGAGGAAGCGGCCATCGGCGGTGGCTTCGAACAGGTATGGGTGCGCCGGCGGTGCGGTAGCGCCCGTCGGCGCCGCGGCCACAGCCGGCCGCAGAACCGCCAGCGTTGCGGTCTCGGCCGGCGCTTCCCTGTCGAGTCCCACGGGCAGCAGGTAGTGTTCGACGACGTCTTCCTGGTAGGTGACGCGCACCAATGCCAGGGCATACCAGGGCCAGGCATGGTTCATATCATGGTTCGAATGAGGAATAGTGAGCAGGGCCACGTCCGCCACCGTGACCTGATGCAGCTCGCGCCCCTTCCCCGCGAACCAGCGCTGATGCGGCAGGAACTCCGGCAACACGCGGCTCAGCCACGCCGGCAGCAGCGTCAACCAGTCCGCGGGCTGTACGAGCGACGCATCGAGACGGAGAACCGGGACCTCGGACATGGTTCGAGCGTAACGCAAGAAGGTGAGGAGTGTGGAGTAGGGGGTGGGGGGTGAAACGAAGGCCGAATGGCGAAGGCTGAAGGCCGATAACGCCCGCATCCTTTTCCTTCGCGGCCTTCGCCTCTCGCCCTACCCCCTACCCCCTACTCCCCACCCGCTTCCGTCGCCAGCAGGTCGTCCCAAGTCTCCCGGCGGCGGATCAGCGTGGCGCCGCGACTCGTCAGCAGCACCTCGGCGGGGCGGCGGCGGGCATTGTAGTTGGAGCTGAGCGAGTAGCCGTAGGCACCGGCGTCGAGGATGGCCAGCAGGTCGCCGGCCTGGAGGCGCGGCAGGCGGCGCTCGCGGGCGAAGGCGTCGGCGGTCTCGCAGATCGGGCCCACCACGTCGGCGACGATGTGGCCGCGCCGCGGCCGCAGCGGCACGATCTCGTGATGGGCGGAGTAGAGCACCGGCCGGATGAGGTCGTTATAGCCGGCGTCGGTGATGACGAAGATGCGCCCCGCGTTGCGCTTGACGTACTGCACGCGGGTGAGGAGCGCGCCCGCCGGTCCGAAGATGCGGCGGCCGGGTTCCATTAAAAGGCACCCTTCAAAGCCGGCCAGGGCGCGCTGCACGCCGGCGGCGTAGGGGGCCAGCGAGGGGGCCGCCTGTTCGGCGCCATAGGGGATGCCGACGCCGCCGCCGATGTCGAAGTAACGCAGCGGCAGCCCGGCGGCGCGGAGACGCGTCACCAGTCGGATCACGCGTTCCACGGCGCTCGCAAACGGGACGGGGTCGAGAATCTGCGAGCCGATGTGGAAGCTGATCCCGGCGGCCTCCAACCAGCGTTGCTTGCGGGCGGCGCGGTAGAGGGCGGCCGCCTGACGCAGCTCGACCCCGAACTTGTGGCGGTGCAGCCCGGTGGCGATGTGGGGATGGGTGGGCGCCTCGATGTCGGGGTTGACGCGGATGCCGAAACGCGCCCGCCGTCGTTTGCGCCGGGCCCGCTCGGCGAGCAGTTCCAACTCCGGTTGCGACTCCACGTTGAAAAGCAGGATGTCGGCGTCGAGCGCGGCGTCCATCTCCGCCGCCGTCTTGCCGACGCCCGAAAAGACCACCTTGGCGGGATCGCCCCCCGCGGCCAGCACGCGGCGCAACTCGCCCTCGGAGACGATATCGAAGCCCGACCCCAGCGCCGCCAGCCGCAGCAGCAGCGCCACGTTGCCGTTGGCCTTCACCGAGGTGCAGATCAGGTGCGCCTGCCCGGCAAACGCGGTGTCGAACTCCTGGTACGCGGCGGCGATGCTCTCCCAGTCGTAGACGTAGAGCGGCGTCCCAAAGCGGCGGGCGAGCGGGGCGAGGGCGTGCGGGCCAGAGCGCAGCTCGCCCGCGCGCAAGGCGAACGGCGACAGGCGCCGGCGCGCGGGATCGGCGGGAGGGCGGCGGGAGGACAGTGAGGGCATCGTGTGATTTCCGGACGGCTGTTTCCGCGCGGTCAGCGGACCTTGAGCACCACCACGCTGCGGTCATCGGAAGCCCGCAGACCGGCGCCGAACTGTTCCGCGTCCGCCACGATGGCGTCCACGATGGCCTGCGCGCTCTCGTGCGCGTGCTGGCGCAGCGTGTGTTCCAGGCGCGTGCGCCCGAACTCTTCGCCGGCGTGGTTCATGAACTCGGTGATGCCGTCGCTGACGAAGGCCACCACCTCGCCGGGCTTCATCTGCAGCGTCACCTCGTCATACTCCGGATCCTCGAGCATGCCGAGCGGGATGCCGGCGATGCGGACCTGGTGACAACCCGTCGCAGTGCAGTGCACCGGGTAGGGCAAACCGGAGTTGGCAATGGTGAGGCGGCGACTGCGTTCGCTCCACAGGGCGTAGATGAGGGTGACAAACTGGGCCTCGATCTTGCGCTGCACCAGGGCGGCATTGACCGCCTTGAGCAGCTCCCCCGGGGCGAGTTGCAGGGCCGCCTGGGTGCGCAGGATGCCGCTCACCACCGCGCCATAGAGCGCCGCCGCGGCGCCCTTGCCGGAAACGTCACCCACCGCGATGGCCAGCCGCTGGTTCTTGTAGGGCAGGAAGTCGTAGAGATCGCCGCCCAGCTCGCGCGCCGGGACGCTGGTGGCGGCAATCTCCAGGCCCGGCAGCTGCGGACACTCCGGCGGCAGCAGATGGCGCTGCACCACCTGGGCAAAGTGCAGGTCGCGTTCCATGCGCCGCTCCGCACGCGCCACCTGTTCGTAGAGGCGGGCATTGGCGATGGCCATGGCCATCGGCGCCGCCAGCGTGCTCAGCGTGCGGGCATGCCGCTCGCGGTAGTAACCGCGCTTGGTGTGCTCGAGGTCGAGCACGCCGATCACCTGGCCCTGATGGATCAGCGGCACCGCCATCTCGGAGAGCACCTCGGGGTTGATCGCGACGTAGCGCTCGTCCTGCGTCACGTCGGCAACCACGATGGGCGTGCGGCTCAGGGCGGCGGCGCCGGTAATCCCCCGACCCAGCGGAATGCGGTGCTTCAACTGCACGTTCTGCCCGAACTTGACCGAGAGACGGTGTTCCAAGGCGTCGCCGGCGGCGTTGAGCAGCAGGATGCTGAACAACTGGTAGTCAATCACGCCGTGCACCATCTCGGCGGTGCGTTTCAGCAGGTCGTCGAGCGTGAGAATCGAGGCCAGCTCGCGGCTGATGTCGTTCAGCACCGCCAGCGTGCGTTCGCGCGTGACCGCATTGCGATAGAGGCGGGCGTTTTCGATGGCGCTGGCGATGCGGTTGGCAATCAGCACCAGCGCCTGCACGTGCTCCGGCTGGAAGGCGCCGAGGTGATGCGACTGGATGTCAATCACGCCGATGAGGCGTTTTTTCCATACGATCGGCACGGCCAGCTCGGACTGGATGCCCTCGATGGCATGGATGTAGTGCGGGTTCTCGCGCACGTCGTTGCTGAGCTGTGGCTGCCGGGTGGCGGCCGCCTGGCCGGTGATGCCTTCGCCGATCTTGACGCGAACGCTGTCCACCACCTCCGGCAGATGGCCGACGGCGAAGCGGATGCGCATATCCTCGCTGCGTTCGTTGACCAGCAGGATGGCAAAGATCTCGAAATCGACGATGCGCTTGACGATTTCGGAGGAACGGCTGAGCACCTGGTCGAGGTCCAGCGTGCCGCTGACCGCATCGCTCACCTCCAGCAGGAAGGCGGTGAGATCCGGCGGCGGGTTGGGTCGGGCCGGAGGCGCGGGGCTGGGGGGAATCGCCGCTTTTTTCACGAGGCCGCCTGTTCGAGGATGCGGACGCTGGCGCTGGCGCCCACACGGCTGGCGCCTGCCTGCACCATGGCGCGGAGATCCTCGTAGCTGCGCACCCCGCCGGAAGCCTTGACGCCCATGCAGTCCCCCACCACCGAGCGCATCAGCGCAACGTCGTGCGGCGTGGCCCCGCCGGGCCCGAAGCCGGTCGAGGTCTTGACGAAATCCGCCCCCGCACGCTGGCTGAGACGGCAGGCCCGTATCTTCTCATCGTCGGTGAGCAGCGCGGTCTCGATGATGACTTTCACGCGCGCGCAGGCATCATGCGCCGGCTCGACCACGCCGCGGATGTCCTCGAACACCAGGGTATCCTCGCCCCCCTTCAGCGCCCCGACGTGGATCACCATGTCAATCTCATCGGCGCCCAGGCGCAACACCTCGCATGCCTCGATGCGCTTGACGCCCGCGAGTGTCGCACCCAGCGGGAAGCCAACCACCGAGCAGACACGGACCGGGGTGCCGCGCAATTCTGCCGCCACCAGGCCGATCCACGCGGGGTTGACGCAGACGCTGGCAAACCCATACTGGCGCGCCTCGGCACAAAGCTGGACCACCTGGGCGCGGGTCGCCTCAGGCTTGAGCAGGGTGTGGTCAATGAATGCCGCCACGCCTTCCGCCAGCACCGGCATCGGTGGGCAGGTCGAGAGCCGGCAGGCGCCCAGCGCGATCAGCTCCTGTGAGCGCGCGCAGGTGCCCCGGCAACGACCGCCGCAGTCGCGGCACGCCGCAGCTTCTGCCGCAGGAGAGGCTGGCAGGACCGCGGCCAGGCGCTCGGTCAGCTCCTGCAGCAGGGTCTCGTATTCGGCCGGCGACATCATAAAAGGGAAATCAGGAACGGGGACGCGCGTCCAGCGCCGCCAGCTTGGCGACGCGGGCGGCATGGCGGCCTCCGGCAAAAGAAGTGCTGAGCCAGGTCCAGACGATGGCGCGGGCCAGTTCCGGGGTCAGGAAACGAGCCCCCAAGGTCAGGACATTGGCGTCGTTGTGTTCGCGGCTGCTGCGTGCGGTCGCACGATCATAGCAGAGCGCGGCGCGGATCCCCGGCAGCTTGTTAGCCGCCATCGCCGAGCCGTTCCCGGCCGCGTCCAGCACGATGCCATAGCCGGCCTCGCCGCTGAGCACGGCGCGCGCCACCGCCGCCGCCTGGTCCGGATAATCGGCCGGGGTCTCGGCCGTGGCGACACCCAGGTCGAGCACCGTGTAGCCGAGGTCGCGGATGAACGGAACCAGGTCGGCCTTGATTTCAACGCCGGAGTGGTCGCTGGCCACCGCCACGCAGGGTCGAGTCGTGGATGCGGGCGCCGCCGCGGCGGCCGCGGCGGGCAGAATGCGGATGCGGCGCTCCGCCGCCAGCTCCAGCGCCTGGTCGGTGAGCTGTTGCGTGGCGGTAAGGCGCAACTCGCTGCCCACCGCCAAATCGCGCAGATCCTCGGCCGTGAGAAAGTGACGTGCCATGCCGCGAGTCCGATCTTAGCCTAGACGCTGGCGCGGCGGCGACGCGAGGGCTGACGCCCCCGGCGATGCCGGCGCACAGCCGGTCAGCTTCAGTTCGGCAGCTCGAGCACGCAGACGTCGGCTAGGTTGCGGTAGCGCTCGGCGTAGTCCAAGCCGTAGCCGACCACGAACTCGTCGGGAATCTCGAAGCCGACGTAGTCGGCCTGGATCACGGCGCGGCGACGGGCCGGCTTGTCGAGCAAGGTGGCGACCTTGAGCGCCTTGGGATGGCGATCGGCGAGCAAGTCGCGGAGATAGGTCAGCGTGAGGCCGGTGTCGAGGATGTCTTCCACCACGATGATATTTTTGCCGGCGATGTCCTCGTTGAGGTCCTTGATGACACGCACCACGCCGCTGCTGCGGCTGCTGCGGCCGTAGCTCGAGACGGCCATGAAATCGAAGCTGGCATCGAGGCTCAGGGCGCGCGCCAGGTCGGCGAGAAAGATGGTTGCCCCCTTGAGAATGCCCACCAACACCACCGGTTGGCCGGCAAACTCGCGCGAGATGGTCGCGCCCATTTCCTGGACGCGAGCGGCGATCTGGCGGCGGTCGAGCAACACCCGCAAGCCGACGGTGGCGGGATCGTGCAATGGCGGTTCCGGAGACATGGCGGGAAATGGTAGCAGGAGGCGGGGGACGTGGGGAGTGGGGGGT
>CALEJU010000026.1 GCA_937898755.1 uncultured Acidobacteriota bacterium | reverse complement strand
CCGGCTCGCGCCACTCAAAACACGCAGGGGGAATCAACTTTATAACACAGTAGTATTAGGCCGCGCGTTATTTAACGGCGAAGGCCGACGACAAGACTCTCGCAAAGCATTCCCACTGCTCCTGGAGGCGGCGAAGCTTGGGCACGTTCATTGGCAGTACCTGGTCGGCTACGCATACACTCGTGGGCAAGGCGTAAAGAAAGACTATGGCGAGGCAAGACGATGGTACGCACTGGCGGCGAAGCACGGCCACCCGGGTGCGGTCTTTAATTTGGCGCTGTTGTGGGAGAAGGGGCTCGGTGGAAAGGCCGACGACCGGCAGGCCTTCCGCCTCTATCGTCAGGGGGCAAAGCTCGGCGATGTAGAAGCGCAATGCAACCTTGCAGTCGCGTTCCTGTGGGGCATCGGTACGCCGAGGCGGCCGGAAGAAGGCATGTGGTGGCTGCGGCTGGCTGCCAGACGGGGTGACGCCAAGGCCCAGTACAACCTCGGTATGTCATACCTCAAGGGCGACGACGTGCGACCAAGCCTGTCGCGTGCACGGCTCTGGCTGGATCGTGCGGCCAAGGCGGGCCATACACGGGCGCGCAAGGCGCTAGCACGAACCAACGTTGTCAAACGAACGGCTCCATGACGCAGGTGCCGACCATAGTGGCTGCGACGTTCTGACAAGATGTATCGGCGTCATTGAATTGACTACGATTTTCGGCATACCGGCCTTCCGGCATCATTTCTTTCTGACACCGCGGTCATGATTTTGGGTCCTCGTTTGTGCTGCACTGGCTGCGCTTCTGGCAGCACCGGATGCCCCGATTGAAGCTGTGCCCACACCGCCCGCTATCGCAACTTGTGTCGAAGCTGCTGGACCAAATATCCGACGATGTACGACCGGTCGGTAGTCTCCGTCACGTCCTTGTTCTTAACCAGATCGTCCATGGATTCCCATAGGGCCTTCCATTCAGGTGTGGCCTCGTATTTTTTGTATGGATGACTCTTCGAAAGCGTGGCTGGCATGCCTTTGCCGCTTTTGATTCTTGAGGCTGCAGGGCCATTCTTGGCGACCACGGTCAATCTCCTGTTGCCCAATTGGCGGGACGCTGGTCCTGATCCTGATCGCTCGAGTGGCGGCCATGGCGGCACCTGCAGGACAAGGACTCGATCTCCTTCAATACCCCAGCGATCTCCTCCTCCGTGAACTTGCTTTTGCGCATCTGCCGTCCCTCCTTCTCGGCAGGAACTCACACTATCCTTGGACCGGTTTTCGGGGAGGATGTCACTCCCGCAAAGCTCACCTTAACGATTGCGTCTCTCGCTTTGATTCGTGCCGCTGATAAACGCCGGATTTGCGGTCCGATGTCGAGATGGCGGGATGATCCCCCTCGTAGCTAATGACTATTCCACGCCAGTTTCGGTTCCAAATTTTCGGCTCCTTGGACGCACAATGCTTGCATGTGATCTCCAAGCGGCTGTTTCCTACCCAGGTGACGTTCACCGCGTCGCCGCTGCTGATCACGTTAAAGACATTGGCCCGATTGAAATACGACCATGTGGCATGAGTCGATATAAGGTCGACGTCTGTTATAAAATGAGAGGTCGCCCCACAGTCTTCTTCTGAAACTCGGGCCTCGTATTTGCCGTCGGGCGAATACTGTTGGACTGTCGACGTTCGACTGCAACATCCCATGAGGCATAGCGTTGCACAAATGCCGGAGATAGCGTACATTCTACGTATCGCCCCTTTTATTTGTGACATTTCTTTTGACCTGCCCCCTGTTTCCGTACAACTGAGAGTACTACGCCACGGTTGAGGGAGCGTGTGTTTCGTTTTGCGCTCCCCGGGAGAAACCAGCCGTCGGCGGGCCGTGGGAAAGTGGGAAACCCGAAGGAGGACAAGGGGACAGCCTGATCTTTGCAGGTTGTTCAAAGGAGAAAATGGTGCGCCCTGAGAGCTTCGAACTCCCGACCTTCTGGTTCGTAGGACGAAGATATAGGCTTTGGACAGTCGTTGAAAGCATGTATTACCAACGGCTTTGGAATGAATGGCTTGGATGTTACCTTTTGAAGCGCGTTAAACTCAGGTGAAGACGTGGGCTATCGCCGCCTCAATTCCAGCTACAGATACCGAGCCACCGAGCACGTATTCAACGGAAGTCATAGGAGGGAGTACGGACAGTGAGCGGGAGTGGCATGGCTCCATCGGCGCGAACGTGGATGACGCCATCGAGCTTCTCCAGGCGGCCGGCCCCGCCCGTCCGCCCGGCGCTGCGGCCGCAGGATCGGCTCCAAGAGCTCCCATTGTGAATCGCTCACTTCCCATCGTCCGTGCATGGCGTCGGCAGCGGCAAGCCGCCAGAGCAGCCCCAGCTTCTCCCCCCGCCCCCACGACCGCAAGCCCTTTTCTTTTCAGCACGTAATGTTTTTGAGACCGCTTCTAATCAGGCGAACAGCGCCAGCGCTCCATTGGCTATAAGAAACACCTTGATGTACGCCTTCGCCACGTCGATGATCGGCATTCCTCGAATCAGATACCAACCAAACGTGATGACTAACGTGACATTGATCACCGCCGCTTTTTCTTTGGCCGTCAACATGACTGAGTTGTTGGTGTGTGGGTTCGCTGTTCGTTCGCTCAGTTGGCTTTCGGAGGCTGTGATTTGTGCGGCTTGACAATCGAATGTGCAAGTTCCACCGCTTCCCTCAACGTGTTTGCTGCATCTGCAACCTTAGCGGCAGTAATGGCAGCGTTCGCTCCGCTAAGTTCAATTTAATCACTCCGAAATGATCATGTGATGCAAACTTCCCTTGATCCAGTAAAATAAAGTCTCGCTGTCGCCGTATCGGCCGGCTCCAAACGACGCGCGATCAAGACGCCGTCTTCGGCCACTTGTCACGTCTTTGTAGATGCCCGGTCCTTCCTCGAAAATAATGTAGGGATCTGAGTAGCCGTACGCTGAGTCGATAACGGTAACCGCATTCTCGATTCCCTGCTTGCGAAGCATCAGAGTGATTTCTTGATGCTTGAGAGTGTTAATGAGAGCGACGATCCAGACTGGGTTTGACCTAGGTCCGAAACGGCCAAACAGGATACCCGGACAACGCCGGTGATCACGATTCCAAACGGCAGCGTCCGCAGGGTCCATATCGGTCGTGGCGACGGGTCGCCATCCTGGGTAAGCTTTTGCCACGCTACGCTGCAGCGTATGAGGCAAGTTGCAGCCAAGTGACGGGTTGCGTAAGGAGAGCAGAAGTAAACTGATTGCGCTAAGACTAATCATTGAGTTTTTGCCGGTGTCTTGTTGTTAGACTTGGGTTGGACGGAAGGGAGATCACCGCTTCCACCACGCTTTCCAGACACCACTTGAAGGTGAATGTGAGGGCCATTGGCGTGTTTGGATGGGTGTATTCGCTCGTTTAGTCCAAATTTTGCACCGCACGCTGACGCGCACCCAAGAACGGTCTTCTCAGCGCTCTTCTTGACCGTGATGTCTGCCGCTACCCCTCTACCGTGAGGAGAGCTGGCGGGATGCCGTTCGTTAGGCTCGTGAGTACTCGTAACTCTGATTGTTGTCTGACTGCACCGTGCAGTGCATGTAAGCATTGAATTCAATGAACCACTTGCTGTCGGGACGGTCGTTTTATACACCAGTGTGCCTTCCTGCTGAAAATGCCCATCTGGATCGGTAAACCGCAGGGGGTTGTTTCGAGTGTAGCCATACTTGTTGAGCGACTGCGGGTCCTCCAGTTCGGCGTAGGGCAACGGTCCTGGTGTGCTGTAAACGGCGCGCCCGGTGTAGGGATCGGTTAGATCGTCGCTCTTGAATTCGTCCGGGCTGATGAACCGCCCTGCGTTCGCGGAGTAGTAGCGGCTCTCGAAGTAATCGAGCCCGCTCTCCGCGTCCCGCTCCCGTCGAAGCGCTTCTTCTGGAAGGGCCTTAAAAGCGGTACTGAACGTGAAGACGCCGTTTACCGACAGACGGGAAAACGTGTGCTCTGACAGACCGTTGGCAACGTTCCCGTCTTCCCGGTTTCGCCGAGCAGCGCCATGACAATCCAGAGCCATCCATGTTCCCCAACTATCAGCGCAACGTGAGAAGTTTTTACTTGAGCAAAGTAGAAATGAGCTTAGCGGGAGATGAGCTCACGTGAGGACCACTAGGTCCTCGGCGGCGATCACTGCTTCGCTGTTCAGACCAGGCAGTGCGGTCGAAGTGGCTTGCGTGTAGACCTCCGAGGATCTCACCGTCTACAAAATCGTCTACAGTCGGCATCGGCGGTGGTAACCGAAGCGGAAGGTGCCAGTAAAGTATTGAAGGTAAAGGGGAAAATGGTGCGCCCTGAGAGATTCGAACTCCCGACCTTCTGGTTCGTAGCCAGACGCTCTATCCAACTGAGCTAAGGGCGCGCGGGCGGCGGACAATGGCGAGGCCTTTCCAGCATACGGACCGAGCCGCCGCAGTGTCAACCGGCGCGGCGCGCATCCCACCCCCTCAGCCGACGTTCGCGAGATGGGCTTCGTCCATGTCGAAATTGGAGTAGACCTGCTGGACGTCGTCCTGGTCGTCGAGCGCATCGAGCAGGCGCAGCATGGCGTCGGCTTCCTTGCCTTCGAGCTTGACGTAGTTCTGCGGGATCATGCCGACCTCGGCGTGGCTGGGTTCGAGCTTCTTGGCCTTCAACTCGGCCACCACCGCGTCAAACGCCTCGGGTGGAGTCAAGACTTCCCAACTCGAGCCGTCATCGCGGATGTCCTCGGCGCCGGCCTCGAGCACGATGGCCATCAGGTCGTCCTCGGAGATCTTCGCCTTGGGTACCGCGATGTCGCCCTTCTTCTTGAACATCCAGGCCACCGAGCCGGCCTCGCCGAGGTTGCCGCCGTTTTTCGAGAGCATGTGGCGGAGCTCGCTCACGGTGCGGTTGCGGTTGTCGGTGGTGAGCTGGATCAGAACGGCAACGCCGCCCGGGCCGTAGCCCTCCATGACCAGCTCCTCGTAGAGGAGGCCCGGCAGCTCGCCGGTGCCGCGCTGGATGGCGCGCTTGATGTTGTCGGCCGGCATGTTCTCGTTCTTGGCGGCCAGCACGGCGGTGCGCAGGCGTGGGTTGGTGTCCACGTCGCCGCCGCCGCTGCGGGCGGCCATCGCGATCTCCTTGATGAGGCGGGTGAAGGCCTTGCCACGCTTGGCGTCGGTGGCGGCCTTCTTATGCTTGATCGTGGCCCACTTGGAATGTCCGGACATTGGGGGAACCCTCGGGGAGGCTTGGAATCGGGGCCGGATGGCTGGCCGGCAACCTCGAATTATATCCCAGCGGTAGTGGGGAGGCCGAGGGGCGAAGGCGGAGAGGCGAAGGCCGAGGGGCGATGGCCGACGGCAGCCGGATATCAGATCGCGCCCGGCAGGGCGGCCTTGGCCAGCACCTCGAGCAGGCCGGGCGTGATCGGAAGCGCGGCGATCTGCGACCAGGGGATCCAAGCGGCTTGCTGCGCGTCGCTGGCGGCCCGGACCTGGGGCGAGGTGCCGGGCTTCAGCTCCGCCCGGAAGTCGGCGACCACGTAGTGAAAGCGAACGGGACCGGGTGTGCCCGTCGGCCCGTCGGGATCGCGGTCCACGCGCTCGAAGAGCTCGACCAGGTCGCCTACGACCACCTCCAAGCCGGTCTCCTCGCGCACCTCGCGGGCGGCGGCGGCGCGCAGCGACTCGCCCAGCTCGACGACACCGCCCGGCAGCGTCCAGGAGCCGCGCAGCGGCTCCTGCGCGCGCTGCACCAGCAGCAGGCAGCCCTCATGCACCAGCACCACGCCCACGCCGAGGCGGGGATGGGTGGGGTACCGGCGTGTCTCGTCTCCCATCATTTGGCCGCAACGCGACGGACCACATCAAACAGCACGGGTTGGCCGGCGCGCAGTTCCTTGATGGCAATGCGTTCGTTGTCGCCGTGCTCGGTGTCGCTTTCCGCCTCGGTGACGGCGTAGGCGGAGAAGCCGTAGCATTCGATGCCCAGGCGGCGGTACATCTCGCTCTCGGTGAAGCCGCTCAGCAGGCGCGGCGTGATGGGCGCGCCCGGAAAGAACTGGTGGGCGGCGGCGGTCATCGCCTCGTAGAGTGGGCCGTCGGTGGGCGAGGAGTTCGGCGGGCGGAAGTTGCCCAGCGGCGTGACCTTGACGTTCGGATCGGCAACCACCTGCTCGATCTCGCGCTGGTAGGCGGCCGTGTCGGTGCCGGGCAACAGGCGGACGTCGAGGTTGGCCCAAGCCTCGCCGGGGATGACATTGGTCTGCTTCGAGCCCTGCAGCATGGTCAGCGCGTGCGTGTCGTGCAGCATGTAGCTGTAGGCGCCCTGGCTGGTGACCCAGCGCGCAAAGGCGGGATCCCGGAGGCTCTCGCGGATGTGCTGGAACTCCTCGCGCCGCTTGGGATCGGATTGCTGCGCCGCAATCGAGTGGAAGAACGCCTCGACTTGGGGCAGTAGGCGCAGCGGCTCCTGCCAGGCGATGACGCGGGCCAGGGCGGGGATGAGGCGGTTGGGAGCGGAGTCGGGGATCGGACGCGAGGCGTGCCCGGGCGTGCCCTGTGCGGCGAGGTGCAGCCAGAAGGGCGACTTCTCCGCCACGTCAATGCCGACGTAGGCCACGTGTCCCTGGTCATCCAGAATGTTCTCCCCGCCCTCGGTGATCAGATACTCGGCATTTTCCAGGGCGGAGCGCTGGTGCGTGATCATGTACTGCGAGCCGTTGTCGTCCACTTCCTCATCGGCGGTGGCGAGGAAGATGACGTCGCGCTTGAGCGGGATGTGCTCGCGCTTGAGGATGATCATGGTGATGGCCTGGGCGAGGCCCTCATTTTTCATGTCCTCGGCGCCGCGGCCGTACAGCTCGCCGTCCTTGATGGCTCCGGAAAACGGCGGCTCGACCCAGCGCGAGGGCACCGAGGTGACCACGTCCATGTGGTTGAGCAGGATCAGCGGGCGGGCGCTGCCGTCGCCGTGCAGGATGGCGCGAATGTTGCCCCGCCCCGGCGCGTAGGGATACACCTCGTTCTGGATGCCTTCCCGATCGAAGACTTTTTTCCAGAAGGCCACCGCGCGCATTTCATTGCCCGGCGGGTTGCTGGTGTCCACCCGCAGATAGCTCTGCATGAGCTGCTGCGCCAGGTCCTCGTATTTGTTCCAGTCAATGGCGGCGGAGGGGCCGGGCGCGGCAGCGCCCGTGGCCGCCGTGCCCAGACAGACGAGGAGGACGCCGGCCAGTCGGCGGAACAGGGAAGTCGAAGCCATGCGGGGATTATAGACGGGGGTGGGCGAACAAAAGTGGAAAGTGGAAAGTGAAAAGTGATGTGGACGGCGAACGGTTGACGACCTGTGGCCCCCTACCTGCCCATGACCGCTATGGCCGGCAGGCCTTCTTTTCCGGAGGCGTCCACGGCGCTGACCGCCATGATGTAGTTGTCCTTGGACTCCGGGACGTGCACTTGCGTGCCGGCGACTGTCAGGCGTTGCGTCCAGTCCGGGGCGGCGGTGGGACGCAGCAAGACATGATATTTCTGCGCACCGGGCACGGCGGTCCAGCTCAGGGTGGTCCCGATTTCCAGTTGCGGCGCGAAGTGGACGGCGGCAGGCGCGGGCAGTGACGACGCCAGCGCCGCCAGCGCCAGCGCGTTCACCCGTGTCACCTGTGCCGTGTAGGCCGGCGTGGTGTAGCGCAGCAGATCGCCATACTGCCTGCCGTTGACGAGGCGCACGGTCTGGTGCTGGTGGTCGTAGTTTTCGTGGAAGTCGGTGAAGCGGACCGCGGCATAGCCCTCGAGGTTGAACGACCGGTGGTCGCCGCCGCGCAGGTAGCGGTCCTGGCGAAACTCCAGCACGACGTGGAAGCCGGGCAGGGCGGGGCGGGCGGTCTGGGCGATGAAGCGCGCCAACTCGCGGGAGGGGGAGTCGTTCTCCATGCCGGTGGCGACCATGCGCGCCAACTGGTGGGCGTCGAGCCCGGCGCTGGGCACGCCCTCACTGAAGAGGCGCAGTTCGTTGCGGTTGGGCTGTACGGGAGTGTTGTCGCCGCCGACGATGTCGTTGTTGAGCATGGCCACCACCTGCTCGTGGCGGGCGCGGGCTTCATGGGCCTCGTAGGCGCTGCCGTAGAGTCCCTGCTCTTCACCCTCGACCGCCATGAATTTGAGGGTGGCGGGAAACTGGTAGCGGCTCAGGACGCGGGCGCACTCCAGCATGACGGCCACGCCGCTGGCGTCGTCATTGGCGCCGGGGGCATCGAGCATCGGGTCCAGCATGTCGGTGGGGCGCGAGTCGTAGTGGCCGCTGACCCAGAATACGCGGTGGTCGTCGGGATCGGTGCCGGGCAGCGTGGCGACCACGTTGGTCATGGTCAGCGGGCGCGGGATGCGCTCGGCGGCGGGCACGTTGAACGGGTCGAGGGCGACTTGCAAGCGGCCGCCGGTAGAGGCGGAGATGGCGCGAAGCTGGGCGGCGATCCAGTCGCGGGCCGGTCCCACGCCGCGTCGGTGGGTGGCATCGGCCGTGCCCGCGTAGGAGAGGCTCAGCCGCGTCCCGAAGCCGACCAACGCGGCAATGGTGGCGTGAATGCGCTCGGCGGAGACGGCGTGTACAATCGCAGCCGCTTGCGGCCGCGGGGCACCGGGGCCCGGCTGGGGCGCGGCCAGCGCCGCACCCGCCGTACCGAGCGCCAAGGTGAGGCACACGGCGACCCGGCTCTTCCGCAGAGAGTCCCGCCGTGGGTGGTGCGCCAACATGTTCGCGAGGACAACTGGCAGGGATCGCGTCCGCATCTTCATAGCTCCGGTTTTGAAAACTTGTGAAAGAGAACGTGTATCTTAATCGGAGGCGCGCCGCCCCGCAATCAAAACGGGCTGGAGCTACACGGGAGTTCTCCAAACCGCTGTGAGCGGAGCGCAGGCGAGTGTACGCCCGAAGCGAGCCTATGTCGGGTCATGTGGAGGAAGAAAGCCATGGCAGTCTGCCCAGCCTGTGAAGCTGAGTTGGACCTGGACGAGAACGAAGCGGAAGAAGGCAGCGTGATCAGTTGCATTGATTGCGGCGCTGATTTCGAGATCGTCACTCCCCGCCCGTTGGAACTCAAACTGGTGGGAGCCGATGACGACGACGAGGATGACGACGAAGATGCGGATGAGGAAGAAGACCTCGAGGACGAAGACGACGACGAGGTGGACGACTATGACGAGGATGACGACGACGACGCCTGACGCGGCGCTCCCGGCTAACCTGCGACCTCATCGTCCGGCCCCGGGTGCACCGTTGCGCGGCGTTGTTTTCAGTCTTGTCGGGGGCATTCTCGCCTGTCTTGTCGTCTGCGCCCCTGCTGCCGCCAAAAAGCCGCCAGCGCGGTGGGCGGTGATCGCGGGAACACTGTTTTCGCCCGACGCCACCCTGGTGCGCGGCGCCCCGGTGGAAGTGCGCCAGGTCAACGGTAAAAAACACTGGATCACGACGACTGACGATGCCGGGGAGTTTGATCTGCCCGTCCCCGCCGGACGCGCCGACTACGAGATCCACGCCAAGATTCGCGGGTTCCAGCCGCTAACCGCCAAGGTGCACGTCGAGGCTGACGAAAAAGTCACAATCTTCCTGCACTTGCAGAAATGACGCTGGCGCGCCGGCTCCGCCCCCGGCGCTGCCGATGGTCGCTGCCCCCCCCGTGCACGGGTTCTGGACGAGACGCGAACCCTACCTCAGGGCGCCTGCGATCTCGGCTCCACAAAAGTCGCTTCAGCGCGTGCCTCGAAGCGAGGCGCAGCGAACGGACGCGGGCGCGCCAGCGCCCTTTCCGGTACCATGGGGACAGGTACCCGTCCGGTTTTTGGACCGGCTGGCTTGGAGGATTTATGAAACGCCGTAGCAAAGCATCCGCGGTATCGGCTCTGATCCCTGTGGCGCTCGTTCTGATGCTTTGGGTAGGGCTCGCCAGTCAACAGACCCGTACCGTTCAAGGCGTCGTGCTGGATGCCAAGGACAACGCACTACCCGGCGCCATCGTGTACCTGAAAAACAGCCGCAGCCGCGCTGAACGCACCTACATCGTCGGCGACGACGGAAAGTTCTCCTTCCACGGCCTGGCGCCGAACACCGATTACGACCTCTATTCCCAGTATCAGGGCAAGAAGAGCTCGACGCGTACCGTGTCCAGCTTCGACTCCCGGGCGGAGATCGTGCTGGACCTCAAAGTGCCCATCCAGATCGCCGGGAAATAAGAAAATAAGAAAACGTGAACGGTGGGCGGTCGAAGGCGGAAGACCACATGCCGAAGGCCGGCCTGAGAGCGCTCCGTCGGTTGTCGCCCCTCGCTCCCTCCGCCCTCGTTTTCCCGTTACGGCGCGGCGCGATAGACCACGCGCCCGCCCACCAGCGTGTAGCTGGCCCGGCCTTTGAACTCCCAACCGGCGAAAGGCGTGTTGCGGCTCTTCGACTTGGATTGGGCGGGGTCGCAGGTCCAGCGCTGCTCGGGATCAAAGACGGTGATATCGGCCACCGTGCCGGGCTCGAGTGTGCCGCCCGGCAGGCCGAAGATGGCAGCGGGACGGCAGGAGAGCGCATCCACCATGCGGGCGAGCGTCAGGCGTCCGGCGTCAACCAGGCGTAGAACGAGCGGCAGCGCGGTCTCGAGGCCGATGATGCCAAACGGGGCCCGGTTGAACTCCTGCTGTTTTTCGTGGGCGGCGTGTGGGGCGTGGTCGGTGGCGATGGCGTCAATGGTGCCGTCGGCCAGGCCAGCGATGACCGCCTCGCGGTCCAGGCGCGTGCGCAGCGGCGGGTTCATCTTGAAGTTGGCGTCATAGTCGCGCACGTCCTCGTCAATCAGGGTCAGATGATGGGGCGTGACCTCGGCGGTGACTCGCACGCCGCGCGCCTTGGCGTCGCGCACCAGGCGCACCGAGCCCGCGGTCGAGAGGTGTGCGATGTGGATGTGTCCGCCGCTCTCCTCGGCGAGCAGGATGTCGCGGGCGACCATGGTGTCCTCGGAGGCCCCGCTGATACCGCGTAATCCGAGACGCAGGGCGGCGGCCCCCTCATGCATGCTGCCGCCGGCGGAGAGGTGCAGGTCCTCGGCATGCTCGATCACCGGCAGGTGGAACATTGAGGCGTATTCCATCGCGCGGCGCAGGATCTGCGCATTCATCACCGGGCGGCCGTCGTCGGAAATGCCGACCACCCCGGCGCGATGCATGTCGCCGATGGCGGCCAGCGACTCGCCCTTGCTGCCGTCACTGATGGCGCCGATGGGGTAGACGCGTGCGTTACCCAATTCGCGCGACCGTGCGACCAGGAGCGAGGTCGTGCCGGCGTTGTCGTTCACGGGCTTGGTATTCGGCATGGCGCAGACGGCGGTGAAGCCGCCGGCGACCGCGGCGAGGGTGCCGGTCTCGATCGTTTCCTTGTACTCGAAGCCCGGCTCCCGCAGGTGAACGTGCAGGTCGATGAAACCCGGGCAGATGATCAGCCCGGTGCAGTCAAGCGTGCCGGGGCCCTCGACCGCAATGTCCCGCCCGAGACTGCGGATGCGGTCCTCGGCAATGACCACATCGCCGATCTGGTCGCGTCCGGTGGAGGGATCGAAGAGGCGTCCGTTTTTGAGAATCAGGTTCATGCGTTGGGGGCGAGAAGTTCCTGCAGGGCGGCCATGCGGATGAGGACGCCGTTTTCCACCTGTTCGCGGATGACCGACTGGGCAGAGTCGGCGACGTCGGCGCTGATCTCGACACCGCGGATCATGGGGCCGGGGTGCATCACGATGGCATCGGGCCGGGCGCCGCGCAGGCGCTCGGCGGTGACGGAATAGAGCCTGACGTACTCCGCCTCGCTGGGGAAGAAAGCCTCTTGCATGCGCTCCATCTGGATGCGCAGCACCATCACCACGTCCGCGCCATCGAGGGCGGTTTCGAGGTCGTGGGTCAGCGTGACCTGGGGGCCATAGGTGGCGAGCGCCGGCGGGAGCAGCGTGCGCGGACCACAAAGCCGGATGCGGGCGCCCAGGCGGGTGAGCAGCAAGACGTTGGAGCGGGCCACGCGGCTGTGTAGCACATCGCCCACGATGGCGATCTCGAGGCCCTCGATGCGCGGCTTGTGGCGCAGGATGGTGAAGCCGTCGAGCAGCGCCTGGGTGGGGTGCTCGTGCATGCCATCGCCGGCATTAAGCACCGGAACATCGACGTTGCGGGCCACCAGCACGGGGGCGCCCGAGGAGGAATGGCGCATCACGATCGCATCCACCGCCATGGCGCGCAGTGTGTGGACCGTGTCGAGCAACGCCTCGCCCTTCTCGATGCTGCTGGCGGCCGGGGTCATGGTCACCGTCTCGGCGCCTAGGCGGCGCGCGGCCACCTCGAAGGAGATGCGCGTGCGTGTCGAAGACTCGTAAAACAACAGCAGGACGCGCCGCCCGGCCAGCGTGCGCGCCGGGGCCTGTTGCTGGAACTGCGTCGCCAGGTCGAGAAGACGGCTGATCTGCGCGCCGGAGAGCGCCTCAATGCCGAGCAGGTGGCGCAGCGGGGCACTGGAAGTCACTGGAGGCATGGGCCTCCCGGGGACGGAGTGCGGAACGCCGGTTTCTGCCGCCGTTGAGCAGCCCGAGGGGAGCTGGCCTGATTGTCGCCTGGACGCTGCATGCACGGGACGCCAACGAACTACTCGCGCTCGACCAGCAGCACCTTTTCGGTGTTGTCAATTTCGCGCAGCCGGACCTCGATGATTTCACGGTCGGTGGTCTGGACGTACTTGCCGATGAAGGAGGCCTCGATGGGCAACTCGCGGTGGCCGCGGTCCACGAGCACGCAGAGTTGCACGCGTCGCGGCCGTCCGTGATCGAAGAGCGCGTCGAGCGCGGCGCGGACGGTGCGTCCGGTATAGAGCACGTCATCCACCAGAACGACGTTCTTGTCGGCAATGCTGAACTCGATCTGGGTCGGCTTCACCACCGGCGCGACGCCGACCGTGCTCAGGTCGTCGCGGTAGAAGGCAATGTCGAGCACGCCGACTGGGACCGGCTTGGATTCGATGCGGCTGGCAAGGGCGCCCAGGCGTTCGGCAAGCGGTGCGCCGCGACGCCGTATCCCGATCAGCACCAGGTGTTCGGCGCCATTGTTTTTCTCGACAATCTCGTGTGCCAAGCGCACCAAGGTGCGCTCGATCTCCGAGGCCGACATCAACTGGGCTTTTTCGCGCAGTACTGGAACTGCGGAGGAGGGATGGGGCGTCATAACGAGGCCCATGATAACAGGCCCGCTAGCCACGGACGGGAGGAGGGGAGGGGGGAAGACAGGGACTGTCTCTTATACACATCTGACGCTGCCGACGATCTTACGCGTGT
>CALEJU010000025.1 GCA_937898755.1 uncultured Acidobacteriota bacterium | reverse complement strand
TACACGCGTAAGATCGTCGGCAGCGTCAGATGTGTATAAGAGACAGCCCCACCCCTCACCCCCTACCTCTTCTTCTTCCCTCCGCTCACGCGCAACTTCAGGACAATCGGCGTGCCGCGGAAGCTGAAGGCCGCCCGCAACTGGTTCTCGAGAAACCGCTGATAGCTGAAGTGCAACTCGCGGGCCTTGTCCACGAAGAGCACGAAGCAGGGGGGAGCGATGCCGACCTGCGAGAGGTAATAGATCTTGACCTGCTGGTTGCGCGGCACGCCGGCGCGCTTGAAGTCAACCGTGGCGAGAAAGCGGTTGATCTGCGCCGTCGAGATGCGCTTCCTGCGCTCCGCCGCGACGCGCGTGATCTCCTGGTAGAGGGAGCCGACGCCCTGCCCGTCCCGGGCAGTCAGGAAGACGATCGGGGCGTAGGCGAGGAATTTGAATTTGTCACGCACCGCCTGGTCGAAGTCCTGGCGCTTGACGCCGCGCGCCCGCGCCAGGTCCCACTTGTTGACCACGAGGATCACCGACTTGCCGCTCTCGCTGGCGTAGCCGGCGATGGTGGCGTCGGAGCTGACGACGCCCTCCCCGGCGTCAATCATCACCAGCGCGACGTCGGCCTCTTCGAGGTGCTTGCGCGCCATCACCACACTGAGCTTCTCGGCCATGAGGTGCGTCTTGCCCTTGCGACGGATGCCGGCGGTATCCACGAAGCGGTAGCGCCGCCCATCGCGTACCACCAGTGCGTCCACGGCATCGCGCGTCGTCCCCGCCACCTCTGAAACGATGGAGCGCTCCTCGCCGGTGAGCTTGTTGAGCAGCGTGCTCTTGCCGACGTTGGGACGCCCGACGATGGCGATGCGGACCTCGGGTATCTCCAGCGGCGCCGACGCCGCCACTTCCCCGCCCTCGACCGATGCTTCCTCAGCCTCCGGCACGGCTTCCTCGGGCGGAAAATGGGTGGCGAGGGCTTCGAGCAGCTCCTGGAAGCCCAGCCCATGTTCGGAGCTGACCCCGTAGATCTCGCGCAATCCCATCTCGTGAAACTCGTCGGTAAGGCGCTCCTGGCGGTCGCTGTCCACCTTGTTCACGACCAGCAGCACCGGCTTGCCGGTGCGGTGCAGCAATTGCGCCAACTGGCGGTCGGTGGCGGTGATGGCGCTACGCCCATCAACAACAAAAAGGATCGCGTCAGCGGCCCGGATGGCCGTCTGCGCCTGGCGAAAGATCGCTTCCGGGATCAGCTCCGCGTCGCCGGGCAGCATGCCGCCCGTGTCAACCACCTCGTAGGGGCGCCCCTCCCAGGTCGCCGTGCCGTAGATGCGGTCGCGCGTGATGCCGGGCTCATCGCCCACCAGCGAACGCCGGCTGTGCGTCAAACGATTGAAGAGCGTGGACTTCCCCACGTTGGGACGACCGACGATGGCGACCAGGGGGAGGCGGGGCACGTTCTCATGGTAGCGGCAATGTACGGTGGGCGGTAGGCGAGGATGGCGGGGGGACACGTGGAGCGTGCGGCGTGGGGCGTCGGGCGCCACGTGATGTGCGCGGGTGCGAGGACCAAGGGTCTTCCACCGCCTGCCGTCCACCGACTACCGTCCACGTTCTACCCGTCCCCCTCCTCGCCGCGCACCTGTTGCAGTAACGCGCGCAGGCGGGGGCTGTGCGAGACCGGGTAGCGGGCGGCGTCAACCAGGCGGCGGAAGCGGGCGGGAAGCTGCTCGAGTTGCTGCCGGCTGCGCGCTTGCGCGCGGCGCACGTCTTCCGCGGGGCGCAAGGGCCTGCCGCGTTTCAGCACCTGTCGCAAGAGGGGGAGCAGTTTGAAACGCGGATCGCGCGGCGCCGGTTCCGCGACGCGGGCGATCAGGTCGGAATGACTTGTGCCGCGCACCACCTCCAGGCGACGGTAGACCTGCTTGCGTCCCGGGTAGGAGAGCTTTTCCGAGCTGAACTTCGCGGTACCGACGTGACGGCCGGCGCGCTCGATCTCTACCAGCTTGTATACGCCGCCCAGCGCGGGCGCGTCCTGCGAGGTGATCAGCTCGGTGCCCACCCCGTAGGAGTCGATCGGCGCCTTCAAACGGCTGAGGTCCTCGATGCGGTACTCGTTGAGGTCGCCGCTGGCCATGATGCGAATCTCCGGGCGGCCGTGCTGGTCAAGGATCTGCCGCATCTGCCGCGTCACGGTGTGGAAGTTGCCGCTATCGAGCCGCACGGAGGCGATCGGACGCGGCATGCGCGCCGCCCGCTCGGTGCCCTGCAGCGCATCGTAGGTGTCAATCAGCAGCGTGGTTTTTTCCCGGAACGTTTCCCAGAAGGCATGGAAGGCGGCGCTCTCCCCCGGAAAGGCCTGCACGAAGGAGTGGGCAAAGGTGCCGTAAATGGGAACGTCGAACTCATAGCCCGCCGCCACGTTCGAGGTCCCGACACACCCGCCGATGAACGCCGCGCGGGCGCCGTAGAGTCCGGCGTAGGGCGTATGCGCGCGGCGCGTACCGAACTCGATCACCGGACGCCCCGCAGCCGCCTGCACGATACGGGCGGCCTTGGAGGCCACCGTCGTCTGGAAGTTCACCATCGAAAGCACGAAGGTCTCGACCAGCTGCGCCTCGATCAGCGGGGCCTCGATGCGCAGCAACGGCTCGTCGGCGAAGGCGATGGTGCCCTCCGGCATGGCCCAGACGTCGCCGGTAAAGCGCAGCGTGCGCAGGCGCTCGAAGAAGGCCGGCGGGGCATGGCGAAAGAGCGGATGGCGCCGCAGGAACCTGATCTCCGCAGAGGTGAAGCGCAACTCCGCGAGATAAGCCAGCACCTGCGCCAGCCCCGCGGTCACCAGGTAGGAACGCGCACGTGGCAAGCGGCGCACGAACAACTCGAAGCTGGCACGCGTCTCGCTGATGCCGCTCTGGACATAGGCGGCGCCCATGGTGAGCTGGTAGAGATCGGTGAGCAGTCCGAGAGGAACCGCGGCGGACCGCGCCTGATGTCTCGTGCCCCGCTGGGCGACAACCGTGTCTTGTTTCAAGCCACCCGCCACGAGACCCCCGGCCTAAAAAACAATGGACGCCAAGGGACGATCCTGGGGCGCCACTTGCACCTGCGGCGGCGTGGGGCGACGCTCGAGCGCCTGCTGGGCGGAGAGCAGCGCCACTTCCGGCAAGTTGTTGTTCTCGCTGAGGTGGGCCAGGACGAGATGGGCTGCCGCGCCGTCGAAATCCCCCTGCAGAAACTCCGCCAAGCCATCGTTTGAGAGGTGACCGACACGGCTCAGGACGCGCTGTTTGAGCGACCAGGGATAGGGGCCGAGCTTCAGCATCTCGAGATCGTGGTTGGATTCGAGAATCAGGCAGTGGGCGCCGCGCACCGCGTCGCGCACGTTCTCCGGCATGTAGCCCAAATCCGTGACCAGAGCGATCTTGATGCCTTCCGCCTCGAAGGTGAAGCCCACCGGGTCGGCGGCGTCGTGCGGGATGGTGAAGCTGTTGATGGTGATATCTCCAACTGTGAACGTCTGACCCACGACGAAGGGTTCCACTCTCGGCAACTCTTCTCCCGTGGCGCCCAGCGCCAGGCGGGTACGCGCATTAAGGAAGACCGGCGACTTCCACTGCGACGCAAGCCGGGGCAGTCCGTTGATGTGGTCGGTGTGCTCGTGTGAGATCAGGATGGCGTCCACGGCGTCAATGGACTCTCCCGCCAGCGCCAGCCGCTTCAGCGTCTCGCGTCTGCTGAAGCCCGCATCGATTAAAACGTGCGTGCGCTCTGTCGAAACCAAGGTGCAATTGCCGCCACTGCCGCTACCCAGTATGGAAATGCGAACCACGGTCGTAATGATACGCCGGACGCTGACGCATCGGCCATAAGGGGGCTGCGCCCCCCGGCGCTCTCGTGAGTCGCTGCCCCTCGTGCCCGGCAAAGCCGACTCGCACGGTGTGTCCGCTGTCGCGGGCTCCGGAGGCGCCGTTCATCGAATCGGTGAAACACCCTAATTTGGCCAAAGCACCAGCTTCAGTTCTGGTACTCTGCGCGCAGGACACGGAAGTGTGGTTTGAAAAAGGGGAGCGGGCGGGAGCTGAATTGCTCCAGCGCTTCGTGGCCGACCAGAAGCCAGACTTGGCCACCAGCACCGCAACCACGAGCCCGGATCGCGAGTCAAAGTGGCAGGGGGAGTGGCGGAGGCTGACGCCGGGGTGAGTCACCCGGCGACAAGTCACCGGCCAACAAACACATATGGCCCAGCTCAGTCGCGAGCCGCTTCGCCATCTGTTTCTCGAACTGGTCGAAAAGAATTATTCCGTGGTCGGCCTCCGCGACCATCACCTGACGGAGTACATCGTCGCCCTGCTGGACGATTTCAGCTCCGCCGCCACCCTTTACCGCATCCGGAACGTGGCCGGTAAACCCCTGGACACGGTCGCGGAGATGCTGGAGGAGTGTGTGCCGCAAACCGGGGACGTGAGCTCGTTCGAGCATGAGCGTTGCGTCCGGCAGCATATCGGCGACTTCGCGCTCTTCTTCACCGGCATGTTTCCGGAAAGCGTTGGCGCACGCCGCCGCGGCCGTGCTTTCGAGGGGCTGATTGATTACGTCAAGACCGGCAAGGACAGCTATCGCCGGGTGAGCGAGTACGATCGCGCCCATCCCCACCCTCCGGCGCATCGCCCTCTGCCCGGAGAGCCGGCCAGCCGGCGCACCAAGGCACTCAATGCCGCGCTTTTCGCCCAGTTGGCCGCCGAGTTCGAACGCTGCATGGTGGGGCTGAACCTGGTGAAAAGCGAGCTGCGCAGCTTCAGCGACCCCATCTACGCGGAAGTGCGACACCTGCTGGAGCGTTCCGAGTAGAGGCCGAGTAGACGCCAGCGCGTCGGCCATGCGGGGACGGCTACGAAGCGGGCTTCGAGCTTTTTGCGTCCGGTTTCGATTCGGACTTCGTTTCAGCCTTGGATTCCGACTTCGATTCCGGCTTGGGCTCGGACTTTGATTCCGCCTTGGAGTCCGACTTCGATTCGGATTTCGACTCGCTTGTGTCCGATTTGCTCTCGCTCTTGCCCTCGGCACCGCCCTCGCCGTTTTTGGTGGATGCCGGGCTGGACTTCTTGGAATAGTCGGTGATGTACCAGCCGGAGCCCTTGAACTGAAACGCGGAGGCGGAGATCAGCTTCTCCAGCGGCCCTTGGCAGGCTTCGCAGGTGGTCAGAGGATCGGCGCTGAAGCTCTGGATGACTTCCACCCGCTTGCCACAGCGGGTGCACTGGTATTCGTACAACGGCACGTTTCGGTTCCTTCGGCCGGCATGCACGGTAGAGCGTGCACCGGATCTCGCCAAGCGGATGGGATCCCATCCACAGCAGATTCAGTTTAGCAAACCGACGCTGGAAGCCCGTGCTCTGCTCTACGCCCAACTCCTGAGGGGAGTGGTCGTCCCGCAGGGGCGTGCGCTGGTCGTTGCTTCGCCGAAGCCCGCGCCAGAGGGGGATTTTTCGCACGTGGCTTGCGGCGCGAGCCCCAGGAGCGCTCTGGCACTAACGCGAGCCCTCCAAGGGTGGCCCGAGACGCCGCTGCACCGCTCGCGCGGTTCCGCTCCGTCCCGGGCACCAGGATGGCGGGTTCTGGCATCCGCACCAGCGAGCAGCAGTCGGCGCCATTCCGGCAGGCAGTCCGGCGCCACCCGAACTGGTTGAGCAAAGAGTCGCAGGTCGGCCAGAGTCCGGGCACCGGGGGCAGCAACCAACGGGAGCATCGGGGGCCCCGCGTGGCCGGCGCGCCAAAGTCTGATTGGAGCGGCAACCCGCCCCACCCGCTATGATCAAAGAGCGATGCGGGCGGTTTTACTTTCAACCTACGAGTTAGGGCGGCAGCCTTTCGGGCTGGCGTCGCCGGCAGCGTGGCTGCGCCGCGCCGGCCATGCGGTCGCCTGTTTTGATCTCTCGCGCCGGGTCGCCGATCCCGCCGTTCTCGCTGCTGCCGACCTCATCGGCTTCTACTTGCCCATGCACACCGCCACGCGCCTGGCGCTTGAAGCCCTGCCTCAGATCCGACAGCTCAACCCGCAGGCGCACCTCTGCGGGTTTGGACTCTATGCGCCCTTGAACGCCAGCCAGTTGCAGGCTGCGGGCATGCACACCGTGCTCAGTGGCGAATTCGAGGCTTCCCTCACCGCCTTGGCGGACCGCCTGACGGCGGGGCAACGGCCAGATGAAGCTGGCGCGTCGGCTGCGCGCGGGCTGCCCGCCCAGCACTCGGGCAACCTGGAACGGCTGCGCTTCCTGGTTCCCGACCGGAGTGACCTGCCGCCCCTGACGGAGTACGCGGGCCTGGTGCAGCCGGATGGCACGACGCGCGTCGTCGGCTACACCGAAGCCTCGCGCGGCTGCAAGCACCATTGCCGGCACTGCCCGATCGTGCCGGTCTACGAGGGACGGTTCCGCGTCGTGCAGCGCGATGTGGTGCTGGCCGACATCCGCCAGCAGGTTGCGGCCGGGGCGGAACACATCACTTTCGGGGACCCCGATTTCTTCAACGGCATCGGCCATGCCGCCGCCATTGTTCGCGAACTGCACACCGAGTTTCCCCGTCTCAGCTACGACGTCACCATCAAGATCGAGCACCTGCTGCGTCATGCGGACCACTTGTCGCTGCTGCGCTCCACCGGGTGCGTGCTGGTCACCAGCGCTGTCGAGTCGTTCGATGACGCCGTCCTGGCTCTGCTCGACAAGGGCCATACGCGGGCGGATTTTGAAACCGCGGTGACCTTGCTGCGGCAGCACGGGCTGAACCTCAGCCCCACCTTCGTGACCTTCACCCCCTGGACGACGGCGGAGTCGTACTGCGAACTGCTGGAACGGCTCGCGGACCTGGAGTTGATCGAGCAGGTCGCCCCGATTCAACTGGCGGTGCGTCTGCTTGTCCCCGCCCAATCGCGCCTGCTCGAGCTGCAGGCCATGCGCCGCCATCTGGACGGGTTCGACGCAGCCGCCTTGACCTGGATCTGGCGTCATCCGGACCCGCGCATGGACGCGTTCTGCGCCACCCTGCAGGAAATCATCGGCGCGGGCGTGAAGACGGAACAGAGCCGCGCGACGATATTCAATACAGTCTGGGACGCCGCCCATGCCTTGATCGAGGGCGCCACGCGGCTGCCGCCGGTGCCGCCTCCCGGCCGGGCCACGGTTCCCTATCTCAACGAGCCCTGGTTCTGTTGAAGCGAGCCCACCGGCGAGCAGTTTGCCCGCCTCGTCTACTGAAGCTGGCGCGATGAATCAGCCGGACATCATCCCAAGCGAGCCGGGGCCGGTCCGGCCGCGCGTGCTACTGATCACCGCGACGACCGGCTACCAGACCGAAGCCGTGCGGCAGGCGGCGGAGCGTCTGGGCGTCACCCTGCTGCTGGCCACCGACCGCTGCCACGTCCTCGAAGACCCGTGGGGGGATCGCGCCTTGGCGGTCCGTTTCGAGGCCGCGCCAGAAGCCATGGAGGAAGCGGTGGAACGCATCGTCGCCCTGGCGGCCACCGCTCCTTTCCAAGGGGTGCTGGCGCTCGGTGACCGGGCCAGCGTGATTGCCGCTGGGGCCGCCGCCCGGCTCGGCCTGCCCGGGCATCCGCCCGAGGCCGCGGCGCGCGCCCGCGACAAGTTCCTCGCCCACCAGGTGTGGGCGGCGGCCCTGCTGCCGGTGGCGCGGTTCGAACGTTTCCCCGCAGTCAGCGACCCCGACCACCTGGCCGCGCGGGTGACGTTCCCCTGTGTCCTCAAACCGCTGACCCTCTCCGGCAGCCGCGGCGTCATCCGCGCCAACGACCGCGAGGATTTTCGCCGCGCTTTCCGGCGCATCCGGGCGCTGCTGCAGGAACCGGCCCTGCGACACCGGCAGGATCCGGCCGGCGCGCTGATCCAGGTGGAGGAGTACCTGCCCGGACGGGAGTTCGCCCTGGAGGGGCTCCTGACCGCTGGGCTGCTGCAACCGCTCGCTCTCTTCGACAAACCGGACCCGCTGGAAGGACCCTTCTTCGAGGAGACGCTGTACGTCACCCCGGCGCGGCTGACGGCGGCGGAGCAGGCCGCCATCGTCAGTACGGTGCAGCGGGCGGCGGCGGCCCTCGGGTTATGGCATGGCCCGGTGCATGCCGAGGTGCGGGTCAATCCGCGCGGGGTGTTCGTGCTCGAGGTGGCGCCGCGGCCCATCGGCGGCCTCTGCGCCCAGGCGCTGCGCTTTGTCCGCGGCGCCCAACCCGGCGCGGAGGCTTCGCTGGAAGAGTTGCTGCTCCGCCACGCCCTCGGGGAGTCGGCAGGCGAGTGGCGGCGCGAGTCGGAGGCCGCCGGGGTGCTCATGCTGCCCATCCCGCAGCGCGGCGTGCTCGCCGAGGTGGCCGGGGTGGCGGAAGCCGCCGCCGTGCCCGGCATCACCGCGGTCACCATTACCGCCAAGCCCGACCAGTTGCTGGTTCCCTTGCCCGAGGGCGCGACCTACCTGGGGTTCGTGTTCGCCCGGGCCGCCACCCCCGCCGCGGTGGAAACGGCGCTGCGCCGCGCCCACGCTCGGCTGCACGTCGTCATGCGCGCCGTCCTGCCCGTGGTGTCCGAAGCCTAGCCGCGATCCCGGCCTGCAAGGTACCCGCCTTGACCAGCCCTGCGGACGACTCTCCCGGCCAGGTGGCCGATTTCGTCCCTCACATTTTCAACCGATGCCAATGCCGTCACCGCCTTGGCCATGCACACACCTTCAGCGCCCGCCGTCGTCGCCGCCAGTCCCCCTCCCTCTCCCGCATCCTGTGTTTGCTTAGTTTTTCTCCGCGCGCTGCTTCGCCCCTGCCAGGATTTTGTGCCATCCGCCTTCCATTCCCTTCCTGAAATCGACAGGAATCGCACCGAGCGCGTAATGATGAAATTTGATCAGCGTCCCGCCCGGTTCTGGAATCAGCCGGTATTGCACGTTCGATGCAACCGCGTACGACATCATCAACGGCCCGTAAAATTCCAGCAGTGTGGACCGCTTGATCGACTGCACATGCGCCCACAGGTGCCCGTTCTTGTCGCCCAGGTCGCGATACCAGCGCCCGCCCGGCCACGCTTCGATCTTCATCGGCAGGGGCTTGTTCTCCGCTCCCGTCATACCCGGCCCCAACTGCTCGAGAAGCGCATCGAACGTCGCCCCCGGCGTGGCCTTCACATGGATTTCCTCCGTGATGCTCAGCGTCAACTCCTCCACCTTCGATACCGTCACTGCCGTGCTCATGACTCCTCCTCGGTTTGGTTTGGTCTCTGCTCATCCTTCTGCATGCTTAGCCCCCCCCTGCGACTGCTGCAAGAAACGGGGCGGCTCGTCCGCGCTCGGTCCCCAAGTCGACGGAACCGCAATCTGCAGCATCCGCAGGTACACGCTGAACTGTCCCCGGTGCTGATACCAGTGGCTCAGCATGATGTCGCGCACGAACTTCGCGCGCGGCCAGGCAATCAGTTCCCGATCCCCCTGCTGCAGCCGCCACAGCTCCTGCATGGCGCGGTCGTCGAATTTCGCCAGCTCGCTGCGCACCACCGCCAGGCTCTCGTCATGCGCCTGGAGGACCTCCAGCACGGTCGCCGGCTGCGTCATGCGCCGGCCGATGTCGGGCGCCTGCGCCGGGTTCTGCTGCACGATCTTCGCGATCGCACCCGGCACCTGCGCGATGTGCAGCGCCAGTTGCCCCGCGGTCAGCGACTTCTCATGCGGCGTCCACGTCAGCTTGTCCTCCGGTAGCCGTTCCAGAAACGTCCGCGTGAGCGGCGCCTGCTCTTCGAACTCCGCGATCAGACTCTTTGCCAGCGACATCCCCTTGCTCCTTTCCCTTGCCCGGTCAATCTCCTGTTCCGAATAGTTTCCGCCGTCGCAACTTGGACACTTACAGTGCCTGCTCGATGCTTCGTACCCGGCGGCGTACAAGCCCCGACTAAGACGTCGTATCGCGCGGGTTGGCGCCGGCCTCCGCCATCTTGGCTTCGGCCCGCTCTTTTACCCGCGTTAACGTGTGCCGCCAGAACCGCTCGAATTCCCCGGCCCATGCGTGCAGCGGCCGAATCGCGGCCGCATTCGTCCGGTAAAGCTTGCGCCGTCCATCGCGCCGCATCCGCACCAAACTAACCTCCCGCAACACCCGCAAGTGCTTCGACACCGACGGCTGCTCCATTTGCAGCGCCGCCACGATCTCGTTCACCGGCCGCTCCCGGTCCGCCAAGAACGCGAGGATGTCGCGCCGACGCGGCTCGGCCACCGCACTGAACGCATCCGACGTGGTCGCCGCCCTTGCCATACCTGCACCCAATATATTCCCATATAGGAATATGTCAAGCTCAAACCGCGGGCGGCGAAATCCCGCCCTTTCGCCGCCGTTGTTCCCATCTGGCCTCCCGCCCTTCTCGCACGCTGCGGACTCGGATCGCGCACTGTCGGCAGACGCTGTCCGCGGGTGACCGGCGGCGTTATCGTCCCCGACGTTCTGCTAGGCTGGCAGGCATGCGCGTGACACTCACGGTAGGAGCGCTGGCGCTCGGCGGGGCGCTGACGCTGGGCGGAACGCTGACGGGCGCGGCGGCGGGGATTTTCAGCGGCCATGGCGACGTGGGCATCGTGTTGCACGCGGGCACGGTCCGCTACGATGCCGCCACCGGGACTTACACCGTCACCGGCAGCGGCGACAACATGTGGGCCGCGACGGACGCCTTCCAGTACGTGTGGACGCGGGTCGACCGCGACGCCGATGTAACCCTCGCCGCGGATGTCGAACTGCTCGGCGCCGGCGGCAATGCGCACCGCAAGGCCGCGCTGATGGTGCGGCAGTCGCTGGACGCGGACGCGGCTTACGCCGACGTCGCCGTGCATGGCGACGGTCTCGCGGCGCTGCAGGTGCGGCGGGCGCGGGGCGCGCAGACCCACGAGGTGATCGCGCCGCTGAGTGCGCCGACGCGGCTGCGGCTGGAGAAGAGCGGGGACCAGTTCGAGATGTTCGTGGGGGCGCGGGGCGGGGCCGCCGGGTTCGGGGGCGGAGCGGCCCGGCTACAACTGACGGTTCCCTTCTACGTGGGTCTGGCGGTGTGCGCCCACGACAAGGACGCGACGCAGACTGCGACCTTCCGCGGTGTGCGGCTGCGGCTGACGCCGCCGGGGCCGGCCGATCAGGGCACCCGCACCAGCACGCTGGAGACAGTAGCCATCGCCTCGACCGACCGGCAGGCGGTGTACGTGACGCCGGGGGACATCGAGACCCCGAACTGGACGGGCGACGGCCAGGCGCTGCTGTTCAACCGCGACGGGCGCCTGTTTCGGGTGCCGCTGGCGGGCGGCGCCCCCGCGCAGGTGGCGTCCGGGGACGTGATCGTGAACGGGGACCACGGTCTGTCTCCAGACGGCGGGGCGGTGGCGATCAGCGGGACCACGGTGGCCGGGGGCGAGTCGCGCGTGTATGTCATGCCCGCCACCGGCGGCACGCCGCGGCTGGTCACCTCCAACGAGCCGTCGTACTTTCACGGCTGGTCGCCGGACGGCAAGACGATCGCGTTTGTCGGCCGGCGCAACGGCAACTTTGACGTGTACACGGTGGCGACGACGGGGGGCGCGGAGACACGTCTGACGCGGGCGCCGGGGCTGGACGATGGCCCGGAGTTCGCCCCCGACGGCCGGCACATCTACTTCACGTCGGACCGTACGGGACGGGTGCAGTTGTGGCGGATGCAGGCCGACGGCAGCAGCAAGGAACAACTGCTGGCGGACGACCGGAATGACTGGTTCCCGCATGTGTCACCGGACGGGAAGTGGCTGGCCTACCTGAGCTACCGCAGCGACGTCCAGGGGCATCCGGCGGACCAGCCGGTGCAGGTGCGGCTGCTGTCGCTGGCGGACCGGACGGTTACGGTGCTGGCGCGGCTGACCGGCGGGGTGGGGACGCTGAATGAGAACTCGTGGTCGCCGGACAGCAAGCATCTTGCGTTCGTCAGCTATGCGCAGGTGCCAAGTGCTCCCGCGTACCCGTGACTGCCGGCGCTCTGCCCGGTGTTTGTACCGTTCCGATTCACGCGGTGCCGGAGAGGCAGGGCCAGCACGGGGCGCTCATCGCGTGCTTGGCGCGCCTTGAAATCGCGCACGGTTGCCCGGTGGTCGTTGTGCCCCGTGCATACTTCCGCGACGCGGCAATTGGAGTCGGGAAGAAAGCGGCTCATTCCCGCCGCCTCGCACGGCCCCTGACGTCGCCCCGCCCGCAGCGTCGCTTCGGCGGGCTCGATCTCAAGATGATCACCGAACAGGCGGGCTTCCAGCGGCATCCCAGGCTCCAGCCCGGCAGCCTGACGCAGGATTTCGGGAAAGACCAGGCGGCCGGAACGGTCCATGGTGGATTTCAAGGCAACAGTCTTGTTATTCATTTTGCGATGCTTCCAAGCTTCGCCAGAATCCGAAGCAACGCCGCCGACGCGCCCTCGTCAGCGGGTTAGGTGGGGTTCAGCCCGAGCGTTCCGGACGGCGGGGGCGGCTGCGACCCGTGGACGCACGGCAACGCGACATCGGCGCCTCGAGGGCAGCATGAGAAACTAGCAGCATGGCTCGTATCCGCCCCTTCGCCGCCTTCCGTTTCGACCTCAGCAAGGTCAAAGCTGCTGACGTTCTCACGCAGCCCTACGACAAGATCACCCCCGCCATGCGCGAGGCGTATCTCGCCAAGAGTCCCGACAATATCGTGCGTGCCATCCTGGGCGAGACACAGCCGGGTGACGATGAGCGGCACAATGTCTACACGCGCGCCTTCGAGTACCTGCGCGACCGCATCATCCACGGCGTGATCCGGCAGGATTCGAGACCGTCCATCTACCCCTACACCCAGACCTTCACGGTGCCGGGCTCGCAAGACCTGGTCACGCGGCGCGGCTTCATTGCGCTCGGCGGCCTCGAGGAATATTCCAAGGGCGTCGTCCACCGCCACGAACACACGCTGTCCGGCCCCAAGCAGGACCGGCTCAACCTGCTGCGCGCCACCCATACCCACTTCGGGCAGATTTTCATGCTCTACAGCGATCCCTCCCAGGCCACCGAGGCAGAGCTGTTGGGCCGGGCCAGCGCCCCCATCCTGGAAGCGACCGACGAGTACGGCACCCACCATCGCCTGTTTCAGGAAACCGAGTTCGGCGTCATGGACCGCCTGCAGAAAGCGATGGCCGCCCACAAACTCGTCATCGCCGACGGCCACCATCGCTACGAGACGGCCCTGACCTTCGGCGCCGAGCAGCGTGCGCGCAGCGGCACGCCTGACGGAGCTGCGCCCTGGGATTGGGTGATGATGACCTTCGTCAACCTCGACGCCCCCGGTCTGGTCGTGCTGCCCACGCATCGCGTGCTGCACTCATTGCCGGACTTCGATCCCGCGCAGGTGCGGAAGGCCTTGGCGGACTGGTTTACCCTCGAGCCCGTGGCGATGACGGCGGCCCAGGCGGTTGAGAACTGGCCCGCGCTGCGCGAGCAACTGGCTGCCGCCGCCCTTGACGGCACGCCGGCCATGCTGCTCGCCCTGCCTGACTCGCTGGACTTGTTGCGGCCGCGCCCGGATCGCGACCTTGCCGCCGAGCTGCCGCAGTATTCCGCCGCACAGCGCCAGCTTGACGTCCTGCTGCTGCACGAACTGGGCTTGCACAAGGCCCTGGGCATCACCCCGGAGGCGGTACGCGAACAGCGCAACCTGCGCTATGTCCGCGACGCCCCCGAGGCCTTGCAGTCGGTGGCGCAGGGAGGGGCGCAAGCCTGCTTCCTGCTCAACCCGGTGGCGCCGCAAACCGTGCGCGACGTGGCGCTCGCCGGCGGCGTGATGCCGCAGAAATCAACCGATTTCTACCCCAAGCTGATGACCGGCTTGACCATGTACCGCGCGGAGTAGACGTGAACTGTCAGGGGTGGAGGGGTAGGGTACGCATGCGTCGCTCATCACCCTTTACTCTTCCCGCTCCACCCGCGGTACAATGCGGCAGCTTGCGGCAGCATTGAGGAGCAGACGATGGCCGAAACAATAGGCGATGCCTTGGGGATGGTCGAGACGCGGGGTTTCGTGGGCATGGTGGAAGCCGCCGATGCCATGGTCAAGGCCGCCAAAGTGACGCTGGTGGGCTGGGAAAAAATCGGTTCCGGCTATGTCACCGCCATCGTGCGCGGCGATGTGGCGGCGGTGAAGGCCGCCACCGACTCCGGCGCGGCGGCGGCGCGGCGGGTGGGCGAACTGATCGCCGTGCATGTGATTCCGCGCCCGCACTCCAGCCTCGAAGACGTTCTCCCGATCGGCAAGACGAACGCGGCCGCCAAGGGCGGCGGGCTCGGCTGATCTGTCCGGCGAGGCCAGGCCGGCGGCGCTGCCGCCCCTCCTTGATCCGCCGAGCTGCACCTCATGATTCTCGCGCGTGTCATCGGCACCGTGGTTGCCACCCGCAAAGATCCCCGCTTGGAGGGGACCAAGCTGCTGGTCGTCCGCTCGATCTCGCCTGAGGGCAAGAACGAGGCGGGTTATCTCGTCGCGGTCGACACGGTGGGCGCCGGGGTCAGCGACCGGGTCCTGGTGGTGCAGGGGAGTTCGGCGCGCATGGCGCCGGAGTGCAAGGAACGCCCCGTGGACGCCGCCATCGTCGGCATCGTGGACACCGTGCAACTGGAGTCCTGATCATGCAGATGGCACGTGTGGTCGGGACCGTGGTCGCCACCGTCAAGGCCGCGACGCTGCAGGGACAGAAGCTGCTGCTGGTGCAGCCGCTCAACGCCGCCGGAAAACCCCACCGCCGTGCCTTGGTCGCCTTGGACGCCATCGGGGCGGGTATTGGCGAAACGGTGTATTACTGTCGCGGCAAGGAAGCCAGCTTTCCCTGGCTACCGGAAGAGGTCGTCACCGACGCCACCGTGGTGGGTATCGTGGATCCGCCGGCAGGGAGAGGACGATGATCCTGGCACGCGTTGTGGACGAGATCGTGGCTTCGCAAAAAGTCCCCAGTCACGAGGGCCGCAATCTGCTGCTGGTACAGCCGCTCACCCCTGAAGGCACGGAGCAGGGCGATCCGCTCCTGGCGCTCGATGCCATCGGCGCCGGTATCGGGGAACATGTGCTGGTTGTGCAGGAAGGCTACTCCGCCATGACCGCCACGGGGCGTCCGAACTCCCCCATCGACTGCGCGGTCATCGGTCATGTGGACGCCGTCGAACTCGAAGAATAGGCCTTGGCACGTCGGTTACGCGGGAGCTGGCGCCGCGCCAAAAAAAGGGAGCGGGGGAGAGGGAAGGCCCAGCCTCCCTTCTTCCCCAACTCCCTTCCTCCCTTTATTTGGGTTCGGTCCTAACCCGCGTTGACGGCACCCTTCGGGCTCGTGCCCTTCTGGATGTCGATGCCGCCCTTGAAGAAGGCGCCATCTTCGATGCTGATGCGCGCCGCAGTCACGTCGCCGGTGAGGGCGCCTTGGGCGCGAATCTCAACGCGGTCGGTGGCGGTGACGTTGCCGCTCAGCTTGCCGAGGATGATGACCTCGCGGGCCGTGACGTCAGCCTGCACCTGGCCGTTCAACCCCACCGTGACACTGTTCTTGGGAACGTCCACCGTGCCCTCGATCTTGCCGTCAATGTAGAGGTCTTCCGCGCCGGTCAGGGTGCCCTTCAGCACCACCGATTTGCCCACATGCGTGGGCTTCTCATTGCCGCGCGGCGCCTGGCTGGCTATGGGCATGGCCGCCGGAGAGGGAGGCATGCTCATCGGGCTGGGTGACGGTGCCGGCTTCGGGGGTGCAGGTAACGGATCTTTTTGTCTTTCCCACATAAATTGCGCCTTCTACCTTCAATCAATCGAAATTCGACGAAGTCGCAGCATCACACCGTCCGGAAAGAGTGGCGATTCCGGCGGCTCTCCGCCGTGAAACCGAGCCACGGAGACCGAGGTGACCTCGCAACGGAACTTGAATGCAATTCTACTCGCCCCCGCAAGGCGCTCACAAGCGCCCCGGACATTTCCGGCTGCAACCGAGGGAAAGACCTGAGACGGTAAACAGCGGGAAAACGGAGCGGGTGAAGCGTGGGGCGCGGCGTGCTACGGGAGGTACGCGCGTGGCAGCGCCGGGCGTTCAACCGCCTACCGTCCACCGCCACGTTCGAAGATGCGCCGGCATTCCCATGGCATCCTTGGCCATGCCGCTTCCCGAACGACAGCTGCTGCGCTGGGTCCGCCAGGCTGCAGGAGGCTCTCCGGCGCGGAGCGGCCTGCGTATCGGTATCGGCGACGACGCGGCGGTCATGCGGCCGCGTACCGGCCACGAGACCGTGGTAACCACCGACCTGTTGCTGGAAGGTGTGCATTTCCTGCGGGCGCATGATAGCGCCGCCACCTGCGCCCGGCGCCTGCTGGCGCGCGCTTTGAGCGACTTGGGAGCGATGGGGGCGCAACCCCGCACCATTTTTCTTTCCTGCGCCTTTCCTGACGACCTTCCCAAGGGCTGGGAGCGCTCGTTTTTTCGTGTCTTGATTCGCGCAGCCGGGCTGGCCGGCGCGACGCTGGCGGGGGGCGATGTGGGCCGCTCGCCGCACGGCATCCTGCTGGACATCACAGGCGTCGGCGAGGTGCCGCGCGACCGCGCCCTGTTGCGGAGCGGCGCGCAGGCGGGCGACGGCCTTTACGTCAGCGGCGAACTGGGAGTGTCCGCCCTGGGTCGCGAGGTCGCCCATTCCGGTCTGGCGCCGCGTAACGCGCTGGAACGTCGCGCGCAGCAACGCCATCGGTACCCCGAGGCGCGCTGGCGTCTCGGAATGGCGCTCCGCAATATCGCCAGCGCCTGCCTCGACGTCAGCGACGGCCTCAGCACCGACCTCGGTCACCTGTGCGAAGAGAGCGGCGTTGCTGCTCTTCTGGATGCAGATGCGATACCCACCCCGGCCGGACTGGAGCGCGCGCTGCATGGCGGTGAAGACTATGAACTGTTGTTCAGCGTACCCGCGCGAAGCGAACCAGCGTTGCGCCGCCTGCAGCGGCGGCCCGGCTTCCCGCCCCTGACCCGTATTGGTTCGCTCCATCGCGGTCATGGCATGCGGTTAATGGCCGCAGGTGGTCCGCCGAACCAACTCCCGTCCGCCGGCTGGGAGCATTTCGCGCGCGGCGTACGCGAAGCGTAAAGCGGTTATCGGTTGTCGGTCGTCGCTTGTCGGCAAGACAACAACGCAGCTCTTGTCGCCCGGGCGCAACCTGTGTGTTGCCGACAACCGACGACCGACAACCGATAACCAACACCAGGTTGGCAGCCGTCGAGAAACGCCCCGCTGACGCTCCTTCCCGGTCAACATGCCGCCGCACCATTCCGCGGCGGTTCACGGCGCGCTTGGGGACATCACCCCGCGCAACGCGGTCATGAGACCCGGCAGCGCAACCCCGCTCCAGTCGCGGTTCAGAATTCCGTAGTCCTCGACGGCCCCGTAGTGACGCCCGGTGCCGGTGTTCTGCGTGCCGTTCAACGCCCAGTAACACCAGTCCACGTCGTACCGTTTGACATAGCCCATCAGCGAGCTGAACCAGCGGCCCGTGTCGTGCGGACCCCCGCCGGCGAGGCAGTTCGGCCCGGTGTTGCAGGTCCCAAACTCCCCGATCCAGACCGGCCGCGGGTCGGCACCGGTGACCAAGTAGCCCCATGCGGGCGTGATGTGTCGCACCCAGCCGGCGGAGTCACGGGCTCCAACTGGGAGCTGGAAGCCGTAAGTATGCGGCGAATAGACGACCCGATGCGGCACCGCCAGCCGGACAGGAAGTGCTCCCGCCCCTGAGAGATCGCTGGATGAGCGAGTGCCCTCGACAATAATCAGCAGCTTGGGGTTCTCCTGCAGTACGGCATTGCCCCCGCGTTCGGCGGCGGCGTGCCAATCAACCCCGGCATCGTTGCCTCCCCAGGCGGCCGGGCCGTGCGGCTCGTTACGCAGGTCGGCGCCGACCACCGCCGGCTGCGCTGCATAGCGACGGGCCATCTGCTGCCAGTCGGCGATCCAACGCGCCTCCGGGTAGCGGGCGTTGTACCAGAGATCAGTACCATCCCCTTTGTTGCAGCACCAATCGGCATCGCTGATGTGGTTGTCGAGAATCACCAGCAACCCGGCATCGGCCAGCGCCTGCACCGTGGCGTCGAAGATGGCCAGTGCATGCCGACCGACTAGCTGTGGATTGGCGCGCAGCGCATAGGCAGGAACCAGCGGGTCGCTCTCCGCCATCTGGTTCGACCACGGCAGGCGGACGGCGTTGAAGCCGAGCGCGGCGATGCGGTGGGCAAGCGCATGCAGATCCTGATGGTCAAGCCCGTTGACGACGAAGTCCTTGCCCTCGGCGCCATACCAGTTGACCGCCGCCAGTTTCACGCGCTGTCCGGCGGCATCGACCACGAAGCGTCCGGCCGTGTGCAGCGGCAGACGGGGCGGCCCAGACACGGCTGAAGCAGCGGAAAGAGCGAGCAGGAAATAAAGCGCGACGCGAACGGGGGTGCGCATGCACCATTGTGAACCGCACCGCGCGAGCGGAGAACGGAAAGATCGGGAGGGAGGAAGTAAGGGAGGTGTTGCTTCCCTTCCTCCCTCCCGATGAAGCGCTTGCACCACGGGTCGGCTCGCGGGTAGAGCCCGGAGAGGGCAGCGCCTAGCCGGAGCGCCGGCGGCGACTAGGCTCGCTTGACGAAGTGCACGATCAGGGCGATGACCGCAAACAGCAGCAGCAGGTGGATCAGGGCGCCGGCAACGTGAAAGGCGAAAAAGCCGCCCAGCCACAGGATGAGCAGGATGACGAACAGGGCAAGAAACATGGAAGACCTCCAGAATCAGGCCTTGGGAACCGTCAGACTGCGGCGGCTCACTGCCCGAGTGAGCTTACTCAGATGCGAGGTGGAATGTGAGTGTCGCCTGAGACTGGCGAGATGACGTTGGCGGCGTCAGGTGATCGGGGCCGGTCCACCCCAAAATCCTGAAGCGAGCGCTGGGGAGCACGCCGTCCCCAAAGTGAAGCAAGGCTGGCTCTGGAGTCCACGGCGCGATGCACGATTTTGCCGTCGGGTCGCGCGAAAAAGCTGGGCCGACGGGTCGACCCTCGGCGGGAGCCCCTGCCAATTGTCGACCCGCGCCGGTATGTTCCCGCCGTTGTTAGCGGCCGAGCACGGCATGGATGACGTCCACGATGCGCTGCGTGCGCGTGTCGTAGATCACTGCATCATTGCCAAGCGTGCCGCGGCGGTAATAGGACGGCATACGCGGCAGGCGCCGTGTGAGCGAGGTGGGGAAGGGCTGCACCTCGCGCTGCAGGCCCGGTGGCAGCGTGCCGTTACGCTCCAGTTGGCGTTCCAAGCCGGGAGGGAGATCGCCGTTGCGTTTCGCCAAGCCAGGCGGCAAGCCACGTCCCCGGCCGTGGTAATAATCGGATATGACATTGCGTGAGCGGGGGTCGAATACGGAGACGATCGACCCGCGCCGTCGATCCATGCGCCCCTGACCCCGCCTGGACTCCTCGTCGCGGTCGCCCTGCTCGCCATGGTCGCGGCCCTCCCGCTCGTCCGCCTGATCGCCGGAATGACCATTGCCGCGTCCGTAGGCATGGCCATTGCCGTGGCCCCGATCCTCCCCATGCCCGTTGCCCCGATCTTCGCCGTGGCCGTTGCCCCGACTTTCGCCGTGACCGTTGCCATGATCACCTTCTTGCGCCAGCACCGGCGTCGCCGCCTGTAATCGTTGCAGAGACCAGCCCGCCAGCAGGACGACTGCAGACATCGCCCCAACCCGCCACGTAAACTTCATTTCGGTATCTCCTGGGGGCTGACTCCGTGCGGAGATGCCCGGCTTCTTTAGATGCTGCTCACGCCCAACAAGCCGTCCTCGACGCGGACGCGTCGAGGGTGGCGTGGTGACCAAGCTTCGAATCGCGAGCCCCCAGTCACCAACTATTGCCGGAGTCGCCACCGCCGCCAAGGATGCCGCTCACCAAGCCCCCGAGCGCACCCAGCCCAGCCACGGTGCCGACTGTCTGTCCGAGGGTTCCTCCCTGGGCCTCGTGCTGGGCCTGCGCGGCGATGCGGCCGACCAACTTGTTGAACGATAGCGTCTGCAGAATCACCCGGCCCGGCCCGGTGAGAACCACGAAGAACATTCCCTCGCCGCCAAACAGCAGGTTGTTGAAGCCCTTGACGAACTCGATGTCGTATTGGACCGCGCTTTCAAACGCCACGACCGTCCCGGCCTCGACGCGAATCTGCTCGCCTGCAGCCAACTCCATGGGGATGAAGTGTCCGCCGGCATGGACCAGCGCTCCGCCCTGCCCGGCGAGTTCCTGCAAGATGAACCCCTCGCCACTGAATAGGCCGTAGCCCAGCTTCTGGCTGAGCGCAATCGAGACCGTCACCCGCGGGCTACAGCAGAGGAAGGAGTGGCGCTGGCACAACCACGACTGCGGCGCGCCGATCGTCAGCGGGTGGATGGTTCCGGGATAGGGCGCCGCAAATGCCAACTCGCCACCCTGTGCGCTGCTGAAGGTGGAGAGAAAGAACGAATCGCCCGCCACCATGCGTTTCAATCCGGCCATCACACCGCCGCCGGTGCCGGTACTCATTGCCACGTCGCCGCGCATGTAGAGAAGCACGCCCGGCTCGGCCTGCACGGACTGATTTGGAGCGAGCTGGAAGATGGCAGCCTGCGTCTCGTAGCCCACGACTTTGTAATCCACCCCCGCCAGCGTCCCCTGATGACTGGTGACCATGACGGGGGCGGAAGGCACCGCGCCCGGCGTATCGGCTGAACCCGCTCCCGCCGGGACGCCCGCCGGCGCCGTCCACGGAGGCGACCCGGCAAGCGCCGCTCCACAGCGGCTACAGAAACGGGCATCCGGCATGTTCCCGGCAAAACGACAGGCAGGACAGGGATTCACGGGGCACCTCGGATTTCAAACACGATCCATCAAACCATATGGTTCAAAGCTCATGGTGGGAAGCCCGGACTGACGCCGGCGCCTCGGCCACGGCTCGCGGACGCTCCCGTTGGCCGGTCAACTCTTCTCGAAATTCAGCGCCGCGGAGTTCATGCAGTAACGCAGACCAGTGGGCTTGGGGCCATCATCAAAGACATGTCCAAGGTGGGCGTCGCAGCGCGCGCAGCGTACTTCCTGCCGATCCATGCCGAAGCTGCGGTCGGTTTGGTCGGCGATATTCTCCGGTGCCAGCGGGGCCCAGAAACTGGGCCAGCCGGTGCCCGACTCAAACTTGGTTTCGGAGCTGAACAGTGCGGTGCCGCAGCACACGCAGCGGTAGATACCCTTGTCGTGCAGGTTCCAGTACTGCCCGGAGAAGGCCCGCTCGGTGCCGGCATGCCGCGCCACCTGAAACTGTTCCGCAGTCAGTTGCTTGCGCCACTCCTCATCGCTCTTGATCACTTTCTCCGCCATGACGACTCCTGTTTTGTGGCCAAACCGGTCAAATTCGACGATGCGAACGGCGCGCCGGCTCGGCGTCGCCGCACTGGCGAGTGCCGCCGCGCCGGCCGCGGAAGAGCGGCAAGCCACGACGCCCACCAGGCTCAACGCTCCCAGCAACAGTTGCCGGCGCGGTATCACCCGCAGCCCGTCGTGGGCGACAGCTGCGGGCGTGATGCGTGCGGGGATCGCGGACATGGGAACTCCCTCCGACTCGCCTATGAAAAGGCTAGCACCTTGTCACAATTCAAAGCGCGCACCGATTATTCCGGGGCGCCCGCCCTCCATGCTCAACCCTGCACGCTTCACGGCCCCATCACTCGAACTGCTTGCGAAACCCGGCCCACTCCTGCTCGAGGCGGGCCACGATGGCGCGCAGGGATCGCACCTCGTCCTCGATCTGCGCGAGGCGGTCGGCGCGGGGCACCACGGGTGCGTCCGGAGCGTCCGTCCCAGGGGCCACCGCGCCGGAGAGCAGATGGGCATGGCGCGCTTCCTTGGTCCCCGGTTGGCGCGGCAGGCGGGCAACCAGCGGCACGGGCGTGCGCTCCTGCAGTCCGCGCAGGCAATTCTCGACCTCGTCGAGGCCACCGAAGGCGTGCATGCGTTCCGCGCGGCTGCGCAGCTCTCCGGGCGTCTGCGGACCGCGCAACATCAGCTCGGTCAGGATCGCCATCTCGCGGCGATTGAGGTTCAACGCTTCCCAGAAACGCTCATCGTACTTGGGGACGCGGTTGCCGGCACCGGTGATTTCCAGTGCCCAGCCCTGGGCCCGCAGCCGGGCAATGGCCTCCAGCACGGTGGCCTCGTCGTAGGCCACCATGGGCTCGCGGTTCGACTTTTGATTGCAGGCGTTGACCAGCGCGTTGAGCGTCAGCGGGTAATACTCCGGCGTGGTGACTTTTTTCTCAAGCAACGCGCCGAGCACGCGCACGTCAATGGCATCCAGCAGGGTCATGGGTCGAACCTCGTAGGGGCTACGACGCGCCGGCGCCGTTGACCTTGCTCAAGCGGTTGAGTCCGTTGAACGCGGCCGCCTTGTAACACTCGGCCAGGGTGGGGTAGTTGAACACGGTGTCCACGAAGTAGTCCACCGTTCCGTGAAAGGCCATGACCGCCTGGCCGATGTGCAGCAGTTCCGAGGCGCCTTCGCCGATGATGTGGACACCGAGCAACTCGTGGGTGTCGCGGTGGAAGGCCAGCTTGAGTCGGCCGTCGGTATCGCCGCGGATCTGGCCGCGGGCGATCTCGCGGTAGAACGCCACCCCCACCTCGTACGGCACGTCGGCCTCGGTCAACTGCTCTTCCGTCCGACCGACGAAGCTGATCTCCGGAATGGTATAGATGCCGTAGGGATAGTTGGAGAGGAAGCCGTGCGTGGGCAACCCCGTGCCGCAGGCGACGGCGCGCCGGCCCTGCTCCATGGAAACCGAGGCGAGGCTGGGGAAGCCGATCACATCGCCGACGGCGAAGACATTGGGCTGGCTGGTGCGGAACTCGGGATCCACCGCGATCCGGCCACGGGCGTCGGTGGCGACCCCGATCGTCTCCAGGTTCAATTCATCCACATTGCCCTGGCGTCCGACACTGTAGAGCAGCGCGTCGCCGTGGATTTTCTTGTTACTTTTCAGGGTGGCGACCACGCCGCCCCCGGGGATCTCCTCCACGCTCTCCACCTCCTCGTGCAGCCGCATGGTGACGCGGCTCTCGCGCAAATGGTAGGAGAGTGCCTCGACGATTTCGCTGTCGGCGAAATCCAGCAGGCGCTGCATCTTTTCCACCAGGATGACGCGCACGCCGAGAACGGCGAACATGGAGGCGTATTCCAGCCCGATCACGCCCCCGCCCACCACGATGAGGTTGCGGGGAATCTCGGGCATCTGCAGGACCTGGTCGCTGCTCACGATAGTGCGGCCATTGACCGGCACCAGGGGGGAGGTGGCGGGCCGTGTGCCGGTGGCGATAATGATCACCCCCGCCTGGAAGAGCATGGATCCCGTCGGGCCCAGCACCTCGACATGATGCGGGTCAAGGAAGCTGGCCGTTCCCTGGATCAGGCGAATGCCGTTGCGCTCTAACTGCGAACGGTAGACCTCGATCTCGTTGCGGATCACATGGTCGGCCCGGAAACTCAGATCGGCCATGGTGATCTGGTCCTTGACGCGGTAGTTGATGCCGTAGACGCCGCGGTAGTAATAACCGGAGAGGTGCAGCACGGCCTCGCGCATGGTCTTGCTGGGAATGGTGCCGGTGTTGATGCAGGTCCCGCCCACATGGGCGGCGCGTTCGATGACCGCGACGCGGCGTCCCGCCTTGGCGCCCTGAATGGCCGCCCGCTGTCCGGCCGGACCCGAACCGATCACCAGGATGTCGTACTGATCCATAGCTTGACGTCCGCGGTCCCGCTCACCCACGGTCCCGGCCATCGTACCTGAGACGCTGGCGCATCGGCGACGTCGCTTGCCTGCCCCCGAGGGCTGGTGCCCGCTGCCCGACCTGTCCCCGTTCTGACCGGGAAGGGCGCTGCGGGAGCGCGACCGCCATGCGCCACGAGCCAGAAGTACGCCGGTCGCCGGCGAGATTACAGAAGTTTTACATCATGACTCCGCCGCTCCTTGCTAGCGTGGAGATGCATCCCAATCCATTTGCGAGGCCAAGTTTTGAGCACAGCAGAAGCAACGTTGACGTCCGCCGGCCCTCTGACTCAGGACAAGTATGTCCGCTTCAACACCCTCACTGCGGTGGTGATGGTGCTGTTCCACATTGGCGCCGTGGCAGCGTTATTTTTCTTCAACTGGCATGCCGTGCTGGTGGCGGCGGCACTGTACTGGCTGGCCATTGGTTGTGGCATCGGCATGGGCTATCACCGACTGCACACCCACCGCTCCTATCGCCTGCCGCGCTGGATTGATTATTTCCTCGCCGTTTGCGGCACGCTGACGCTGGAGGGCGGTCCCATCTCCTGGGTGGCCACGCACCGCCTGCATCATCAAAACTCCGATCAACATGGGGACCCGCACTCGCCGCGCGACGGCGCCTGGTGGGCGCATGTCGGCTGGATCCTGTTTGGGGAGACCAACCACAACAACACCGCGCGCATGGGGCGTTACGCGCCCGACATGGCGAAGGACCGTTTCTACGTCTGGCTGAACAACTACCACTGGGTCCCGCTGACCATCTCCGGCCTCATTCTGCTGGCCGTGGGCGGCTTGCCGATGATGCTATGGGGCGTCTGCATGCGCGTGGTCATCGGCCTGCATGCGACATGGCTGGTGAACTCCGCGACCCATATGTGGGGCAAGCGCCGTTTTGCCACCCGCGACGACTCACGCAACAACTGGTGGGTGGCCATCCTGACCTTCGGCGAGGGCTGGCACAACAATCACCACGCCCACCCCACCTCGGCACGGCATGGCCTGGCGTGGTACGAATTCGATCTCACCTTCATCCAGATCCGCCTGCTGCATTGGCTGGGCATTGCCCGGAACATGAAGGTCGCGGGCGTCACCTCGCGATTGCCGAACGCCAGTTAGCCAGCCGCCGGCACGTCCGCCACGCCGCGGGGGGCTCCCCCCTGCGGAGCCCCAAATCGGGTCCCGTGAGCTGCGGTGAGCACCAGCCCTCCCGTGGGACGTCGCCCCACCTTCTGCCCCGCTCCCTTCTCCTCCCCCTCGCTCGCTCCCCCTCCTGTGGCATCCTGCCCACATGCCCGTCAGCGCCCACCGCAGGTCGATCGCCATCTTCATCACGCTTGGCGCGTGTCTGGTGGCGCTCGCGGTCACGCTTAACGTCGGGTGGATCCTTCTGAACTGGCGCGAGGGGCTGCAGCTGGTCTTCGGTGTCCTGTTCTTTCTGCTGATCATCGCCGGCATGGTGTTGAATACGGTCTTTCTGGTGCGCGAGATCCGGCGCAACGAACAGCACGACACCTTCATCAACGCGGTGACGCATGAGCTGAAGACGCCGGTGGCCTCGATCCGTTTATACCTGGAGACGCTGCAAACTCGCGAGGTGGACGAGGCGCGGCGCCAGGAGTTCTACACGATCATGTTGGCCGACGCCGACCGGCTGCTGCACACCATCGAGCAGGTGCTGCGCACCGGGCGCATGACGCGTCGGCAATTACATATCAGCAACGTGGACCTGCAGGCACTGGCGCAGGAGTGTGTCGTGCTCGCCCGCCGCCGCAACCACCTCGGCGAGAATCAACTCTGGGTCGCAGAGCCGCCACCGGCGGTGACGACTTTGCTGGCCGACGCCGATGAATTGCGGGCGGCCATTTCCAACCTGGTCGACAATGCGATCAAATACTCCGGCGATCACGTCGCCGTCGAGGTGGCGCTGTTGCAGCCCGACCCGGGAAGTTTGGCGGTGCGAGTGACGGATCACGGCGTGGGCATTCCGCAGCAGGAGCTGAAGCGCATCTTCAAGCGGTTTTATCGCATTCCCGGCTCGGTGGCGGTGCGGGTGAAAGGCACCGGGCTGGGCCTGTTCATCGTGCGGGCGGTGGCCAAGCGCCATGGCGGCCGCGCCTTCGCCACCAGTGCGGGCCCTGGTCAGGGCAGCCAATTCACCTTGCAGTTGCCCATCACGGCCCCCGCCGGCCCGCAGGAGTCCGCATGAGCCGCGTCCTGGTGGTGGAGGACGAGCAGCATCTGGCCGCCGGCCTGCGCTTCAACCTCGAGGCCGAAGGGTACACCGTGGAAACCCTGGAGACCGGGGAAACCGCGCTGGCCCGATTGGCGGAAACCGAGTTCGACGTCCTGGTACTCGATGTCATGCTGCCCGGCATGGACGGCTTCGCCGTGGTCAGCGCCCTGCGCAACAACGATCGCCACATCCCGACGTTGATGCTGACCGCCCGCAGCAGCCCGGAAGACGTGCTGCGCGGCTTCGCCGCCGGGGCCGACGACTACCTGCCCAAACCCTTCGACCTCGCGATTCTCATCGCACGCATCCGCAGCCTGCTGCGCCGGCAACAATGGGCGCGGCGCACGATGCCTGACCCGGCCACTCCAGAACCACCGACGAACGCGCCCCAGGACCGTTATGAGTTCAACGGCCGCGTACTGGACTTCAACGCTCTCGAACTCAAGGTCGGCGCTCGGACGCTCTCCCTGACGCTCATGGAGGCTAACCTGCTGCGCTATCTCGTCCAACATGAAGGCCGCACCGTCTCCCGCAAGGCGATGCTGGAAGATGTTTGGGGCGTGCGGGAAGATACCGACACGCGCGCCATCGACAACTTCATCGTCCGCCTGCGGCGCTACATCGAGGACGACTCCTCACACCCACGCCATCTGCAGACCGTGCGCGGCGTCGGCTATCGCTTTGTCGCCCAGCCGGCGCCAGGGAAAAACTAAGGCGTCGGTTGGTGATGCTTTGGCGATTCCACCGCTGTCGGGCGACCCGCAACGGCGTTTAAGTTCTGGGGTATTCTCCCCTTGGAACGTGACGGGGGGACGCATGCTGCCCATTCCGTACCGCAACAGCAACTCCCCCCTTCGCCTGCCGTGGGTCACCTTCGGCCTGATCGGGATCAATCTCGCCGTTTTCTTCTACGAGCTCTATCTGGGTTCGCTGGGCCCGGCGGCGCTGCCACGCTTCCTTCAGGCGCATGGGCTGGTGCCGGTGAACTGGGCCACGGCGCTGGCCGGAGGAAATTGGAGCGGGGTCATCGGACCGTTGCTGGTCAGCCTCTTCCTGCATGCCGGGTGGCTGCACCTGCTCGGCAACCTCTGGATGTTGTATCTGTTTGGCTTTTTGATAGAAGACCTGCTGGGGCCGGCGGGCTACCTGATCTTCTATCTGGGATGCGGCATGGTGGCGGGCGTGGCGCAGATCCTTGCCGACAGCAGCAGCAACCGGCCCATCGTCGGCGCCAGCGGCGCGATCGCGGGCGTGCTGGGAGCTGCATTCGTCCGCTTTCCACGCACCCGCATCCGGGCGGCCTGGCTGGTTCCCACCACTTTTCGCGTCATCCAGTTCAATCTTTCCTCGTGGCTGCTGCTTGGCATGTGGTTCCTGGGGGAGGTGGGAGACAGCCTGATGGACACGAGTGGCGGCGGTGTTGCCGTCTTCGCGCATATCGGCGGCTTCCTGGTCGGCGTGCTGCTCTCTTTCATTGGCCCCGTGACCCAGGTTTACCCTGACGATGCGGATGTCATCGTTCATCTCCCGCCCCCGATCGCCGCGTCCAAGCCCACGCATTGCCGCGAGTGCGGTCAAAGCGGGTTTCTGGCGGACGGCCTTTGTCACGAGTGTTGGCGCCGGGCGAGCAACCCCGTCGGAACGTAGGCGCGGGACTCGCGCACGGGATAGGCTACGGCATGCGTTATGGCCCCTTGGTCGCCGTGGCCGAGAACATCCGCAGCCTGCACAACGTGGGATCCATTTTCCGCACCTGCGACGGCGCGGGAGTCAGCCACCTATTTCTCTGCGGCTACAGCGGATTTCCACCGCGCCCCGAGATTCACAAGGTCGCGCTGGGGGCGGAGGAGGCGGTCGCCTGGGAACATGTCTGGCACATCGCGCCGCTCCTGGCGGAACTTCGGCAGGCTGGATATCGAGTGGTGGCGCTGGAGCGGGAGCCGGGCGACGCCGGCACCGAGCTTTCCGCCTTCCAGCCGAGTTGGCCGCTGGCATTGCTGGTCGGCAATGAGGTCGATGGCCTGACCGCCGCTGCATTGCGCGCCGCACACGACCGCATCTCGTTGCCGATGCGCGGGACGAAGGCTTCGCTCAATGTGGCAGTGGCGTTCGGAATCGCGGTGTACCGTCTGATGGAACATCGCCGCTGACGCTGGCGTGTCGGCCACGCGGGCCCTGCAGGCCCGCGACCCGCCGCGTCTGGCGGTCACGCACTTCCAAAGTGTCGCGCCCAGCGCGCAACAGCATCGGGCGAGACCCCGTAGTCACCCCTCTCGCCGTGCAAGGCCGCGAACTGAACGGCGAGATTGCCCACGGTGGAACTCTCGACCGCGCCGCGTACCACCTCCAAGCCGGTGCGCGCGGCGATCAGTTGGTTCAGGTATGCGTTCTGGCTGCCCCCTCCCACCACGTAGAGCCGGCGGAGACGCGGTTGCGTCATGTCCTCCAGTGCCTGTAGCACTTCGGCGTAGCGCGCCGCCAAACTGTGGAGGATGCACTGCGTCATGGTGGGGGCATCCTCAGGCTGAGTCGAGAGAGGAGACGCGCCCCTGCATTGCAGTTCGCGATTGATGCGCTCGGGCATGTTGCCCGGTAACCAGAGCTGTTCGGCGTCCACAAAAAAGAGGTCGCGTGGCGGCGGCAGGCGCGCGCAGTTTTCGAGCAGCTCCGGCAGCGTCCATGCCCGCCCCGCCGCAGTCCACGTGCGCAGGCATTCTTGCAGGAGCCATAGTCCGTTGACGTTCTTCAGGAACCGCAGCCGGCCCCCCACCCCGCCCTCGTGAGTGAAGTTGTTGGCAAGGGCGCTCGGCGTCAGGCAGGGGCGCTCCAGGACCCGGCCGATCAGGGACCAGGTGCCGGAGCTCAGGAACGCCCAATCCTGGCCCGGGTCCGGAATGCCGGCCACGGCGGCGCCGGTATCGTGACAGCAGGGCGCGATGAGCTGCGCCTGCGCGAGGGCGGGAATCGCTGTCAGCGGCCCCTGGAGGCGCCCCAGCACGGTGCCCGCCGGCACGATGTCCGGCGCCGCGGCACGATCCAATCCGGCAGCCGCGAAGATCTCATCCGCCCACCCACGCGTGTGCACGTCCACCAGTTGCGTATGGGTGGCATTGCTGAATTCGGCGACGCGGCGGCCCCCCAACCACGCCAGGAGATACTCGGGGAGGTTGAGCCAGCCCGTTCCCGGCGGCAAGCCGTCGCGGCGGTCGGCAAAGAGCTGGTAGAGCGTGTTGAACCGCAGGAATTGAATGCCGGTCAAGGCGTAGATGCGTTCGCGGGACAGGCGCTCCCAGACCTGCGCCATGGCGTGATCGGTGCGCGGATCGCGGTAACAGAAGGGCGGCGCCAAGGGCAGGCTGTCGGCGCCCAAGCGGACGTAGTCCACCGCCCATCCGTCCACACCGATGGAAGCGATGCCTTCCGGGGCCAGCGCCGCGCAGGCGCGCAAGCCCTTGGCAACCTCCTCCTGAATGCGCTGCAAGTCCCAGACCAGCTGACCGGCGTGCGTCTGCGCGCCGTTCTGGAAGCGCGTGACCAGTTGCAGACGGGCCCTCCCGTCGCGCCAGGAGCCCAGCGAGACTCTGCAACTCTCCGCTCCGAGATCAATGGCGACGGCGTGCAAAACGTCCATGTTCACGGCCGCGCGCGCCGTTCGTAATGGCCGGCACGGCGCAGCGTGACCGTCCAGCAGGCCCCCCAGATGCACTGTTCCGGCAGCCCACGGTGTACGCGGGACTCAAGCAGCGACGGGGCGCCGCTCGCATTAAGTCCCGAACGCGCGGAGAGCGCCTGCGCGTTGCCCGTCTTCACGGGCGGCACGATCCACTCGGTCAAGTACCGGAACACTCGCATGCGATGCCTCTCCGTCCGCGCATTCAAGCGTAGCTTCCCCCGCTCGGAGCACGCCCGGCGCGCTCGAGGGTAATGCGTTCCAGGTAGCCGCCGGCGCGGAAGGCGGCCAGCGGATCTTCCTGCAAGCCGCGACCGCGCCGCCAGGCCCGCAGCGCCGGCCGGACGTCGGTGCTGAAGGCGTCCTTGAGAACATTTTCCGCATCCACCAGTCGCTGTTCGCGCTGCGCCTGGAGCAGGGTGGCAAAGTCCACGATGGCGGCCTTGGCAAACAGCTCCTGCGCGGTCATCGCGGTCTGGATCATGGCCTCGATCTTGCCCTTCAAGTTGTGGCTCTGATCCACCATGTAGGCGATGTCGGCGACGCTGCCGGTTTCCCATTCATAGCAGCGGATCTCGGTGAAGATCCGGAAAACTTGATAGGGGTCAATCGAACCCAACGTCAGGTCGTCGTCAGCGTAACGTCGATCATTGAAATGAAAGCCGCCCAGCATGTTTTCGCTGAGCAACCATGCCACGATCTGTTCGATGTTTTGCCCGGCATAGTGGTGCCCGGTGTCGACCAGAACGCGGGCCTGCGCGCCGGCGCCCCGGGCGAGCAGCAAGGCCATGCCCCAGTCGGCGATTTCAGTGTGGTAGAAGGCGGGCTCGAAAGGTTTGTACTCGATCAACATGCGCTGCGTGGGTGCAAGGGCGCGGTGCATTTGCTGCAACCCGGCCTGCATCCAAGCGCGGCGTGCGCGGAGATTGGCTGTTCCCGGGTAATTCGACCCATCCGCAAACCAGAGCGAGAGGTCACGCGCGCCGAGGTCGGTGGCGATCCGCACGGAGTCCAACAAATGATCCAGGGCCGCTTGCCGGACTTCGGCCCGTTCGTTGGCCAGCGAACCGTGCTTATAAATCTGGTCCTGGAAGAGATTGGGGTTGATGGAGCCGGGACGCACGCCATAGCGCTGCGCCAGGCCCTGCACCACGGCGGGTGGCGTGCCCGCCGGTACATCCCATAAAACGTGCAGCGCCAACGTGGGGCAGCAACCGGTGACGGCATGAACTTGACCCGCATCGGCGAATTTCTCCTCCAGCGTGCGCGCCGCCGCCGCTTGAAGGAATTTTCCGAAGCGCGTGCCCGTATCGGCAAAGCCCCAGGAGGGCAGCTCGATGTGGAAGTTGTCGAGGGCCGCAGCCACGCACGCGTCAGGGGTCACAGCACAGCCTTTCGAACCACGGGATGCCCGGGACACCGGGCGCTTGTTGAACGGTTTATAGTACCGGACGCCAGCACGAGGACCCAACCGACGACAGGTTCCCACTCCGGTTGCCTTTCCTCGCCCGCCATCATAGTCGCAGCCCACACCGACTCAACCGCCGTGTCGCGCCCGTCAACGCGGCGATGCTTCGCCGTCGCGCAGGGTCGCCACCAACAAATACGGATCGTCGGAGACCAGCGCGCTGACGCCCGCGGCGGCCAGACTGCGCATGCGGCGGGGGCGGTTCACGGTCCAGACCAACGTTTTCCAACCTGCCTCGTGCAGCCGCTTCAGGTAGCGGGCGCGTGCCACATGCGTGGAGGGCGCGACCCAGGTGATCGGCAGGCCGCGCAAACGTCGGACGGGAATGGCGCGCGCCACGTTCAGGCACAGCGGAATCTCCGGCGACAAAGCGGACATCCGCCGCAGCACGCCGGGATGAAAGCTGCTCACGATGTAGCCCTGCGTGGGGGGCCAACGCCGCAGGGCGGCGACCAGCGGTACTTCGACGCCGCGCCGCGCCTTCACCTCGAGATCAAACCAGGCACGCTGGCCCAACTCCCGCAGCACCTCCGGCAGGGTCGCCACGGCAGGTTGGCGTCGGCGCAGTTCCGCCAGCGTCATGCGGCTGACCGCACGCCGCCCGAGGCGAGGGTCGTGCAACAGGACCAACTGCTGGTCGGCGCTCAGTCGCAGGTCCAGTTCGACGCCCTGGCAACCGGAGGCCAATGCGCGCTTCAGGGCCGCGCACGAGTTCTCCAGCTCGACCGCGGCAGCGGGTTGACGCTGCCGCAAGCGCCGGTTCCAGACGCGCGCCAGGCGATGGCCGCGGTGGCCGAGCAGCAACGGTCGCGTCACGCCATTCCCTCCAATGAACCGCCCAGCCGCGCTTCTACCGCGGCGCGCGAAGGCATGCTCGCCTGCGCTCCCCGGCGCAGACAGGCTTCGGCGGCAGTGGCATTCGCCACCCGTAAACGATGCGCGAGATCGGTGCCGGCGAGCAGGGCGGCGAGATAGCCGGCGTGAAAAGCATCGCCGGCGCCGGTGGTATCCACCGGGATCAGCGTAAACGCGGGCGAATCGAGAAACTCGCGCCCATCGAAGGCCACGGCTCCCGCTGCGCCGCAGGTGGCGCAGACGACTGCCGGCCCCAAGGCGGCAAGCCGGCGCAGCGCCTCGTGCAGATCCTCCGTGCCGGCCAGCTCGCGAACAAACTCCTCATTGGAGATGAAATGCGTGATGTGAGCCAGCAACGCGCGCGTCGAGGCGCGCTCGCAATCGACGTCCGAGACGACCGGGATCCCGGCGGCTTGCGCCCATGCGGCGACCTGCAGGCCCGCCTCCTCATCCTTGCCGTCGAGAAAGACGGCGCGCGTCCGGGCGACATCGTTCCGCGACACTTCGCCGGGCCGCACCGCGAGCCGATCATCGGTGTTCCAGATGACCCCCCGCTCGCCGGTCGTCGCGTCGAGGATGATGTAGGCCAGAGCACTGGGGACGCCGGGAACGGTGCGTGCCAGCGAGAGGTCCACGCCAGCCGCGCGCAGGGCTGCCCATTGCCGTTCTCCGGCGTCATCGTCGCCGGTTCGCAGCACCATGCCGGCACGCAGACCGAGACGCGCGCAACCCAGCATGGCAGTGGCGACCTGCCCACCGGGCAGGCTCTCGCGACGCAGCACCGCCACCGACTCGCCGGGCTGCGGATAGCGCGGCAAGGTGAATAAATGGTCGAGGCAGCTGTTGCCCAGCCCGAGAACGTCCCACATGGTGCGTGTTGGCGATTGTATGATGGAAGAGTTGCGGATCACCGCAGCAGGTGTATTGACATGGGCTGGCTGGAAAACCGCTTCGAGAAAAACTTCATGATCTCGAGCGTGGACTACGTGTTCAACTGGGCCCGCAAGTCCGCCCTGTGGCCGATGACCTTTGGTCTGGCCTGTTGTGCCATTGAAATGATCGCCTCCACCACGGCGCGCTTCGATATTGCGCGCTTCGGCTCCGAGGTCTTCCGCCCCAGTCCCCGGCAAAGCGATCTCATGATCGTGGCCGGCACGGTAACGCTGAAAATGGCCCCGGTGGTGAAGCGGGTGTACGACCAGATGCCCGATCCCAAATGGGTCATCTCCATGGGCGCCTGCTCCAGCGTGGGCGGCCCCTTCAACACCTACTCGACTCTTCAAGGGGTGGACCGTATCATCCCGGTCGACGTCTATGTCATCGGCTGCCCACCACGGCCCGAGAACCTGTTCTACGCGCTGCTGAAGCTGCAGGACAAGATTGACCAGATGTCGCTGGCCAAGCGTCCCACCGAAGTTCGCCTGGCGCGGGACATGGCCACGGAGTTCGCACGCCAAGTCATGGTGGCGCAGACGGTGCAGCCCCGTCCGAGTTTCGAGGGGTGAGACACCCCGCCACAGTCGGCCCCGGCGCTCGCCATGGTCGCCCTCCGGCTGTGTCGTGCCCTGACAGGCCGTTGCGCTCAGCGTGCTTCTGCCGGGCTGAAGCGCAGGCGGCGTAACTCGTCCATGCCGACCACCGCAACGATCACCATGCCGATGATGATCCGTTGCACGAAGGGCGAGATGCCGAGCAGGTTGGTGCCATTGCGGATCAGGCCCATGATGAAGGATCCGATGATCGTGCCAACGACCGAACCTTCGCCACCGGTCAGCGTGCCGCCGCCAATGACCACGGCGGCAATCGCATCCAATTCGTAACCTTCGCCGGTGGTGGGCTGACCGCTGATCAAGCGCGAAGCCTCGATCACCCCCGCCAAGCCGGTCATGCCTCCGGCCAGCGCGAAAATACCCAGCAAATAGCGCTTGATCGGGACGCCGGAGTGGACGCAGGCGGTGCGATTGCTGCCCATGGCGAAGCAGTACCGCCCCAGCCGGGTGCGGTGCAGCAGGTATTGCGCCAGCAATGCCACGCCAACCAGGAAGACAACCGGGATCGGAATCCAGTGCAGCACTGTGCCGTCGGCGAGCTGGCCGAAGGCGGACGGGAGATCGGTCACGGGCAGGCCGTGCGTGGTCAAGAGGGCCAACCCGCGAAAGATGCCCAACGTCCCGAGCGTGGCAATGAACGAGGGGACATGCAGGCGCGTGGCCGCCAAGCCGTTGATCAGACCACAGAACGCGCCCACTGCGATGCCGGTCAGCACGGTCAGTGGGACCGAGAGCGTGTGCTGCAACCCAATGCACGCATAGACCCCCGCCAATGCGGACAGGGAGCCCACCGAGAGGTCGATCTCGCCGGCAATCATGACCAGCGTCATGCCCACCGCAATAATGGTGACGACCGTGGTCTGTCGCAGGATGCTGACCAGGTTGGCGGTATGCAGAAAGTTGGGGCTGAGCAGCGCCAGCGCCAGCGCCAGCAACGCCAAACTGGTGAATGGGAGTAAACGTTTCAGCAGGCCTGTCATAGGGAATGAGCCGCGAGGCGAGACCCGGGGCATTGTGCCATGAACCGCTTCCCCAAAGCAGGGCGGCTCGGCACGCTGGCGTATCGCTGCGGCGGCAGCCGGGTGCTTCCAAACACCGACCCGTCCCCCTCTTGCCGCGGCCTTTAGTCAGTGGCGGGGGCGGCGGCGAGCAGGATGTTTTCGCGTGTAAGGCGGTGACCGGTGAGTTCGGCAACAATCTTCCCGCGCCGCATCACCAGCACCCGCTGTGCGATGCGCAGGATCTCGTCCAGATCGGAGGAGATCAGCAGCATGCCGCGCCCCTCGCGGCACCACTGCTCGATTTGGCGATAGATCTCGATCCGCGATCCGATATCCACGCCGCGCGTGGGTTCATTCAGGATCAGCACGCGGCTGGCCGCGGCGATCCAGCGGGCCAGCAACGTCTTTTGCTGGGTACCGCCGCTGAGTTTCCGCACAGCGCGCGGCGCCAGGGCGGGGTCAACGCCCGCTTGGGCCAGGCTCTCCTGCGCCAGCGTGGACTCAACCCGTATCTGGCGGCGCCACCAGTTGGCATAGCGCGGTACGCTGGCCAGCGTGGCGTTGGTGCCGGCCGACAATTGTGGGCAGAGACCGCGTGCGCGGTCCTCCGGGATGAACCCGATACCGTGCGCCACCGCTGCATGGCTATCGTGCAGGGTAATGGCCGCGCCCTGCAGCAGGATCTCTCCCGTGTGCGGCGGCAGCAATCCGAAGAGCGCATCGGCCAGCGCGCCCCGTCCGTCTCCGACCAGGCCGGCAAGCGCCAGCACCTCGCCGGCATGCAGCGTGAGGTTGATCTCGGCGAAGGCCGGCGGCGCGCTCAGCCCGCGTAATTCGAGCAGCGCTTCCTGGCGCGCCGCAGTGGGGGGCGCGGCGGCGAGGGCCTCGACGGCCCGGCCCAGCATGGCTTCGACCACGGCTTCCCGATTGGTCCGGCCCACCGCGCTATAAACCACGCGTCCGTTTCGCAAGACGGTGACGCGGTCGGCAATGGCATCAATTTCATCGAGCCGGTGCGAGATATAGATCAGCGCCAATCCACTCCCGCGCAGCCGCCGCAACACGGTAAACAGATGGTCGACTTCGCCGGCGTTGAGCGCACTGGTGGGCTCGTCGAGAATCAGGACGGAGCGTGCACGCGCGTAGGCCTTGGCAATGGCCACCAGTTGACGTTCCCCGGTGCGCAGGGCGCGCACCGGGCGATCCGGGTCCAGAGCGATGCCGCAGGCCTGCAGCAGTTCCGTGACGCGGCGCCTCGCCGCGGTGCGATCGAGGCGTCCGCCGGCATGGACGGGCTCGTCCCCCAGCAGCACATTCTGCGCCACGCTAAGGTGAGGCACCAGGTCGAGCTCCTGGTACACCATGGCAATGCCGGCATCCAAGGCTGCGGCAGGGTCACGAAATCGGCAAGGCCGGCCCGCCACCTCGATGACGCCCTGATCGGGCGCCAACACGCCCGCCAGCATGCGCATGAGCGTGCTCTTGCCGGCGCCGTTCATTCCCATCAGGGCGTGAATTTCGCCCGCGTGAAACGCGATCGAAACGTCACTCAGCACCGGGGCGGCAAACGCCTTGTGGATGCCGCAAACGGCCAGTGCCGGTGTCGCGTCCGGCGCGGGAATGGAGGCGCTATCGGACATCTCCTATTGCACCACGGGCGGTAACAGGACCTTCTGGATCGCCGGCTCGTCCATGTTGGCACGGGTGACGAGATGGGCCGGGGTATCAATGCGGGATGGGGGCACCTGACCGGAAAGCTTGGTGACGATGGTCATGACTCCTTGGTAGCCGATCTCATAGGGATCCTGGACCACGAGAGAATCAATCTCGCCCGCCCGCAGGCCTTGCACCAGCAACGGCCCCGCGTCAAAGCCCACCAGTTTTACCTTTCCGATCAAACCCCGACCCTTCAAAGCTTGGAGTGTCCCCGCCGTCGAGGATTCGTTCGAGGCGAACAGACAATCGAGGTCGGGATGCGCCGTCAGCAGGTCTTCGGCAACCGCGCGCGAGCGCGCCACATCGGCCTGTCCGTAACGCAAGTCAAGAATGTGAATGCCCGGAAACTTGGCGGCGAGTTCGTGGGAGAACCCATCCTCGCGCTGCGTCGTGGACACGCTGCCGGCCGCTACGCCGACGATGGCGACCTTGCCGCTACCATGCAGGATGTCACCCACCCGGTCGGCCGCCATCGCGCCGCCGGCCTCATTGTTCGTCGCCACGTAGCTGACGTAGTCACTGGGCGGTAGCGCAATGCCCGAGTCAAAGATGGTAACCGGCACATGTGCCTCGATGGCCTTGCGTACCGCCGGCACCAGCGCCTCACGATGGGCCGGCGCCAGCACGATGCCGCTCACCCCGCGATTAACGGCGTCCTCCACCATGCTGGCCTGCCGATCGTATTCGGTTTCCAGCTCCGGACCGTTCCAAAGGATCTGGTAGTGGCTTGCCTTTCCGGCCGCCTCCGCCCCGGCGTGCACCGATTCCCAATACACGTTGGAGGTGCCCTTGGGAATCACCGCAATGGTCGGGGTGCTGGAACCACGATGACAGCCGACGCCAGCCGCGGCCACCAGCAGAACCGCGAGAAGCGGACGCGGCGCGGAACAGTGAAACAGGAGACGGGAAAACATCATAAAAGAGAGGGTGGCGTCACGTTAACGGCCTCGCGCAGGACTGTCAACCACATAGCTGCAACTCGGCCCTTCGCCGCCGCTGTGCACCGGGTACGCCCGTGGCTCGCTGGCCTGTCGCGGCCGGGTTTCTGCAACCGCTTGCCGCGATGGTCGCCGAGGGACAAAATATGCCCCGTGGGGATGGCGCGCGCTGACCGGCGCCCCGCGCCGCCGGAAACCTCCCCGCTGCGCCGTACGTCCAAGGTGCTAAGTGGTTGTTTTTACAATGACTTGTGCCCTCGAACACAACCCCTTGGCTGAGCATTTTTTCCGTTCCGAAAAGCCATAGCGAGTGTTACAATTGTTCTATTCGACGTTGAAGTGGCTGCAATCATGAACAAGCCTCGCCTTTCAAAGTACTCCCTGATTCATCAGGGCAATCGGGCCATCGTGTGCGAAGGTCGAATCCGACTCGCCCTGGTGGACACCGCCAAACTGGATCACTTCGTCAAGGAAAATGGCCGGCGGCTGGCGGCCGACGAGGATATTCAGTGGGCCCTCAAACACGCTCTCATTTCCAAGTACCGTGTTTTCAACAAGCCGATGTCCTCGCGCGAGTTGGAAACGGCGGCCGCTATTGACAGCTAACTCGATCGCAACAGCGTTTGGAAAAAGAGCGGCCGATGCAATCGGCCGCTCTTTTTCGTCCTAGCCTAATTCGTCCTAGCTAAACGTGATGACGCCTTTGATGTAGTCCGCCAGGAATCGGTCCTGCTGAAAGGCCGCGAGTCCTGCTGGAAGTCCATCGTACTGGTGAGTGATGAGGGGGGACACTACGATCTTCTCCTCTTCCAGCAATTGCAACGCGCGCTGATAGACGCGCGGACGACGGCGGGCGTCGAAGCCACCGCTCGCCCCGGTTGCCGCCACCAGCCGTGCTTCCCGGTATTGCAGGGCATTCATGAGTCCGAGGCTGGCGCTGTGATGGCCGTGGCCATACATTACGAGCGTGCCTTGCTTGCGAAGCATGCCGGGGATGTCCTTGTACAACGGCCCATAACCGGCGGCATCCACGAGGAACTCAACGCCGCGGCCGGCAGTGCGGTCGAGGACCTGTGTTACCAGGTCACTGGCGCCGGGATCGATCGCCTCCCCACCGAATCGGACGACGAGAGCGCGCTTGGCAGAATTCGGTTCCACGACCAGCACGGGACCCGTAAAGCCAAGCACGCCGCGCAGGCATTGCAGAAAAAGTAGCCCTGCGGGGCCCGCGCCACATATCAAGGCCGTGCGCACCGGGTTGTCCGGGGCTGGTCGCGTGGTGGTGGGAAGCGTATAGCGGGTGTAGGTCTGTTGTGCGAGTTCCAGAGCGTGGAGGATACAGGCCAAAGGTTCGGTCATCGCTCCGAACGGGACTGGCAGATGGGCCGCGACACGAACCGCATTCACCGCAGGAACCCGCAAGAGTTCCGCCATGCCTCCCGGAATCCCCGAGATGCCCTGTTCCAGATAAAACTCGCACTGGTGCAGGTCGCCGGTGGCGCAGTACTCACAGGGTGTACGCCCTTGACTGAAACAGTTCCATCCCTGGTCAACGACGACGCGATCACCGACGCGGAGATCGTCCACCTCCTTGCCCACGCGCTCGATCACGGCGGCAATCTCATGTCCCAACACTTGGGGGCTCTGTTCCAGCGGAACGGGGCGTCCCTGCGGGTCGTAGTTGTAGTTTGCCTGTCCCTCGAAAATATGGAAGTCCGTCCCACAGATCCCGACGGCGGTGGGACGCGCCAGTACGTCGCGCGGACCGATCTCAGGAGTGGGCAGATCGGTGATGGAGAACTGGCGGGGTGCGAGAAGGATGGCAGCGCGCATGAGCGCTTGTGATCTTAGACCGAGCGCGCGTGTGACGCCAGCCCGTATTCGAGTGTGCAAGAGCTGACGCGGCAAGGGCTGGAATCAAACAACTAACAGTCGGCATCACTGGTCGGGGCGGCCGGATTTGAACCGGCGACCCCCTGCGCCCAAGGCAGGTGCGCTACCAGGCTGCGCTACGCCCCGACTCCGCTTCCAGTTTAGCCCATGCGCGCCCGCGGCATGACCCGCAGGCGGGGGAACCGCCGCGGCGACGCTGACGCCTCGTCCACGCGGCGCCTACGCCCTCTGACGCTCATTTGGCGCCCTTATCCAAGTCGATTGGCAATACCGCACCGCAGAGGAATCGCGAGGAGTATTTCTCGGCGAGCCATGGGCCGTATCCGTTCCCTCAATCCCGGCTTGGCGGGTGCCATGACTTGGACCGAAACAAGTCAACCGAGGTAATTGAATTTCAGTTCAGGGTCGCAGCGGAAGTTCAATCACGTGTGCTTTCGTACCGGATGTGCTCGTTAAAGGGCAGGTCCCTCCTACGACTGTTGTCCCCCAATTGGGGGTGAGCGGCCCTTCCTGACACTGACTGCAACAAGTTCCAGTTGACATTCAGGCGTACCATAGATATAAGTCTGTGAGTTAAAAGCGCGGCGCCGAGGGGCGTTTGCGCCATCCAAGGAGAGCAATGTCTACTATTGGTAAGGCGATTCAAGACTTGGAGGAGCAGCGAAAGCGAATTGAAGCTGCTCTCGACGTGCTGCGCAGTTTGGAAAAGGGGCGGGGGCCGGGACGCCCGGCCAAGCGTGGCGGAGGCCGCAATATTTCTGAGGCCGGCCGACGCCGTATCGCGGAAGCGCAGAAACGGCGCTGGGCGAAAGTGCGGGCGGCACGTGCCGCGCAAACGAAGAAAGGGTAACCACGCCTCCGGTGGCTGATCGTTAGCGTCACACCGCCCCTGCGAAGCTGCGCTTCGCAGGGGCGGTTTCATTTACTTCCCCGCTTGGATCCTATGTCCCCTTGCCGTGCTGTCCTGTTCGACATGGACGGGGTGCTGGTCAACAGCAATCCCTTTCACCTGCAAGCTTGGCGGGCGCTCACGCGGCGCGAGGGCCTGCAACTCAGCGACGCGGAGTTGGAATATGGACTGGGAGGACGCATCAGTGTCGACATTCTCCGCCATTTTCTCGGGCCGCTGCCCGCCGCGCGCTTACAGTCCCTCGCCGCCGAAAAGGAGCTCCTCTTTCGCGATGCGATTCGTGGGCGGGTTCAACCGTTCCCCGGCTTGCATGGCTTTCTACAGCAATTGCGCAACCATGGATTGCGATTGGCAGTTGCCACCTCCGCGCCCCGCGCCAATCTCGAACTGATGCTCCAGGAATTGCATCTCGAGCATTTTTTTGACGGCCACGTGAGTGCCGAGGACGTGAGTCGCGGTAAACCGGACCCCGAAGTCTATCTCCTTGCGGCAGCGAAGCTGGGATGCGCCGCGGCCACCTGCGCGGTCGTCGAGGACGCGGTGGCCGGCATCCAAGCCGGGTGCGCCGCCGGGATGCGCTGCGTCGGCGTTACCAGCACACAGCCGGCGCACGTTCTTACGGCCGCTGGAGCGAAGCACACCATCTCGGACTTCACAGCTTCCGAACTGCTGGCGTGGGTGCTGGCTGACTGCGGCTAACCACCATGCGTCTTTTTGTGGGTCTCGATCTAAGCGACGAAATCAGGACCGCACTGGCCGGCGCAGCGGCGACGTCCGGAGCGGCGGTCGGCACCCTCGCATGGACCGTACCCGCCGACCTGCACATGACTCTGCAATTTCTCGGCGAGGTGGGTGTCGAACACGAGCCGCTGATAACACGCGCGCTACGAAGCGTATCCTGCGAACCGTTTGCCCTGCTGCTGGCCGGGCTCGATGTTTTCCCCGACCGGCGGCGGCCACGAGTATTGTGGGCGGGCGTGGAGCCCACGGCGGCATTGGATGATCTGGTCACCCGAATCGACAGCGTTCTGGGCCCTTTGGGATTCGTCCGCGAAACGCGCCGGTTTCATCCCCACATCACGCTGGCCAAGACGCGGACGCCACGGATGCTGGCGGGGCTGCTTCCACAGTTGGCGACCAATCGGCCGGTCTGGGGCCGCTTACCGGTCGAGACGCTGGTGCTGTTCGAAACCGACCCGACCGCACCTCCCGGCGCCCCGCATTACCGGCGGCGCGCGCACTTTGCGTTGGCTCGCCGCCCGACATGAGCGACCATAATAGCGTCGTCCGCCGTTCGAAGGGGAAGGAGTCCCACATGCGCCTTGGACTGTTGACAGTAATTCTGCTGGCAAGCGGTCTTCCGACCCTGGCCCAATCGGGTGCCGATGCACCCCAGATTCCCTTTACGCAGTTCACTCTGCCGAATGGCTTACGGGTGATCCTCTCCGAGGATCATTCGCTACCGGTGGTTACGGAAAGCATGCTGTTCAATATCGGTGGACGACAGGAACATCCCGGTCGCTCGGGTTTCGCGCATCTGTTTGAACACCTCATGTTTGAAGGCTCGGAACATGCCCCCAAGGGTGTGTTCGATCATCTCGTGGAGGGTTACGGGGGCACCGACAATGCCAGCACGCACGAGGATTACACCTTCTATTTTGAAACCGCACCCAGCAATGCCCTGCCCCTTCTGGCGTGGCTCGACGCCGATCGACTCGCCCATCTCGACGTCACGCCCGCCAACTTGAAAAACCAGATTTCAGTGGTCGAGGAGGAAAAGCGCCTGCGCGTGGACAATGAACCTTACGGCCCCCTGGAGTATCTGGCGATCAGTGCCCAGTCCTTCTCCAACTGGCAGAACGCCCACCCGGTCATTGGCTCTTTTGAGGATCTGAATGCTGCCACGCTGCCGGATGTGAAGGCATTCTTCGATGCCTATTACGCCCCCCGCAACGGCGTTCTGGCGATCGTCGGCGACATGGACCCGGTCCAGACCCGTGGGTTGATCACACGTTACTTCGGACAGATTCCTGATCGTGGCACGATCGTCCCGGTCGACACCGTGGAACCGCCTCGAACGGCCGAAAAGCACGTCACCATGCATGACGCGCATGCCAATCTTCCGGCGCTGGCCATCGCCTGGCAGGGACCGTCGCGGGACAGCCCGGACTTTTACGCTCTAACCATGTTGGGCGAGTTGCTGTTCGACGGCGAGAGCTCGCGCTTGTACCAATCGCTGGTCAAGACACGCAAGGTGGCACTGAGCGTGGATGGGGGCTTGGGGTTCCCTGAAGCCGATTACACCGACTACCGCGCTCCCGGGCTCTTTTCCGGGCTGGTCATTTACAAAAACAACGTCCCCAGAGTCGAGGGGACCACCTCGACCGAGGACCTGGTCGAGCAACTGATCTTTCGCGAGATCCACGACATGGTGGCGAACGGTGTCCCGGCAGAAGAGCTGGATCGTGCTCGCACCCGGCTGCGCGCCAACTGGATCCGCAGTGAGCAGACAACTCTTGACCGCTCGCAATTGCTCGCCCTCTCCGCCCTGCTGAACGGCGACCCCGGTGCCGCCAACACCGAGTTGAACAAGTACCTGCAGGTCAAGTCTTCTGACATCGCCCGGGCGGCATTGCAATACCTGACGCACCCGCGCGCCACGGTCATTGTTGACCTGCCCGGCGCACAGCCGCCCATCGGCCCCAGTCCCAAGGAGCTGCGATGACTCTCTTGTATCCGTTCCGCAAAGTATTGCTGTGCAGCCTGTTCTCCCTGGGTATGCTTGCTGAGCTGACCGTCGCCCAGCAGACAACCATTGCTCCCGCCGATTTGAGCGCCCAGCCCGCGGTGGGACAGGTCAGCCCGTACCATCCGCCGGCCAGCGTGCAGGACCAGCTTCCAAACGGCCTGCGCTTGCTGGTGGTGGCGGATCACCGCTTTCCACTTGTCTCAATACGACTCGCGGTGCACGCAGGTAATGCGTTGGTGCCGCCCGCCGACGCCGGGCTGGCCGGCGCCGTGGCCGCACTGCTGACGGCCGGAACGGCGACGCGCAGCTCGCTCCAGATCGCCCAGGAGGCGGACCGCTATGGTGGAGCGATCGCCGCAACCGCCGCCCCGGACTATCTGACGGTCAGCACATCGGGACTCGCGAATCGCGTGACGCCCATGTTTCAGCTTCTGTCGCAGGTCGTCTTGCATCCGACCTTCCCAGAGGAGGAAGTTGCGCTTTATAAACAGAATGCCCTGCAGGAGTTGATGGCGGAACGGGCACAGCCCGGATTCCTGGCCGGCGTGCAATTCAACAAACTGCTCTACGGCGACAATCCGTACGCTGTCACCGCACCCACTGAAGAGTCCATCGGGAGCATCTCGCGCACCACGCTGCACCGGTTCCATGACCGGACTTTCCTACCCAACAACGATGCCGTCCTGGTGGTCGTCGGCGACGTGCGCGTCAGTGTCATCCGCGACCTGGCACAGCGCTATTTCGGTGACACCTGGAAGTTCGGCCAGCCCCCGCAGGCCCCCTTCCTGGCACCGCCGGTGCCTGCCGCGCGCCACATTTTCATCGTGGACCGGCCTGGCTCGGCGCAATCCACCATCCTTCTCGGCAATCTGGGCATCACCCGCGACGCCCCGGACTACTTCCCTCTCCTTGTGGCCAACGAGGTGCTGGGCGGCAGTTTCAACTCCCGTTTGGTGGCCGACATCCGTGAGCAACGCGGCTACGCCTACGGCATCGGCAGCGCGAACCGCCCCCAATTGAAGCTTGGTTCCTGGTTTGTCTCCACCGAGGTGCGCACGGCGGTGACCAGCGAGGCCCTCAAGGAGATTCTCCGCCAGTTGGACGCCTTGCGCGAGGGCGCGATTACCGCGACAGAGCTGGATCAGGCGAAGAACTATCTCGCCGGCAGCTTCATTCGCAATCTTGAAACCCAGGCCCAAGTGGCCGATCAGTTCCTCATGACGGCGCTCTACCATCTCCCGCCCAATTACCTCGAGACCTATGTCAGTCGAGTTCTGGCGGTCACGGCAGCGGAGGCCCAGGAGGCCGCCCGACGCCACATCAGACCGTCCACCGCCACTATCGTGATCGTGGGTGATGCTCGCCAGATCGAGCTCGGCCTGGTCAATCTGCAGCCGGGTTCCATGCTCACCATCTTTAATGACAAGGGTGCACAGGTGGGAATGTTTCCGCCCAGCGGCGTGGGAAAGAGGTAAGACACTGGCGCTTCCAGACGCCAGCGCGACCGACTCGGCGGGTGCGTTTGAAAGTTTGACGGTTCCCCGACGCAGGAAGCCGGTCGCCGGTGGCGACCGGGCGCGTCATCCCAGCACCGTTCACGCGTGTTGGGGACGTTCCTTGCCCAGGTTGGGTCGTCCAGGCTCAGGCCGCAGCACTTCTTGAGTGCCGCTATCCGGACGATCCGGGCTGGGCACGAACTCGGGCAACGGAGTCCCGGCAAGGAGCATACGGATCTCGTTGGCGTCAATCACCTCGCGCTCCAGGAGGGCGGCAGCCAGCCGGTGCATCACTTCGGGGTGGGCCTCGAGGATGGCATGAGCGCGCTGGTAGCCATCCATCACCAACCGTTGCACTTCCTTGTCGATGCGAATGGCAGTGTCCTCGGAGTAGTCGCGGTGTTGCGTGATCTCACGCCCCAGAAAGATCTGTTCCTCCTTCTTGCCGTAGGCCAGGGGGCCCAGCGTGCTCATACCCCATTCGCAGACCATATTGCGGGCCAGTTCGGTGGCCTGCACGATGTCGTTGCCCGCGCCGGTGGTCATGTGCTTCAGGAACATTTCCTCGGCGATACGACCTCCCATCAGCACCGCCAGGCGGCTTTCGAGATACTCACGCGAGTAGGTATGCTTGTCGTCGGTGGGCAACTGCATGGTGACGCCCAGCGCCCGGCCGCGCGGAATGATGGTGACCTTGTGAAGCGGGTCGGCGTGCGGCATCATCGCCGCCACCAGGGCGTGCCCGGCCTCGTGATAGGCGGTATTCTTCTTCTCCTCGTCGGAGATGATCAGGGAACGCCGTTCCACGCCCATCAGGACCTTGTCCTTGGCGTTTTCAAAGTCGTTCATCAGCACCGTCTTGCGGTTGTAGCGCGCCGCATTCAGCGCCGCTTCATTGACCAGGTTGGCAAGATCGGCGCCGCTGAATCCGGGTGTGCCGCGCGCCAGAACGGCCAGATCCACCTCCTCGGAAAGCGGGACTTTCTTGGCGTGAACGCGCAGGATCTCCTCGCGGCCCTTCACGTCGGGACGCGGCACCACCACGCTGCGGTCGAAGCGACCGGGGCGCAACAGGGCCGGGTCGAGCACGTCAGGGCGATTGGTGGCGGCAATCAGGATGACACCCTCGTTGCTTTCAAAGCCGTCCATCTCGACCAGCAACTGATTGAGCGTCTGCTCGCGTTCGTCGTGGCCGCCGCCGAGGCCGGCACCGCGATGCCGTCCCACGGCATCGATCTCATCAATGAAGACGATGCAGGGAGCGTTCTTCTTTCCCTGTTCGAAGAGGTCGCGCACCCGGCTGGCGCCCACGCCGACGAACATTTCGACGAAATCTGAGCCGGAAATCGAGAAAAAGGGCACATTGGCTTCGCCCGCGATGGCACGTGCCAGAAGGGTCTTGCCGGTGCCCGGGGGGCCAATCAGCAACACGCCCTTCGGAATGCGGCCTCCGAGCTTCTGGAACTTTTGCGGCTCGCGCAGGAAGTCGATAATCTCGCGCAGCTCTTCCTTGGCTTCGTTGACGCCGGCAACGTCCTTGAAAGTGATCTTCTTCTGCTGGGTGGAGAGCAGGCGAGCGCGGCTCTTGCCGAAGGACAGCGCCTTGTTCCCACCGCTCTGCATCTGGCGCATCATGAACATCCACAGGGCGACCAGCAGCACGAACGGGAAGACGTTGATCAGCACCGTCAGCCAGGTGTTGTTGGAGGGCTCCTTGATGTTGACCGCAACGCCCTTGTCCTGAAGGATTTTGTAAAAATCCGGGTAGTTGGCCGGGATGACGGTGTGGAAATGCGGGGCATCCTTCGCCCGGAACTCGCCATGGACATCGTTGGCGGTGATGTTCACCGAATTAATGGTCCCGGCTTGAGCGTCGTTAAGGAGTTCGCTGAAGCTGATCTCCTTTTCGCGCGGCTCGCTGCCGCCTGTCTTCATCATCTGCCACAGCACGGCCGCAGCAGCAATCATGACGACCCACCACACGATTGATTTGACGGTTGAATTCAAGATGGACTCCCAGCGCGCAGTCGGCACAACCAGCTCTGTGGGTTTAGACGCCCACCGGGCCGAATAGTTCCAGAAACACCCAGGTCGAGCTACGAGGCGGACCCGGCGCTCGAGGTAGCAGGGGCCCACCAAGCTGCCCACACTGACGCTTGCAGGGAGGAACAGACGGGGAAGGAACGACCAACCTCAAGCAAAGTCCAAGTATAGCCGATGCCCCGTGCCTACTTGGGCAGCCCACGTATGGGTACCCCTCCTCCCCCATCGTTCAACGCGGCTTCCGGCGGCGAAAGACGCGACCGCAGTTTTAAAACTCGGCGATCAAGATGCGCCGTCACCCGTGCAAAAGCAATGTGCCGGCTCCGACGGGAGGTTTCCTCCACCCAGGACGAAAGCTGTTCTACATGCCTGAAATCCACCTGCCGCAGATCCCCCTGCACGCGGCGGATGGCGGCGCGCAGGACACGGCGGCGCAAGGCGCGCGGCAGGATGAACAGGGCTTCCTTGTCAGCCATGAGATCGGGTCCCACCGTGCGCCACAGCGAGGCGCTGGCTTTCGCCACGGCGTCCGCCCACCATAACTCCTCATCACGGGCCAGCGTGGCCGTTGTGGCCAGGACCTCGGCGATTCGGGGGTTGAGGTCTGTCGCCAACTGCGGCAGGAGGCGATGGCGCAGCAGATTGCGGCGCCGGGCCAGCCAGGCATTGCTGGGATCTTCGCACCAGGTCTGACCGCGGAGGTTGAGCCATTCGCGTAAAGCACGACGCGACAAACTCAGCACCGGCCGGATGACGCGCGGCCCGGTTCCGGGAAGAGGCGGAGCCCCCGGCACGCGGGTCAGGACCGGGAGGATGCCGACCAATCCCGCCGTCCCTGCCCCGCGGACGAGACGCAACAACACCGTTTCCGCCTGGTCGTCGAGTGTGTGCGCGGTCGCAACCGTGTCGGCGGCGTCCGCTGCCAACAGGTGGTGGAAAAAGGCATAGCGCTGTCGCCGCGCCCAGGCTTCCAGATTGCCAGCCGGCGCGGGAGTTGTGGGTCGGCCGAGGTGAAACTCCACCCCGCTCGCGAGGGCGAGCTGGCGCGTGAACTGAGCCTCCATGGCGGACTCGGAGCGCAATTGGTGATCGAAGTGGGCCACGGCCACCACCCATCCCTGTTGCGGGGCGAGTTCCAGCAGCAACCTCAACATTGCCACCGAGTCGGCGCCTCCCGAGACGGCGATCAGAAGCCGCATCCCGGCGCGGAACATGCCGAGTGGACGCGCGCGATGCAGCAACTCTCTGGCCAGTGAGGACGACATGGGAGGAACTCCGCTCTCGCATAGTCACGCGGCAAGCTACTTCGGAGCGCGGAAGAGTGCGCGTCTGCGGATCTGGCCGGCGTACCTGCCTTCTCTCTGCGCGGCCTTCCGCAGCAACTCCGCCCGGGAATGGCCCGAGCCGTGCAATGGGGAAAGCATCCCGGAGTTCCACGAGGAGTCCATGAGTGTAATCCGACGTCTCACGTTTCTGATCCTTCTTCCTGTACTGCTCTGTTTCTGGACGGCCATCGCCGCCGCTCAAAGCCAAACCTCGGGCGACATTACCGGCGTGGTCATGGACGCCACCGGCGCCGTGGTTCCCGGCGCCACGATCACCCTGCGCAATGATGCAACGGGAGCGGTGGCCACCACCGCCAGCAATAATCAGGGCAGCTACCGCTTCTCTCTGTTGCTTCCCGGCAGCTATACCCTCTCCGTGGCTGCGACCGGGTTTCAGACCACCAGCCGCAACGTTCCCGTGAGCGTCGGGCAGGCCGCCACGCTCGATTTCCATCTCGCCATCGGCACCGCCACGCAAACCGTCACGGTAACGTCGGAGGCAGCCGTGGTGCAGGCCGACAACGGCAACATCTCCACTACCTACTCGGCCCAACAGCTCGCCCAAGTGCCCACCGGCGGCGGGGATATCACTTATATCACCCAGACTTCGCCCGGCGCCGTCATGAACACGCAGGGCGGCTATGGCAACGTCGAGATGTTCGGACTGCCGGCTACCTCAAATCTCTTCAAGATCAATGGTCAGGACAACAACGACCCGTTCCTCAACCTGAGCAACTCCGGCGCCACCAACCTCACCCTCGGGCAGAACGAGTTGCAGCAGGTGACGGTGGTCAACAACGGCTACTCCGGGCAGTATGGACGCGCGGCGGGCGCCGACATTGATTACGTCACCCAACAGGGTTCCAACCAGTTCCACGGCAATGCGGTCTATTACTGGAACGGCCGCACGATGAACGCCAACAATTTCTTCAACAACGCCAGCGCCACGAAACGGCCTTTCGACAACGCCAACCAATGGGCATGGTCACTGGGCGGTCCGATCCTGCACGACAAGACGTTTTTCTTCGTGGATCAGGAAGGCTTGCGTGTGGTGCTACCCACCAACCTTTCGGTTAACCTCCCCAGCCCCCAGTTCCAGGCGGCGACGCTGGCCAATCTGGCGACGGTATCGCCCGCATCGGTACCGTTCTATCAGACCATGTTCAACCTTTACAATAACGCTCCGGGGGCTGCCGGCGCGGCCAATACGCTTCCGGGCGGGGGGTGTGGCAGCTTCAGCGCTCCCGGACTGGCCGCCGGTTCTCCCTGCGCCATCGTCTTCCGCTCCACTGCGGGTAATCGCAGCCAGGAATGGATCCTGGCCACCCGCGTCGACCAGCGCTTGGGCAGCACCGACACCCTGTTCGGCCGTTTTCAGACCGACCACGGTTCGCAGCCGACGTTTACCGACCCGATCAATTCCGCATTCAACGCCATCAGTACCCAGCCCGAGTACCAGGGGCAAGTGCAGGAGAACCACGCCTTCGGGGCGGACGCGGTGAATCAGTTCATTGCCGCCGTGCAATGGTACGGAGCGTTATTCGGCCCGAAGAACCTGACCCAGTCGCTGGCGATTTTCCCCACGACGCTCAGCTTCTCCGGCAGCGCCTTCCAAACTTTGGGCGGGGAGAACAGTATTTTTCCCCAAGGGCGCAACGTGACGCAGTACCAGTTTGTGGACGACTACTCGACCACGTTCGGCAATCATACGTTCAAGGTGGGAGCCGATTACCGCCGCAATCTGGTCAGCGACCACGACTTCGGACGGCGACAGAGCGGTCTGGCGCGCAGCTCGCTCGCCAACTTCTTTAACGGCAAGGTCACTTCGTTCCAGCAGTCTTTTGCCAGCTTGCTGGTCCAGCGCATCAAGCTCTATGACCTGGGCGGGTATGCGCAGGACGAGTGGCGCGTGGTCCCAAGCCTGCGCCTCACGCTGGCGTTGCGGGTCGATCACAACTCCAACCCGGTCTGCGGGCGCAACTGCTTCGCGGATCTGACGCTGCCCTTCGACCGCCTCACGCACGACGCGACCGTGCCCTACAATGCGGCGATCCGGACCGGGGTTCACCGGGCCTTCACCGACTACACGCGTTACTCCTGGCAGCCCCGCCTCGGCTTCGCCTGGAGGCCGTTTGGACGTACCGACACGGTGTTGCGCGGCGGGGTTGGGCTGTTCACCGACACGTTCCCGGCGACCATCGTGGACAGCGTCGCCCGCAACGTACCGCTCTACAACCTGTTCACCGTGCGCGGACAACCGCTCTCACCCGCCGCGCCGGGAAACATCTTCACTTCGGCTTCTTCCGCCAACGCTTCGTTCATCAACGGCTTCGGCAGCGGAGGCACGCTGGCGTCCATCAGCGCGAGCAATCCCTCGTTCGTCCCGCCGGGCTTCTTCAGCATGGATCCTCGTGTCCGCCTGCCCCAGTTTCAGGAGTGGAATCTGGAGTTGCAGCAGGGGCTGGGCGCAAAATCGGCAGTCAGCGTCAACTATGTCGGCAACCACGGTGTCCACATCCCGGTGCTGAACAACATCTTGAACGCCTACTGTCCGCTGACGACCTGCGCCACCGGCTTTGCCGGCCTTCCACCTGCGGCTCCCGATCCGCGCTTCGGAACCGTAACGCAACTGCAGCCCGCCGGCGTCAGCAACTACAACGGGCTGGTGGTGTCGTTGAAACGGAAATTTTCGCAGGGGTTCCAGCTACAGGCCAACTACACCTACAGCCACGCATTGGACGACGTCTCGAATGGCGGCATCCTGCCTTTCAACTTCGGCACCAACTTGAGTGTGCTGAGCCCCCAAGACCCCCACAATCTGCGGCGCTATAACTACGGCAATGCCGACTACGACGTGCGTCATTCCCTGAATTTGAATTATGTATGGGAGGTGCCGTTCCGTTCGGTGGTGCAGTTTGGCCCGGACCAGCTCTGGAGGGGATGGGTCGTCGCCGGAACGCTGTTCTCACGCAACGGCCTGCCGTACACGGTGACCAGCAGCGATGTCAGCTCGACCCTCGCACCCTTCAACTATGGCGGCACCGTCTTCGCCAACTGGCTCGGCGGCAGTGGTCGTGTTCCCTGCACCGTGCAGTCACCCTGCGTCAACGCCGCGCAATTTTCAAGCCCGGTAGCAGGGTTCGGCAATCAGCGGCGCAACCAATTCCGTGGTCCGCGCTTCTTCGATTCCGACCTGAGCGTCGTCAAAAACACTCAGCTCCCGCGCTGGGAAAAAGCGCAACTGGGCGTTGGCGTCGAGGCCTTCAACCTCTTCAACCACCCGAACTTTGACCAGCCGGTACAGGATTTCTCTGACCCACAGTTCGGACAGGTCATCAGTACTGTCAGCGTGCCGACCAGCATCCTGGGCTCATTCCTCGGTGGCGACTCGTCGCCGCGCATCGTCCAAGTCACCGCCCGGCTGACGTTTTAGAGGCCGGCGTATTCCCTCCCCTGGCTTGGCTCTGCTCCCTTGGGTTCTGCGGGACTTGAGGGAGCAGGCCGCTCTTTGGCTCGCGGGACCACCTCGGCGTATGCCACCGCGGGCAACGCAACTACTCTGGCATGAACGTCGCCATTCGACAGCACGAACGGAGTGCCCTATAATTCGCGCGACTCTTCTTCCAGGAGGCGCGGTGTCTCGGTCCTCGCTCAGTTCGGCTTTCAGCACTGGAGTCGCCGTCTACGTTTACTTCCTGGCGGTTACGCCGGCGCTGATCGTGTACCTCCTCGTGCGCGGGACCTATCCGTCGGTTGCCATTCTGGTGCCGGTGGCGACCATGTGGGCGGCATTGCCGCTGGCCGTCTTGCACGCCTGCATCTTCCGTTCCTATTGGCGCCCGACGTGGTTTCGGTCTTGCATCCTGGGCGCGTTGTTTGGAATCTTCAGCGCCATCGCGACATTTCTGATGGGGATCGAGATGCATGGGGGGCACCCGCACGAACATTTGTCGTGGCTTGATCTGAACACCCCCTTGCAGATGGGCTGCCTGGCCGGCCTGTTGTTTGGCGCGGTGTTGTTCGTCGTGGCCCGCAGTCGTGCTTCCCGGCGTCACGGATCAGCCCTTCAAGAAGGGTGATGCCGGCGTTCAAGACGCGCTCAATCGGGGCCCTGGCGGCGCTTATTGCATCAAAGCCTGTTGGAAGTACGCCAAGGCTCGTTGCAGACCGACTTCCAGGTCCACCCTGGGCTCCCATCCGAGCAGTGTGCGGGCGCGCGTAATATCCGGGCAGCGACGTTTGGGATCATCCTGCGGCAGGGGAAGAAAGCGGATGGCGCTGGGGCCGCCCACCAGGCGTTGAATGCGCTCGGCAAACTCGAGGATCGTCGTCTCCGCGGGGTTGCCGATATTGATCGGGAAAGGCTCGGTCGCATCCATCAGACGGCGTAAGCCGTCTATCAGATCGTCCACGTAGCAGAAGCTGCGCGTCTGACTGCCGTCGCCAAAAACGGTCAGATCCTCTCCCTTCAGTGCCTGCCCCACCAGACCGGGAACCACCCGCCCATCGTCCAGTCGCATGCGCGGCCCGTAGGTGTTGAAGATGCGGGCGATACGGGTACGCATCTGGTGCTTGCGGTGGTACGCCATGGTCAGCGCCTCCGCGAAGCGCTTGCTCTCGTCGTAGCAGGACCGGGGACCGACCGGGTTGACGTTGCCCCAGTAGTCCTCGCGCTGCGGGTGCACCAGCGGATCGCCATAGCATTCCGAGGTGGACGTGATCAGGAAGCCGGCTTGCTTGTCACGCGCCAGCTCGAGGCAGTTGTAGACGCCGAAACTGCCGACCCGCAGCGTTTCGATAGGGAGTTTGGCGTAGTCAATTGGGCTCGCCGGAGAGGCAAAGTCCGCCACCTCGTCGAGTGCCCCGGTAATGCGCAAAGGCTCGCAGATGTCGCGCTGCTCGAAGTGGAAGCGCGGAGACTGGCGGACGGAGGCGAGGTTACGCTCGGCGCCGGTGACGAGATTGTCGACACAGACGACCTCGTGTCCCTCCGCTATGAGCCGTTCACAAAAATGGGAGCCGAGGAATCCAGCGCCTCCGGTGACGAGAATGCGTTTTGGCATGGCGCGTTCCAAGAGCTTAGCGCGAACCGTGGCCACCGATCTCGATATTTGGCTGCTTGCACGGCTCTTGAACGTCTACAAGTGGCGTTCGACCGCGTTGGTGGTTCATTTCAGGAAGAAGACGTATTTCCAAACAGGGCCGCCTCGAGGGCGGCGCATAGCGCGTGACCGAGCAGAAGGTGGGCTTCCTGAATGCGGGGGACGTTCTGCGACGGAACGTCCAACAGAACATCCACCAGCGCGGCCATTTGCCCGCCGCCCTCTCCGGTAAACCCGATGCAGACCGCGCCTCGCTGCCGCGCTACGCGTAACCCGGCGAGGACATTTGGCGAGTTCCCGGACGTGCTCAAACCCACCGCCACATCTCCAGGCTGCGCCAGAGCTTCGATCTGGCGTGCAAAAACCTGCTCGAAGCCGTAATCATTCGCCACCGCCGTGAGGGTGGAGGTGTTGACGGTTAAAGCCAGGGCGGGCAGCGCTGGGCGGTGTAGAGAGAAACGGCCCACCAGCTCGGCCGCCAGGTGTTGCGCATCCGCCGCACTACCTCCGTTGCCAAAAAACAGCAGCTTGTGTCCAGTCTGCAGCGCCGTCACGCACACGCCGGCGGCCCGATCGAACGCATGTCCCACGACCGCGAGAAGGCGGCCTTGCGTCTCGCGACTCTGGTCCAAGCTCGTTCTAAGCGTTTCAATGGGTTGCATGGGGAGGCTGTTCGGAGTCGCGCGCTGTGACGTGATTGGCTCCGCCCGCCGCCACCCATTGCTGCGCTTGCAGCAACGAGTCGAAAGTGCCGGCATCGGTCCACCACCCCTCCAGCACGGAGTAGCTCAATCGCTGTTCGGCGACGTAAAGATTATTGACGTCGGTGATTTCCAGTTCGTGGCGTTGCGATGGACGACATGCGGCAATTTTCTCGAAAACCGTCGCGTCGTAGAAATAATAGCCCGTGACCGCGAAGGTTGAGAGGGGATGAGCGGGCTTCTCCTCAATCCGGACAATGCGACCATCGGCGAAAACCGGTACGCCAAAACGACCGGGATCGGCCACTTCCTTCAAGAGGAGATGGGCACCCCCACCCTGTTTTTCAAACGCACGTCGTGCCGGACACAAACTGTTTTCCAGCAGGTTATCGCCCAATGCCACTGCCACCGGGCTGCCGGCGGCGAACTCGCGCGCCAACGCCAGCGCCGCGGCAATTCCGCCTTCACCACGCTGGTAGGCGTAACGCAGCGAACAGCCAAACTCCTCGCCGTTCTCCAGCAGGCGAAGGAACTCGCCCGCGCTCTCGCCACCGGTGACCAACAGAATTTCCGTGATTCCGACGTTCACCAGAGCCTGCAAGGGGTAGAACACCATGGGACGGTCATAGACCGGCAGCAGGTGTTTGTTGGTGACCTTGGTGAGCGGCCGCAACCGGGTTCCCAAGCCTCCCGCGAGAATGACGCCTTTCATGCAGATCTTCTTTGTCGAGCCTTCCAATGATCGTTGTCGGAGCCTTGCGCTGGCCTCTGCAAGACATTGTTCTAGCGCGGACGATCGCCCCAATCGTAGTTCAACTCAGGACAGTCGAAGGGCAGCCGCCCCTCATCGCCAGGATCATGGAAGCGGTCGGTGGCGTAGACCAGCAGCACCGGTTCACTGCCCAGAACCTTGTACCCATGTCCCACCCCAGGGGGAATCCGCAGTCGCCAGGGACGCCATGTTCCCACAAACAACGTATTCACCTGACCCAGCATGGGAGAGGCGGTGCGCAAGTCCACGAGCATGACCTGCAGTTCGCCGCGCACCACGGCCCAGAGATCGGTCTGACACTGGTGATAATGCACGGCCTTGATCGTGCCGGGGTAAGACAGCGCCGTCGCGACTTGCACACTGTCGCGGAAGTCACGTGCCAAGCCGGGCTGTCCGAAGCGGAAGAGCTCGCTGAAACATCCCCGATCATCCGGCCAGAACCTCGCCGTTTCGAGCTCCACACCGGGAAGCAACTGCGGCGCATCCGGGAGGGTGATTACCGCGCCCACATCGCGCCGGACACGAGCCGGTGGGGGCAGCGTCAGGTGCACTGGTGCGGACTTCGATGGAGGAATGGTGGGCGTCACGATTGCGGGCCCGCCAAACGGCCCTCGTACTGCTGCTGATAGTACCGTGCGAACTCCCCCGTGCCTACCTGTTGCAGCCACGCGGCATTGTCGCGGTACCAGTCTATGGTGTGCTCCAACCCCTCAGCCAACAAGGTCAGTGGCTGCCAGCCAAGGTCCGCTTGCGCCTTGCTCGAATCCAGGGCATAACGCAGGTCGTGTCCTGGGCGGTCCGCCACGTAGCGAATGAGCGTCTCCGGCTTGCCGAGCTGTTCCAGAATCAGGCGTACCAGTTCCTCGTTGGTGAGTTCGGCGGCGCTGCCCAGATTGTAGGTCTCGCCGGGTCTCCCCAGTTCCAGGACGGCCAGGATGCCGCGGCAATGGTCCTCGACCGCGAGCCAGTTTCGTACCTGCTGTCCGTTGCCGTAGAGCGGGATGGGTTCATGGCTGAGCGCCGCCCTGATGGTCAGCGGAATCAGTTTTTCCGGGTGCTGCCGCGGGCCGTAGGTGTTGGAGCCGCGCGTCACAAGGGCCGGAAAGCCAAACGTCTGGACGGCAGCCCGCACCAGCAGTTCGGCGGCTGCCTTGGACGCCGCGTAGGGGGAGTTGGGCGCCAGCGCGTCGGTCTCGAGCGAGCGTCTGCCGGGGGGCAGAGAGCCGTACACCTCATCGGTGCTGACCAGCACAAAACGCGCCACTCCCGCGGCCCGCGCCGCCTCCAACAGGACCTGGGTGCCCAGCACGTTACTGCGCACGAAGGGTTCGGCGCCAAGCACGCTGCGATCCACATGACTCTCGGCGGCGAAATGAATGACGGAATGGACGCCGCGCAGCAGCTCGCGCATATGCCCGGCATCGCAGATGTCGCCGCGCACGAATCGGCAGGTTGGTCCTTGTTCCAGCGCGGCCAGGCGGGACGGCGGCGCCGCGTACGTCAAGGCGTCCACGTTGACGAGCGCCACGTCGGGACGCTCGCGGGTAAGAAGTTGAAGAAAATGGGCGCCGATAAATCCCGCGCCGCCGGTGACGAGCCATCGCATGGTTCTGCGATTGTAATCCGTTGCCGGCTTAATCACCGGGCGGCGCTGGGCTCCGCCGTAGGACGCGGTCGGCCGATGCTGTGGTACTCAAACCCCAGCCGTTCCAGAAAACCGGGCTCGATCAGGTTTCGTCCGTCGAACACCAGGCGCCGGGTCATCTGGCCGGCCATCGCCGCCCAATCCAGATCCCGGAATTCCGGCCACTCCGTGAGAATCAGCACCGCCTCCGCGCCCAGGGCCACATCCTCTGCCCGCTCACAAAAGGTGATGGCGCCGTCCAGCTCACCCCGCGCGCGCTCCATGGCCCGCGGATCATGCGCACGGATGCTGGCGCCCAACTGAAGCAACTCGCGGATCACGGCGTAGGCGGGGGAGAGGCGGGTATCGTCGGTGCCGGGCTTGAAAGCCAAGCCCAGAACCCCCAACGTCTTGCCCTGCACCACCCACAGTTCTTCGCGCAACCGCGCCAGGAAGCGCTCTACCCGGCTGGCATTAATGCGCTGCACTTCACGCAACAAACGGAAGTCGTAACCCAAGTCCCCCGCCATCTCAACAAATGCAGCGAGATCCTTGGGAAAACAGAAGCCGCCGAAGCCGATGCCCGGGCGCAGGAACTGGCGCCCAATCCGCTGATCCAACCCCAGCCCCAACAGCACTTGGTCCGCATGCGCACCGGTCAACTCGCAGAGGTCGGCGATGGCGTTGGCGTAGGAGATCTTCAGCGAGAGGAAGGAGTTTGCAGCATGCTTGATGAGCTCCGCACTGCTGACGTCGGTCACCAGCCAGTAGGGCGGCCGCCAGCCACACTCGGAGGCGGGCTGGTTGTGCCAGGCGCACTGAAAGCTGCCGTCCAGCACCGGCCCGTAAATCTCGCGCATCAACCCCGCGGCGCGTTCCGTCGCCACGCCCACCACAATGCGGTCGGGATGAAAGAAATCCAGCACGCCGGTGCCTTCGCGCAGGAATTCCGGGTTCGAGACCAGGTCGAACTCAAACTGGCTGCGTCGAAACGCAGTCAGAGTTTTTTGCATGCGATCGGCGGTGTGCACCGGCACTGTGCTCTTGCCGATGATGAGCTTGTAACCCGTCGCGGTTTCGGCAATGAGGCGTGTGACCTTTTCGATGGCGGCCAGGTTGGCCTTCCCATCCGCTCCGGGCGGCGTCCCCACGCACACGAAGATGGCCTGCGCGTCGCGCACCGCACCGGCGACGTCAGCGGTGAAGCGCAACCGTCCGCCGTGCCGCCCCGCCTCCACCACCTCCGCCAGGCGGTCCTCGAAAATCGGCATTCCACCCGACTGCAGGAGCTCGATTTTGGCCAGGTCTCGATCGGTGCAAACTACTTCATGTCCCAGGGCGGCCAAGCAGGGGCCGGTCGTCAAACCGACATACCCGGTACCAATCACGCAGATTTTCATAGCGGAGTTTACCTTCATCACCCTGCGCGCGCGACAACCCGATCAGGCCTAGCTGTCCCAATCTCCCACCGTGCGTGCGGCGTCACGGTGGGTCGTCAGTTCTGGTGGCGGCGAGTGGACTCGAACCACTGGCCTAGGGATTATGAGACCCTCGCTCTAACCATCTGAGCTACGCCGCCATTTTTGAAAGAACACAGGAGGGCCCAGCACAATCGGAAGTCTTTGCAGTGTACCGGCAGCCCGCGCCGCGGTCAAATCGTCAAGTTTGGGAAAGTGGGACAGGGCATCGGTAAGCTGGCGGTGGTGGACCGGAAGGACGCAGTGGAGCTGATACAAAACCGCACGTCGAGCCAAGAGGCAACGCGACGCCAGCACACATCGACACATCTGATTAGAGGCGGGATCGCCGCTGTGGCTGCAGTCCGAAGGCACGCCAAATGCGGCTGATGGTCGATTGGCTTAAGCTCATTTTGGCGGCTATCTTCCGTGTACTCCAAGGGGTCGCAGCTTTCGGTTCCGTCTCCAACGCCAGCCGCACCACCCGTTCAATCACAGCGTCGCCGATCTTGCGGGGCGCTCCGGGGCGCGGCTCATCCACCAACCCATCCAAGCCCTCAGCTATGAACCGATGGCGCCACAGCCCAGATGTGAGGCAAGAGGCCTCAAATCCCGGCTCCTTGCTCCACCCCTCCATCCCCGCTACAAAAGGGGGCGGACCGGAGGTAGTCTGTTGTAGTCTCACCTGAACGGAAGCGCGGGACAGGTCAATCCAGCGGCGCAGCCGTCTGTCCGCCTGTTTCTCTTAGGAGCGCGAGTGCGTGGCGACGGCGGACCCGCTCCGGGTAAAGTCGTATAGCGCTGGCCAAAAGTTATTTTATGAAATGGAAATATGTTTGGTTCGGGCTGCGGCTCGTTGGTCTTAAGCTGAGACATGCAGGTCGCTTGCGGCTGCAATCATTCTCGCTGTCCCTTGAACGGGATGTTGAACTGATTCTCGATGGCAATTCGTCCATGGACTTCGGCAGCCGTGTCTATGTGCGCCGTGGCTCCGTCCTGGATGCTCGCAACGGAGCCACCCTCAAGATCGGAAGCCGCGTGTTCATGAACAGGGGTTGTTCTGTGGTCACCCGTGCAGGCATTGAGATCGGCGAGGAAACTCTTATTGGTGAATATGTCACCATCTACGATCACAACCATACTTTCGGCAATCCCGGCGCCCCGCTCCGCCTCCAGGGCTTCCGCAGCAAACCTGTGCGTATCGGTCGTAATGTCTGGCTCGGAACAAAGGTGTTTGTTGGCGCCGGTGTCACAATAGGCGATAACGCGGTGGTCGGCGCCCATACGATTGTCACGAAGGATATTCCCGCCAACAGCTTGGTTTACGGAAAGTCCGAACTGGTCATCAAACCGCTGCCGTCTGCCCCGCAGGAAACTACTTATGGCCTCTCCGAAGATCCTGCCCAGTGACCGCCTCACGATTGTTGTGGTCAACGACTATGGTCATGTCAACGGCGGGGCCGGTCAGGTTGCCTTTGCCAGTGCGCGCGAACTCGCTCGCCGTGGTCATGATGTCCGACTTTTCTGCGCTGTTCCGCCCGTCGAGCCCACGCTGGAGGCGGACGGAGTTCGCGTTGTGTGCACCGGACAGCCTGACATCCTGCTCAATCCCAATCGTCTCCAGGCGGCTTACCAGGGCATCTGGAATCGACCAGCGGCGGCGGCAATGGCCGACTTGCTGCGTCCTCTGGACCCGCGGCGAACCGTCGTGCACCTGCATGGTTGGACCAAGGCCTTATCCTCCAGTATTGTGCCGGAAATCCTTCGGCATGGAGCGGGCCTGCTGGCCACCTTGCATGATTATTTCCTCGCCTGTCCGAACGGAGGCTTCTTTAACTACGTTGCCGAGCGGAGCTGCACTCTAAGTCCGCTTTCGACCGCGTGCCTGTTGTCGAACTGCGATCCTCGGGGGAGGGCGCAGAAGTTATGGCGGACCACTCGCCACTATGTTCAGAGTCATCAGGGCCAACTGCCCAATGGGGTTCGTCATTTTATCGCCATTTCCGATTTCTCTTATAATATTATTGCCCCGTATTTACCAGACAATGCGTCGATTTATCGCATCTCGAACCCGATTGAGTCGGAGCGTGTATCGTGTGCGGATGTCGGCCGTAATACGCGTTATGTAGTCGTCGGCCGGTTGACCCGGGAAAAAGGACCTTTTCTCGCAGCCGAAGCGGCAAGGCGCGCCGGAGTGGAACTGGAATTCGTGGGCGATGGGTATCTAAGGCAGGAAATCACTACGCGGTACCCCGAACATGGGGTTACAGGATGGCTGCCGCACGAGAAACTGGTTCGCCGCCTGGAGGGATCGCGCGCACTCGTCTTTCCCTCGCTGTGGTATGAAACCTTTGGATTGGTCGTCCTTGAGGCGGCTGCTTGCGGCGTACCCGCCATCGTGCCAGATGCGTCTGCTGTCCGCGATAGTGTGGTGCAAGGTGAGACTGGGCTCTGCTTTCGCAGCGGAGACGTCGAGGATCTCGTCCGCAAAATCAGGCAATTCCAAGACCCGGAGTTGGCCTCTCGCTTGGGCCGCGCCGCGTACGAGCGATTCTGGAGCTCGCCGCCGACGCCCGCAGCCCACGTAGACCAACTGGAACAATGCTACCGCAAAGTTCTTCAGGCATAGCCGTCAACCTCTTGCCCGTGTTCGGTCCTGTTTGTCCCTTTGACCACAGTGGCCCGGGTGAATGCCGGGCATTTCAGCAGAATCAGCTGAGTTTATTTCCACTTGGCGGAAGGTTGGAGAAAATGTGCTGACCCTTTAATTGATTTTCGAGGGCCAGCCGCTTAACTCAGTTTGGACGTCTGCTCCCTTGGGGCGCTGGCCGGGAGTGACGGGAGCAATGCCATTCGGCCATGCTCAATTTCTTGCCGCCGGCTGTGGCTGGACGGGGACGTGGCCGCAGTGCGGGATGCCGACGGAACCGGTGAAAGCGCGGCTCCCAGGAGGACAAAAAAAAGGAGCCCATTTCCAGGACTGTGGAACTGAAAGTCCCAGCTACTGTACAACACCAGCCCTGCCACCGAAATCCAGGCGGCAGATTGAACCGCAGTGGAAAGGTGACCCTCCGCGGTATGGCGCAGGCGCCGACCTGCGCCGTACCACATCCACAGGACCGCAAAAACCATCAGCATCCCCAGTATTCCAGTCTCGGCGAGCGTCTGGGCGAATTCATCGTGTGCTTGTTCGAACTGCAGACCAAGGTCAAAGGTCTCGTAGGCGGGATAGACAGAGGGAAAAGTCCCCATGCCGGCGCCAAACAAGGGATAGTGCCGAAAGATCTGCAGACACGTGGCAGACACGCGCAAACGATCCTCAACACTGGCGTCTTTGTGCTCCAGGAGTTGGAAGCGGTCGCGCATGGCATGCCAGTTGGTAAGTGCCGCAAAACTGCCGGCCAGCAAGACAAACAGGAGAATGGGGCGCAGCAAAGTGGCTGGGCGGCGGACGAACCAAGCCATGGCCAAAAGACCCTCGAAGGCCACGCAAAGCATCCCCCCGCGGGAGAGGGACAACATGAGGGCGACGCCCGTCAGGCAGGGCACCAAGGCACGTCGCAACCAGGTGGTCCAATCGGTGGTTCCCGTTCGGCTGGACCGGAAGGCAATGGCAAAGGTCACCGGCAACAAAAGGCAAAGACACCCGGCGAAGTGGTTGTGATAAACAAACGGTCCTACCGGAGTCGCATAGGAGGCATCGTGAAACCAATAGATGCGATCATGCGCGGTTAAGGTCTGGAGGATCGCCTCCACCGAAATCCCTGCCGCCAAGCTCCAGATGACCCAGCCCAAGCGGCGCAGGTTTTCTGCGCGTCGAAAGGCAAGGAGAGCGAGAAGGAGGACGCAGCCGTTCCCCGCCAATTGAATGATTTGGGTCAGCGTCGCGCCGCGATCCACCGAGATGTGAAAGAGCCACTGCGCCAGTCCCAACATCCAGAAAACAGCCGCGGGAAAGAGGACGGGGTGCAAGGGCAACCGCAGGTTGCCCTTCCAGGCCAGCGCGAGCACGAGGACAGTTGCGGCGAAAAGCAGGAGATCCGCACTCGCCCACGCCCAACTGTAGACGCCGCCGAAGGCGAGCACACCGAACACGGTCGGGACCAGGGCACAAATCAATGCCACCACGGCCAATCGATCGGAACGCGCGTTGATTCTCACTGGCTCACCGGTTCGAGGTTTACCCCGGTCATTTCCGCGTTACCTGTTAAACGAACCGCCCCCTGGGGCCGTTCATATTGAAATGAGAGGCGAATCAGGTTCCGATCGGCGGGCGCCTGAAATTCGGATTCCGCCGATCTCCACTCGCTATGGAGGGGAGCGGGAATGGACAACAATCGCTGTTGGGGAGAACTGCTGACGACTAGGAGTAACCCGCCGGTAGAGTCCATGGAAGGAGCGTCGCCGCGGGCGCGGAAGATGAGCCGGTACCGGCTGCCCGGAGTAACCGGGACAAACTGGCCGATGAGATTGGATTGTTCCGGCTGTGTTCCGGAAAACTGCACCTGGATGCGGCTGTTGCCGTCCTCGCCGGCATCACGCTGCACTGGAAGGCCAGTGGCGGATGGTTGCCAGGAGAAGCCAGCGTCTTCCCAATTCCGAAGAAACGAACCATCCATCACGCGGCCGAACTGGACGCGCGGCTGGGGCAGAATGCCCTGCGATACGGCGCCATTCCAGACGTCCACGGCCAGGGTGACGTTCCCCTGCCGCTGGCCAGGCGAGAGCTGACCGTCTTGATAGGCGGAGTTGGCCAGCATGGCGGCCAGATTGACGGCGACATTCCGACAGGTCGCAGCGGTCTGCTGGTTGCAGTGCAGACGAGGCCAGGCGGCGGCCGCGGCCGCCGGTTGATCCGCATGCAATTCCCAGTTCATCGCGGCCGCCACGATATTCGGGCGGTTCTCCGGCAGCAGCGCGGTCACGAGGGTGACATTGCCTTGTGCCCGCGCCCAACAGATCGGCAGGACGTTGGGAACCTCCGTTTCCGGGATCAGAGTCCACGCCCGCTTCATCTCCCGCCAAAAGCCGTCGGCATCCCCCATCAGCAGAAGCAGGCCGGCAAACTCATAATGCGGCTGGAATCCACGATCTATTTGGAGGCCGCTCTGCAGCGACTGGCGGGCGGCCGTCTCATCGCCCAACTGAAGTTCGATCCGGCTCCGCAACGCCCAAGCCCGCCAATCGTGGGGATTGAGGGCGAGCGAAGTTCTGACCATGCCCAGCGCGCGCTGCGGATCATCGAAGGAAAAACAGTCGGCAGCGCGCCGCCAATTGGCGGCCAGGTCCGGGCGGTAGTGGACGGCGGTCAGGAACCAATCACAGCCAGACCCCGCATCGACCCTCTGCAGTGCGGCGGACCCGGCGTCCGCGGCGGCATCGCTCAACCCGGTCCGCACCGCCCACCAGCCCAGCCATGAAAACATCAGCGTCGCCGCCAGTAGCAGCGCGGCAATTGGGGTGCGTCCACAACGGACCTCGGCTCGCAGATTGAACATTGGAATAAGGTCCGTGCGCGACCTCGGGTCGAGGTGGACTGTTGCAGACGATCGCCGGCACACCTAAACTTTCGTCAAGATATGGAAGACAAAAAAGCGCAAAAAAAGAACTGTCGCTGACACGGATCCCGCCCATCCTAACACGAGCAGCACGAGACGCTTGGGGACGGTTCCAGACGGTCGGCCGTCCCGCAAAAGGAAAATCGCATCATGCCCAACAGTAAAGGCGGGATGTCCCGCCGACCAAGCACCCGGCTCACCGGCATCGCCGCTGTGGTCGTCATGACGTTCAGCAGTGGTGGATACACCGGCCGACTGGACGCCCAGGCGATTGGGTTTATCAAGCCGGTTATCGCAGGACGGGTGTATGCCAGCCAATTTGGTGCGTGGACGCTGGGGAGTCCGTTATCCGTTCCTGCGGGAACGGTGACGTTGAGCTTGCAGCCCTGTACCGTCACCTTGCCGGACGGGCCGCCCCTGGCCCCCGTGAGCAATGGCACCCTGCTCACGCTCAGCGATGCTGCAGGGAACAGCGAGAACATCATTCCCCAATCGGTGACCTATGCCGGAGGGAACTGCCGGTTTCAGGCTGTCCTCCTGCGGGCGCACCCGGGAAAGTTGACGTTGCGCTCCGCGACAGGAGGGCTGCAGGAGGCCATCAGATGGTTGGGACCGGGTGGCGGAACGGTGATTCTTTCACCGGATTGGCAGGGATCCGATGCGATGCTGCAACAGGTGAGCGCCAGCTCAGGCACGCTGCTGATCGACGAGCGGCACGCCACCGTCACCACTTACGGGTGGAGCGGCGGAGCGTATCGTGCGGTCTCCAGTCTCGGAGCAGCTGGATGGTCCTGGCCCGTGATCACCCCCTCGATCACCAGTGCGCTGCCGCCCGCCGGCGTCGCCGGGCGGCTTGCCTTCACCGCCGACGGCGCCCGGAACCTGACGGTGGATACCGGAAGCGGCTGGTACAGCCCGACCGGCTCGACCATTGACGTGCGCGCCTACGGGGCCACGGGTGACGGGGTCGCCACCTCGCATGGGAGCTGCAGCGCCGGGTCCAACCTCTACACCCTCGACGCCACCTACACCGCGCCGACCGAGCCGCGCTTCACTTCCGCGGCGGTCGGAGAACAGATCCTCGCCTACCAGTGCGGAGCGGGGGGGACAACCCTGGTCAGCACCATCCAAAGCTATAACAGCCCCACCCAGATCACCATGGCCGCGGCAGCATCTCGCAACGTCGGAACAGGATCAGGCTTTGCCCTCTGGGGTCACGATGATACGCAAGCCATCCAAGCCGCCGTCGGAGCCTTGTCCCCGCAATTCGGGACGCTCTACTTCCCTCACGGGATCTACCTGACAACGGCGCCGCTGGTGTTGCAGCGGGATGGTGTCGTTGTCTCGGGAGACGGCGATCCAGGTCCATACGGTCTCGGCTTCGGAACCCGCTTGGTTTACACGGGCGCGGCAGGCGGCGTGCCGGCCAGCGGAACCGACAAGGCGCTGCTCACCATCTCCGGCAGCAATTGGCGGCTTCGTGATTTGCGGCTGGACGCGGGAGGGCTGGCCTCCTACGCGCTCCAGATTCCGACCGACGCCGCCGGGGCCCCGGCCATCAACCTGCAACTTCGGGTTTCCAATGTCGGGCTGAGCTGGGCCCGCTATTTCGGCGGCGTCATCGGCAGCGCCGGCGCGACTCCCTACGCGGGCCGCGGGCTGCTCGGCGAGCTCCTGTTCGACAACGTTGAATGGAACCACAACGGATGCGAGCGGATTCTCGGCAACTGCACCACCACCGCGACCGATCTCACGAACGGCGGCGGGTGGCTGGTCAACTACGGCAGTGGCAATTTCGATACCGAGTGGGTCGCGTCCCAAGGCCTTGAGGATTCCATGACGCAGGGCGCCGGCGGACATTCCGTGTACTGGGTCAGCGGGAATTACGGCGGCTTTGACCAGTGCTATTTTCCGCCGTTGGGCGCCATCAACAGCGCCTCCGTGTTAATTTCCGCGGAAGCCGTGGCGCTGCGTTTCACCTCGGCGTACGATGAAAACGGCTTTTTTCTGGACGCCATGGCCGGCGATCTGCTGCGCGTCAGCGACCTGACCATCCGCAATTCGGGAAGTTGGGAAACAGCGCACCAGGCCCTGCGCGTGCAAAGCGGCGCGCGCGTCGTACTGGATCGCGTCTTCACCGGCGGCCTGCCCGTGCTCGTCAGCGGCAACGGCCAGGTCGAGGCCCACGACGTTGAAAGCGGCGGGTTCGAGTCCTCCGCCGGGCAACTGCTCAACGCCTCGCTGACGCGAACCAGTGGAACACTGACGGCGGTGACCTCCGTTCCCCACACCTTTCTTCCCGGTGACTGGGTTCAAATCATCGGCGCCGACAGCGCCAGTAATGGAACCTACCAGATCCGCAGTGTACCGACCGCGACCAGCTATACCGTGGCCACCTCGCAGCCGGACGGGGCAGCAGTGCCGGCAGGCCGTTCTCAGTTCGCTCAAGGAATCATTGACACGTCCAATGGCTCCCTGACCGGAACGAGCCCCTTCCTTGGCCTGGGCACTCTCAGTCCGCTGACCGGCGCCAACGCGTCGCTCAGCGACGCCCTCGCCGCCGCCTTGACCAATCCCAGTTGCAGCAGGGGCATTCTGACCCTTTACCCCGGCCTGGCCGGCGCCAACGGCTCCGGGTTCCCGGCGTCCCTGCCGGCGACCTGCCCGATCCTCGATCTCCGCGGCGGTAGCGTGGGCTGGTGGGGAGAACCGTTCAAGGTGGGCAGCGGTTTCTATCTCGGCAACACACTTCTGCAGACTGGCGCCAGCAGCGGCAACGGGAATCTGGTGTTGGACACCGGCGCCTCCCTCACCGCACCCAGCCTTCAGCGACCCAATTTTGCCGGAGCGGCCCAGGGGAGCCTGGATCTGCATCTGGCGCAATTGACCGAACCTGCCAGCTATGTGGTCGGCGCTGCGACCATCACGAATCCTGCCGCCTCCGGAACCTTGGCCGTGCAGTCGGCGCTGCGCATGAGCCTGGCGGCCTTCCTGCCCGGCGTCCTGACCACCCCTTGGACTGCCTTAACCTGGACCCCCGACCTTCCGATCATCGTGACACGCCTGCAGGCCACGGTGAAAACCGCGCCCGCCGGCTGTACGACCAACGCCGTGGTCAGCCTGACGCAGGGCGGCGCCGTTGTCACCCTTCCGATTCTGGCAGCCGGCAACGACTCCGGCGCCATCGTACTGAGCCTGGCCGCCGGGACGCCCGTTACGCTGGCCGTGACCACGGCCGCCAGTGGCTGCGCCACCAGCCCGGCGGACGCCAACCTGGTCGCGCAGTACCGTATGCCGTAAAAAGGGATGGGCGCTGCGTCTGATGCCGACGATCGCACCCCGGCTAGGGGCGCCCGGCAGCGGCCGTCGTCAGCCCGTATTCGTTGTCTGGAAGCACGGCTCGTCCCCGCACGAAAAAGAGGAATGTGCCCACAATCACGCCCTGCACGACGTAGTAACCCACCAGCTCCGTGAAAAAAAATCGATCGACGCCCATCATCAAAAAAAACGAGTAGGCTTCATAAACGATCAGGAACGACACGATGCCGTGGAAGGAACCAGGGGTAACCTGCAGCACGGTCATGGCAATCGCCAGGTACACCAGCCAGAGAAGCAGCATCAGGGGCACGCCCCAGGCGACCGAGCTCAGGGCGACGGCGGTGGCAAACAGTCCCGGCACCCGGGAGGTGTACACATACGCAATCTGGTCGAGCGGCATGCCCTCGTAGTCGACGGTGAACAGGAGCGCCGTGTCATGGTTGCCCGGATAAATGTCGCCCGGCACGATCTCGTTGGCAATTTCCTTGAAGACATTCGAGAAACTAACTTCGTGAGCATCTCGTGAGTTTTCGCGATCCACGACGACCATATAAAAGTCGAGCGCGGTGACCCGTTGACTCACGCGATCCGCAAAGGACTCCCCCTGCTCGCCCTGAGACAAGGGGTGCTCCTTTAAATAGCTTGGAATCTCTGAAATCTTCACATCATGGTTGACATTTTCGGCCCGAGCCTGGCGCAGCACGGTGCCGATGTAATACGAGCCGAAGGCGGCCGGTACAAACAACAGGCCGGCGATGATGCGCGTCACCGTCAACCGGATCCGGACCTGTTTCCGGGCCATCATGAACAAGAACACGGGGAGGGCCAGCAGGTAAATACCCGCTCGCGAGCCCGTCAGGGCCGATTCAATCACCACGGCCCCTGCGCACATCCCGACATAAATGCGGGTTTGGCCTTTCCACGGATAGGCAACGCAGGCGAGATAGGCTACGACTCTTAAGATCAGGTCCGTCTCGGCAAAATGCCGCAGAAATCCCCAGACGGCGCCGAACTGGGTGAACCGCGCCTGGGCGACCGCAACAGCCTCCATCGCGATCAGTAGCGGGAGCAGGCGACGCAGCAGGTCCGCGGCGTAGGCAGGTGCCAGCAGCGAATCCACCGCAAGAGGAAATTGAATATCGGTCAGTAGCGCCATGGCTCCCATCGCCAGATGGAACCCCATCAGAATGGTCAGATCATGGGCGATCCGGGAGGCGGTAAGGGGGTCCTGGGCGGCGTACAGATAGGATGCCGGGCTCCAGACAATGTACGGGACACGGAGGAGAAACCAGATGGTGAAGAATAGGCAATAAACCTTGAGGAACACCGCATTCAAGCGCACACCGAACCACAGAAACAGGATGGTGGTCAAATATAATCCGGCGCAGGCCAGTTCCAACTCAGACGCACCGGAGCTGGCGGCCGCTCCTGCTCCGGCCACAAGCCAAAGAACGCCAAGCAATACCTGAACGACAGTCGTGAATCGGATCGACAATTTAAATTCCTGTTTCCAAAGTGAAATACCAGTCCACCCCTGTGCACGAACGCTCAGTACGTGTGCCGGTAACGCTGCCGGAGAAAAACATAGAGACGGAGGGGCAGGAAGCTGATCAAGAAAATCAGCCCGGAGCGCCAGTCGCGCGGCGCGTCGGGGCGTACCGCCGCGCGACAACCGGAGCGGTCGTTCCGCCGCAAGGCCGCCTCCGCTCGCCGCCGCCGCACGGCGCGCTCGTGGGCGGCCAGTTCTCGACCATACTCCCGGTCCAGATTCGGAACTAATCGCCGCAGGTTGTTGAAAACCCGGGGCGTCTCCTCGGCCTGCATCTCGGGATGCAGCGAGGTCCAGTTCTGCGCATGGATGCGGTAGCGCGTCAGGGGCGCCCACACGCCGGCAAATTTCCACTTTAATGCCAGGCGAAGGAACAGGTCGTATTCCTCAACATATTGTAATTGCGGGTCAAACCAGTGGTCGAGTGCGACTAGCGCGGCGCGGCGGACGATTGCGGTGGACAGGCAGATGAAGTCGCTGCGAAGGAGCCGGCGGAGCACCCAACCTTGAGGCGGCGGGCCGTCCCGGTACAGTCGCCAGGTGATTCCCTGTTCGTTGAAGTAGACGGCATCGCAGAATCCCACCCCGACTTCCGGGTCGTCGAAGAGCGGGAGTTGTTGTTCCAACTTCTCCGGCAGCCAGACGTCATCGGCATCCAGAATCGCCACGAATTCACCCCGCGCCTGTGCAAACGCGAGACTTCTCGCCTCTCCCAGCGGAGTTGTTGCTTCCGCCCGAAAATAGCGCAACTGGTCCCCGTACCCTTGCGCGATGGATGCGGTGGCATCGGTCGAAACGTTGTCCCAAAAAATCAGTTCCCAGTCCTGAACGGTCTGGGCAAAAACACTGTCGATGGCCTCGCGGAGATATTTCTCACCATTGAGACAATTGATGATGACACTGACCCGTGGCGCACTCATCCGTGACGGATCTCCCAGTTATAGGGGATGGCGGTGGAAAACGGATCGAGGCGCTCGATTTCATTGGCGTCGAAGGGCAGCGTGGGACAGTTCGCAACCAGCGCCATCTCTGTCCCCATCCCCTTGAAGCCATTGTAGACGCCTGGCGGCACTCTGACACGACAATAGTTCTGCTCCCCCATGAAGATCTCCTGCAGTTCGCCGTGCGTGGGCGAGCCGGGGCGTGCATCGTAGAGGACGAATTTAATCATGCCGATCACCACCGCGTAATGGAGCGTCATTTCGCGGTGAACGTGCCAGGCCTTGATGGCTCCGGGGTACACCCCGGAAAAATAGATTTCACCAAAGCGCTCGAACTGCGGATCGTCGCAGCGCATCATATGCATGATCTTACCGCGCTCGTCAGGAATTTGACGCAACGGTGTGATGACGACTCCCTCGATCACCGAGATACCCCCTGTACCATTGGACCGTCTCTTTGAGCCCCTCCTCCAAGCCGCAGGCTGGTGTCCAGCCCAGGACGCGGCGAGCTTTTTCCGAAGAGAGGTATTGATGTTGAATTTCGCCGTGAGCGGCGTTCAAAATGGTCGGAACAACGTCCTCGCAATCCATCGCAGCCAGGATGGCGCGGGTCATTTGCAGTACCGTGAGTGGGCGTTCCAGGCTGAAGTTAAATGCCTCCCCGTGTAGCTGGTCGTCCTGCATGGCTTCGGCCACCGTCATGTATGCATCGACGGCATCTCGGACGTAAAGATAATCGCGCAGGAAGGTTCCGTCGCTGCGCAGTACCGGCGGCTCACCGTTTTCCACCGAGCGAATGGTACCGGGAACCAGGCGATTGAAATGCAGATCGCCGCCGCCAAACAGGTTGCCGCAGCGGGTGACACAGACGGGAAGCCGGTAAGTATGAAAGTAAGCGGAAGCGATAAGGTCCGCGCAGCTCTTCGATACGTCGTAGGGGTGGCGGCCCTGCAGCGGCGCGTCCTCCCGGTACGGCAGGACGGGCTGATCGCCATAGGCTTTATCGCTCGAGGCCACGATGATCGAACGAACCGTGGGCAGGCGCCGCGCGGCTTCCAACAGGTTCCACGTCCCTTTGATGTTGGTCTCGAAGGTCGAGAGCGGCCCGTTGTTCGCAATTCCCACGATGGTTTGCGCGGCCAGATGGAACACGGTATCGATCTCGTACTCATTGAGAGTACGTTCCACCAGGTCATATTCGGCGATGTCGCCGCGCACCACGGCGATTCTGGACGCCAGACCAAACAGCTCCAGATTGGACCGCGGCACTGAATCCCGCACGATGCCTGCGACCCGCGCGCCACCTTCGACGAGAGATTGAGTCAGCCATGGCCCCAGCAATCCCGTGCATCCGGTGACCAGAACATTGCGCTGAAACCAGTAAGTCGGACTTTTGGTCAGGCCCATTGCTTATTTCCACATGTTCCAGAACGCCTGTTTTTGCGCCCACAGGCGATTCAAGTATTGCACGTCGCGAAAGGTGTCCATGCAGGCCCAGGTCCCGTGGTGCCCGTAGACCATGAGATTTCCCTCCGCCGCCAGCCGTTCCAGTGGACCGGTTTCGAAGTCGCAATCCTCCGCGTCCGTCAGGTAGTCGAGCACGGCGCGCTCGAAGACGAAGAAACCACCATTGATGACCCCGGTCGAGGTCTGGGGCTTTTCCACGAAGAGCGAGGCTTTGCCATCTTCAATCCGTAATTCCCCGAACAGCGAGGGGGGGCGCACACCGGTGAGGGTCGCGAGCCGACCGTGGCTCTGGTGGAAGCGGAGAAGCGCGTCAATATCGATATCAGCGACCCCGTCACCATAAGTAACCATGAAACGGTCGCCTGGCAGATACGGCGCCACGCGCTTCAGCCGGCCGCCCTTCAATGTATTTTCCCCGGTTTCCACCAGCGTGATACTCCAGTCGCCCTCATCGCCATTATTGTGGATTTCCACCCCACGATTGCGACCCAGTCGCACGGTCACGTCATGGCTGAGCAGCGAGTAATGATAGAAGTATTGCTTGATGACCTCCCCCTTATATCCCAAGGGAAGCACAAAGCGCCGGTGGCCATAATGAGCGTAAAGCTTCATGATGTGCCAGAGAATTGGGCGGCCGCCAATCTCCACCATCGGCTTCGGACGGAGTTCGGTTTCCTGTCGCAGGCGGCTCCCCAGTCCGCCGCAGAAGATCACGACGGGTATTTCAGCAGACGATTGAGACATGATAGGTACCAAGGCGCCCTGGTTGAAGGCGTGGGCCTTCAGGCAACTGTGGCCGCAACGTGCCCGACGGCGCGGCGCAGATGAAGAACCACCTGCTCGACGTCCTGATCGGTGATGTCGGGGTGGAGCGGCAAGGTCAGCAACTGACAATAGATCTGCTCGACCGCGGGAAGCGAGACCGTACCTCCACCAAATTTCTTCAGCAGGTGATTCGGCTTGTAATGAATCCCGGTCTCAATTCCGGCTTCCATCAGCGTCTGACGGACGGCGTCGCGCCGTCCGTCCAGAATCAGAACCGGCTGGATATGCGGGACCACTGCTTCGAGATTGGTCGCCAGAAAGCGGACTCCGGGGACGTTCGCCAGCTGCTCGCGGTAGAGCCGGGCAGAGCGCACCCTCCGGGGCTTGAATTCCCCTTCCAGGCGGCGCAATTGCACGCGGCCGATGGCAGCCATGATATCGCTCATATGGTAGCGCCAACCTTGTTCAGTAACGTCAAAATCCCAGCTTCGCTGGCGCTGATAGCGGTTTTCGGTGTCTCGTTCCACCCCGAGCAGGCGCGCATCGCGTACGCGGCGCATGACCTCCGGGTCCCGGGAAACAACCGCACCACCTTCCCCACAAGTGATGTTCTTGATGCCATCGAAACTAAAGCAGGCGACGTCACCCAGCGTGCCAACTTTCGAACCTTGGTAAGTGCATCCGAAGGAGTGCGCCGCGTCTTCAATCACGCGCAGCCCGTGCCGCTTTCCAAATGCAAGAATTTTATCCAGATCACCGCAGTGGCTTGCGTAGTGAACCGGCATGACGGCGCGGGTTCGGGGGGTCAACCGCCGCGCCGCATCGGCCAGATCCAATAAACCATTCTCCGGATTGATGTCGCAGGCGACCGGAGTCGCTCCGGTCGCCGCGATCGCCTGGAAGCTGGCCACAAAGGTGAGCGATGGGACAAGAACTTCGTCATCCGCACCGAGTCCGCAGGCCTGCAACGCCAGGTGGAGAGCCGCAGTGCCGGTGTTGACACAGGCCACCTCCACGCCCCCGCCCAGATATTCCGCCAGTTCCCTTTCCAGTGCCTGGGTCTCTGGTCCAGTGCCCAGGAATCCAAGTTCCAGGATGCGCCGCACCGCAGCCTGTTCTTCCGGGCCGACAATTGATCTGGAAAGTCGCATGCTAAAAGAAAGTTCCTGACGATCGTGTTCTGTTTTCTACTCTGCTCCGGGCAACGTGGAGCGAAAGCGGCGGTAAAGACTTTCGACCTTGTCGAGGACGGCATCGGTAACGAGGAAGTGCGTGGGAAAAGCCACCATCGAACCATGCACTGTTTCCGAAACCGGACAGCTTCCATTCTCGTATCCAACCACGGACAATTCCGAACGGCAACCATAGGCGGCTGAGTTGAACCAGTCGCTCACCTGCACATAGCGGTCGAAGATCTGACGCCAGCGGGCGGGCTCCCGGACCCGTAGCGGAAATTGAAGCCAACTGGCCTCCGCCCCCGGCGCGAGCTGGGCCTGCGGCAGATCCCGGAAGATCTCCCGATAGCGCTCGACCACCCGGCGGCGATGGGCAAGGTTGGCGGCAAGCTGGTGCAGCTGGGAGAGGGCAACCATGGCGAGGATGGCGGGAAATCGTGATGGGTAAGGGTAACCAGTGGGAAGCCGGTTGTCCAGCTCGTCGGTGTACTGGAAACCGCTGCCGTTGCGCAGCATCATCCCGAGCTGAAAGCGGCCCGCGCCCCAGTAGTATTCCGAACGAGTGTACCGATACTTACGCCGGAATTGTGCGGGCAGTTTCGCCTGCACCGCCGCCGGCAGCTCGCCGGCCCGTTCCCATTGCAGGCGCAGTTGCGCCGCCAAGGCCGGGGTGTTGGCGACCGCGAAACCGCCAATGTCGGTGCAGACCATCTTAGTGGCGTCGGTGGAGAAGAACGCGCACTCCGCCAAGCTGCCCACCGGTCGGCCGTGCAGCGTGGCGCCGAGGGCATGACAGGCGTCCTCCAGCAACACGATGTCCGGCCGGTCCGACACCAGTGCCCGGAGTTGATCCATGGGTGCTGGAATCCCGAAGGTGTGTTGGGCGAGAATTCCCCGCGTTCTTGTGGTGAGCTTCCGCGCGACGTCGTCAGGGTCAAGATTGAAGGTCCGGGGATCAATCTCCGCATAGACCGGGCGCGCACCCACGAACTGAATCGCATTGGGAACCACGACACAGGTGAAGGCTGGGAGGATCACCTCATCGCCGGGCCCAATTTGCAATGCGCGGAGCAATGCAAACAACGCCATCCTTCCGGCGGCGAAAGAATAGACCGCACCACCTCCGACGACCGTCCGGCAGAGGTCGTGAAATCTGTCGAGGTCTCCTGCTCCCTTCGCGAGAGTCGCGATATCCTGCTCGCGGACGGTACCGAAATGAAGCGGAACGCGAAACAGGGAGTCGCGGTACAGGACTTCGCGGAGAAAGTAGTTGGCGCGCTTGAGCATGAAAGCAGGGCAAGCCGACCCGGGTAAACGACCGTTACCAAACGGCTCTACGGGCCACGCAATGTCTTCGGGGGCCGGCGACGCAGCCAGCACCGTGTACCGGAAGGCGACCTGCAGGCGCGTACCGAGACAGGCAGGCTAAGAGTTACCTGTTGGTGAACGGCGTTGGCAGCAGTTTATCACGCTGGCCGGAAGCCAACTTGATCCACACATCCGCCTGGATCGCCCCAAAAACATCCTCAAATCTTGGAGGTGCGATCACCTGCGGCAACCCATTTTGCCGCCAGTCGACCAACCGCTCGATCAGCGTGCAATTGTCGCACCGGATCACGTGACCGGGGAACCAATCGAGCGTTGCATCCAAGGTCAGTACCCCTTGCGCTACATAGGCGAAGGTGGGAAGGCCCAGCAATACCGCCTCGAGGCCGACAGACGTACTGCAATACAACACCGCATCCAAGGCGTTCGCCTGTTCCTCCAAGCGGCGATGGGTGGGCCGGATCCACGAGTCCGCCGGCAGGTCAGGGGCGATGGACTCCCACGGGCAGTCGGGATGGGTCTTCACCTCGAGCCGCATCCGCTGTTCCCGCCAGAGTGCCTCGTTCCCGGCCAGCAGCTCCATTAACTCCCGGCTAAGGTACGTGTCGATCGGCAGGGCCACCAGGATCCTGCGCTCGTCGCTCTGATGTTTGCCTGGTGCGCGCGGCTGGTTCCCGCAGAAGTAGCCATAGCGCAAAGCGCCGCCCTGCCTGACGTATCCGTCCGGGTAGTTCGCTTCGCGGAAAATTCGTTCGCTCAAGGCACCATTCGCCACCAGTGCATCTGGACGGGGCAGCCAGGACCATTGCGAATGCCATGGAAAATGGCTCAACAGAAACAGCGGAATGGTCGAATGCTGGTAGCCGATTAGTTCCACTTCGGGAGCAAACCGATCGCGAGCCAGGCACAGCAGTTTTTCCCAAGGTTGCCATTCACTGAAATAGAATAACTTCCGCACCTGCCGCCGTGAAAACAACTGCCGAAACGCGGCATAGTAAGTCAGGTTGACGGACAAATTCGCGGAACCGATTTCGTGCCACCGCTCGCGTGCGAGGATCGGCTCAAGATCGAGGCCCCGCAATTTCAGCTCGAGATCGAGCTGCGGCGGCCGACTATTGACCGTTAACCAAAGAAGATCACGCCAGCGCAGGAGACCCGAAAGGGGAAGGAAAGCCGTGCGCCAATCCTGCCTTCTGCGGAGTTCCGGCGTCAGCAACGGCCCCAGGCAACGCTGGTAGACCAAGCCATGCGAGGTCAGCATGTCACCCAACCCGGCGAGATAGGGGTCATCGAAGCCGACGCTGGTTCGGATTCGATTTTCCGCCAACGAGAAGATCCAAACCGTCTTCTCCTGCAGTCCGTCCCGCTGCGTACCGCGAGCCACTGCCAGCCGATCGAAAACGAGGTGGGCGAACAGACGCAAGCGAGCCAGGACTCCCCGAATGGCCAAGCGGACGTACTGCAGTCCCAAGCGCGGCTTTCCCTGAAAGCGAATCTCGCCGGAGTCGTTGCAACAGCGGCGCAGCGTCTGAAAGGCCCAAGGGTCTTCGATCACCAATAACGTCGTCTCCGGACGGGCGGCCCATTCCGTGATCAGGTCGCGGCCAACCAACACCAGGCAGATCAGCAAAAACCAGTCGGACACGTAGGGATTGGGACTTGCGATGCGGGTCGCCCACCACTTGAGTTCATGGCGGTGTCGTTCATTGGCGCGAGCACTCCACTCGCGCAGTTGCTCGCGGATCTCCCGCGCCATGCGGTCCACCCGGTCACCCAGCCGTTGCTCACGTTCCCTGCCGAAACGCTGCGCCAGGTGTTGGCGCAACTGCGTGTTCTTGCCCAAATAAACCCAGCGATCGGCAGCGGGTGCCGTGCGGGCAGCTCTCGCAGTGATTACGGTAATGGACATGCGATGAAAACAGAGACGACCGCGACGGGAAGGCGGGAGGCCATGGCGTCAAGGCACCACTGTCGCGGAAGGACGGCCCGCATGTCGGACGCCCTCATCTGGTCGCGGCCGTTTCGGAGGGCCGACAAGGAACTTGGGAAGTCTTCGCGGTCCGCCAGGAAGTGGAGCCATAGCCGTTCATGCCGGCAGCAAAGACGAGCGCTCGTGCTCCGCTTGTCTCCGTTGCTCACCGGCGGCGGCATCGACTTCCAGGATGATTTTCAGGTGCTGCCCCGTCCGTGCCAGGGCCAGGGCCGACTCGACTTGTGAGAATGGAATGATCTTTTGGAAGAATGCGTCAAGCTTCAGCTTCGGAAGCAGACAGGCGGCTTCGGCAAAGTCGATGGCCGTACTGCCGACCGATCCGATGACGGTCTTGTCATAGCCCACGACGGCTTCAAAACTGAATTCGCGGCGGGCATAGGGCAATCCCAGCAGGAGGAGGGTGGCGCCCGGTCGGGAGTGGTGCAGCATGAAATCCAGCGCTTCGGGGTCTCCAGTCGCCTCGACCAGGGCGTCCACCTGCGCCAAGCTCGCCAGATCCTGGTCCGTCTCAATAGGTGAGCCGTCGAATAACTTCAAGCGCTGGGGATTGCGATCGTAGACGGTAACCCGATGACCACGACCATGCAGGAGTTGGGCGGCCAGATGCCCGATCGGGCCGGCGCCGACAACCCCACAATGCCGGGACGAACCCGCGATCACCGTATCGAGTTTTCTCAGGCCCTTCAGCACCACGGCGATGGGTTCACAGAGGCATGCCGACCGCAGGGAAGCTCCGTCGGCAATGCGGTGCACGAATCGGCCCGCGGTCACCATGTATTCGGCATATCCGCCATTGCGGCCGATGACGCCAACTTCGGCCCGCTGAAGGCAGCCAATGGCGTTGCCCGCCAGACACGCCGCACAGTCTCCACAGCCTTGAATGCACTCCACGACCACCGGGTCGCCCACCTTGAACTTGTCCACACGGGCGCCGATCGCGGCGATGGTGCCGGAGAATTCGTGACCCGGGGTGATGGGATAGTGAGCCAACCCGTTCTTGTAGTATCCCAAGTGGCCATCCAGAATCTCCAGATCGGTGGCGCAGATGGCCTCATAGGCCACCCGGATCAATACCTCGCTGGGGCGAAGCTCCGGCGACGGGACGCGCGTGAGCGAGGCCTTGCCCGGTCCCTGGATCACGAAAGCGGAATAATCGCGCTGAAAGAGCACACGTTCGCGTTCCATGGGGTTTTCCATTTTTGCTCCAGTCCAGATGCCGCGCAGTGTCCCCACGAGCTTGTGACCGCGGAAACGGACAATTTCTCCGATTGTGGACCAGAGGCGCCGCCCACGCAAGGCGTAGAACACATCAGACGAGAAATACAGGCCCTCGCGCATCACCTCTGCGACTGTATGGCGCCGGCCCCGGATGCCGATCCAGTGGGCAGCTTGCCCTTCCCGGTAGTAGCGATGCTGCACCTGCCGCCAGCTTTCGGTGTGGATGTGGTAAATCGAGGCGGCCGGCTCATAGACGACTTTGAAGTTACGATCCACCCAGTATTGGGCCCATTCCGCGTCTTCCAAGCCGGGAAGGCTTTCATCGAATGGATGCTGCTGCCAGAACTCGCGGCGCACCGCCGAGTTGGCGTTGTTGGCCAAACAGTCCGGGGGACGCAGCGTCTTCGGATGCGGTCCAAACGACCGTTCGAAGTCGAGGCATTCACTAAACTTGGACTCATGGCGGCCCTGTTGGCGGCCGTACACCATGGCCACGTCCGGGTCGGTGAAGGGAGCGGTGATCCGCTCCAGCCAGTCCTCCGACACAGGAACCGTATGAGCCGACACAATCACCACCAACCGGCCGCTACTGCCACGAATGCCGACATTCAGCGAGTAGCCGAAGGTAAAGTCGTGCCGATTGATGGAGAAGAGCCGGTCCGCCTGCCGTCGGGCGATCTCCAGCGTGCGGTCGAAAGAGCCGGAGTCGACCACGACGATCTCGAAATCGCGCAAGGTCTGACATTCCAAAGCCGCCAGCAGCTCCGGAAGACGGGCTTCCTCGTTAAATGTGCGGATGATGATCGAGACCTGCGGCATGAATAAGGGGATGGCACGGGGACGCACGCGGCCAAGCCGGACGCCGCCGGACGCAGCAGAGTTTCAGGCTAGTGTCCCGAGTCATTGATTTCTATTTTAAATGGGCGCCTCGACGGCCACCGTGTTGTCCGGTTTCCGGAACACGATATCGACCGTACATGGCAGTAAATCCTGAAGAAAAGCGGCCTTCCGCAAAATGTAATAGTAAATCGTTTCGACGGGACCTCTATTCGTGAGAGTCGGCGCGAAGTGGGTCTTCACGTTGAGCCCGGCTTCGGCGGCAAGTGTGCGCAAATGCGGGTAGACAAGAACGTCTTCCGGTACCTCGGGACGCTTCAATTTGATGCGGGCTACCGCAAGTCGATGGACATATTGGCGACAGGCTGGCTCATGCAAATATAACGCAGCCCCACCGGGCCGAAGAAGGCGCGATATTTCGACCAGCGACCGACGCTGCTTAACAAAGTGGTGCGCCGCCGCATACGCGAAAATCAAGTCGAACGAAGAGTTTTCAAACTGAGTGGCGTAGCTTCGGCAGGCGGCCACCTGATCGATTTTGACGCCGAACATGTGCTGCCATTTATTGACCGACGCCACGGCAAAGGGACTGATATCCGTACCAACCACCCGCGCCGATGGAAACTGGCGCTTAACAATGCAGGACGCCCAACACTGCCCGCCGCCAAGTTCGAGAACGTCGCGGGCGGAGGCGAATAAGCTCTGGAAGGCGCTCAACTTCTCCAGAAAAATGCGCGCCTCCGCGCATTTGCTGAGGATATTCTCAAGTGCAGCCGATTCGGGCCGCTCGATGGGGTTGTCTCGCCAGAAATTGACTTCGATGGCTTCTTTTTCCGACACATTGTTCAATGCTGGTTTGCTCATCCTCGGCTGTCCTTACTTAGTTCTGCCCTTTTCGACATTCCATTCACGCCCCGACCCCCAATTGGATCTGACTCTTCTCGTCCACGCACAGCACCACCGCGTGGTCCGGCGGGTTCATGTACAGTCCCACGATGTCGCGAACTTTCTCCACCAACAGGGGATCGCTCGACGAGAGCTGAAACGTCTGGCTGCGCTGCGGCTGTAGCCCAAAGGCACGCCAGATGCGGCTGATGGTCGATTGGCTCAGACCGGTCTGGGCCGCCATCTGGCGCGTGCTCCAATGCGTCGCCGCCTTTGGCGTGGTCTCCAGGGCCAGACGCACCACCCGCTCTATCGCTTCGTCGCCGATCTGGCGCGGTGCGCCCGGACGCGCCTGGTCCCCGAGCGCCTCCAAGCCTCCCGCGATGAAGCGATGACGCCAGAAGCCAACCGTGAAATTGGTCGTCTTCAGCCTTCGCGCTACGGCGCTGTTGCTCTCGCCCGCCGCGCACCCAAGGACGATCCGCGCCCGAAAGGCGACCGAACGCACCCGCCGGCTTTGCCGCGCCAACTGCCGCAACCGCTCCGCCTGCGCCGCGCTCACCACCAGCTTCCCCTGCTTGGGCCGGCCACGTGAAATTGCCATGCGTGATTCAACACCACCCGCGTAATTATTGTAAGCTATTTCTGACTCGTGACACTAGAATATCTGTTCTGAACGGACGGCAACCACTTGCACGTGCGAGCTCAACCTGTGTCGGCGGAGAAAGTCCTGTAACTCCTGTTGAACCGTGGGATCGGTGTGCCGGAGCAGCTGATCGGCAAAGCGGGAGCGCGGAATGGACGGATTGGCTTGCCACGCGTTGCGCACGATGTCCACATCCAGCTTCCCCGGGGTACTGAGATCCTGCAGGACAAAACCCGCCCGCCCGACCAGTTGCCGAAACCCCTGCACCGACATCAGGTTGATGTGGTGGGGCGGGTGAACGCTGTTGGAATGCTCCCACAACTCCTGGATGTCGAAGCCGCTGACCGTCAGGGTGGTAAAGAAAACAACCCCACCCGGGCGCAGAATACGGCGAATGGCGAGCAGAAAATCTCGAGGATCGAAGACGTGCTCAATGACTTCGAAAGCAGTGGCGAAGTCGACCTGGAGTTCGTCTTCAGCGATGGCTTCCACCGGCTTTTGCAGGATCGGAAAGCCACGCTGGCGACATGTCTCGGCCAGGTCCGGACCGGGTTCGATTCCGGTCACCTTGGCAAAACAGTTCTGCCGCGCCATCTCTTCCAGGAAAATCCCGAAACCGGAGCCGACGTCAACAAAGTCGGCCAGCTGGCCGGTCCCCTGACCGCGGGCCAGCCCGGCAATCTGTTCGGCGCGGGGCCGGAACATGCGCACTCGGCGCGCTTCGGCGGTCTCCCGGAAAAAGTGGGACGACCAGAACTTGACCGCCTCGCCAGTGCGGTAATAATGATCCAGCGCTTCCCGGTCGGGCCGCGGAGAGAGATAGAGGCTGTCGCAGGCGCGGCACACCACATAGTGAAAACCGAGTTTTTCCAGTCCGGGACGGGAGCTGTCGTTTCCACAGGCGGGGCACGCCACCGTCACGAAGCCGGACTTGTCGGCAAAGTGCGTCTCTGCGTCCCGCTGGGCAAGCTGCAAATATCTCTCGAACAGAGCCTGCGGACGGATGTCGTTTTCCTTCATTTTTTCGGCGTCAGCCGTGCGTGTTGACACGGTCACTGTCCCTTCGCACGTTCTATTGAATGTCTTCCCGCCGTTCGGCGCGCCGGTTGCAGCGGACGAACCAACAGCGGCGGGTGAGCCTCACACCTTCGCCGCGGTGGCGCACGACGGGGATGCCTCCCGCAGGCTGTCCAGCAGATTGCGAATCGTGTTTTCGTGGACACGATCCGCCGCCAAGCGGCTGCTATTGGCATTGTGGGGCGCCAGATAACAGTTGGGAAACTGCCGCAGATGGCTCTCCCGTGGCAGAGGCTCGAATTCGAAAACGTCGAGGGCCGCGCCGGCAATGCGCCCCGCCGCCAGTGCCCGTACCAGGGCAGCCTCCTCCACGATCGGTCCGCGCGCGGCATTGATGAGGTGGGAGTCCGGCTTCATCAGCGCCAGGGTGGCATCGTTGATCAGATAATGTGAGCTCGCATTGAGATCGGCGTGCAGGGTCACGAAGTCGGATTGGCGCAGCAGTTCGTCCCGGCTGGTCATGATCAGACCGGTCGCCGCAAGGAACTCCTGGGGCGGCGTCACGGGATCGGTCCCCAGCACCCGCATGCCAAAAGCAATCGCCCTCCGTACCACGGCCCGACCGCAATTTCCGACACCGATGATCCCGAGAGTCTTTTCGCGCAACGAGAACAGCTGGGGCTTCTGCCAGCGTCCATTACGGATCTCGCCATCCATCGAGACCAACTGCCGGGCGAAGAGCAGCATATAGCCCAGGACGGTATCGGCCACGGGCTCGCTGAAGGCATTGGGAGTATTGCGCAGAGCGATGCCGCGGCGGGCGCAGGCGGCGGCATCGATGGAATCGATGCCCGTGCCCCATTTCGAGATCACCTTTAGCCGCGGGGCCGCGGCCAGCACCCGGTCGGTAATCCGATCGTCGCCGCAGATCATGCCGTCCACGTCCTGCACCCAGCGCAGGAGATCGTCTTCCTCCAGGCGCTCGCGCACGTCGGCGACCACGGTCTCACAATTCTCCAGGCGCAAACGATCACGGTACCAGTCAATAACCGGCATCGCGTAGGGAGCGGAAATCAGAATTCTCCAGTTGGTCATGATTCTTGTCCGGTCTGTGCGGGTAGCGGCCGGCTATCGCTCTCTCGGCCTTTTGAGAGTTTACAAGCTGCCGACAGGAACGGCGTTCGTCAGCGAAGCGGCGCGGCCACCTGTCCTCCGGTATAGCGTTCCAGAAGTGGATCCCGTTTCATCAGCCCTTCTACCCGGGCCAGATCGGCGGGGGTATCCACGCTCTGCGTCCGGTGCAGCGTCTTCACCATCCGCACCGGGTATCCGTGCTCCAGCAGGCGAAGCATGTCAATGGATTCCGCAATTTCGAGGGGCGTGGGCGCAAGCTCCACATAGCGAAACAGAAAATCGCGGCGGTAGGGGATGACGCACACCTGCTTCCAAGCCTCGAGCTCTTCAAAGGCCAGGCGTTGCCGGGTGGGGATCGGTTCACGGCTGAAGTACAACGCGTCCCCATTCGCTCCCAGCACCACTTTGATGGTGTTCCGGTCCTCGAACTCGTCCGCTGTCAAAATGGGAGCGGTCAAATTCGTGCAGAGAACGTGCGGGTCCTGCAGCATCGGCTGCAGCGCCTCGTCAATCATCTCCGGAACGATCATGGGCTCGTCGCCTTGAACCAGGACGACGACATCCGCATCCAAGTGGCGGGCGGCTTCGGCGATGCGCTCGGACGCCCGCTCATGTGTTGCGGCCGTCATGATGACCGGGGCGCCGAACGCGCGCGCCGCGCCAGCGATGTCCTCGTCGCAGGTGGCGACGTACACCGCCGCCAGGCCGCCGCAAAGCCGCGTCCGCTGGTACACATGTTCGATCATGGTCCGGCCCGCCAGCCTGGCCAAGGGCTTGCCCGGGAAACGACTCGAGCCCATACGGGCAGGTAATATGGCGACGGCCTTCATGTACAGTTTCTCCCCACGCGCTTTCTGTGTATTTGCTGAAGAATCAGGAAAACGTCAGCGCGGTCCCTGCCGGTTGATGATAGCTCAGGCGAATGGTGGACATTCCAAACCCCACCCGGAACCACGCGGTGACACCCGCCACTGACCTGCTCCGTCGGGGCAACGCCCTCGCTTCGACGCTCAGCACCTCTGAACTGTCCGCTCATCTCCCGCTAAGCTCAATTTAGCGCACCCAAATGTTGTTGAACGTATTCCCGAACACCGAGTTATCAAACATTTTTCCGTGACTATGTTGCCGTAGACGGAAGCCGCTCGCCGTGAGGATCATGGCTACTTGGTCTCTCTGTTCGGCAAAATCATCATTCACCTCAACGAGAACAGATCTCACAGTCCTGTTCGCCAGTATCTTCCCTGCTCCGCGGAGTATCAGGTGCTCGATTCCATCCACGTCGAGTTTAATATAATTAGGCGGCGGCACTCCATATCCGAGTAAATCGTCGGCGGCGAAACCCAGGAGTTCAAAATCTAGGTCAGCAATAATAGGGCGTCCATCGTATCCAAAGTCGACACCAAATGCGGACAACGCACCGCCGCGATCCTGCTTTCCCAGGCGAAACACGCTCGGACCGCTCTTATCACTCAGTGGTGTTGGAACAATACAAAGTTGGCTCTTAACCCCATTGAGAACAATATTTCGTGCAAGCAATTCGACATTAAGAACGGATGGCTCGAAACAAAATACCCGCAGCCCCGAGTGTCGCAGTCCAGCATAAATGGAATACAATCCGACATTTGCTCCGATATCCCAAAAGACGGAATCTGGCATAAAGCCGTCGACCCATTCCAGTGTCTCGGGTTCCTTTTGCGAGAAAGTTCGCGCACGAAACACCGTCGTGGAGTTCGGACACGAAAGGCGAAGATCGATATTATTATGGTGTACAATCTCCGTGCGAGTAAAAATATCGTCAACAATATGACCGCACACCACACCTTTCAATGCTGGCCGCATTGAGGCGACAGCCCGCTCGTAGGAGCGGACGAAGACAGTGGGCACGGCAAGTATGGCGCTTCGAACAAGAGTGCGAATCTTTGGCATTCGTGCAGAGTCCTTCGCTTCGACAAACGTAGATCATCCTTCGAACTTTTCAGCCAGCACCTTCCGAAAGTTTGAGCTAATACCATCATAGGTGTCGCCCCGGCGGCAAGCGATCGGATCGGCGCTCATCCGTCACCACCTTCACATTGAGATCCATCGGGACTTGAACAACTCTTACTACGATTTAAGATTGTGGAGGATTGATTCCGACCCACACTCATTTCCGACCAGTGATTCAAAGCGCCGATGCTTTTGTTGGCCAACCGTGCTTCAAGCACCAAACCCACATTGTCCTCATCGTCTCTGGGCTTAGGCCCACCCATAGCGGAAAACGAAAGATCAGCGCCACGGTTACGCTGGTGTAGAGCAGCCCAGCCAGACCCTGCTGGACTATTTGAGGGATCGTTGTTCCGGCCAGGGCGTGCTGGGCCAGCCACGACAAGCCAAGCAGCGGGAAGAACATAAGTTGAAAGAAGCCGCGGTAGTGTCGTTTTTGATGGCGTGCAATCAACCAAAGCTGGAGATTGACCGCCACCACTTGCACCACGACCATTTTCACCGCGAGGGCGGTTGCGCCCAGGCCCAGCCCGGGCAACCAAGCATTGCGGGGCGCCAAGGTAAAGTAGCCACCCACGATGCTGAGGCCCATGCCGATCGGTCCGAGCCAAGCCAGCGTGCGTGTATTCCCAGTGGCGTAGAAAAACGTCCCGTTGATCTGACCCAGGCACTGATGAAGCGGAAACGTCAGCATGACCGCAAATACCATGGCTCCGGCCGTGAATTGGGGTCCGGCTGTGTGCTGAAGTATGGTTCGGCTGCAAGGCAACAGCAGGGCGATCAGCCAAGCCGTGAAAGCATAGAGACTGATGGAAAATCGGCGGTGGAGACGAGCGACTCGTTCGTGATCGCCACGCTTCGAGGCCTCGGACAGTTCCTTGAAGAGGACATTAATGATGGCCGCCGTGGCGAGGAGTGCGACGTTGACGAACTGCTGCGCGAAAGCAAAATAGCCCTGCTGGATGGAGCCCCCATAGCGCTGCAGCAGCCACTGGTCTACAAATTTGTAACCGAAACTCAGGATGGCATAGCCCACCATGGGCGTGCAGTAGGCGGCAAACTCATGAACCAGGGTCTTCCAGTCCACATCCGCGCCTTCCCGGTCGATATTCGCCTTCAGAAACCGGGGCGCGACGACTGCCATGCCCACGACATATTCCAAGATGAGAAACCCAAAGACAATGGACACCGAGAGTCGGACGAAATGGATCGCCAGCAGCAGCAGCAGGGTGTGGGCGGCAGCCCGGAGTACGGTTGCCAACTGGACAGTGCTGGTCTTGCGCACCGCTTCGCCGAGGACCTGAACGGTGTTCCACCCTTGACTGGTCAGGAAACTCGCGAGGAACGCGAGAAGGATGACCGGTCGCTCCTGGCCGAGCCAGACCGCGTGCATCCAACGGCCAGGAAAGATCACGGCAATGCAGGTGACCGTCAGCGAAAATTGAACCGCCAGCCATGCCGAGTAGAGGAAGAAGATTCGCGGGCCTCGACGACGGCCGGCGATGCCTGTAAAGAAGGCCTGCGAAACCCCCGCATCCCACAGCACCCCAAGGCCGCTGAAGCTGGCGAGAAGAAAGCTGAGATTTCCGTATCCGCCCGCGCCCAGGCCGCGGGCCACCAAGGTTGCGTTCAAAAAAGAGAGCGCCGCCCGGGAAACGGTGCCGAGTAGACTGATGAGCAACCGTATGGGGACGGCTTGCGTCCGTTGCTCCAGACGTTGCAACGACGGCATCTTCAAAGGGAATTTACCAGAGGGCGTGAGCGCGAGGCAGGCGTGGACACTTCGCGTCCGTATGCCTGCAGGCGTCGCGCGACAATCTCCCAGCAGGGACGGTCCTCCGAACCCTCGCGCTTGATGTAGTCGTTTTGGGCGGTGCGATAGGCGGTTTCATCGACCCGCATCGCTTCAGTCCAATCCATCTCCACATCCTGTTCTGCCCACCAAGGGGTCTTGTTGAGCAGGGAAGCCATCGCATCAATGGTGGACTCGTATGCAGTGCCCTTCATTTCACCCGTCTTGAAAAAAATCGCGGGCTTGCGCCACAGCACCGCATGCAGAATAGAGGTGCTGCAGTGCGCCAGGACAAAGGCAGATTCCGCCACTTGAGCCATGGTGCGACCGCGATGGATAACCCTCCCCCCAAAGCGGGGGTCGGCATCCCGGTAATCGGAAACCGGGTGGGCGGCGATTTCGATGCGGCAATGCTGCTCCCGTTCCAATCGGTCAAAAAAACGGCACAGCGCGGGATAGTACCGCTCGGCGGTCACCGGCGTCGGGATTCCCAAACGTCGGAAGTCTGGATGGTATGCGTTGTACTCGTCCAGAAAGATGCCGCAATCAAGCCGGGGAACACCATGGCTCGACCGGAGTTGCCGAAAGAGATCGTAATCCAACGAATGTGTCCACAGCACCTCGGTTTCAGGATGTACTTGAATCCCTCGCAGGGCGCCTCCTGCGCTGACCAGCAAGAGGTCAGGAGGGCGAAGCGGGGAACAAGCCAGGGCTGCCCGAAAGATGGATCGCGTGATCAGCCAGGACGGGTCTTGAACGGCGCGTTCCAGTCGCCGCCCGTGCGATAGTTGCGGCGTCGTTGGAAGCGCCGCCAGTTGTGTCAGTCCGTAGCGCGCGGCACTGGCGGACAAGGTTCGAAAGACACGCAAGGTGCCAAAGTTTTCTGCCGCAGTGAATAGCGGGATGACAAAGGACGAGCGCGGCAGGCGACTCAGTTCCCGGCGAACCGCGCCGAGGTCCCGAAATCTCCTTTCACCCTCGAAATGGAGAGGTTGATCGCTGGGTTGTACCGTGGGCCACAACAGGTGACTTGCGTCCCACGTTTCGACATTAAACCCGTGCTGCTGCAGAATATCAATCCCGAACCGGTCGAAATCACGGCCGTTCAGAGGTGAGTGCAGCAGGAAGATGACCCGGTCAATCATCGTGGCGTCGCCGCGGAAGCGAGCAGATGCCGGCGCACTGCGGCAATGACCCGGGCTTGTTGCTCGTCGGTCAAATCCACCGAGCAGGGGAGACTGAGGCCCTCGCGGAACAAGCGCGGCGCTTCTTGGATGCGGTAGGCCTGCGCCTGGCGGTGGGGCGCCTGGTCGTGCATGAGTCCCCACAAGGGCCGCGTCTGGATTTTGGCTTCCGCGAGGGATCGCATCAATGCGCGGCTGGAAATTCCCGTTACCGCTTCGTCAATGAGAACCGTGTACAACCAGAAGGTCGAGAATGCCCAGTCCGCTTCGCCGGGCAAGGTCAGGCCCGGGACCTCGGCCAGCTCCGCCGCATAGCGGGCGGCGATAGCCCGCTTGCGCGCAATGCAGTCGTCGATCTGTTCCATCTGGGCGACGCCCACCGCGGCCTGGATATTGGTGAGGCGATAGTTGTAGCCGATCTCGTCGTGGAAATACTCGTCCGCGCTGGATTTCGCCTGGGTGGTCAAATGTTTGGCGCGTCGCGCGGTCTCCGCGTCGGCGGTGACCAGCATGCCCCCGCCGCCGGTGGTGATCAGCTTGTTGCCGTTATAGCTAAAGCAGGCCGAGTCCCCGAATCCCCCCGCGCGCCGCCCGCGATAGCGCGCGCCGAGCGCCTCGGTTGCATCCTCGATCAACTTCAGATCGAAACGGCGGGCCAGTTCCAGCAGCGGATCCAGATCGACGGGATGACCGAGAATATGGACCGGCAGCAGGGCGGTCACGGGCCGCCCCGAGCGCCGGTTGACCAAGCGACCGTTCGCCGCCGTGCATTCCTGTTCCAGAAAAGACCGTACGTCGTCCGCGTTCATCTGCCAGTAGTGCGGCTCCGCATCAATGAAGACAGGGTACGCACCGCAGTAGCGGATCGTGTTCACGGGCGCGATAAAGGTGAGGTCCGAGACCAGCACTTCGTCACCCGGTTGCACGCCGGCGAGCAGCAGGGCCATGTGCAGGGCCGCCGTACCACTGTTCGTGGCCACCGCATGCGGTTGACCGACATACGCCGCGGTGAGCGCCTCGAACTGCGAGACAAACGGGCCTACATAGGAGACCCAGTTGGTCTCGACACATTGACGCAGGTATTGCAGTTCGTTGCCGCGGAGAGCGGGAACACAGAGAGGAATGAATTCATCCGCCATGGATCAATGTCCTAACTGTTCCGCCAGCGCCGCTCGTCCGGGTCGGCAATGATGCCGTCCCGGACGAGGGCCAGGGTCTCGTCGATGCCATCGGGAACGCGGAACTGCGGACGAAAGCCCAGCTCCGTCCCGATCCGTTCAAAGCTGACGCGATAGCTGCGCGGGTCATTGCCTTGTGCGACATACTCGACGACCAGGTCCGGAACCCGGGCCTGCAACAATTCGCACAGGCGTTGTTTCTGGTAGTTTTCCGTGGTGTGCCCGACGTTGAACACCTGGCCGCTGCGAGCCGCCTCGGGGCTTTCGAGGACCAGTTGAATGGCTGCGGCGACATCCTTCACATGCACGTAGGGGCGCCACAGCTTTTCCGCGAAGACGACCAGCTTGCGTCCCAGCGCGGCATCGCGGGCGAACTCGTTGACGGTCAGGTCGAAACGCATCCGCGGCGCCACGCCGTAGACGGTGGCGAGTCGCAGCCCGGTGGGGATGAAACTGGGGCCGGCGTACTGCAGCAGGTAGCGTTCGGCCTCCACCTTGGTCTCGGCGTACAGCGACACCGGGTTGAGCGGGGACTGCTCGGTCGCGAGTTGGCCGGGGTCGCTGATCCCGTAGTTGCTGCACGTCGAAACGAAGATGAAGTCCCGCACCCCGTGGCGGCGGGCCCCGTCGATCAGCGCGCAGGTGGCATCGAGGTTGACCGAGCGGGCGAGTTCGGGCTCCTTCTTGCAGGCCGGATCCCCAACGATGGCGGCGAGGTGGATGATCGAGGTCACGCCATCCAGCGCACGTTCCCGATCGGGGGCGCGCGTGATATCCCCCTTCTGGAACTCAAACCCGGGTTGATTCCATACTGGGAGCAGACTTTCACCCTGCATGCGGAGCCAGTCCACGACGCGGACCTTGCGACCGGCCGCCAACAGTTGGGGAACCAGAGCGCTCCCGATATAACCGGCTCCGCCGGTGATCAGCGTAAGACCCACAATCTCCTCCTCCAGCGATCCCGAAATGGTTTAAAACCGTCCGCCGGCAACATCCGCCAAGGCGCGCTCGTAGTCTTTCATCTGGCCAATGTCCAGCCAATACTCGGCAATGGGGAAGCTGACCACCTTGCGCCCCGCGGCGATCAGCAGACGGATCAAATCCGGCATGTCGCAGCGTTCTCCCCGGCGTAGAAACTGCCATGCCTCCGGGCCGATCAAATAGATCCCGCCCAGGATAAAGAAATTGCTGACGGGCTTTTCTTTAATGTTCAGAATCTGCGCGCCTTGCAACTCCACCACGCCATACGGGACCTGTTGGTCGTAGCGCGTGATACCGACCGTCATGACAGCGTTCTGCCGGAAGTGGAAATCGCGCATGGAGCGGAAATCCAATCGCGTCAGGATATCCCCGTTGATCACCAGCACGGGCTCGGTCGGCGGATCGAGAAGCGCCAGGGCGCCGGCGGTTCCCAAGGGAATGTCTTCGGAGACATAGTCAATGGCGACGCCGTAGTCCTCGCCGCCGCCGAAGTGATCACGGATCAGCTCGCCTTTGAAGTGGGTGGTGATACTGACCTGGTGGAAGCCGGCGGCGCAGAGTTGTTCAATGGTGTGTTGCAGCAGGGGACGATCACCAATCGGTAGCAGCGGCTTGGGCAAATGTTCCGTCAGCGGGCGCAATCGTTTCCCGAAGCCACCGGCCATGACCACGGCGCGGATGGCACCCGGGGCAAGGGGGATCTGTTCCCGACAACGCAGGGCCACCACGCGTTGGCCTGCGTCCAGCATGGGGACTTGGCGAATAGAATGCGCCTGCATGAGTTTCGCGATTTCATGGTCGTTGCTTCCCGCCGGCGCGGTAACGGGGAACTGTTTCTCTTGCACGGATAGCAGCGACTCCACCGGGTCGTCCAGGTTGATGGCTTGCAGAATGGCGCGCCGGATGTCGCCGTCGGTCAAGGTGGCCAGCAGCCGCCGATCGGGGTCGACGACCAGGACGATGCCTTGAGCATTGCGGTCAATCGCCTGCATGGCCTGGCGCAGCGTCGTGTATTTCGTTACCAGAAACTGTTCCAGATCCGGATCAGTCATGGCGCGACTCTTCCCCCCTGGACCAATCCCGCGGACGCGCGGGCACTCCCATCACCTGTGTGTGCGCCGCCACATCGCGGACGACGACAGCTCCGGACGCCACGAGCGCGTGGGCTCCAATGCGGATACCCTGCCGGATCCGCGCGCCCAGCCCGATGTGGGCACCCGCTTCGACCACCACCCCACCGCCGATCACCGCGCCCGGCGCCACGTGCACGTGATCGCCAATCCAAGTGTCGTGCTCGACGATGGCGCCGGTGTTGATGATGACGTTGCATCCGAGATGCACACCCGGGTTGACGACCGCTCCCGCCATCACCATCACGCCGGTGGCGCGTTGCACATCGCGCGCCACGACGGCGCGGGGGTGGGTGATCGAAAGGATATGGAATCCCCGATGCTGCATGTCTTCAAACAGCTGCTGGCACCGCAGGGCGGGTCCGACGCTGCCGACGCCGATGAAAGCGCCCTCCACCCCCTGGCTCCGCAGAGAGGCAAGGATGTCATCGCCCCCCAGCACGGGAATGCCCAGAACGGACTGCCCCCTGAGAGCCGGATCCGAATCGGTCACCCCGATCACGCGGACCCGAGGGTCGGTCAATAGGATATCCAGAAGGACCTTGGCGTGTCCGCCCGCTCCGATCCCGACGACCCGCATGGGAGGCGGTTCACTCACTGCACGCCCCGTTTGAGCAGGAGGGTTTCGTCGAGCGGGCAGGTGGCAAGAATGTCAGCAATGCGCTTCCCCGCATGGCCATCTCCGAAGGGGTTGTGACACTGTGCAACCTCCTCGCGGTAGCCGGCATTGAACAGGGCGCGCTCCGTGGCGTGCTGGATGGCCGCCTTCTCATGGGGGACAAATTGGACGTTGGCGGCGTGCTCCCGCCCGTTTTGACGATTGCCGATGTTCACGACGGGCAGGCGTAGCGCCGGTGCTTCCAGAATACCGAGGCTGGAATTCCCCACTAGAACGCCGGCATGCCGCAGCAGGTTGACAAACTCCGATTGCGGGAGATTCCGAAACGCGTGGAGATGGCCAGTCTTTGGCAAATAGGACTCTATGGTGCGAATCGTATCGTGACTGCCCGGATCGGAGTTCGGGTAGATGAGAATCGCGGTACAGCGGACGTCGGCCACGGCCTCCAGCGTGATCGCCATCTGCCGCGCGGCGTCCCCGGCTTCTGCATTGACGGGATGCTGAATGATCACCACCAGCGGTGACTGGCCAAGAGCGAAGCCCCAACGTGACGCGAGTTCCTCGCGCGTGAGCGGGGGTTCCCAGAACAAGCGGTCCAAGCCGGGGTTGCCGGTGCAGTGGATCCGCCAGTCTTCTTCGCCCATGCGACGGAGCCGTTCCGCGCTCATCTCGCTCATGGGAAAGTGCAGATGCGCCATTTTACTGACCGCGTGGCGGATGGAGTCGTCCGCGTTCCCGCCAATCACATAATCGCCGCCGCACAGGTGCGCCATCGGAATGTTCAAATGTACGCCGCAGAAGGCCGCCACCAGCGGCTCCTCGCGATCGCCCACCGCCACGATCAGATCGGGGCGCAAACGCTCGAGGGTTTGCACCAGACCGAGCATCTCGATGGCGGTCGACTTGATTCTTCCGCCCGGCGTGTTCGAACTCAGCAGGCTCTCGATCCGCTCTGCAATCGGAAACCCATCTTGTTCAATCATCTCCACCGTGTGACCCAAGGCGGGTGAGCAATGGGCCGCAGCGGCGACCACCAGCAATTCCAGCTGGGGGTGTTCCTGAATGGCACGCAGAACGGGAAATAAGATGCCATATTCCGAACGGATTCCGGTCAACACCAGAATCTTACGTCGCGACATGCATGCTCCCTGGGCGCGGGCAAGCCGCGTTGACTTGTCTTCGCCAAGGCGAAGCCGGATCAAGTTCAGTGGCCCGATAAGGATGAACCATGGGGATGCGTCAGGTTTCGGTCGTGCTGTCGTGGCGGTCCGGAAGCCGCTGGGAAGACGGATCAAGGCCCCGGCCCAGGCCCGGTCGGCGGCAGGCCAGCGGTCCCGTGACGCATGGCCCGTGGTAGGCGGAATGTGGCGGGGTGGGACAGCCGGTCAGGCCAGCATGTCCCACGACAAGAGTTGGTCCGGCTCGATGTCGACCCGCGCACGACGTTGCAAGACGATGTCGAGATGGCCCGGCGCGATGCCGGTGCCGGGCCGCTTGGTGGTTACGTTGTCGGCGGTGAAGGGAGCGCCCGCTGGAATTTTGACGCGCGCGACCAAGCTCTTGCGCGCAACTTTCGCGTTTTGCAGCTCCCCGGCTCCGGGCCGCTTGCGCGGCGTCCCCAGCGCGGACTCCACTACGCGAATGGAAGTGATGAGTTGTTTCAATTCCGCCGGCTCGGCGGATGCCCGATGGTCCGGTCCGGGCAAGGTTCGATCCAGCGTGAAGTGCTTCTCGATCACGCAGGCACCCAGGGCCACCGCCGCCAGGACGACCTCTGGGCTCTCCGTATGATCGGAATAGCCGACCGGCAGCCCGAAGGTGGCCTTCATCGTTGCCATGGCCCGTAAGTGGACGTCGGCCGGATCGGCCGGGTACTGGGTCACGCATTGCAGCAGAATGACGTTCTCCGCCCCCTCGGCCAGCAGGCAGCGAAGCGCACTCTCGATTTCACCCAGTCCCGCCATTCCGGTCGAAAGGATGACCGGCTTGCCGGAGCGGGCGATCCGCTGGAGCAAGGGCAGGTTGGTCAGCTCGCCGGAAGGGATCTTAAACGCCGGGACGCCGAGGTCCAGCAGCAGATCCACGCTGGCGTCGTCGAAGGGGCTTGACAGAAAGATGATGCCCTGGCGATCGGCATGAGACTTCAGTTCGCGATGCGCGGCCGCCGATAATTGCAAACGCCGCAGCATGTCCCGCTGCGATTCGCTCCCGCCGGTGGTCCGGACCTGGTACTCCGCTTTGGGGGCGGCGGCGGTCGCCAGTGCATCGGAATCGAAGGTCTGAAACTTTACGGCATCGGCGCCGCTCTGGGCTGCCACTTCCACCATGCGCATGGCGGTCGCCAGATCACCGTTATGGTTGACGCCCGCTTCGGCAATGACAAACGTGGGACGATCAACGCCAACTTCACGCCCGGCAATGGAAATCGAATGGCTCATGGGCGCGAACTTTCGAGGGTCATTTCCTTAGCCACGGTTTGCAACGAATCCCGGTGGTGGCGATACCAAACGTCGCCCTTGTGCCTTCGATTCAATTCGGCCAGCTCCGGCTTGCGATCGATCAGGGCCATGATCTGGGTGGTGCCAAAAGCCGGCTGAGCGGGGTAAAGCTCTTCAAAAATGCGACGGATTAGTACGTAATCCTCGGGAAAGTCCAGCGTCCAGCGATAGCGCTGGTACCAGGCGTTGTTGCTGCGCGCAAGGTTGCCGACGCGAAATCGCTGCGGCTGATCCCACAACCAGACCGTAACGTGCTCCCGCTGGAAAGCCTCTTGCGATTCCCGCCATGCGCTCTCCAAGGCCGCAGTCCGGATGACTTCGATTTCCTGGCCGTCGGGCCAGGTTGGCGGGTGATTGTTGCTGTAATAGTCAAGCGGCGCGGGGTTGCTGCGGAAGCCGGCGATCACCGCGTCGATGACGCAGGGGTCGATGAGCGGGTTGTCGGCGGTGAATTTGGCGAAGACGTCCATCTCGAAATGGCGGGCGCAACCGTAGATGCGGTCCAGAACGTCGTTCAGGCTGCCGCGGAACACTGGCGTTCCCCATCCCTCACAGGCGGCGGTAATGACATCGTCGGCGGGGTCGGTGCTGGTCGCCACAACCACCCGATCGATCATCCGGGACAACCGGATGCGTTCGATGTTGTACCACAGGAGCGGCCGTCCCAGCACCGGCAGGAGCGCCTTGCCGGGCAGACGACTTGAGCTCATTCTGACTTGCAGGATGGCATCCACTGAATGTCCCCTAGCGCTGGGCACACGGGCGGCCGGTTCCAGCTCTGCGGAACATAAACCTCACCGCACGGAAAAAGTTGCGCTCTTTTCGCGGGTTTGTCGCAATGCGCCTTCCACTTCGGTCGCGATCTGGGCGAATCGGGCGTCGTCCATCTTGTAAAAAATGGGCAGTGCGATGGCGCGGCGCAGAATACGTTCACTGGGCTCGCAGTGCTGGGCGAGCGTGGCCCCATGCAATGCAGGGGTGTCAGCCAGCAGATGGTCCCACGTCCCGGCGAAATGCCAGTTCAGGGCGTCGGGTAGGTTTTTGAAGCCGATCCCGCGCCCTTGCAGGGTCCGCGCCACGGCGCGGGCGCGCTCGGCCGTCTCCAAGAAAAAGACGAGCGCATCGCCGGTATCGCCGTCCGGATCGGTCACCGTGCGATAGACCAGGGGGGCGGAGACGTGGGCGTCCAGCGCGGCGCGGAGCGCGCGCTTGTTGGCACGATGGCGGTCCAGTGAACCCGGCAGCTTGCCGAGCTGCACCACGCCGATGGCGCCCTGTAACTCCATCATCCGGTAGTTGAATCCCGGGCGTGACCGGGTGTCCTCACCCCGCGGAAACGCGGGATTATCCTCGTGGCCGTGATCGGTATAGCACTTGGCCCGAAAAGCGACCTGGGGATCATTGCTCACCACCATGCCGCCTTCGCCGGTGGTCAGAAACTTCCCATGGTCAAAGCTGAACGTGCCGGCATCGCCGAGCGTTCCAAGTTTCCTGCCCTGCCAAGTTCCCCCACAGGCCTGGGCGGTGTCTTCCACGACGTACAAGCCGTGACGGCGGGCGATCTCCAGAACCCGGTCCATGCGCGCCGCTACCCCCAGCATGTGAACCGGAATGACCGCCCGGGTGCGTGGAGTGATCTTGCGCAGCAAATCCTCGGGGTCGAGATTCAAGGTCTCGTCGATGTTGGCAATCACCGGAATGGCGCCGCATTCCAGAATCGCCTCGACCGTGGCCACAAAGGTATGGCTCTGAGTGATGACCTCGTCGCCCGGTCCGATCTCGAGCGCCTTCAGGGCGACTTTGACGGCCGCCGTACCGGAGGTGACGGCCTGTGCGTGGTTTGCGCCGGTGTAGGCGGCAAACGCCTGTTCGAATTCCTTCACCTTGTAGATGTTGTTGCGGAGTGCGGCAAAGCTCTGCCGGAACAGGACTGCACCATTATCGAAGACCGCGTTGACCGCAGCCCGCTCTTGCTCGTCGATGATTTCCCAACCTGGCATGTTGTCCTCTATGCTTTCTGAACGGCCAACCCTTCCGTCATCTGATCAAGAATCCGCTTCGCGTCTTCCACTCCGAAGGGCACTGGATTCATTTCGAACGCGGCTTGGAGCTTTTGCGCCTGCTCCAGGAAGGAATCCAGATCGGCCCGCCGAAAGGCAAATTGTTCCAGGCTTGACGGCACCCCGATGCGCCGGCAAAGTTCCCACAAGCGGGCACAGAAGCGCCGGCTGGCTTCGACCGGATCATGCACCGCTTCGGCGCCCTGGATACGGTCGTAAAGCTCCTTGTATTGCCCATAGCCGCGGTCCACGTTGTGCTGGACGATGTGCGGGAGAAAGACGGCTCCCGCCAACCCATGGGGCACCTTATAGTGAACCCCCAGCGGATAGGAGAGTGCGCCCGCCGGTCCGGCGCTGGAGTTGAAGAGCGCCGTACCCGCCAGGTAACTTCCCAGCAACATCTGACTTCTCGCATCAAGGTCGTCGGGCTCTTCGACCGCGGTGGCCAGAGAGTTGAAAATCAGCCCGAATGCCTCCAACGAATACATCCGGCTGATCGGCGTCGCCTTCCTGGAAACGAAACTCTCGTGCGTGTGAACCAAGGCGTCCATGCCGGAAGAGACGGTCACCGAACGCGGACAGGATTGCGTCAACTCCGGATCAAGCAGACAAAAGCGGGGCAGGTAAAGTGTGGTGTTGATACCAAACTTGCGCTGTTCGCGTGAATCGGTAAGAACGGCGTTGGGTGTGACCTCGCTACCGGTGCCGGCAGTGGTGGGAATGACGACGAGCGGCGGCCCCGGAACTTGCGGAAGGTCAAATCCGCGGTATTGAATTGCCGGCAACTCATTGGTGACCAGCAGGGACAGCGCCTTTGCGAGATCCAGAACGCTGCCGCCGCCGATGGCGATGAAAGCATCTATCGGCCGCCCCATGAACCGGGTCCGAATCTCATCCAGGTAGTCATAGGTGGGCTCGGTGACGTTGGTTTCCAGTTGAGCGACGATGGTGAATCTCTGCTGCAACTCGGTGGCCATCGCCTGCCACCGCGGATGGCGGCTGACGCCCCCATCGATCACCAAGGCGAGGCGGCGCCAACCCGCCTGTTCGAGCCACTCCGGCAAGCGGGCCAGGGCGCCGACGCCAAATCGAAGATCCGTGTTGAGCTTGAACTGAAAGGGAAGGATCGGCATGCTCAGTCTCTCGATTAACGAATTCTGTCGTCCGTGTTGATCGCCCCAGCGTCGATCCGGCTTGGAACGATGGCGTTCTCAGGTTATCTGGTCACGCCATATCCAATGGCGATCACGGCGGCGGAGCCGGCATCCGAGAGGATCTGATTCAAAGCGCTGCGGCGATGATTCACGGGCACATAGAGGATGTCCCCGGGTTGGAGTTCAACATCTTCGGCCTTGTGGTGCAGGATGGCTTCCAGATTGATGGGGATCTGCTGCAAATGACCGGTGCTGCGGCGAATGATTTCGGCATGCTGCTTGTCCGACGGCTCTTGCATCCCCTCGGCCATGGCAATGACGCGCAGGACGGTGATGGCTTCGCCGGACTGCGGCAGAAAGGCGCCGGGACGATGCAACGCCCCGGTAGCGTAGACCGGCACCGCAGGCAGAAGTCTGATCTCCTCTCCACCTTCCAGGAGGGGGTTAACGGCGGGATCGGTCCCCTGCATGAGTGCGTTCAGGCTGAGAACCCGTGTCTGCAATCCCCCCTGTTCGGGTTGGCTGAGGAGAATCTTGTCGCTGGCCAACTTGCTCGGGCCGCCCGCGCGGGCGATGACTTCCATGAGCGTAAACGGCCGATATGCCTGGATGACCCTGGGCTGATTGACGGCGCCGGCCACGGTAATCGGGCGGCTTTCGACGTCGCGGACGGTTACTTCCACGGCTGGGTGGCGCGCGATCCCGTCGGCCACCAGCCTCCCTTCGATGTCGCTGGCCACCGCATCGGCGGTTTTACCGTTGACGTCAAAGGGCTTGGCGATGAAGGGCAAGGAGATGGCGCCGCCGGCGCTGACCCGAATCTGGCGATTCATCTCCGGCATTTGGAGCACATAGATCGCGAGCAAATCTCCGGGGCCGATGGCGTAAGACGCGGGGGCCGCCGGCGTTATCTGAGCCGGCTGCAAATCACCCGACGTTGTGAACGGAATCGCGTCCCGTTCGTCAGCAAGCGGTGCGCTTTGTCCCCTGACCGACAGGCTCGACACGGCAAGCAGGAGTAGCAGCAAAAGTGCGGCCTTCAGTGATTTCATGACACCCATCCTTCGCGGCCAAGCCGCTCCAGGTCGGCGATCGCGGCGCATTGCCGGGAGTGGCGCCCGGCCGCCAGGTTAATCATTGGCGTCGTCCGGAGTCGCGGCGTAATACCCGGACTTGGCGTAGTTGCGATAATATCCGTAGTAATTGCTGAGTTTGTGGTCGACCTGATTGAGAGCGATGCCGACAATCTGCGCGCGGGCGTGCCGGAGCGCGGCGACGGCCGCTTTCAGAACGTTGCGATCGGTCTTGCCCGCGTGTACCACCATGAGGGTGGCGTCGGCAGCATTCGCCACGGCGGGGCTGTCCGCGAATCCCAGCACCGGCGGACAGTCAATCAGCACCAGGCTGAAGCGGCTTCGCAACCCGTCCAAGACATCGGCGAGACCGAGTAAAAGCAATTCCGTCGTGTCGCCGGTGGCGGTGCCGGCGGGCAGGATCCACAGGTTAGGACGCCCGGCAACCGAGACCAGGGCCTCGTCCAGGGGACAACGGCCGCGAAGTACGCTCGCCAACCCTGCCCGGTTGGTGACACCAAAGAGCCGGTGGACGTTGGGTCGGCGCATATCGGCGTCGACCAGAACCGTTCGATTACCCATATCGGCAAAGGCAATGGAGAGGTGGGCCGCGAGGGTGCTCTTGCCTTCGCCGGGCACGGAACTGCTGACCGCGAGGACGGTCATATTTTCGGGCGCTCCGAAGAGCAGCGCCGATCGCAGCGACAGCACCGCCTCACCGAACACGGACGACTGGGTAGCGGACTTCTCCAGGGTCGGCAGCAATCCTGCCGTTTCCTCCGCCGGAGCACCCGCGGTCAGGACGGGCGAGCGTCGCAGCGTGAGGGCTGCTCCGGCAGCAAGAGGCACGGAGGCGAGCACGGGCAGATGAAGCCATTGCGCGAGTTGTTCCGGGTCAACCACGCTGCGGTCGAGCGTTCCCACGAGAATCGCGCCACCGATTCCCAGCGCCGTGGAACAGAGGAGAGCCAACAGTGAAATAAGCCGCACGTTGGGATAGGACGGAATCGGGTTGGGCAGGGCGGGATTGACCACGCGGATGTCATCGGAGCGGAACTCCGCACCGACATTCGATTCCTTGAGCTTGCGCAGGAGATCGTAGTAAAGCGTCGAGGTGCTGTCGGCATCCGCCTTCAGTTCGGTATAACGGATGGCACGGAGATTGAAGTCGTCCAGAACCGCCTTCTGGCGATCCATTTCCTGTTGCACAAGATGCTCATTCCGGAGGGCCTGCTGGTAGCGGCTTTGAACCTGCTCCACGACGCCCTGCACCTGCTTTGCCAGCAACTCCTCGTCATTGCGCACCCGATCCTGTTGCTGCGTGTACAGGAAATAATTCGGTCCATACACGGCGCTCATGTCGGCCAGTCGCAGTTTGTCCTGCCGCAGCCGGGCCACCAGCGGCTGGAGCGTTTCGCTCAGTTTGGCGGAGAGCACGGCGGGCAATCCGCCGCTGGCCAGAACGTGGTATTCCGCTTCCGCCTGCATGCGCGCCCCTTGCGCTTGCGCGACCTCCGTATTGAGGAAAGCCAGGCGCGACTGGAAGATGTTGGTTTTATCATCCGGATTAATGACGTTATGCGTGGTTTCGTAGTTCACCAGCGCCCTCTGCGCGCGCTCCATGGCGGCCCGCAGGTCATCCAGTTGAGCCGACATGTATTGCGAACTGGCGCGAATCTCCTGCACTCGGCTCTGATATTCAACCGTCAGGAACGACTGGGCCAGTCCGTTGGCGATGCGCGCGGCCAGATCCGGTCGGCGAGCGCGGAAATGAATCTCCATGAGCAGGGTCATGGGAGGGCGTTCGACGTTGATCGACTCGGTGACTTCGCGCAGAAGAAGTTCCCGCTGCTTCTGGGGACTCAGACTGGCCCGATCCTTCGCGGTGAGCAGGGTGGGCTCGTTATCCAGATGAAGGTCGTCAATGGTTTTTAAGACGACCGCCGGGCTGATGACCATTTCGCTGGCGGTGCCAATCAACGTCGTCGGCGAGATGGCACTTGCGGGAGTCGTTTCGTTAGCGTCGGTGACGTGGGTTCCGAAGGGCGAGATCCGGACCATCGCCATGGCATCGTATAGCTTGGGACGCGACAGGGCATAGATGGTGGCGGCAGTGGTGACCACCATGATCAACGTCACGATCTGCCACAGATACCGGCGGACATACCCCCAGTAGAGGTAGAGCGGAAGCGAGTCTTCCGGCTCTGGGCCATTGCTTGACAAGGCCACCATGTCGGGTACAACCCGGGCCGACGGCAGTTTGACGTCAGGATCGGCTTCGCGCTGACGGAGTAGGGTCTTCATGGTGAGTCAGAGATCTTTGCTGAGTGCGATCAGAGTGGACGGCCGTCCCAGGGTGGAATGTTGCCACTGATGTCGGTTTCTATCCGCAACTGCAGCTCGCGGTTGCGATGGACCGGACGGAGGCTCAGTCGTTGGCGCTCAGACCGATTTGAATGGCGTTGATTTGTTGTCTGGCTGGTCATTTATTGAGGCCCGCGAAATAAACGTGATCGGAATTCCCGCCTCGACTGCGGCCGCAACGGGTACTGAAGCAGGGCAATGATCTGCGGGACTGAGCGCGGGTGATCGCACACGGTGGCGAGCAACCGGCGCGAGCCATGATGGATCTGGCACCTTGACGCGCACGAACCCGTTGATGGCCGATATCCTGAGCACAATTGATCCAGGATCTTTGCTCAACAGGCACCCCCGCTGCCCGGTCATTGCTCCCGAAACTATTTCCACCTCGTCGCCTACGCTGACGCTGGCAAGCGGTCCGTACTCGAATCCACTGTCCAGCAGACGCCGGATTGCGTGCAATTCCTGCTCGTCAATGGAGAGGATTTTACGCGCATTATGAACAAACCATAAAAGCCCAGGGGCTTGCACCGCGGATTGCCGCTCTTCTTCTGTGATGCGCACAAAAACGTAGCCGGGAAACAATGGGAGCTGGAGAACCTTGCGGCGATCACTCCAATTCCGCCAGCTCTTGTAGGTCGGAAGAAATGCATCGAAGCCGAACGACTGCCAATACCGCAAAACTTTTTGCTCATGTCGAGGACGGGTGTATGCCGCAAGCCAGGGTTTGCCCCGATTGGGCAGCCCTCCGGCCTGTGACTCACAGCCATTTGCCATTACCACTGACCTCCCTCTCTCGTTTCACGCGTTTTGCAGCGTTAATGCCAAATGTTCCGACAGAGCGTGCCCCTCGATTTGAGCCACAGCTTCACGGATTGTTCGAGCGGCAAGAGGGACCGGCCCCCCGCTTCCGTTCATATGAGACTACAACAGATTACCTCCGGTCTTCCCCCTTTTTCAGTGGGGATGGGGCGTGGGGCAAGGGCCGGCATTTGAGGCCTCTTGCCCCCATGCTTGGGCTGTAGAGCTGCGCTACGCCGAGCGTCGCAAGCTCTCACCAGCTACTCGATGCGCAGCTTTGAGGGCTGCCGCGCGCCCTTTACGCTGGTCAGCTCCTCCTGCATCGCGCTCAGTAGCGCGCGAGGCTTCTCGATCTTCCCGGGGATGGCAGCGGCGGCGTTGGAGGGCGGGGTCGCTGAGTGCCCTATTGTGGCACCGCCCGCCGGCACCAGGCGCGCTTTCTGGTCTGCGCCAGGTCAATGCCGTCCAGCAGCAGCGCCAGCTCCGCCCGGCTTCGCGCAATCTTCGCCTCCCGGCCCGCCTCCGGCCAGCGGAATCCGCCCTCCTCCAGCCGCTTGGCGCACATCCATAGCCTGCTTCTGTTCCCATAGAGCAGCTCCATCCGGTTCTGCTGACGGTTCGAGAACACGAACTCGTGCCCGCTGCGCGGCTCGCACTCCATCCGGTCCCGCACCTCAAAGCCCTTGCGCATGTCCTATCCGTGGCCACCGGCCGCAGTCGCTTTTCCAGATGACCTGGTGCTTGCCGGGTGAGGTGTCCAGTACACAGCTCGGCGTCGACAGATTCGGATCGGCCCGGATCGCCGGGGCATCGAATGGCAGCCGTCCCTCGCCGCCAAGATCGCGGAAGCGATCCGTGGCGTAGCCCAGCAACCACCCGGACCCGTAAACGAGCCTCACTCCGTTGGTTGACGTTCTTCAATACGTGTCGGGAATGATCATGGCTTGCAGTGTCCGGATGAGCAAGACAATGTCCAACCAGATGGTCCACTTCCGGACGTAGGCGACATCGAAGGTGAGTCGCGAGTCGTAAGACAAATTATTGCGTCCACTGGTTTGCCACAAACCCGTAATACCCGGCTTTACCGTGCGCACCACGGGATAGGCGTCCCCATAAAGGGGGATTTCTGCTGCGACGATCGGGCGCGGACCCACCAAACTCATCTGGCCGCGCAGCACGTTCCAAAGCTGTGGCAATTCATCCAGGCTGGAGCGACGAAGAAAGGGGCCGATGGGTGTTACTCGCGGGTCACTCTTCAACTTGAAATCGCGCTCAAATTCGGCCCGGAGGTGGGGCTCACTTTCCAGCAGGGCCTGCAGCCGCTCTTCGGCATCCAGCACCATGGTCCGAAATTTCAACACGCCGATCGGCTTGCCGTTCCGGCCTAAACGACCATGGGAAAACAGGATCGGTCCGGGTGACGTGAGCTTGACGGCCGCTGCCACCAGCACCAGTACCGGCGTCAGCAGGACCAGCAGCGTCAGCGATCCGAGCAAATCCATGGTGCGCTTGACAAAGCGGTTGAGTGGCAGACGCAGCGGGTGGCTAATGACAAAGATCTGCCGCCCGCCGAGATGCATGGGGCGCGCTCCCAAGCAGGAAGTTCCGCCACTCGCAGCGATGATCGCAATTTCGTCGTAGTGCCCCTCCCAATACGACAGATCGGGCTGCTCACGTCGTGATTTCTGGCAGATCACGACCGCTACCGCCGGCTCCTGGTCTTCGGAGGGCTCCTGGTGGCGCCTGTCGTTGGAACGTACGGCAAAACCAGCGCGTCGCAGCTGGAACAGCACGTCGGCGGGCGGGGCAAACTCGGCAACGACAGCGACCGTGGGCGCTTGGCGGGTCCGCCAAGCCAAAGTCTGCATCAGGATTGGCCGCAGCAGTGTAAATAGAGCCAGGTTCATCCCGTAGGCGAACAGCAACAAGCTGCGGGGAGCGAGGTCCTCGCCATGCAGCAGGTAGACCAATACCGCGGAGAGCAGGAGACCGCCGGTCAGGGCCTTCACAATGCGATCGGTGACGTCCAAGCTGGCCAGTCCGTGCGAATAGATTCCCTCATAGGCAAGTGCCGCCAACCAGAGCAGCCAACAACTCATGAACGGCAGCCAAGGGCCGTAGGGCAAGTGAAGGCTGGGCACCCGCGACCAGTGCAACAGCACCAGGAGATTCCTGACGCCATAGGCCAAGGACAAGGAGAGCGCCAGCAACGCGCCGTCCAGCATCCACGTCACACCGATCTCCAACATGAGCGCTAAAGGGGACCGTGTGCGAAGTTTTCCCCTCGCCTCGCTCACTGCACTCGAAACAGCCATAGACCTTGCCTGCCGCCATCAGCGCCGAAAAATTCCAGTGGGTTCGTCTTCATTCTGACGGTTACTGGAACGATTCGAAAGCCAGATGTCCCCAGCGGGGTGAGGTTGTGCGGCGAGATGCTTCGAGGATTTTAACACAGCGCACGGCCAATTTGAACTGACGGCTACAGCAGGTGGGACCCGGGAATCAGTAGCTGCAGCGGAACTCCGCAGGTGGCTCAGGTGTAGAAACAAACGAGATTCTTGACGCCGAACTGCACCCTGCCGTCGAGCAGATTCACCGTGCCGACCAGGTGGTACGCAAAGTACAGGCCGGGGAATGGCATCAATTCCCCGAGATAGGCGAACGCCGCGACTTGCAGGCCCGCATCAAAGCGATGCGTCTGAAAAACCCGCGCGCCCCCTCAGCCGGGATACGGAGATCGCCCCGACAACAGTTCGACGCTCGCCGGGACCAGGGCGGCGTGACCGCGCGACAGATTGTCGAGGACGACACCATCGAAAGCGGGTGCTACACGGAGGACGGCATGACTTCCCACATAGCCGGCGCCGCCCGTGACAAGAATCGAAGGTTTCAACTTGATGTTCTGTCGCCCGCAGACGGGGGTTAATCGCCAGCGGCAGTCGCAGCCCGCAGACCGCCTTCCCCATTCACCTCGCTCAAATACCGCAGGTCGTGGTCGGTCATTTCCTGCACCAGTTCCTGGAATGACGTGCGCCTTTGCCAGCCCAGCACCGCCTGCGCCTTGGCAGGATTCCCGAGCAGCAGGTCCACTTCGGCCGGGCGATAGAAGTTCGGATCGACGACAACGTATTCCCGCCAGTCAAGGCCGGCACGGGCAAACGCCAATTCCGCAAACTCCCGCACGCTGTGCGTCTCGCCGGTGGCCACGACGTAATCGTCGGGCTGGGGCTGCTGCAGCATCAGCCACATCGCCTCCACGTAATCACCGGCGTGCCCCCAGTCGCGCTGCGCCTCCAGATTGCCCAGCGCCAGTCGCTTGGCCCGTCCATGCTTGATGCGGGCCACCCCGGCGGTGATCTTGCGGGTGACGAATTCGAATCCGCGCCGCGGCGACTCATGGTTAAACAGGATGCCGGCGCAGGCAAACATGTCGTAAGCCTCGCGATAGTTGCGCGTGAGTTCGTAGCCGGCCACCTTGGAAATCCCATAAGCCGAGCGCGGATGAAATGGCGTCAGTTCGCCCTGCGGAACCTCTCGGGCCTTGCCGAACATTTCGCTCGACCCCGCAAAATAAAAACGGCAGTCGTGGGCGGCGTTCTTGATCGCCGACAACATGTAGTGCGTTCCGTTGATATTGGTATTCAGAGTCGAGAACTCGTCCTCGAACGAGTAACTCACGAAGCTCTGCGCGCCCAGGTGATAGCACTCCGTGGGCCTGATTTCCGCAACGACGGCAAACAGACTGGGATAGCTGTCCAGCGATGCGGAGTGCAGGTGCACCCGGTCCAACACCCCCGCCAGCCGGTGCAGGCGCTGCTCCGGATTCTCCAGTGCGACGCGACGGACGATGCCATGCACGTCATACCCTTTTCGGAGGAGCAACTCGGCCATGTAGGACCCGTCCTGTCCCGTAATTCCAGTTATCAAGGCCACTTGTCTCATGTTACAGACTATTCTCCCATCTGTTTTTGCGCCGGCAGAATCGCCGGCCCGACGCTCACTGTCCGTCGTAGCCCGGACACACGCCTCCCGACGCTGACGCTGCCCGCCCAACCCGGGGTAACCCTGGCAACTCCGTCCACGACGCCGTTCAACTCAATGTGCGCAAGGCCCCCGCGAGGCCTCCCCATCTTAACCCGTCACAGCATTAGCGCGCTCATGAACCCCCGCCCGCGTGCGGCGGCGGAACTCCGTCCATTCGCGATCGATCAGCGACGTCAGGGCACGACTGAAACGTTCACGGGAAAACTGCGCCGCCTGCTCATGGCAACGGGACGGCGCGATCCGTCGTGCCTGCGACTCGAAAGTTCGAATGGCTTCGCACAGGCACTCGACACTCTGCTCCGGAAAAAACAATCCGGTGGGATGAGCCGAGTCCATGCCGCACACCGTCTCCAGTGCGCCGCCCCGGCCGAATGCGACGACCGGCGTCCCGCAGGCCTGTGCTTCCAGCGGGGCGATCCCGAAGTCCTCGCGGGCTGCAAACACAAAGGCCCGCGCTCGCTGCAGGTGATGCCGCAGGGAGGAAGGATCCTGATAACCCAGAAACTCCACGTTGGACGTCGCCGATTTGCGCAGCGCTTCCAGTTGCGGGCCCTCGCCGATCACGACGAGCCGGCGGTGCGGCAGGGCGGCGAAGGCGGCCACGATGAGATCGACCCGCTTGTAGGGAACCAGACGCGAGGCGGTCACGTAGTAGTCGTCCCGCGGCGTCTCATCGAGATGGAAGTACGCGGTATCCACGGGAGGATAGATCACCGAAGCGTCCCGCCCGTAAACCTTGCGGATACGCCGGGCAATATGGTGCGAGATCGCCACGAAATGATCGACGCCCGGCACGGTGCGAAGATCCCACATGCGCATTCCCACCAGAAGCGCCCGTGTGAGCCAGCCGCGGACGCCGCGCTCGAGCCCCCCGCTCTTCAGGTACTCGGCCTGCAGATCCCAAGCGTAGCGCATCGGCGAATAGCAATAACAAACATGCAGCTGATCGGGGCCGGTGATAACCCCCTTGATCACGGCATGGCTGCTGGATAACACCATGTCGTACGACGACAGGTCCAAGGACTCGACTGCCAACGGCATCAACGGCAAGTAATTGCGGTAGAGGGTGCGTGCCCATGGCCAGTGCTGCAGAAAACTGGTTTGCGCGTGTCTACCCCCGACGATGGAGCGTTCCGTATCATTCAAAAAGTCAACCAAGCTGACAAGATCGGCCTGCGGATAGAGCTGAAGCATCTGTTCCAGCACCCGCTCGCTACCGCCGATCGTCACCAGCCAGTCATGGGCAATGGCCATGCGCATGCAATCAAGCTCTTTCCCGAACGATACGAATGTCTTCTCCGGTAGGTGGACCCCTCCCAGGTCACCACCGTTCGCGCACGGACTTTGAGATCACCAAGGCCTCCCGCAAGCACGGAGCTTCAGGACAAGACCAAGTCCCGTCTGCCCACCGCCGCCTCGGACCGCACCGCAACGCAGTGCAGCACCATGATCATCGGATCCGCCCCCCGCGGGCCAGGAGAAATGACGCCAGCCCCTCGAAAAACACGATACGTTGCATTCCGCAACCGGTGACCGCAGTATGCCATGGGACGTCTCAACGGCGGGAGCACATTTTCGCTCCGTGTGCCTGGAGGGCGGCAGGCGGGGAGCCGCCGCAGCCATCGGGACGGAAAGCGTTCGGCTGCGTCGGCGCTCGGGCCCTGGGGCCTTTAGGGAACAACCGTGAGCGACTCTTGACCCAGCCGCATCACCTCCGCGAGGTGGAGGGCCTTGCGGCCAGTCAACTGCTCAATCTGTTCGCGACAGCTGAATCCGTTGGCAATTATCAATGCACCGTCGGGGGCCTGACGCAATGCTGGAAGCAGCTCGAGCTCCGCCGCTCTCCGGGAGACCTCGAAGTGGGCGCGCTCGAATCCGAACGCACCGGCCATCCCGCAGCAGCCTTCCATGGTTCGCACCTGCAGTTGCATCTGCCGCATCAGGTGTTCCTCGGAGTGCCAATCCAGTACCGCGCGGTGGTGACAATGGCCTTGCACCCACGCTGGCCGCGCCAACACCGGCGGTTGATACTGGTGTCGCTCCAAAAATTCCCCGAAGAGCACCACCCGATTTCGCAAGGCCCGGGCCCGCGGCTGTCCACCCAGAAGATCCGTCAGCTCGTCGCGAAAAACGGAGACGCATCCAGGCTCCAGCCCGATGATGGGCGGACGCGGGCTGTCATCCGGCTGAAGCACCGCGACGATTTGTTCCAATTGTCGCCGCGCCCGGTCGAGCATTCCAAAGTCGTACAGGGGGCGTCCGCAGCACAGCCCCCCGCTGGCGGGCAAGCGAACGGTAAATCCGGCCTCCTCCAGCACCGCGACCGCCGCTCGCGCGACGTGGGGATGGAAAAAGTTGGTAAAGGTGTCTGGCCAGAGAATGACTTCGGGTCCGCGCGGCACCGCGTTCCGCTGACGTCCTGCGAACCATGCGGTGAAGGACCGCTCGGCGAGACGCGGCAAGCGGCGTTCGCTGGCGATGCCGGCCAGGTGTTTTGCGACGCGCCCGCCCCATGCGCTGCCGGCAAGGGCGTTGACCAGGCGGGGGAGGTGGGAACCCATTCGTGCCCATGTCGCCACCAGCCCCAAGGCGTACGCCGAACGTGGGCGGAGGCGACCCCGATAATAATGCGAGAGGAATTCAGCTTTGTAGGTCGCCAGATCCACGCCGGCCGGGCAGTCCGTCTTACAGCCCTTGCAGGCGAAGCAGAGGTCCAGCGCCTCGTGTACTTCCAGACTCTTCCATCCCTTGTCCAGAACATCGCCCCGCAGCATCTCGGAGAGTAAGCGGGCTCTGCCGCGAGTGGAGTGAATCTCCTCGTGAGTGACCTTGTAACTCGGACACATCAAGCCGCTCTGTTCGCGACGGCAGGCCCCCACGCCCACACAACGGTTGACGGCCGACTGAAAACTGTTCTTGTCTTGGAGGAAGGGAAAGTGCGTCTTTACGGCTTGCGGGCGGTATGCGGGCCCAAAACGCAGGTCTTGGTCCATGGGGAGGGGGTCCACGAGCTTGCCGGGATTCATGCCATGCGTGGGATCCCAGATCGTCTTGAACTCGCGAAAGGCCGCCATCATCTCGGCGCTGAACATGCGCGGCAGCAGTTCGCCCCGCGCCTGGCCATCCCCATGTTCCCCCGAGAGTGAGCCACCGTGGGCCACGACCAGATCGGCGGCCTCCTGCATGAAGGTGCGGAACTGCGCCTGGCCCTCCAAGGTGCGCCATTCAAAGTCAACGCGCAGATGAACACAGCCCTGGCCGAAGTGTCCGTAGAAGGCACCCTCCAGGCGGTGCTGGCGGAGCAGTCCGCGCAAGGCGCGCAGATAGGCCCCGAGCTGATCGGGATGCACCGCTGAATCCTCCCATCCCGGCCATGTGGGCCGGCCGCTCGCGGTGGCCGCGGTGGCGCCGATACCGGATTCCCGCAGCTCCCACGCGCGGCGTGCCATCTCGGGGGAGAGCAGATCGGCGGCAACGCCGGGATGCCGCTGCCGCAGGTGAAGCAGGGCGGAGTGCGCATCAGCCACTGCCGCCGCGCTGTCGTCCGCCCCGAATTCGACCAGCAAGAGCGCCCCAGGGCCGTGGAGGCCCGCCTCCCCTGCGGCGCCGCGGGTATGAACCTGCGCCACGAGATATTCGTCCAGTCCTTCCAGACCGATCGGCTTGAGCTCGAGGAGAAAAGGGACCAGATCTGCCGCTTCAAAGACATCTTCCGTCCGGATCATCAGGACCGCGCGCCCCGGTGGACTGACCACGAGCCGCAGCGTGGCTTCCAAAACGGTGACGCAGGTTCCTTCCGTCCCCACCAGTGCTTGTGCCAGATTGCCGCCCCCGTCTTCATTCAAAAGATGATGAAGACCGTATCCCGAGACCAGACGCGGAAGGCGTGGGAAGGCGCGCCGGATGGGTTCGCGAAAGCGTTCGCGCAAGGCTGCGAGCCCGCGATAGATTTCGCCTGACCGATCCTGGCGTCGGCCGTACGCAGCCAGTTGGGCGGTCGAAAAGCTGCCGACTTCCAAGCGGGCTCCGTCATAGGTCAGGACGTCGAGAGACGAAACGTTGTCCGAGGTCTTGCCCCCAAGCACCGAATGGATACCGCAGGAGTTGTTTCCGATCATTCCTCCAAGAGTGCAGCGCGAGTGCGTCGAGGGATCGGGAGCAAACATCAGCCCGTGCGGGGCTACCGCCCGCTGCAGAGAATCCAGGACCAGGCCGGGTTGAACCCGCGCCCACCGTTCCTCAGGATGGACCTCCAGCACTGCGTTGAGGTGACGAGAGAAGTCCACAATCACCGCCACGTTGCAGCACTGCCCCGCCAGACTGGTGCCCGCCCCACGCGCCAGCAGCGGCGCACCGTGACGTCGACACACCGCCACTGCCGCTTCGACATCCGCGGTGGTTCGCGGCAGCACGACCCCCAAGGGCACTTGCCGATAGTTGGAAGCGTCGGTGGCATACAGCGCGCGCGCCCGTGGCGTAAAGTCCACCTCGCCTTCCATGCACGACCTGAGTTCCTCGGCGACGGCGTGGGCGGCGGCGGGCAGGCCAGCACTCTTGCTCATGGATTGGAACCCTGCGAGACCACAGTGAAGGTCATCGCCCAGAAAGAGCGGCCGGTCGATGGCGCAGAGTAGAGTGGTAGCACACCATCAAAGGGGGCACGGTGCGCGCGGCGCAATCGCTCACCGCTCAGCAAGGCACCCCTGCTGAGCGGATCCGAACTGAGACCCTGTTCGATTGAATACGGCGGGAAGCGCCGTCGTGCTGGCAAGGCGCACGAGATTGGGACGAGGCGGCGCAGCCGAAGCGGAACACCAGTTCATGCCTGCTCTTCGTCTTCACTGCTCCTCTTGATTCACGCCATAGCGGATTTTTCAACCAACTCCTGACCATCTGAGCTACGCCGCCAGTTTTGGCAGAACACAGGGGGGCTCTGCACGGTCAGAAGTCCATGCAGTGTACCGGGTGCTCGCGCCGCGGTCAAATCCTCGGCGGCGGAATCCTTGACGAGCCGACCCCGACATCTTTCCAAAGTTTATGACATGGGTGGAGCTGTGCCGGACGACCAGATGAAGCCGGCGATCCCCGCGTCCCCCTGGTCTCTCTTGCCGTTATCAGGGCGCGGCGCATCCTCGACGTTCGCAATGACGTGGTCAAGGCGCAGAACGACCATGTCGGCCGCGACCGTTGGCCAGAATGATGACCGAGGCGCCTCTGCCCGCAATGCATATCGAGTCCCCCCACGGAAGCTGTCGTCGTTCAACATCAGCAACGCAGCTAGAGATGTGACAAACTCGGCGGGGGCTGTCGACGGCGTCGCGAAATTGCCTGCTGTCGCCGGCAGATTTGCCGGCTTCCCTCATGCCTTGGGCCCGCTAGAGATCATGGATCACGACCTATCGTTGTAACAAGAGCGGCGGCGTTACGGGGTCACCTACCCGTACCTGCCAAATCGTTCAGGAGGTTTGAAAAGAGTGCTCGACCCCAGCATTTTCAAGAGCTACGACGTGCGCGGACTGGTCCCCGAGCAACTGGACGAAGCCGGAGCCGCCCGCATTGCCCAGGCCTTCGCCGCCGTGATCGGGGCGCGGCGCATTCTCGTCGCCAAGGACGTGCGCCGTTCCGGACCCGCCCTCGCGGCCGCCGCGATTGAAGCTCTCTTGAACGCCGGCATTGATGTGGTGGACGTGGGGACGGTATCCACCGATCTTTTTTACTTCGCCATGGGAACACTGGATGTGGACGGGGGTTTCACCGTATCCGCCTCTCACAACCCAAAGGAGTGGAACGGTTTCAACTTCTGCAGGCGGGCGGCGGTTCCACTTTCGATGTCCTCGGGTCTGGCGGCGGTACGGGACCTGTGCGTAATGCCTGAAAAGGCTCCCGACCCGGCGGTGGCACGTGGGCGGCTTGAAACTGCCGACCTATGGGACGCCTTCGCTGACTACGTTTTGAGTTATGTAGATCTCGCCGCCATCTCGCCCATGCGGGTGGTGGCCAACGGCAACTGCGGCATGCAGGTCAGGGCGCTGAAGCACGTGATTAAGCGCGGCCGCTTGCCCCTGACTGTAATTCCCCTCCACGGCGAGCCCAACGGGGAGTTTCCTGTACCCGGCGGTGTTCCCAACCCTCTATTACCCGCCAATCAGGGAGAGTTATGCGCCGAGGTGGTACGCCAGCACGCTGACCTCGGAGTCGCGTGGGACGCCGACGGCGACCGTTGTTTCTTTGTGGATGAGACCGGTTATTTCATCTCCGGGTACTTTGCAACCGCGATCCTCGCCCATTCCATCCTTTCCCGGTACCCGGGAGCGACCGTCGTCATTGATCCGCGCAACATCTGGGCGACACAAGAGACGATCGCCCGCCTGGGGGGACGTACCGTCCTGAGTCGCGCTGGAATGACGATCATCCCGGAAAGCATGCGCAACGCAGGAGCGGAGTTCGCTGGCGAGATGTCGGCTCACTTCTATTTTCGTCGCAATTGGTACCGCGACAACGGCATGATCCCGCTGTTGTTGCTGCTCGAGCTTCTCGGTAAGCAAAAGCGGCCGCTCTCTTATTTTTCCAGACCCTTACGAGAGCGCTATTTCGTCAGCGGCGAACTCAATTTCACCGTCGCTGACACTTCCGCCGTTCTCCAGAAGGCGGCTGAACTGTACTCCGCTGGCCAGCTCGACTTCACGGACGGACTCGCGGTGGCTTTCCCCGAATGGCGCTTCAACCTGCGCGCTTCCAATACGGAACCGCTGCTCCGGCTGAACGTCGAGGCGCGAACAGACTCAACATTGCGAACTCAGCTGCAAGAACTGCTGTGGCGCCTAGATTTGCATTTAAACCAGCACGCTTAAGCAAACAGCGTCAATCTGCAGCCCGAATTCGTCAGTCCTCGAAAGGCTCCGCAGGGGACTCAATAGGCAGGGTTGACGCACCTTCTAATCGTACCGGCGCTGATTGACCAATTAGGGTCGGACTGACGGCTGCGCCGCAAAGGAGTAAAGAGCAGGAGCGCATTGGCAGGAGGGTGAAGTTGAAAGTCTCCGATGCCATGCACCAGGAAAGCCACTTGTACCGAGGGTGGCGAGTTCGTTCGGCGCTGGAGGTGGCTCTACCTTCAACCGCATTGTCCTCCGCCTACCTGGCCGATGCGGTGCTGGCCGGCAAGGCCGCCGGACAGGCCTACAACTTCGGCACTGACCACCCCGTGGCCGTCCTGCCACTGGTGCGACAAATCCTAGCCGCCTCCGGACGCCCCGATCTCGAACCCGACGTCCAAGGGACCGCCAGCGCCGAGATTGACCGCCAGTACCTCGACAGCAGCAGGGCCAGGCGCGAGCTGGGCTGGCAACCGACCGTCGCCCTCGACGAGGGCCTGCGCCGCGCGGTCGCCTGGTATCGCGAGTTCGCCCCGCCGATTTTCCTGTAGGACGCCGGCACTGCCTGCCCGCCCGAAACTGCCTGCAAATTTTCCCTGTAATACATTTTCCTGTAACACAAGCGCTGCCGGCCCGGTATTCTGCCTGCACCTCACTTCGAGTCAGGAGACTCCATGCGCCCCGCGTGCCACCTCATCGCTGCGTCTGCTCTGTCCCTGTTGGTTCCCGGCCTGTGGGCCGCCGGCCCGAGCCCGGCATCGCCCGCAACTGACGGAACCCTGCCCGCCCTGACCGCGATCGCGGGTCAAGGCCTGTTGCACTCGCAGGCTTTTCCCTACCTCACGCAGCTCAGTGATGACATCGGCGGGCGGGTCACCGGATCGCCCGAGGCCCAGCAAGCGATCACCTGGGCGCTCGCCACGATGCGCGCGATCGGGCTGGAAAACGTCCATACCGAGCCCTGGCAGATCGCCCATGGTTGGACCCGCGGCGTCGCCGAGGCCGAGTTGGTGGCGCCCATTCACCGCAAACTGCTGGTGGACGCGCTGGGCTGGGTGGGTTCTACCGCTCCCGGCGGGGCGGATGCCGAGGTCATCCCGGTCAACCTCTACCAACTGCCGCAGGAGATGGCGCAAAACACCGGCCACTGGGCAGGAAAGGTGCTGTTGGTGCGTGCCCTGGGCCAGCCGCCCAAGGACGCCATGAGCGCCTTCGCCGCCTTTGGCGGCTTCCTGAAGGCGGCCTATGCCGCGCACGCGGTCGCCGTCATCGGCGGACAGGGCGGTCGCAAGTCCGCTGGCATGCACCTGACCCACACCGGCGCGCTCGGCTTCGACGTGTACTACGACATTCCGGTCGTCAGCATGGGAGCCGAGGACCAGGCCCAGCTTGAGCGTTATCTCGACCGCGGCAAGACCGTCCGCCTCCACATCAACGTCCAGAATCGCGTCACCGCCGGACCGGTGGAGACCGCCAACGTCGTGGGCGACATTCCCGGCACGGAACATCCCGAACAAGTGGTCGTGATCGGCGGGCATTTGGATTCATGGGACCTGTCCAGCGGCGCGACCGATGATGGCACCGGTGCGGTCAGCGCGCTCAGCGCCGCAGAAGCCATCTTGCGCAGCGGTTTCCGTCCCAAGCGCACAGTCCGGGTGGTGCTGTTCACCGGCGAAGAGGAAGGCCTCTTGGGATCGCTGGCCTATACCAAGCGCCACCAGGCCGATCTTGCCAACCACCTCGGCGCCCTCATTCTCGACAACGGCCAGGGACCGGTCTCCGGATTCAACCTCGGCGGCCACGCCGACCTCACTCCAGCGGTCGAGGCCTTTGCGACCGCTGTGCCCGCCTTCGGTGACCTCAAAGTGGATGACAAGATCGAATTCGGCACCGATTGCGGCCCCTTCATCCTGGCGGGGCTGCCGGGCATCAACATGGATCAGGACTCACCTGAGTACAAGTACACCCACCACTCGGCGGTGGACACGCTCGACAAGGTCAAGCCCGAGGTCCTGATTCACAATGCGACGCTGATGGCGCTAGCGGCCTTCTGGATCGCCGACCGCCCCGATCGCCTGGCGTCGCCTTGGCCGGCGGAACGTACGGCGGCGATGCTCACTGAAAAACATCAGGACGGCTTTCTGAAGGCCCTCGGGTTGTGGCCCTTCCCCGCCGCCGGGTCGGCGCATTGACGCTGGCGCGTCGGCCAGGAGGACGTTCGCGGAGCACTTGATTGCTGGGGCCGCCTGCGGCTCGCCTCACGTGCGAGGCGACTCGGCCGGTGCCTCGACCTTGACGACACGAATCATGGACACGCTACGCGACATCACGACCGTCGTCCTTTGCGGCGGCCAAGGAACGCGATTGCGCGCCATCACCAGCCGTGACACGGATTCTCAAGAGAACGTACCCAAGCCCCTCGTCGAGATCGGCGGGAAGCCCATCCTTTGGCACATCCTGCAACTCTATGCCGCCCAAGGGTGCCGCCGCTTCGTGCTCTGTCTCGGCTATCGCGGCGACCTGATCCGCCAGACGTTGCCGCTCGATCCGGCCTGGGACGTCACCTTCGCCGAGACGGGCGAGCTGACCCCGACCGGCGGGCGCGTGCTCGCCGTCGCCGACCAAGTCAGCGGTTCCGATTTCTTTGTCACCTACGGCGACGGGCTGGCTGACCTGGATCTCGCCGCGCTGCTCGCCTTCCACCGCAGGCACGGGAACGTCGCCACCCTGACCGCGGTCCGCCCGCGCTTGCCGTTCGGCTTGCTACGTCTCGCCGCTGACGGTCGGGTCCGCGGCTTCCAGGAAAAGCCTCAACTCGAGCAGTGGATCAACGGTGGTTTTTTTGTCTTCCAGCGCGCCATCTTCGAACGACTGCGGCCCGACGTCGCGCTGGAGGCCGCACCGCTGGAGACCCTTGCCGCCGAAGGCCAGCTACACGCCTTTCAGCATCGCGGCTTCTGGGCTTGCATGGATACCTACAAGGACCAGCTCATGCTGAACCAGCTCTGGGAGGCGCAAGCCGCTGCTTGGAAGATCTGGTGAAGGGTCGAGCGTAAAGCGATCAGCGTGAACGTCCACCTCGCCGCATGGGCGAGGCGGCGGATTGTTCAGCTGGCCCACCTGCGCCCGCAGGCATACTAAAATCAGGGGTTGCGGCGCCGGCGCTTCCGTTCCGGCCGAACCGTTCTCAGGAGCAAGCATGTTGAACAGCTTTGGTGCGCGCGTGGCGCTGGCGGGCGATGGCCCGGAAATCTTTCACCTGAACACGCTGGAACGCAGCGGTGTGGGGCCGGTTTCGCGGCTGCCCTACGCGATGAAAATTCTGCTCGAGAACCTGCTGCGCAACGAGGACGGCCGCTTCGTCAAGGCCGATGACATTGAGCGCCTGGCGCGCTGGAACCCGAAGGACACGGCGCAGCGCGAAATCTCCTTCGTGCCGGCGCGCGTCCTGTTACAGGACTTCACCGGCGTGCCCGCGGTGGCCGACCTGGCGGCGATGCGCGACGCGATGCAGCGCCGCGGCGGCCGCCCGGACGCGGTCAACCCGCTGCAGCCGGTCGAGCTGGTGGTGGATCACTCGGTACAGGTCGACGCTTTCGGGACCCCCGGCGCCTTCGCGCAGAACTCCCTGCTGGAGGCTGCGCGCAACCGCGAGCGCTACCTGTTCTTGCGCTGGGGACAGACTGCTTTTCGAAATTTCCGCGTGGTACCGCCCGACACCGGCATCGTGCACCAGGTCAATCTCGAGTACCTCGCCCGCGTGGTGGTGCGCGCCAAGCTCAATGGCCGCCTCACCGCCTATCCCGACACCCTGGTCGGCACTGACTCGCACACCCCGATGGTGAATGGTTTGGGCGTTCTCGGCTGGGGCGTGGGCGGCATCGAAGCGGAGGCGGCGATGTTGGGCCAGCCCATTTCCATGCTCTTGCCCGAGGTGCTGGGCGTGCGGCTGCTCAATCGCTTGCCGGCCGGTACGACGGCCACCGACTTGGTGCTGACCGTCACCGAGCGACTGCGCAAGAAGGGCGTGGTGGGCAAATTCGTCGAGTTCTTCGGTGCCGGGGTGGCGCATCTCTCGGTTGCCGACCGGGCAACCCTCGGCAACATGTCGCCGGAGTACGGTGCCACCGTGGCCATCTCGCCCATTGACGAGGCCACGTTGCATTATTTGCGTTTCACCAACCGCGAACCGGAGCGCGTGGCCCTGGTCGAGCGCTATGCCAAGGAGCAGGGCATGTTCGGCGCCACCAATGGTCCGGAAAGCTACAGCGACGTCCTCGACATTGATCTCGCCTCGGTCGAGCCGAGCCTCGCCGGCCCGAAGCGGCCGCAGGACCGCGTCAGCCTGAGCTCCGCCAAAGTGAGCTTTCAAAGCGCCCTGGGGGCGTTGCGCGCCACTGCGAAAAACGGCGCCGCGAAGCCCGCCGTCGCCGTGCCCATCGAGGTGGACGGCAGGCGCGGCGAGCTGCATGACGGCTCGGTCGTCATTGCCGCCATTACCAGTTGCACCAACACGTCCAATCCTTCGGTCATGCTGGCGGCCGGGCTCCTGGCGCGCAATGCCGTGGCTCGCGGTCTCAGCAGCAAACCGTGGGTGAAGACCAGTCTCGCGCCCGGCTCCAAGGTGGTGACCGATTATCTCGAGCGCGCCGGCCTGATGCCGGCACTTGAGCAGTTGCGTTTCCATCTCGTGGGCTACGGCTGCACCACCTGCATCGGCAACAGCGGCCCACTGCCCGAGCCGGTCGCCAACGCCATCACGGATGGTCATCTCGTCGCAGCGGCGGTGCTGAGCGGCAATCGCAATTTCGAGGGACGCATTCATCCCCAGGTCCGGGCCAACTATCTGGCTTCACCCCCGCTGGTGGTTGCCTATGCCTTGGCCGGTGATATGAACGTGGATTTGACCACCGAACCGCTGGGCCAGGACCAGAAGGGACAGCCGGTTTTTTTGCGCGATATCTGGCCCTCGCCCGCTGAGGTGAGCGCAGCCGTCGAGCAGTGCGTCACCAAGGAGATGTTTGCCAAGGAGTATGGCGAGGTCTTCACCGGCGACGACAACTGGAAGGCGCTCCCGGTGACAACCGGCGAACTCTGCGCCTGGCAGGCCGATTCCACTTACATCAAACGCCCGCCGTTCCTCGAAGAGGCGGGCCACGCCCCGGGTGATGCCATCCGTGGGGCGCGTGTCTTGGCGATGCTGGGCGACAGTGTGACCACGGATCACATCTCCCCGGCCGGCAGCATTCCCAAATCCAGTCCGGCGGGACAATACCTCATCGCCCATGGCGTCCAGCCCTCCGACTTCAACTCCTACGGAGCACGGCGCGGCAATCATGAAGTGATGGTTCGCGGTACGTTCGCCAATATCCGGTTGAAGAACCTTCTGGTCCCGGGCGTTGAAGGCGGCGTGACCCGCTTTCTGCCGACTGGAGAGCAGACGTCCATTTTCGAGGCGGCGGAGCGTTATAGCGCGGCCGGGACGCCTTGCGTCATCCTCGCCGGCTTGGAGTACGGTTCCGGCTCCAGCCGCGACTGGGCCGCGAAGGGCCCGCGCCTGCTCGGCGTGCAAGCGGTGGTCGCCCGCAGCTACGAACGCATCCATCGCAGCAACCTGGTCGGCATGGGTATCCTGCCGCTGCAGTTCCGCGAGGGGGAGAGCGCCGAATCCCTGAAACTGAGCGGCGAGGAGTTCTTCGATCTCGACCACTTGGATCGGTTGCAGCCCGGCCAGGAACTGGCGGTCACCGCCCGGGACAGTCGGGGCGCGACGCGGCAGTTCCAAGTGTTGGTCCGCATTGATACCCCCATGGAGCTGGCGTACTACAGAGAGGGCGGCATCCTGCCCTACGTGCTCCGGCAACTGCAGGGCGGAACAGGCGAACCGCCGGTGCAGATGGAAGAGGTCTGAGGGCAGGGACTCCGCGCTACTTGCACCTCGAGCACGCAGTGGCTGCCTTCCCCAGCGCCACGCAGGGCGACTAGCTGCCGATATAGCGGGCATAGAGCGAGCGCGCCACCGCCGGATCGGTGGTCCCCTTGATCATGGCTCGCCCGTCGGGGAACAGCGTCATCTCCAGTCCCGAGCCCCCGGAGCTGGCGTCCAGCCAGAACTTCAGGACATGCGCGTTGTGCCGCACCCGGCCGTGAGGCGCCAGACGTTGGCTGAGCTGCCCGAAGTCCATGGCGCGGTCATGTTCGTGGATCTGCACCGAGTCGCGGCCGCACAGGGTGATGTGGGGACGTCGTTCCCCGCGCAAGTGCATGAAGTCGCGCCGGCCGCAGACGCGGCAGTCGGGATCGCGCGGCGGCGGTTGCAACTGCCGAAAATCATTGCGCCACAGGTCGGCGGAGAGCACGGTACGCCGCAGAGCATCCCGCGCCCCAACCAGCAACTTGACGCACTCCGCGACCTGCACGGCAGCAATGTACTGCACGACCCAATTGAGAACCCCCGCCGTATCACAACTCTCCGTCATGCCACCCGGCTGGGATCCAAAAACGCACTCCAAGCAAGCGGTCTCTTCCGGCAGCACCGTGAACGTGACCCCTTGCGAGCCCACCACCGCCCCATAGATCCACGGACGGCGCTGCTCGACGGCAAAATCATTGAGCAGGTAACGCGTCTCGAAATTGTCGGTGCCGTCGAGAATGACGGCGGCATCGCCGATCAGGGCGCTCAGATTCTCCGGGGTGAGATCGGCAACTTGGGCCCGGACCTCCACCTCGGAGTTGAGGGCGTGCAGCCGGCGGGCGGCAGCAACCGCTTTGGGGAGGCTTTCGCGCGCATCCTCTTCTTCAAAAAGGCTTTGGCGCTGCAAGTTGCTGGCTTCAACGTAGTCGCGGTCAATGATGGTCAGACAGCCGACCCCAGCACGGGCTAACAAGCCGGCTTGGGCGCTCCCCAAAGCCCCACAGCCGACGAGTGCGACATGGCTGGCCCGCAGCTCGCTTTGACCGGCTTCACCCAGCGGAGCGAACAGAATCTGGCGGGAATAGCGCTCCCAAGGCGGTTGCGGCGACGTTCCCACGGCCCCACTCTGCCTCTCCGGGGGGCTTTTTTCATGGCATCTGGAAGGACCTGCCGACGCACTGTGCAGGCCCGGATTTGGAGCCTCAGGCATGTGCCGCCATTATAAAGGGGCGATCCGTCGGCGAATTACCGGAAACTCTGTAGAGGCTCGGCAACATCTTCCAGCTTGGAACTCATCTTTAGTATGGTGGCAGGACCCGGTCCCACAGCAGAGGACGGCCGCGCCTTCTCAACCCGATCATGACCCCACCCTCTCCCCGGACGCTCCGCCCTCGCCCGACAAAATCTGGGCGCCCCCGGTTGCTCCTCCACGGGTGGCTTGCGCTGGTCGTGATCGTGTCCTGCAGCGCGCAACAGTTCTCCCCGGCTCCGGTGATCGTCCGTTCCGTCAGCTGTCTCTTATACACATCTCCGAGCCCACGAGACAGGCAGAAATCTCG
>CALEJU010000024.1 GCA_937898755.1 uncultured Acidobacteriota bacterium | reverse complement strand
GCGTGGCGACGTCACGCTGGGGGCGCTGGTGGGTGGCGGGGCGGGGAACAACGGGGCGGGGTGTTTGAACTGCGAGGTCCACGACAATATCTTCAACGCCAGCCCGGGCGGCAACGTCACCGCGCTGCAGCTGGGGGCGGTGGACGGGACCCTGCAGAACAACACCTACTCGGGCTATGGGGCGGGGAAGCTGGTGACGACCGTCTCCGGGCCCCCGCCCAACTACACGCGCGTATTGGCGCTGAACGATCCCACCGGGCGGGCGGGGACGCTGTCGCGGGTGGACAGCAATGGGACGTTCACGCTGGGCGGTCCGGATCAACTGCAGGACCAGTTCGGCTCGCCGCTCACGGACACGACGATCGAGTCGCCGACCGGGCAGGTGTCCATCCGCGGACTGCCGGGGGGACTGAAGGCGGGCAACGGGGCGAACCTCGAACTGGACGGCAACTCGAGTGCCAACCGCTCCAACCAGATCCAGTTCCGCAACCAGCACGTGCCGGAGTTCACCGTCCATAACGACCCCTACGGGGCCAACGCGCACGACATGTGTCTGCTGGGCGACAATGCCAACCCGTCGGCGGAGGCCTGCCTCGCCTACGTCAACGGCAAGCACTGGAAGTTCAACGCCGCGGGCGAGCCGGGGACGGTGGCGTTGCCGGCCGACTACCAGTTCACGCAGCAGGCGAACGGCGACCAGGCACTGGTCATCAACCGCGCCAGCGACACGGCGCCGAGCGGCTTTCTGCTCGACCTCGAGGACGCCACGCTCTCCACGCCGCTCTTCCGCGTGGATGCCACCGGGACAGTGGTGGCGGGCAAACTCAACCTGCCCACGACGACGCCCAGCTTCAGCGGCGTCAACGGCACGAGCTACGGGCCGCTCGCTGCGGGCGGGATGAACACGACCGGGGCGGCACTGAGCCTTTTCGGCGGCGAGGGCACCGGGTCCGCGGCGGGCGGCGGCATCAACTTCCAAGTAGCGGTGACGGGGGCGAGTGGGACGCAGGTGAACCCGCTGGCGACGGTGGGCAGCGTGACCGCCTCCGGGGTCCTGGCCTGGGGTGCGGGCGGCATCACCAGCAACGGCAACGCGGTGCTGACCACGGCCAGCGCCACGCTCGCCGGGCAGACGGGTAGTGTGCTGGGACAGAACTACGCCGCCGGCGCGTGCGCCAGTAGCGCACTGACCGTCACCGGCGCGGCGAGCGGCATGGTGCCGGAAGTGGCTCCGGAGAGCGATCTCGGGCAGGGCTTCACGTGGGAGGCGTTCGTCAGCGCCGCCAATACGGTGCTGGTGCGGCTGTGCAACACGTCCGGAGTCGCGGCCACGGCGGCGGGAAGTATTTATGACGTTAGGGTGATCCGGTAACGAAGAGAAGCGCAGAGCGATGAGCGATGAAGAAGAAGTGATGAGTGACGAGTGATGAGGCACGCGTGACGGGACGTGTCGGTGCCGACTCGATCGACAGCTGAGAGGTGGTGGCGTTGCCCCGGGGGCGGTTGCTCAGGTTCGCCGGCGTGCGTCATCACTTGTCATTCATCACGCATCACCTTTTTCCCACGTCCGACAACCGATAACCGACATCTGACAACCGACAACCATCATGCCAACTGACATTGAGATTCTGGATGCGCCGCTGGAGGCTTCGGCGGACTTGGGGGGCGGGGCGGCCGATGCGGCGGCAGCTTCGGTGGCGGGGGAGCCGGTGGCGGCGGCCGACGCGGGGGCGGCCGAGGAACTGCTCTCGGACGATGCCCCTGAGGCGCCGGCGGCGATCGAGGTGGAGTACCCGGAGTCGGCGCCGGAGGCTGCCGAGCCGCTGACGGTGGCGGCGGCGACGTTGCAGGGGCTGCTGGCGGCGCACGCGCCGCTGGCGCAGGCGGTGGAGGGCGACCCGCAGCTCAAGTCGTTTCTCGATCTCGCGGTGGAGCGTAGCGCGGCGCTGGAGGCCTACCAGCAGGTGGCGCCCACCTTGGAGCAGGCGCGCGAGGCGGTGGCCACCTCGGCAGAGATGACGCAGTACCGCGCGGCGCTCGACGGCGAGCGCCCGGAGGAGTTCCTCAACCTGCTCTACCAGGGGCAGCTTACCGTGGACCCGGAGACGCAGAAGCCGGTGAGCAGTGGCGCCTATGAGCGCGTCATGCAGTACGCGCACCAGCTGCTGCTCGACCGCCTGGAGGCGCGGGCAACGCAGCAGCGCGATGACAAGTTACTGGAGTCGGTGCAGACGATCCGCGCCGGGCTGGGTTGGGCGCGGCCCGTGACGCCAGGGAAGGTGGATGCCGGGGAGGTATCGGCCGCGGCGGCGGCGCTGCCGCCGGCGGTGCGGCAGGAGCTGGAGCGGGCGCGGCGGACGCAACACGAGTTGGAGACGCTGAGGCAGGAGCGCAGCGCCGAGCAGGCGGAGCGCAGCGCGCAGTACTACGACGAGGTGGCGGGGCAGGTGGCGGGGGAGCTGCGCGGCTTCGTCGGCGGGCTGCTCGGTCCGACCGGGTTCTCGGACTACGTCAAGGAGAAGATCGCGCAGGACTTCATCCGCGACGTCGCGGTGCGCGCCGACCGCGACCGGGCGCACCGCGCGGCGATGGAGGAGATCGCGCGCGGCGGCCTCACGCCGGAGACGCGGCAGCGGCTGGTGACGCGGGCGCAGAGCTGGGCGCGGCAGAACGGTCGCGAGATCCTCGAACCCATCCTGCGCAAGGCGGGCGCAGCGCTGAAACAGCAGCAGCAGGAGCGCGAGGCGCGCCAGAGTCAGGCGCAGCGCCCCGAGCCGAGTGCCGGCGGCGCCCCGGCACGGCCCAGCCGGCTCAGCGAACGCGAGCGCATCGCCGCCAGCGAGAAGAAGCTGGGGAGGCGGATGACGGACCGGGAGATCCTCGATCTGTAGGGGGGAGAGTGGAAAGTGGAAAGTGAAAAGTGGAAAGGCGCTGCGGCTTGCCCGGTCAGCGTGCCGCCTCATCGCTTTCCACGTTCCACTGTTTCTACCCATCACTTGTTCTCGTTTGGCAAACTCGGTTATCGATCCGGCCTGTGACGGGATCCTGGGAGCAGACGATCCATGGCATTGCAGAACTCGCAGGTGGTGGCGTTGCAGCTGGAGAAGGTGCGGCCGAAGCTGCCGGTGCTGTACGAGCGCGACGACACGTTTTTCTCGATGGTACAGAAGCGCGAGGTGGAGCGCGTCTCGACGCGCACGGCGCGCATTCCGCTGCAGGTGCAGCCGGGCGGGGCATTCGGCTACGCCTCCTTCGACGGCGGCGACCTGGGGCGCGGCTCGGGCACGGCGTACGACTTCGCACAGATCACGCCGGTGGGTATCCGCTTCGCGGTGGAAATCACGAAGTTGGTGGAGTACGCCACCGACGCCAGTGACAAGGCGATCGAGAACGCTGCCAAGCGCAACGTGGCGGACGCCATGAAGCAGTTCCGGCGCGACCTCGACGCCTCGTTGCAGACCGCCGGCAACGGCGTCTTCGCAGTGGTGGCGAGCGTGGCGGGCAGCGTGATCACGCTCAACAACACGCCGTTCGGGGCACGCCTATTGCGCGAGAACCAGAAGGTGCAGGTCTACGACACGACGCTGACCACGAACCGCGGCAGCTGCACCATTCAGTCGGTCAACAAGGGCCTGGGGACGGCGCAGACGGTGACGGTGGATGCTGTGCCTGCCGGCACGGTGGGCACCGACGTGCTGGTGGTGGACGGCGTCTCGGGTGCCAGCCCCACCTTCCTCTACGGCCTGCCCTACCACCACAACACCGCCACCAGCGGCACGTGGATGGGCATCAGCCGCGCCAACCCCTACGCGGTGGCCAACGGTGTCAACGCCAACGGCGCGGCGCTGACCTTGCCGCCGATCCGGCTGGCGTTCAACCAGATCCGGCAAGCGGTCGGCGTGGACTCGCTCGGCAGCCTGGTATGGCACGGTCACCCGTCGCAGGTGGCGGCCTACGAGGAGCTGGGCTTCGTCATCAGCGAGATCGAAAAGGGCAGCGGCGCCAACCAGGACCTCGACCTGCTGTTCAAAAACAAGACCATGGGCGGGGTGCGCATCAAGGAGAACGTGCACGCCGACACCACGCGGCTCGACCTTATCAACCTCGAGACCTGGGGACGGGTGGAGTGGCTGCCGATCGACTTCTACGAGATTGGCGGCTCGACCGTGTTCCCCGTCTACGGCGCCTCGGGCGGCCTCGCCGCCAGCTACCTGTTCTACCTCGTTACCGGCGTGCAGTTCTTCGTGGACAACCCGAAGGCGGTCAGCTCGGTGACCAACCTTGGACTGCCGACCGGGTACTAGAAAGCCAGTGGAAAGTGGCGCTTTTCACTGTGCGCTCTCCGCTTGGTTCAAGAAGTGAAAAGTGATGAGTGGAAAGGCACGCGGGGCACACACCCAGTCGCGCTTCATCACTTTTCACTTTCACTTCTTTGTTTCCCGCGTCGATAAAAGGAGAAGATTCATGGACCGCATTCAAACCGTACGACGCATTGGCGCGTGCGAAAACCACAAGGCGCAGGCGGACTGGGCGGGAACGCCGATTCCGCACTGCGTCGAACAGGCCAGCTACCTCTGCGAGTTCTGCGGCCACCTTCTGTGCGGCGGCCACGCGGGCGGACACACGCACGACGCCGCCAGCCATCCCGCTGATCTCGCCACGCGCTACCAAGGCGAGGTGGTGAAGCTCGAACAGGAACTGAAAGTGCTTACGGCGGATGCCGCGACGACCGCCGGCGAGCTGCAAGCCGCGCTCGCCAAGGCGGCCCTGGTGGACCGGATCAAGGAGTGGGTGGGGCGGGAACAGTAAAAAGTGGAAAGTGGAAAGTGATGAGGCGCGACAGTGTCGGAGGCGAGCTGTTCGCCTTTCCACTTTTCACTCTCCACTTTCCACTCTTAACTTGTGCTCATCACTCGTCACTCGTCACTTTCTTGTCATGTTGACCAACCGAACTGCGCCGCGCTGGCTGGCGCGGATGATTACCGGACGTTACGGGCGCACGCCGTTTGGCGAGCCGCGTTACCGGATGGTGTGGGCGGCGGCGCGGCTGGAGCGCTGCGGCGGCGAGTGGGTGGACTGGGACGCCGGGCTCTCGACCGCTGAGCGGTTGGAGGGCACGCAGCGCGCCTGGCGGCGCACGGTGCAGCTGCGCTGGGTGCCGAAGTATCCCGGCGAGGAGTGCTGGCTGATCGAGCGCTGGCTGCCGGCGGCGAGCTACGGCACTCCGGAACAGTGGTACGCGCCGGCCGGACTGGGCGGCACCATGCTGCGCACGTCGGCGGGCGCGGTGCCGGGTTGCGGGGAGTATCCGTGGCGCGGCGACTACGAAGATATCGGGGCGCGGATGTACTGGTACCCCACCGAACACCACGTCACGCTGGCCATCAACGCGGTTGAACGCGGCCGGCAGGCGATGCCCGCCACCGCCTGGGGACGGGCGCTGCGCCGCACCTTTCAAGCGCAGCAGGCACAGGAGAAACGCGAGCGCGAGTACGCCACGTTCTGTCACGAGGTACTCGGCGACGCCGACCAGGCCTTCGGCGGTGCGCCGATGGTCGGCTACGGCGGCTCGCGACGGCCGAGCGCGGTCGAGCTGTGCGAGCGGATCGGGATCCGGGAGCACCCGATCTGAAGAAAGTGATGAGTGATGAGTGACGAGTGATGAGGCGGGTGGAAGGGGTAGACGTGGGCGCGGCTTCTAACAACCAACAACTAACAACCAACAACGTTGTTCGCACCGACAACCGACAACTGACAACCGTTCTGACAACCGTTATGGACAACCTTTCTGGCAAAGACTTTGGTCCGGTGTTTGAATCGGCCTACGATCCGCGGGCGGGGCTGCGCTCCGGGGGCACTACGGATCGCATCCGGCACCGGCTGGTGATCGAGGAGCGGCAGAAGCTGGAGCGGCAGGGCTTCGAGGCGGTGACGCTGGTCAACCAGCACACCTTCGCGCTGCGCGTCTACCTGGGCGACCTCGGTACGGTCGAGGTGCCGGCCTGTCCGCCGGGCGAACCCTTTGTGACGGCGGAGATTCGGAACTACCGCATCTCGATGCGCGACATGGGGGACGGCGGCTTCGCTCCGGTCAGCGTGTTGCCGATCGAGCTGGCGCAGGAGGTATTGCGCGAGTATGCCGAGACGGGCGGCGTGTTCTGGTACAGGGGTGGCGGGCCGCCGCCCGAGGACTCGCTGGCCACGGCGCGCGAACGGCAGTTGTTGTGGTACCGGCGCGAGTACCAGAAGGCGGTGGACGCCTGGTCGCGCTACCACCAGCACAAGTTCATCACCGACCGGCAGCGCGACGCGGCGCGCGCCCTGCACGCGGTGGGCGAGATCGCCGCCCTGCCGGAGTGGGTCACGGTGACCCGCGAGCAGAGCACGGTGGCAAGCTGCCCAGCCTGCGGCGAGGACGTCAAGCGCGCCGCCCGCCTCTGCCGCCATTGCGGCTTTGCCCTCGACGCCGCCTGGCTGGCCGCCAATGGGGACCGGGCGCCGAAGCCGGCCGCGCGGAAAGCGGAACGGAGAGCAGCGAAGTGAAGTGGCGGGTTGTTGGTTGTTAGTTGTTGGATGTTGGCGAACACCCGACCGTGCGTTGTCGGCTTCCGGCGCCGCTGGCGCCCTTACCATCCGGCGCCCCTGCGGGGCGCGTGAGCAGTACGCACGACCAGGACGTCACGCCGGCTTCCTTTCCACTCTCCACTTTTCACTTTCCACTCATCACTCGTCACTGATTACTCGTCACTCGATCAATGGACTCCGCCTTTACCGCCATCGCCCGCGCGCAGGCGCTGCTTGACCCCACCGGGCAGGGGCTGTTCCCGCCGGCGCGGCTGCTGCCGTACTTGAACATCGCCTACTCGGAATTGCGCGACGAGGGGGTGAACGCGCGCGAGATAACGGTGAGCGAGGCGGTGGTCGTGCTGCCCGCTTTCAAGGCGTACACCGCCGACCTCGGCTCCTATGTCGCGCCGGGCGGCGTGCTGGAGGCACTGGCCAACCCGCTGCTGGTACGCGAGCGCCCGGCCGGCGGACGTCCGGAGGACTACACCGAGGTGGCCCCGGTCGCCCTGCTGGCGGCGCGTTCCCCCGCGCCACGGCTGCAACAGTACGAGTGGCGCGGCGGCAACCTCTACTTCGTCGGGGCCACGCAGGACCTCGACCTCGAGGTCCGCTACGAGCAGATTCTACCGGCCATCAAGGACGTCAACGACCCGCTGCTGGCGGTCGGCGTGGCCAACATCCTGGGCTACTGGACGGCGGCCAAGATGGCCCAGGCGATGCGCGAGTACCAGCTCGCCGCCACCTACGAGGCACGCGCCCGCCACCTGCTCTACCTCTGGGCGAGCGGCCAGGTGAAAGACGCGCAGGCCATCGTGCGCCGGCCGCGGCCGTTTCGGGGACGGTATTGAAAGAGTGGAAAGTGGAAAGTGAAAAGTGATGAGGCGGAGGAGACGTCGCACGTTTCAGTCTTGACCTTTCCACTTTCCACTTTTCACTTCCCACTTGCCTCCACTTACCCCTCTCGTCAAGTCTGACAACCTAAAACCGATAACTGGAGCCGTAATGAACTTGCCTTCCATGCCCTTGCCGTTTGCATTGGGACGTTTCGGGATGCCGTCCAGCCTGGTGGCGGCGGGACGGCCCCGACCCACCGGAGCGCCGGCCGGGGCTCCGACCGGAGCCTTGGCCGGGATGCGGGCCGGAGCGGCGCCGGCGCTGCCCCTGCCGGCTGATCCGCTCGCCCCGCCCCCGGCTCCGCGGAGTCCCGTGCCGACGTTGGCGCCTCCGCAGATGAACGACGACGGCTGGGCACCCCGCGGCGTGGTGGATGCGCCGCGCTTGCCACCGAGCGTGGATGGTGCCGAGGGCGCCCAGACGCTCGATCAGCGGCGGCAGCGCGCGCAGCAGTTCGGCGCGTATCCCGGGCTGGCAGGGCGGATCCGGGGGATCTCGAATCTCTATTGATATACGAGCGATGAGCGATGAGCGATGAGTGAAAAGCGGAAAGTGGAAAGTGATGAGGCGGGCGGGGTCTCGCGCTTTTCCTTTCCAGTCTTCACTTTCCACTTTCCACTTGTTTTCCCGACAACCGACAACCGCTAGGAGATTTGCATGGCGTGGACCTATTTGATCAGTGAGATTCGTTCCGGCGACACTGCTACGAACACGTTCGGGCAGCTGCAGTTCTCCGGCAACTATGTCACCGGAGGCGACAGCGGGACGTTGCAGAACGGCGGCAACACGATCGCGCTGCCGCAGTTTCTGGAGACCTCGGCGCTGCATGCCTCGCGGCCCCCGGTCGAGTACAACATTCAACTCGATGCCGGCTGGCTGGCGGTGGTGATTCCCGGAGCGCGGGCCATCGACTTCAAGATCAAGATCGTCAACCCCACCACGCAGGCCGAGCTGGCCGCGGGCGCCTACCCGGCAGCGCTGGCCGCCGCCAACGGGAACCACACGATGGCACTGGCGTACCGGAAGAATCTGTAGAGCGTGGAGGGTGGAGCGTGGAGCGTTTCATCCTTCCCAGCCACCAAAATCCAACAACCAACAACCAACAACCAACCCTCATGCTCGAGAACTACATTCCGATTCCTCTCGAGCGCTTCGGCGGGCTGGTGACCGCCTGGGGGCCGGAGAAGTTGGACGCCTCGCTGGGGGCGGTGGCGCTCAACGTGCGGTTTAACTCGGCGGGGGTGATGAGCCGCGAGGGGCTGACGCGCGTCTGCGCGACGCCCAACCGCGCAGCCGTGACCGGGCTGTTGGGCCTGGTGCTGGCCAGCGGCACGCAGTGGCCGCTGGTCTTCGACGCTTCCGGGGCGCTCTATGCCGAGACGCCGGCGGGGAGTGGAACGCTGGCGTGCGTCTCCGCCCCGGACGTCACGCTGCCGGTGGGCAGTTACTTGCAGGGGGCGGTGGCTTACAACCGCGGCTACTTGGCGTTTGGCGACCTCAAGGCGGGGACGGCGGCGCCCGCCAGCTACGACGGCGTCAACCTCGACCCGGTAACGCTGCCCGCGCCGAGTGGCACGACGACGGTGGCGGACAGCGCGACCTCTGGCAACATCGCCGCCGGCGTGCGCTACGGCATGGTGCTGTTCAAGACGCGCTCCGGCACGCTGACTGCGCCGCAGACGCCGTTCTCGTGGACGGCGGCGGGCGGCAAGCAAGTGACCGTCTCGAACCTGCCGCTGGGCGGCGTCGAGGTGGTGGCGCGCATCGTCGCCTTCACCGTGGCCGGCGGGTCGAGCGCCGGTCCCTACCTTTATATCCCCACCACGCAGGTCATCAACGGCATCACTGAAACCTCGACCGTGGTAAACGACAACGTGGCTACCAGCGCAAGCTTCAACTTTGACGACAACCTGCTGGCGGCATCGAGCGATGCGACGGCGGCCTTCCGCAAGGTGCAGCTGCCGGCGCAGACCGGGGTGCTGTTCTCGGAGAGTACGCGGCGCCTGCTCTGGTGGGGCGACCCGGCCTACCCCAGCCTGCTGCGCGCCAGCGAGCCGGACGACGCGGGCACGTATTACGGCGACACCGGCTTCGTCTCGGTGGCGGAGAACAACGGGCAGCGGCTGACCGCCTGCTTCGAGTTCCGCAACCAACTGTTTGCCGCCAAGGAGGACAGCCTGCACCTGGTGAACCCCAACGACGGGGCGCCGGCGACATGGCAGGTGACGCCGCGCTCCGAGCAGGTCGGCATTGCGGGACCGCGCGCGGTGGATGCCAACGACAGTGTGCTGTTCTTCGTGCACCGCAGCGGCGCCTACCTGTTCAACGGCGGCGATGTGGTGAACGTCTCCGGCGAGCTGACGCGCCCGGGCGGCGACCGGCCGGGACTGTGGGAGCGCATCAACTGGCTTTACGGACACCAGATCTGGGTGCACATCGACGCCGAGAACCTGGAGGTGCGCATCGGCGTACCGCTCGACCAGGCGACCATGCCGAGCCACATCCTGAAGCTCAACTACAGCGACGGCTGGGAGCCGTCCTTCCTGTTCTCGAGCTTCACGGCGCGCTACCACTACCACCCCGGGCGGCGCTGGTCGCTCGATGCGATCGCTGCCACGCAGGCGCGGCGCATCAAGCGGCCGCTGGCGGTGGGCAACTTCGCAAGCGACCGGCGCACGGCGGTGTCGCAGATCCTGCTGGCCTCCGCTGCCGCCGACGGCGCGGTGCAGGCACTCGACCCCGGGGCGGCGCTCGATAACGGGCAGCCGTTCCTCAGCCGCTACCGCACCGGGGGACTGAATGCCAACGAGACCATCAAGGACCAGCGGCAGGGCATGAGCCTAGTGGGACAGGTGCAGGTGCGGGCGCGCGGCCAGGGGAAGCTGTTTGTCTCCGCCGTGCCGCCCGGCGGCGGCGGCGAGCCGTTCCTCACGCTCGACCTCGCCGACACGCCGCGCGGCGACGCCGTCGGATTGGCCAACGCCGCCGGCGAGGCGGTGGGCCTCGAGTTCAGCAACCGCGGTCTGCCAGGAGCGTGGTTCCTCGACGGAGCTTATGCCTTTGTGAAGCCCTTCTACGCCCTGCGCTGACCACCACGACCGACAACTAACCGCCGACAACCATCATGCGTTTCCCTCGCGAGAGTTTCGAGTACACGCGCCAGGCGGACCCCGCGCTCTACCGGGCGTTGAACACGCTGGCGCAGGGAATGGACGCGCTGCAGGCGGCGCAGGGCGTGTCGCTCGCGAGTGGCACGCCGGCGTCCGGCGCAGCGCCAGCGCCGCCACCCGCGGGCTGGATCGTGACGGCGGGCAACGGACACTTCAACATCCAGATCTCGAACCCTGCCTACAGCGGCCTGGCGCCGGCGCTGCAGCACCAGGTGGCGAGCGCCGTGAACCAGAACTTCGACACCAACGCCGCCACCGCCGTCTTCACGCTGGGCTACGGGCAGACGACGCTCGACGTGGTCGACCCCGGCGTCACGAAGTACTGGCGGCTGCGCTCGCGCACGCTGGGCTCGGGGTGGAACGCGTGGCAGAGCTACGGCACGGCAAGCGGCATCACCGCGCTCGCCTCGGGGGCGCTGAAGACGAGTTGACGTCAGTGAAGAGTGGAAAGTGGAAAGGAAGACAAGTGATGAGTGATGAGTGATGAGTGATGAGAAAAGCGGACTTATCCGGAAGTGCGGCTGACTGCTCCGAAGCCCGCGCAGCGGGCGGCCCGCCCGTAGCCTGGGGCGCGAGCGCCAGGAAAACCAGGGGTCGGAGGTGAAGAACCGGCGCCAGCCGGTAGCCCGCAACGGACTCGTCCACGTGGTGGGCTCCTCCGGCGCCGATCAATCGGCGCGGGGCTTGATCGCGCGGCGGTCCGGAGACGGCGCCGCTGGCGCAGCTTGCCTCCGGCTGGCGTCCGCCGCCCGCCCCGCGGGCGGAACTCGACTCGCCCTTGTGCCCGCCCGGGCGAAGCGCGGATCAGTACGACATGCTGCGACCTTTCACCACAGCTGACCTGCCGGCGCTGCGGCGGCTGCATGCGCGGCAGGTGGCGGGGTTGGGGGTGGAGTACGCCTTTCCCGACCTCGGGCATGACGCGCGCTACTACCGCGTGCTGGTCGTCGAGGAGCGCGGCGAGGTGCGCGGGGCGCTGGTGGCGCACGCCACCACCGAGGTCTACGTCATCGCCGACCAGCCGCTGCTGTTGCGCACCCTCGACCGGGAGCGTGCGGCGATCGAGCGCGAGCTGTGTGCGGCGGGCGCCGACGAACTGCACGCCTTCGTGCCCGGCGCGCTGGCCGGCACGATGGACCGCTGGTTACAACGCTTCGGCTTCCGCCGCGCCGCCCCCGGCTGGACGCCGTACTACCGGGAACTGTGAAGGGTTCTCGGTTTCGGCGAGCAAGTGAAAAGTGGAAAGGCGCTGTCGCCGTCTCCTCGGCTCCGAACCTGGTCTGCCTCATCACTTTCCACTTTTCACTCGTCTTCACTCATCACTTCTCTTCCGACAACCGACAACCGACAACCGTTGGAGGTTCCATGTCCCGTGCCGACAAACCGCTATACCAGCAGCAGCAGGCCGACGCGCTGGGGCGCGCCAACCGCGTTACCGACCAGTCGTTCAAGAACCAGCAGGACGTCTATGGGCGCCTGCTGCCGGCGCTGCAGAACGAACTCGACCATCCCGGCTTCACCGACGCCGAGCAGGCGGCGCTGCGTACCGCGACGCAGGAGGGTGTGGCAGGCGCCTACGACGACGCCGGTGAGCAGCTCTCCAACCACGCCCTGCGCAGCGGCAACAGCGCCGGGCTGAACGCCACCACCGAGGAGCTGGCGCGGGCGCGGGCGCGCAGCCAGGCGCAGGCGCTGAGCGGCCAGGAAGGGAAGATCGCCGCCGCCCGCTTCGCCGGCCAGGAGAATGCCACGCGCGGCCTGGGTACACTCTTCGGCGCCGCCGGCGTGCCGGTGCGGGCCGGACTGGGGGCCTCCACCGAGCTGGTCGGCGACCAGGCGCGACTCGCCGCCCAGCCCGGCTTCTGGGACCGCGTGCTCGAACACGCCATCAACTCGGCCAGTGACGCCGCAACCACGGGGCTGGGCGGCGGACAAGGGTAGGAACGGTTGTCGGTTCTCGGTTGTTGGATGTTGGTTGTTAGTTGTTAGTCGTCGCGGACGGGGCGCGGGTCGTCGATGACTGGGCAGGTGGGAGACGGCTGGATGTTCGTTCGAAAATCCAACAACTAAAATCCAACAACCTTTACGGCCTCCAGAACGGTTCCGCGGTGGCAACGAAGTCAATGCGAACGCCGGGCAGGATCGGCTTCAGCCAGGTGGCACACTCCTGCATGCCGGACTGTTCCGAGGGGACGTGCCCCAGCAGGATCAGCGCCTTGTGCCGGCCCTCGGTTTGGGCGTCGGCGGCGTACTCGACCGCTTCCCACTCCCTGGTTTCGCCGGCGATCACCAGGTCGACTTGCGGCAGTTCAAAGGCGTGGATGGCGGGTACGAAGGCGGCGTAGCCGGGAAGCAGGGCCACGGTTTTGACGCGCTGCGCAGGGTCGCCGACGATCCGCATGGCGCGGATGCCGAGGCGCGACTGGACCTCGTGAGCGAGGGTGCGTAGCGAGCGCGGCGGCAGGGCGAAGAGGTGCGGATCGGTGGCGCTCTGGAAGGCGTCCCAGCCCAGCACGTGCTTCATGCCCTCGAGCACGCCGTCGGGATGCCGCGCATGCCAGTGGTCGTGAAAGCGCCAGATGACGAGGTGATGCTGCGCGATGAAGGCGCGTTTGGCGGCGAGCACCGGGTCGCCGGCATCCATCTCGGGGCGGTCCTGGTGGTCGTAAAAGGTGGGCTCGTGGGTGATGACCAGGTTGTCGCCGTCGGCCACGGCGCGCTCGAGGACGTCGAGCGTCGCCATCATGGTGACGGCGATGCCGGTGACTGGCGTGGCGGGGTCGCCGGCCTTGAAGGTGTCCACCGTCGGGGTTGTCCAAGGGATGGCGACTGAGGTTTGAATGCGATCCACCACCTGCTGGGCGGTGATGGTCTGGGCGGGCACAGCGACCGCGGCGCAGAGGGCGAGCGCGGAGACTCGGGCAAAGGCAGCGGCGTTTAACATAGGAGTGGGATGGCTCGCCGGGGATGGTAGCAAAAAAACGGTTGTCGGTTGTCGGTTTGCCGAACTCCAATAACGGTTGAGGAGATTACCCACGATGGATCCGCGTCTGCTGGCCGGGCTTGGCGAGACTTGGCGTCGCCGGAGCACCGGTGGGTGCGGGGGCTGGAGGCCTCGCCGGCGTTGGTCGGAGACCAAGTCGGGCCTGAGCGTGGGACAACGGTCAAGAAAGTTGTTGGATGTTGGTTGTTGGATGGGGACGAGATTTTGGCTCGTGGCGGGCGGCGGCCCACTATCACCCACACCCAAAACCCCACGGCCAAAATCCAGAAGCGCCGACAACTGATCAACCGACAACCCCATAGAGTCTACTCGGTGTACACTGCTTGAAGTCAGACCTTCCCGGATCGAAACATCGTTCCTGCGCGGAGGCTAGGAAGCAGGGAACCTTGCGTGTTCACCTCATCAATCCAAGTGAGGCTTCGTTTGGAATCGGAGTCATCACGCCGCGCTGGCTATTTGTCCTAGCTGCTGCCACGCCTGCTCAGTACGGCGATCCGATCATCACTGACGAGACGTTGGAAGCTTTTGATCCTGGTGTCATCCAGCCCGGCGATATCGTCGGAATCGGCATCCATACCGGGAACGCGTATCGTGGCCTCGAAGTGGGACGGCAAGCCCGCGAGCGCGGCGCCTGGGTAATCTACGGCGGCATTCACGCCACGCTCTATCCTGACGAGCCACATGAGCTTGGTGGCGCCCATGCGGTCGTCAAGGGCGATGGCGACGACATCTGGAAAGCGGCAGTGGAGGATTGCGTCAAGGGAACACCGCAGCGCATCTACGACGGCGGCCGTGTTGCCGGCGACCGGTTCCTGCAGGCGCGCTGGGATCTGTTGCCTGCCAAGAAGTACATGTGGGCATCGGTGCAAACGGTGCGTGGCTGTCCTAAACACTGTTCATTTTGCTCCGTGTGGCGCACCGATGGCCAGCGCCCGCGCCAGCGTTCCGCGGACGCGGTGATCGGAGAGATCGTTCAACTCCGCAAATTGGGTTACCGGTTCATTGCCCTGGCCGACGACAACTTCTATCCCGTGACGCTCACTGACATCAAGTTGGCGGAGCGCCAGAACAACCACGCCCGGGTGGCCGAGTTGCAGGCGACGCGCGACGAGCGCTTCGAGCTCATGGAACGCTTGTCCCAACTTCCCTCCGATATGGTGTTTTTCACCCAGATCACCATGGAGGCCGCGGAAGACGTGCAGTTTCTTGATGCCATGCAGAAGGCCCACATCAAGGGGGCCCTGGTCGGAGTGGAAGCGGTCACCGCGGAAGGATTGAAGACGGTTTACAAGGATTTCAATTGCGTCGGTGACGAATTAGCGGAGCGCCTTCAAACCTTCAAGAGCCACGGCGTGCATGTGCTGGGATCATTCATCTTTGGTCTCACCTCGGACCGCGCGGACACCTTCGAAGCGACGGCCGCTCTTGCCAAGCAAGCGAATCTGACCTTCGCGCAGTTCGTCACCATGACGCCATTTCCAGGGACGGTGGATTTTCAACACTGGGAGGAACGCCAGGGAGAAGCCGTGGAGCGCATTCAAGGGGTCCCTATCACGCGCTATTGGCTGCTTCCCACGTTACAACGTCCCAAGCTGTTCATCCCTCACCCCACCATGAGCCAGGAAGAGATCCGCGTCCGCACGCAGGGAGTGTGGGACAACTTCTACAGTTTTGGCGAAATCTGGAAGCGATCAAACTGCGTGAAGTCACTGAAGGCGCGCCTCACGTTCCTGTTCGTCTCCAAGCTGTATCGCCAGATGTACGCCAACACTGGCATCGCCACCGACAGCGCCCGCCGGAAGACCGCCAATCGCTGGGCCCGCTGGCTCGCAAAGCCCTGCCTTCGCCTGTTTCAAGGCAAGCCCATGCCCGAGTTGGCCGTTCCCACAGGCATGAGCCCGTCGTCGCCCTTCATCACGCTGGGACAGTAGGCGGGGTGGCTCGGGGTGGCTGGTAGCTTGGGGCTGGGGGCGGCAACCAAGAGCCCACCTCCAAAATCGGTCGCTTCTCAGCGCCCACTCCGCCGCCTTCCGACAACTGACAACCGAAAATCGTCCACCCTTGAGGTCCTCCATGATTGATCCACGCCTTTTAAGCGGCTTGGGCGAGGAGCCCTCCGATCAGATCTCTGACCGCAACCCTTACCTGCGCCTGATGGAGCGGCGCGGGCGTTCGGCGTTGCTGACGCCGAGCGGGCTGCTGCAGCCTCCGGAACTGGTGGGTGTGGACGCCGACGCCCGTGTTCCCAACGTGCTGCAGCCGATGAGCGGAGAGTTCACGCCGAAAGGGCTGGTGGATGGCGGCGACCCGACGTTCCATAACCCGCTGATGCCACCGGCGACCGGCACGGCAAGCCATGAGGTGGAGGCGGCGCGGCGGGGGAAGCGAAGGTTTAGCGATGAGCGAAGAGTGATGAGTGATGAGTGATGAGTGGAAGGTGGCGGATGGCTTGTGGGTTTTGGTTCGGGCAACTACCAGCAACTAAAAGTCACAACTATACGCCGATCCCCCCGGGCGACTTCTTCAGGCGCGCAAACTCCAGAACGGCCCTGTCAGGCCAAGCTGTGTGAGCAGGTTCTCGGTCTCATCGACCGTCGCTCTGCGCCAGTCCGGATTCATCTTGTTGCGATACCAAGCGTCCGCGAGTTGCCACGCCTGATCCACGGTCAGCGTTGCGCCTCGAGGTTGGCTCCACTGCGTGCACCAGCGGTCGACGTGCTCCTCGCCCCGGAAGAGCAGCATCGTCTTTCATGTGAAGACAATGTTTTCCCACCAACGTTTCGCAGGTATTGCGAAATGGATGATGCCATCTATCGGTGCAGCATGGCCGCGGTGCACACCGATGGTCATGGCCTCACCGCAACAGGCGCAGGAGGTGTCCAGTACGGCATCGCTCTGCAGCATGGCGATGATGCCCAGAGCGTCCCAGACACACGATCCGAAATACGACCGATCCTGGATTCGTACTCGATAGGGTGTCGGTACGGCACTCAACGGATTCGCCATGAGGATCTCACGGCTCTCTGGTTGAAGGACGATCGCCTTCGCCGCCGCCAGCCGTTCCAGCGCTGCCAGGACATCGTCGGCGGGTGCCGGCATCGTCTCCGCGAGGCTCTTGATGGTGGGCGGCTCAGACGTGCGCACGAATTCGCGATAAAGCGCCAGTCGAACACGGGTGTCAAAGCTATTCGTCATTGTTCGTCCTCGCCTCGTGCAAGAGTGGCTATTTTACATAACAGAGCTGGTGGCTTGTGGCCGGCAAAAGCTACCAACAGCCTACAGCCACTCGGCACTCGGCACTCGCCACTCACCAACCGCCAACCGCCACACGCCAACCACCGATGACGAAACGGAGCACGCCATCGCAGACAGCAGCGCAGTTACCGGCGGCGTTGGAGGCATTGCGCGAGCGGCTGGCTTTGCAGACGTTGACCGTCCTTGAGGACGGGCTGAGCAGCATCTCCGCGCACGAGGTGGCGGAACTGCCGGTTGAAAAGCGCGCCAAGGTCTTGATTGACATCGTCAAGATCCACAAGGACCTCGAGCCCAAAGACGCCGCCCTCAGCCTGCCGGTGCAACTGCAGCTCGAAGTCCCGCCCCGCCTTACGCCGGAACAGTGGGCGACATGGAAGAAGTGATGAGTGATGCGTGAAAAACAAGCAAAGTGAAAAGTGAAAAGTGGAAAGGCGCTGCGCCGAGCTGCGTCTGAGGCCTTGGCCCGAACCGCCGTGCCGGTTGGTGGTCCACTCATCACTAACACCCGAGCTCGGCCCGATGCCGGCAGCGCCGCGTCACTTTCCACTTTCCACTTTTCACTTGTCTCCCACCCGCTCCGCTCTCGATGTCGCCCCCGCCATGTCCACGGTTCCCAACTGGTCCCCGCGTTCCGCGGCGCAGGCGGCGGCATTGTCGTGTCCGGCGCAGATGCTTTTGTTCGGCGGGGCGGCGGGATCGCTGAAGTCGGAGACGATGTTGATTGACGCCGTACTCGAGCGCGACAACCCGCGCCTGCGCGCGATCCTGTTCCGGCGCAGCTTTCCGGAACTCGAAAAAAGCCTGATTCGCCGTAGCCGGGAACTCTACCCGGGCTTTGGAGCGGTCTACAACGAGCAGAAGAAGCGCTGGCGGTTTCCCTCCGGGGCGCTGGTCGAGTTCGGCTACTGCGAGAGCGAGAAGGACATGTACGCCTACCAGGGCGCGCAGTACTCCTTCCTTGGCTTCGACGAATCCACGCACTTTGTCGAGCTGACGGTACGCTACCTGACCTCGCGGTTGCGCTCGACTGACCCCGCGCTGTTTCTGCGCCTGCGGCTGGGCACCAACCCCGGCAACGTCGGACACGTCTGGCACCGCAACCTGTTCCAGGGGCCGAAGTGCACCCACTGCGAGGTGCTGCCCGGCGCGGGCCGCCTGCCGAATGAGCTCTACACGGACGCGCGCTGGCCCAGCGACGGGCAGCCGGTGCGCAAGTCCACTTGTTTCATCCCGGGGCGCATTCACGATCACTCGCTGCTCGGTTCCGGGTACCTCGACACACTGGCGGCGCTGCCTGGTAGCTATCGCAAAGCACTGCTCGAGGGCTGCTGGGCGGCGTTCGAAGGCCAGTTCTTCGACACCTGGGATGCGGGCCGCATGGTCGTGCCCCGGCGCGAGATCGAGGACCAGCTCTGGTGGCCGTGCTGGGTGGGCGCCGACTACGGCTTCAACGTCAGCCAGGCGGCCGCCTACCTGCTGACGCGCAGCGCCCCAAGCGCCGTGCATCCCGCCGGACGGACCTACGTGCTCAGCGAGTACACCGCGCGGCACGAGACGGCAGTTGATTTCGCGCGTTCGCTGTGGACGCGCTTCGCTACCCGGGACGGCGCCAACAGTGAGCGGCGCGTGCAGGCGTGGTATCTCTCGCCCGATGCCTGGAGCCAGCGCGGCGACGGCCGCACGCTCGCCGACCAGATGGCCGCCGCCAGCCGCATCGTCTTCGAGCCGGCCAGCAACGACCGCGTCGGGGGAGCGATGCTGCTCTACACCCAGCTCGACTCTGGCGAGCTGGTCATCGCCGACTCCTGCCGACAATTGATTGAGGCGCTACCAACGCGCGTCCACGACCCGCACCGTCCGGACGACATCCTGAAAGTGGCGGGCGACCCGCTGGATGACTGCGTGGACGCGCTGCGCTACGGCGTCTACTCGTGGTTCGGTCCGGCGCGAAAACCCGAGGCCGCCGCCCTCGAACAGGCCATGACCAGCGCCGACCCCACGGTCGCCATGCTGCAGCGCCGCCTGGCGGAGGAACGCCTGAAGGTGGCGGGCCGCGGGCAGCGGTATCTGGGTTCGCGAGCGCGGTAACGGTACGGAAAGACAGGGAGGAGGGAGGGGGGGAGCAAGAGAAGTCGGAGGCAAGCCCTCCCTTACTCCCCTACTCCCCTACTCCTGTCTCTTATACACATCTGACGCTGCCGACGATCTTACGCGTGTA
>CALEJU010000023.1 GCA_937898755.1 uncultured Acidobacteriota bacterium | reverse complement strand
TGGTGCGTCCTGGTCGAAGCTGGTCCAGACCAGCGAGCGTAAGTCTCGTCCGGGTAATCGCCCGAGAGCCCGGTAGCAGGCCCCGGTCGGAGAGGGAGACTTCTCAGGCTGAGCGGGGCGTCAAAAGCCTCCCTGGAGGGAGCGAGAGTTCGGGCCGTAGCAACGTGCGAGTCCTGCAGCCTCGTCAGATAAACAATGGGGAAGCCGAGCCGCTCATGTCACGGCGAAGGCCAGGTCCATCAGGTCCAGTTCGGGACTTTGGGCTGATGGGTTCCTCCGGGGTAGGGGATCGACACGAACTCAAGGTCTGGGTCGGAACCGGAGAGACCCGTCTGCGCAGCCTTGTCAGCAAAGACCGGTCCTATAAGCCGATGGCGAAAGGGGACGGAGCGCAGCGGGAGTCCGGCGGGGAGGTAGTAGCGCGCGAGAGCGTGAAGCGCCCCGACTTTGGTCACGCTGGTGACGGAGGTAAGCGCGAGGGCATGGACGGTGAAAACCGGTCCAATCTCCCCGAAGGGCGAAAGCCAATCGACAAAGTGCAACAACTCCAACGCCGGCTATACGTGGCGACAAGGGGTCGCCGGAGCGGCGCTTTCACGCCCTGTATGACCGAATCTTCAGGGGTGACGTCCTGGAAGAAGCGTGGAGGCGGGTGCGCTCGAATCGGGGAGCGGCCGGGGTGGATCGGGAGACCCTGGCGGAGGTCGAAGGAGCTGGCGTGGAGCGAATGCTCGCCGCCATCCAAGACGCGCTCCGAGCAGGTCGCTACCGACCGTCGCCAGTGCGGCGGCAGGGAATCCCGAAGCCAGATGGCGGCGTGCGGCCACTGGGCATACCGACGGTCCGGGACCGGGTGGTGCAGCAGGCGGCGAAACTGGTGCTGGAGCCGATCTTCGAGGCGGACTTCCTCGACTCGTCGTACGGCTACCGGCCGAAGCGAAGTGCGACTGAGGCGCTGGAGTGCATTCGGAAGTCGTTCATCGAAGGGTGCACTTGGGTTCTGGAGCTGGACATCCGCAGCTACTTCGACTCCATCGACCACTCACGGTTGTTGGGCTACGTCGAGTCGAGGGTGTCCGACCGGAGGGTTGTCAAGCTGGTCCGCAAGTGGCTCGAGGCAGGTGTGATGGAGGAAGGGGTTCGCCGCGAGACGGTCACGGGAACGCCGCAGGGTGGGGTGATCTCGCCCCTGCTTGCCAATATTTACCTGCACGTTTTGGACAAGGCCTGGGCAAAGCGTGGCCGGGGCAAGTTGGTGCGCTACGCCGACGATGCAGTGGTCATGTGCAGAAGCCAGGAGGAGGCCGAGGCGGCCCTGGAACTGATGAGGGAAGTCCTCACCGAGCTGGGACTGGAGCTACACCCGGAGAAGACGCGGATCGTAGACCTCAGAGAAGGCCGGGAAGGCTTCGACTTCCTCGGTTGCCACTTCCATGCCAGAGTCTCGGGCCGGATGTTGGAGAGCGGCATGCGTCGCTACTACCTGCAACGGTGGCCGTCGGCTCGAAGCATGAAGCGGGTACGCCAGAGGGTGAAGGAGCTGACCGGACGCAACCGCAACGGAATCAAGGATGTCCGGGTGTTGATCTCGGACCTCAATCCAATCCTGCGCGGCTGGGGCAACTACTTCCGCACCGGCAACGCCGCTTATAAGTTCAACCAGATCGACACCTATGTATGGCGGCGCCTTCATCGCTTCCTCGTGAAGCGTTTCGGGCGCAACCTGCGTGCTGGACGAGTTGATAACTGGACTCGAAAATGGCTGTGGCAATTTGGACTGCACCGATTGAAAGGCACCGTCCGTTATCCGGGGGCTGCGTAACCATGCGAAGAAGACCATCGGTGAGCCGTGTGCAGGAAAACTGCTTGCACGGTTCGAAAGGGGAAGGGGGAACCGGGCTCGCCGCGCGAGTACCGCGCCCCTAACTACCAATGC
>CALEJU010000022.1 GCA_937898755.1 uncultured Acidobacteriota bacterium | reverse complement strand
CTAGCTCCCTCAACCGTGGCGGGGGGGCACAGGGTAACCCGTGTCCCTACCGCGATCATTTGAGAAGGAAAAGGCCCATTTTTCGGGCCGGCTCTATTTTGGGACGAACTCGCCCAGTTCCGGGTCCACTTCTATGGCATTAACAAGCGCGTAGTTTTGCGACGCCTCGAACGAGAGTTCAATTTCGTTTTTAGGGCTTGGCCTTATGCCATGAAACTCCTCGACAACGACCTCATGCCCAAGTTTGGACTCCCTTATGATATCGAAATTGTGAAGAAGCGTATGGCCATTGCAATAAACGTCGAAGACCCTGCTTCCGATCCCACCCGTTATCCACCGATGAGGACCAAACCAACTTTCCGAGAAATAAAGCCGCAGTGTATAGGTGCGGCTCACCGCTGCGACTGGAATATTGTAAGAGAAATGACCAAAGCGCTGCGACGCGAACAGTCCGGGGTCGGGCGTTCCCGCCGGGAGGTAAGACACTTTTGCCAGCGTTCCGCCGAAAGCGTATTGGTCCGGCAACCATCGGTGGCCGAGATGGTCGGTATAGGGGCTGGAGGCGGCAACATAGCGAATAGGTCGCATGATGTGACCGGATATCCCGGGCAAAATCTCAACGGAGTTAATGGAACCGAACTTGTCATCCACATCCAAGTGAATGGTCCCGTCCGACGACGGGTGGATGTCTGTATAGACTAGCCTGGTCGCTCGGTCTGGTCCCTTCGCGAGATCCACGACATCGATAGACTCTTCGAGCCAGTTTAATCTGTAGCGGAAGATCCCTTCTGTCTCTCTCCGTTTCTTGGTTTCAGCGAAAAACAGGTGTACCTCGTAGGTGCCAGGGCTTTCCGGAATGCGGCAGTGGAAAACTCCCTCTCGCCCGGTTGTAAAAAGAGTAGGGTCTTGGGTTCCGAGCATGTTATCGCTCGGACGTGAGAAGGACGTCCCCCCGGAGCACCAATGAGCAATTGACGTCCAACGCCGTCCAGCGTGATCGATATATGCAGGGCCGCCGTAAAGGAGTCCACGGATTGCTTTACCCGTAGGGACCATCAATGCATTAGGTTCCCCGAGCGTGCGTGGCGGCACGCGAATGGACCCCGCAGACGCGTTACGTCGTTGCCGACTGCCGAGAAACAAGCTGCCCACGAACGTGGCAATGCCGAACGCAACCGAGAGCGCCAGCCAGACAAGGCGACCATGCGCTGGCCTTTCTCGGCTGTTCGTATTGTCGCGGGCACTTGGCATCTCGCCGGGAACTAAGCAGGGGGCAGGGCTAGAGCTGGCGCTTGAATCCCGCGTGCCTCCGGTCTCGTCCGACACGACCGGGGCTGATACGAAACCCTCAGCACCGTCCAACTGCTCGGGCACTTCGGGAACGTCCGCTTCCTGTAGTGAGCCTGGTCGCTGCCGTACAAAGTGTGGGACGTAGTGACCGCTCGGAAGTTCAAGTCGTACGGAGTGGCTCGCACCTTCACGGGCATAGTATTTCTGCAGGCGCTTCCTTAACAATCGAGCCGTGACGCGCACAATCGGGTCTCTCTGAGGATCGAAGCCGATTTCCCGACGTGCGAGCGCTCGGGTCGCAATATTCAACTCACAAATGTCGTCGGTTCTCCCCTCAAAGTAGCACTCACAGATGAATTGTAGAAAGCTGGTCAGGTTGTTCGACCGAGAAAAGCCAGAGGACCTCAAGATGGCTTCCAGTTCCTCGATTTCCTCGGTGTGCGTTGGGCGATCCCGACGGCCGGCAGACGTGAACATGCATTGTCGATTTTAACAGTGCCTCCTGCGTTTAACAACTTGCATTGGCCCCACTGTGCTCGTCTGACTTCGTCACACCTCACGTAGTGGCTGTCCGTTCGTGGGCCACGGAGCGACGCCGGTGTTCCGTAGAGCGGAACGGAGGGGCATCTAGAGGAGTTCGTTGAAAAACCTGAATCGAGGACGGACATGGTGCCTTTTATGGGTTTATGAAGGTTGGATTTGGCCTGCGAAGGTGGGGTAAGGCGTCGCGATTTTGAGCCCGGCGGCGATATTCAGACCGGTTTGGGGTGGCTCAGGCATACTTTTCCCGCAACTTTGGAATGCGCATCAGGTTGTAGGCGGCGCAGCCGAAGAGGAATAACCAGTTCACGTTGTCCAGCCCGCGTAGTTTGACCTTGCGCAGGCCGCCGGTGGTCTTGAGCCAGCCGAAGGATTTCTCCACTAGAAGCCAGCGTTTGCTCAAGCTGGCAGGGTAACCGGCATGCCGCGTGGTGCGCCCGTCCAGGGCACTCCTTCGAGAGGCTAGGACAGGCAATCAGCTGGTAGGCTTGGCGTGCGTGGCCGCGATCCAGCGAAGGCGACGGCCCAACGTTCCCACTCCTCCAGTTCGGTCGCGACCGATAGCGAATCGTGCCCTTTGCCGTTTACGGAAGGAGTTCGGGGACTACGCAGCCTCACCTACACATGGGTGCGTGGTCAGGTGCCGCACATGGCCAGCTCACTTGATCCCCCCAGGACACAACCGTTTACATTGGCTCCTCAGAGGCCGGGCGCGCCCAGAGATGTAACGCTTCAAAGCGTTAACGTCAGTTCTAGGTTTCCGTCAGCAGCGCCAACTTCGATCAAAGCCTTCTTGGGGATAATCTACCGAATTGCCAAGGCAACCAGTCGGACGCGCACCTTGGAACCAACTTCGAAGTCGGCTTGGCAGGACAGTCCACTACAACCTTTTACCATATTTTACCTTGTGCGCGCATTCTGCCCGGTCTATTCATATGGCCCCCGGGGCTGGTGTGGCCCTTAGCCATGACGACACTCGGGGACAGAACCAGATGCAGTTGCCCAGAACAATCCGAACGGGTCGCCTGACAAACCTGCGCGACCTTGTTGGCTCCAGTGTTTGCGCCCACGGCGGATGTCTCGGACCAGCCAAAAAAACAACCCAAAGGGGACTCTCTAAATCGGCGTTTTGGGGACTCCGAACGTCGGTGTTGACAATAGCAGCGGCAGGCGGTCGGCCTGCGGCCGCTCAGCGCTCGCTACTGCTGCGACAGGTTCAGTTTCTACCTATACTCGGACGGTTCGATACCCACCAAACCGAGCATGATCCGCCCTTACCTCCCCTCTGCGCCGGCAGGCCGGGAGTGAGGGCTAACCCGCAACCTCGCGGCAAGGGGGCACGCCGTGTCGCCCTTCGATCTCCACGGAAGCTCTCCCATTGCCCTTCTTTCAACCACCGCAACCGGGCATCCCTTGAGCCCAAATGTGTTTACCGAAGTTTATGAGAACCCAGAGCATAGTCCGAAATCTCGTGGTGAGTTTCGTGCTTCTCAGCACAAGCCTCGTCACAACCGCACGCGCTGCTTCCACGTGGACAAATGTCCGGATAGGGGGGACAGGTAACGTCACCAGCATCAAAGCGCATCCCCTCGTCCCAAACTTGTTCTTTGCCACCACCGACGTGGGAAACTGCTACCGATGGAACGCCACTACAGGGGCTTGGGAAGGCCTGATGAACTGGGTGCCTCCCAGCCAATGGAACAATAGCGCGTGTGGGAATATCGCGGTCGATCCCAACGATGCCACGGGAAACATCTTGTATGCCACCGTCGGCAAATATGCAAATTATACTTACTCTTGGGCTCCAGAGGGAAAAGTAATCAAATCAACCGACCGCGGGAATACCTGGACGGATGCCGGACTGCCGCTTTGGGTTTCCGCCAACGGCTCAGACAAAGACGGGGGTGACCGTCTTGGCGTTGATCCGCAAAACAGCGCCGTGGTGTATGTTACTAGCTATGCTAATGGTACCTACAGGGGCACAAACTACGGCACTTCCTGGACGCAGATCAACAATCTCAACGGACGGTTCATTGCTTTTGACGTTAGCCACGGAACCGTGAACGGCGTCACCAAAAACATCTTCATCGGTACCAGCGCTGGTGTCTACCTCAGCACTGACGGAGGCAGCACCTTCGCTCTGACGGGCAGCAGCACTGTGGATGCAAGGCGGGCAACCATCAACAACGACGGGACAATGTATGTAGCCACTACGGCCGGGGTATTAAAGTGGAACGGAACTTCCTGGTCAAGTGTCTCACCGATAAGTGGTGCATATCATGGAATATCCGTGGACCCAAACAATAGCAATAACGTGGTCGCAAGTGTTTCCTCGTGGGACAGCCCGACATACCTGAGCAACAATGGCGGCGCCAGCTGGACGCAATTTCCAAGTAGCTACGACGTGACCGAAGTTCCGTATGTCACAGGCGACCATTACGCAAAAGGCATCACCGATTTCGCTTGGGACCCATTCAATACCGGCCACGTTTGGTTTTCCGATATATTCAATATTTGGCAAACGACCAATATCTGGGCAAGTACGGTCGCATGGAAAGCCCAGGTCATCGGGGAGGAGGAATTTGTCACGACCGGAACGCTGATGTGCCCTCCCACGGACAGGCCGAATATGTTATTGTCCAGCGGGGCCGACCTTGGCGGTTTCGATCACAAGTTGCTTACTTCTTCGCCGACCGTCTCGATGACGCAGTTTTTTCCGTATGTCAACAGTAGAAACCAAAATGGAAACATGACCGGCGTCGCCGTGGAGGAAACCAATCCGAATTTCATCGTCCGCGTGGGCCGTCATGGATGGAACGGTTCAGCCTATGCCGGTTACTCAACCAACGGGGGCCAAGGTTATACCATCTTCAGCAATTATCCAACTGGAGAGTCCGGGGGACGGGTTGCCGTGTCGGCTAACAGCCAGGCCATCGTTTGGGCCACCCAGGGCGGTTATACGTATCTTTCAACCGACCTCGGGAGTTCGTGGACCAAAATCACCAGCCTTCCTGTAAGCGTTGTTCCTGGAACTAATATATTTGATGGGAGCTACCCGGAACCATTGGCGGCAGACAAAGTAAACGGGAATAAATTCTATGTTTACAATGCCGGCAAGATGTACGTCAGCACCGATGGCGGGGCCACGTTCGCGATAGGCGCGACGTTGCCGTCCATTTCCAGTACGTCGTTGCTGCAAGTCGCTACCAGCCCTGGTATTGAAGGCGATATCTGGGTGTCGCTGCAGGGTTCTGGGCTGTTCCACTCGACTGATTCCGGGGCCTCGTTTACGCAGATTGCCAACGTTCAGGACGCGGAATTGATGTCGGTCGGAATGGCTGCTACAACCACGCCGGCGGTCTACGTGATGGGAAAGGTGGGCAATATCGCCGACGGCGTTTTCCGTTCGGACGATGCCGGCAGTACGTGGACAGAGATTGATACGACGGCGTATAAAATGGGGGATGAGGCCAACACGATGGCCGCGGACCTCTCTGTTTACGGTAGGGTGATGATCGGCACCAACGGGGACGGCATCTTCGTCTATGGCGATCCCAGCGCCCTGCCTCCGACGACGACGACAACGTGCAGCACCGCGACCATGCACGTTGATTCGATCAACGCTTACCCCTCCGCCAAGAGCTGCGCCCAAGGCGTGGCCACCGTCGTGATCAAGGACTTTTGCGGCAACCCTGTCGCCGGCGCCACCGTTACCGGGAACTTCTCGAGCAATGGTGCGATTGCCTCAGGCACCACTGACAGCAACGGGAGCGTGACGTTGTATTCGGGCGGCTGCAATTCGAATCTTAAGGGCACATTCTGCGTTACAAACGTGACAGACCCCACCTTGACCTACAACTCGGCGAACAACGTCGTGACCTGTGCTACCTACTGAGCCAATAGCCCACCGGATCCGCGCCGCGACGATATCGCGGCGCGGGAGCCGGGGTTAGAGAACCTGTGGAAATAGCTTCAAAAGTGCGAGCAGGCGCGCAAGATGTTTGAGTCCGCTTAAAGTACGAGGAGTTTGCCAATCGGCAGATTCCTCTTTTTTCGGTTCTGAACGAGAATTCGACAAGTGGGGGCATTTCAGGCGGCTTTCCTGAAGGCGACGAATTCGGTTTTGACGGTAGGGGTCGGCGGTAGGGCTCGGCCTGATTATGTACCGGTTGTTTTGCGGCTGCGACCCCATTAAAAAGGGGGGTGCGTACGGCGTGCCTCGCAGAATGGGGCCTGGCAGCTTGCCGCATCCGAACAACAACGTCTTCTCCGACAACCGACAACCGTTCAGTAGCGCGGCAGCGTGGGATCGATCTCGAGGGCCCAGCGGTCGACGCCGCCCGCCAGCGAACGGGCGTTCTCCATGCCTTGGCGGCGCAGCCACTCCGCCACGCTAAAACTGCGGCGGCCGGAGTGGCAGTAGCACACCACTTCCGAGACCTCGTCCTTGAACAGCTCGGGAAACTGCAGCGGGATGTCGTGCATCGGGATGAGTTCATCGCCGGCGATGTGCACCAGCTCGTGCTCCCACGGCTCGCGGACATCGATCAGGCGGATCTTGTCCTGCGCCGCCAGCCGCGCCACCAGCTCGCCGGGCGTGATCTCGATCTCCATTGCGTTACGCCGTCCCTCCTGCGAACAACCCACAACCACCATTTAAAATCTTATTTCAGATTTTCCTCAAACCAGGCCACCGTGCGCTCGATGATGTCGCGGCGGTGGGCAGGCTGGCCGATGCGGTGGCCCTCGTTGGGATACACCACGAACTGCGTCTTTACCCCGAGGGACTTCAACGCGTGCCAGAACTCGTAGGACTGCGGGATGGGGACCTCGCCGTCGCGATCGCCGCCCAGGATGAGCGTCGGCGTGTGGACGTTTTTGATAAATGTGATCGGGGAGCTGCGGGCGTAGACCGCCGGGTCGTCGTAGACCGAGGCGCCGAAGAAGGGGATCATCCACTGGTCGATGTCGTTCTCGCCGTAGTAGCTCAACCAATCGGAGAGCCCGGCGCCGGCCACCGCCGCCTTAAACCGCGTGGTCTGCGTGACCGCCCACATGGTCATGTATCCGCCGTAGCTCCATCCCATGATGCCGATGCGCTGGGGATCGACCGGCAGCTTGGCGGTGACGGCGTCCACGCCGGCCAGGATGTCGCGGAAGTCGCCGTAGCCGAAGTCCTTGACGTTGGCGGCGGTAAACGCCTCGCCCTGCCCGTAGCTGCCGCGCGGGTTGGGGTAGAGGACGAAGAACCCGGCGGTGGAGAGCGACGAGGAGTTGAAGAATGCGCCCGGCCAGCCGGGCAGGTTGGCCGCCGACGGTCCGCCGTGCACGGAGACCACCATGGGATATCTCCGGCCGGGGTCGTAGTCGCGCGGATAGAGCAACCAGCCTTGAACGGTTTGCCCGTCATTCATCCAGTGCAGGCGCTCGAACTTGCCCCAGCTGGGATGGCGCCCGGCGTTGGCGTCGGTCAGTTGGCGCCAGGCGCCCACCGGACCGGCCCAGACCTCGGGCGGCGACGCAAACGAGCTGCGGATGACGGCGCTGGTCAGGTTGGCTGACTGGGCGGCATAGGCCAGGCTGATGCCCTGGCCCGCCGAGATCACCTCCGCGCCGTTCCATAACGGGGAGAGGAGGCCGCTGCCGGGGTCGAGTGTTCCCGCGGCGGCGGAGCCGTCCACATCCTCGCCGAGCAGCAGGCGACCGTCCTGCATCCAGGTCAGCCAGGTCGCCGTGCCCTTCCAGTGCGGGGTCAGATCGCGTGCCGCGCCGCCCGCGGCCGGAACGAGGTAGACGTCGCCGCCGGTCGAGCCCTCGTCGCTCATGATGCCGCCGATGTAGGCGATGCTCCGCCCATCGGGGGACCAGCGCGGCACCGCCATCTGTAAGCTCGGCTGGTGGATGACGCGCGTGGCGCCGGATTGCGCGTTGACGGTATAAAGCTTCGCCACCCACCAGTTGTTGTCACCCGAGCCGTGAGCGGCCGAGGCCGCGAACTGCGTGGCGTCGGGCGACCAGTCGTACTCGTAGACGTAGAGATCGGCCGGCGACACCTCGCGCACCTGGCCGGTGGCGAGGTCCACGGTGGTCAGGCGCTGTTCGAAGAAGTGGTCCTCGACCACGCCGCTGTCGGGGGTCATGGCGGCCAGCGGGCCGGCGGCGCGCGGGGCATTGGCGATGTAGAGCAGTGCCAATCGGCGGCCATCGGGCGACCACTGCGGATCGGAAAGGGAGCCGGTGAGGTGGGTCAGTTGGCGAGCCGCTCCACCCGCGGCGGGCGCGACGTAGAGGTCGAGTTGCCCGGGATGAGCGGCGTCGGAGAGAAAGGCCACCTGCCGACTGTCAGGCGACCAAGCCAGATCATGTTCCTCGGCCGTGGCGCCCGACGCAGCGGCGCTCAAGTGCCGCGCGGGTTCGGTGCCTGCAGCATCGCGAAGAAGGATGGCCGAGCGGTTCGAGGGTTCGCCATTCTTGTCAGTCAACGTCTCGACCCAAGCAACGGTCTTACCGTCCGGAGCAATGGACACCTCGGGGTATTGCCGTACAGCGGTGAGATCGCGATAGAGCCGGGCGTAAGGCGAGGGGGCGGCCACCGCCACGAGCAGCAACCCGGGACACAGGAATAGGGCAAGGCGGAGAGAGCGCATAGGGTGCGTGCTTAGAGTATCCGAGTCGGGGGTGGGAGGTCGGGAAAGCAGGGAGG
>CALEJU010000021.1 GCA_937898755.1 uncultured Acidobacteriota bacterium | reverse complement strand
CTCACCTCATTCGCACCAGAAATTCACGCACCGCTATTTATGAGACTGGTTCTAGGGGGGTAGAATACCCCAGAATGAGCGCCCCCAGACGGGGGATGCCCCGCGACCCCATGCCTTTCCTGACCCTCCTTCTGGTGGACGACAGCGCGATCCAACGCAAAGTGATGGAGCGTCAGCTCACCGCTTTGGGGCACCGTGTCGCGACCGCCAAGGATGGCCACGATGCGTGGCTCCAGGTCCAAGCAGAACCGCCCGACGCGGTCATCAGCGACGTCGTCATGTCCGGAATGGATGGGTTCGCGCTCTGCCGCCTCATCCAGTCTGATACGCGGTTCGCTCGCATCCCGGTCATCCTGACGACGGCAGGCGAGGTGAAGGAGGGCGATCGGTTGCTGGCTCAACAAGCCGGGGCAGTGGATCTCGTCAAACGGGAAGTAGACATGGCCGCCATTCTGGACGTCCTTGCGCGGCCGCCGGCCGCGCCGCCGGTTCTTCGCGCAGCATTTGATCCGGATCAGCGTTTTGCGGTCTTGCGTCAGAATTTCGTCGCTGAGGGTCGCGTCAAGGCGCATCAGTTGCTGGACAGCGTTCGCGAACTCGGCGAACTGGATGCGGAGACTCGTGCTCGCCTGACGCATTCATTGCATCGCTGGGCGGGAGTCGCAGGCACCTACGGCATTCCCCATATCGGGCCCCGTGCCGCGGCCTTGGATTCCCTCCTTGAACAGCCGTGGCCGGCTGTGCGGGAGGACATGGTCAATGGTCTCACCGAGATCGTCGCCTGGTTCCAAGCGTCATAGGCAACCCAAGTCCGGTTGAGACGACGCCTTTGCAGCCGGTATGCAAGCGCCAGCTGGGGCGCATCTCCTGCCCACAGTCTGGCTATTGCTCAGCCGGGTGCCGTACTATGAGCGAGCAATCGCCTCCACCATTTTTTATGTCACGCCACTTCCCTGCCCCCACGTTGTGGCTGGTCGCTGCCACGCTGACCTGCATCAGTTCCGGCTTTGCCCAACCCTCCAGTCCACCGCCCCGTGCTGGTGTCGATTTGGCTGCGATGGATCGCTCCGCCAATCCCTGCGGAGATTTCTATCAGTATGCCTGTGGCCGTTGGACGGCGACGCATCCCATTCCCGCCGATCAGTCCGACTGGGCACGCTTCACCGAGCTCTACGAGCGCAACCAGCTTGAATTGCGCAAGCTGCTGGATACGGCTGCCGACGGCGGAGCAGGCCGTGATGCCCTGCACCAGAAGGTCGGCGACTACTATGCCGCCTGCATGAATCAGGCGGGAGTGGACGCCTTGGGGACGCGGCCTCTGACCCCCGAGATCGCCCGCATTGCCGCCCTCGGCAGCCTGCGCGAGTTGCCGGCCGAACTGGGTCATCTCCACCACGTCGGAGTGGGAGCGCTGTTCCGCTTCGATGCCGAACAGGACTTCAAAGACAGTAACTCCGTCATTGCCGGCGTTGATCAGGGAGGCCTGGGCTTGCCGGACCGCGATTACTATCTCAAGACCGATGCGAAATCGGTGGCACTGCGTTCCCATTACGTCGCGCACGTCGCAAAAATGCTGGCACTGCTGGGCGACACGCCGACACAAGCGGACGCCGAGGCACAGACCATCCTCGCCCTTGAAACGCGTCTGGCGCAGGCATCCATGGAGCGCGTGAAGCGCCGTGAACCGGCCAACATCTATCACAAGATGCCGTGGGCCGATCTCGTCGCCCTCACGCCCAACTTCGACTGGAATGCCTATCGCACTGCCATCGGCGCCCCCGTGCTGGCCAGCGTGAACGTCGCGGTGCCGGATTTCTTCAAGGCTCTCAACACGGACCTCGCCGCGGTTCCGCTGTCCGATTGGAAAACCTACCTGCGCTGGCATGTAGTGCATTCCAACGCCAATACGCTACCGGAAGCTTTCGTGAACGAAGAGTTCGCCTTTTACGGCACGGAACTGCGCGGCGCCAAGCAATTGCGCGCCCGCTGGAAGCGTTGCGTCGAGTACACCGACAACGACCTCGGGGAAGCGCTCGGACAACTCTATGTCGCCGATACGTTCGGCCCGGATGGCAAGGCCTCGACCCTCCGTATGGTCCGCGGCCTCGAGGCGCAGTTGCAGCAGGACATTGCGTCGCTTCCCTGGATGACGCCCGCCACCAAAAAAGCGGCGTTCATCAAACTGCATGCCATCACCAACAAGATCGGCTACCCCGATCGCTGGCGCGATTACTCCACCCTCGCGATCCGCCCCGGCGACTTCTTCGGGGATTCCGTACGCGCCAATGAGTTTGAGTTCCAGCGCCAACTCAAAAAAATCGGACAGCCGGTCGATCGGCAGGAGTGGGGCATGACCCCGCCCACTGTCAATGCCTATTACAACCCCGCCATGAACGAGATCGTCTTCCCGGCCGGCATCCTGCAACCGCCCTTTTTCGACAAGACCCGCGACGGTGCGGTCAATTACGGCGGCATCGGCGCCGTGATCGGTCACGAAATGACGCATGGCTTCGACGACGAGGGCCGCCAGTTCGACGCCCAGGGCAACCTGCGCGACTGGTGGACGCCTGAAGATGGCAAGGCCTTCCAACAACGCGCCGACTGCATTGCCGACGAGTACGCCAACTTCATCGCCGTCGCCGACGTGAAACTGAACGGCAAGCTCACGCTGGGCGAAAACACTGCCGACAATGGGGGCGTCCGCATCGCCTACATGGCCCTGCTCGACAGCCTGACCCACCACGATCCTGCCATTGATCCCGGCTCCATTGACGGCTTCACGCCGGCGCAGCGTTTCTTTATCGGTTATGGACAGATCTGGTGCGAGAACCGCACCGATGCCATTGCCCGGTTGGCGGCCACGGTGGACCCGCACTCCCCGGGCAAGGACCGCGTCAACGGCGTTCTGGTGAACATGCCGGAATTTCAGCAGGCCTTCCATTGCGGCCCGACCGACCCCATGGTGGGCGGTACCAAGGCCTGCCGCGTCTGGTAGACCAGCGACGGGGGTGCGATTGAGGGCCGAGGAGGACGGGCGAGAACACAAGAGGCGGACTTCTCGCATGGTCGCCAGCATTAAACTAGGCGACGCACCCACCGGGTTTTCGACTTTGACCGCGGTTTTTCCGCTGTGGTAGTCTCCAAAGGTCGGGTGCACAACGCGCCCATGGTGATGCCCAGCGGGCCGGTAGCTCAATTGGCAGAGCAAGTGACTCTTAATCACTAGGTTGAAGGTTCGATTCCTTCCCGGCTCACCAGACCTTCATCAACGCCTTCTCCTGCCGCCACGTCCTTGCAGACCGGGGCAGTTTCGGCAGTAGCAGGCTCGCGCTGGCCCCTGTCGCGGTCCAGATCATCACGCAGACGCCGCGCTTTTTGGACCCCCACATCCCCTAACTGCCGAAGAAACACTCTGACGCGGAAGTTCGAGGTGCCCCCCGCGAGCCTGCCGATGCCCAAGTCACTATTGCTCGCTGGTACGACTTCGAGAGCTGGCCTATAGGCGCACGCCCCTGGGCTGGGCCATGTACGGGGGGCGCAAGGAGACCGCGGAGTACCTTCGCGCCCAAGGAACAACGACCGAGGAAGCGTGACTCGACCCCCACTTGCATTTCGGCGACATCCGGCTTAATGTCCGGGCATTACAGGAGGGGCTTCAGGCCTATGATTTTTCGCATCTCGCTTCTCGTCACTCTGGGAGCAATTGGCCTGACTTGGGCTTCTGTCACCCAGTCAGAGTTTCACGCTCTGGGTCAGGGCACCATCACGGCATCCGGAACGCCCGGCTGTCAATTCACCCCCGCCGGATGCACGGTAAGCTCGCAGGGCACCATCCACGGCCGATTGATCGGCGAGGCTGACTTCGCTTCCTCGCTCACAGTTGCTTGGGCAGCAGCGACCCCCAATGGTGCCGGAGGTTACTGCGCTCCTGCCAGCGGCCCGGTCCAGGTGACGGCCGATCAGGGCGTGCTGACGCTTCAGGAACAAGGAACTGTATGCGAGGTCGGAGCCACCGCTGCGCAGGCGCCCCACACCTTCAACGCCACGTTCTACGTGCTGAGCGGTACAGGGCGGTTTGAAAATGTCCAGGGCACCGGCACGGCCGTCTCCAGCGTCAATGATCAGGGAAAACTCTTGGTTTACTTGAACGGCACCCTGTCCGGTCTCGCCTCAGGCGACGCCCACTAGTCATGTTGGTGCCTGCAACGTACATCCCGTGCTTGCCGTCCGGCATCTTATGGGTTTGATCCGCGAAAAATGATCTGCGGCGACCCGTCGGCCACCGCACATAAGGACACCCGTGATGCGCTTCCTGCTTCGCAGCTTCATCTTTGCTTCCCTGACGTTCGCCGTCGCCCTTTCCGCCTGGGGGCAGCAGGCGAGCACTGAAACCACCGTGGCCGTGCACCATCACCAGCGCCACCATGCCCGCAAAACCGTCTCGCACGGCGTGGCCGAGGGGGCGGAGGAGACCGGCGAGGGGGCTCGCGCCGCCGGCCGCGGCATCAAGAAGGGTGCCAAGGCCACCAAGCATGGCGTAGGTGAAGCCGGCGAAGAAACGGGCGAAGGCGCCCGCGCTACCGGCCGCACCATCAAGCACGGGGCCAAGGCCACCAAGCATGGCGTGTCGGAAGGTGCGGAAGCAACCGGCGAGGGCGCAGAAGCAGCCGGTCGCGGCATCAAGCATGGCGCCAAGGCCACCGGACGGGGCATCAAGAAGGGCGCCAAGGCCACCGGCCATGGCATCAAGAAGCTTGGCGACAAGGTCGAAGACACCATCCACTAGAACAGTCCCGACGCACGATCCCCACATCCCCTGTCTTCTCGATGACCGGCATGGATCCGGAATCGAAGCGGCAGGGGATTTCTTCGTGGCGTGTCCGTCTGCCGGCCCGAAAAGCGGCGTCGGCCGATGAAAGGACAAGGGGGCCCAACAGCGCCGGCGATGAGCCGTTCTTCAGGGGAGACGCTGTGGTCTTGCCTGCGTCGTCGCCGGTAGGCGACAATCCCACTGGCCTGCGGCCAGCAGGTCGCAAGACTTGCTGACTGGATCATGCGGACTTGGCGCCAACTTTTTCCCGGCCGCGAACGTGCCTCGCAGATGCCGCGTATTGGCCTGGCGTTGGGGGGCGGATTTGCCCGCGGAATCGCCAATATCGGCGTCCTCGAGGTCCTGGAAGAAGAGCGCATCCCCATTCATCTGATCGCCGGCACCAGTTCCGGCAGCATTATCGCCGCCGCCTATGCCAGCGGTGTCTCGACCCAGGAGCTAACCGAGGCAGCCAGCCGACTGCGCCTGCGTCATGTGGGTCGCTGGTCCCCCTCCTTGCTCGGATTCGCCAGCAATCTGCGCATGGAAGGCTTTCTGCGGGGATTGCTGCGCGCCACCGACTTCGCCGCCATGCGCATCCCGCTCCTGATTCCCGCCACGGATTTCGCTAGCGGCGCGGTCAAGATATTCCATGAGGGTTCCGTTCTGGAAGCCGTGCGCGCTTCCTGCGCTTACCCGCTGGTCTATCAACCGGTCCAACTTGGAGAGCACTACTACTTGGATGGGGGTTTGGTCTGTGCTGTTCCGGCGCGCCCCCTACGGGCAGCCGGCGCCACCCGGGTCATCGGTGTGGAACTGCTGTCCCACTGGCAGAGCGGGCCACCGCACAACTTCATGCAGGTGTTGGGACAGGCGTTTTCCGTCGCCATCATGCAGGGCGCTGAGACATGGCGTTCCAGCACGGATGTGCTGCTGCAACCCAACCTCGAGGGGATCGCCTATGACGCCTTTGACCGCTGCCACGATCTGATCCGGCTCGGCCGCGCTGCCGCGCAACTGGCGCTCCCGCAGTTGCGCCCCTGGCGCGGAAGCGCGCCTCCGCTTCCGCACCGCCGCCCCCTCGCGCCGCCTGCCATCGTAGACTGATCGGCAATGGATTCACGCACCCTGGTGATTGTGGGAGCCGGCGTGGTGGGCTGCGCGATCGCGGCCGAGGCCGCGACGCTCTTCAGCGACGTGTACCTTCTGGAGTCCCGGCCTCGGCCCGGCATGCTGACCAGCACGCGCAACAGTGGCGTGCTGCATTCCGGTATTTATTACGCTCACAATTCACGCAAGGCCTTCCACTGCCTGCGCGGCAATCGCTGGCTGCGCGAGTTCTGCCGCCGCTACAACGTCCCGTGGCGCGATACGGGGAAATTCGTGGTCGCGCAGGACGCCTCGCAACTCGCCGCATTGGAACAATTGCTGCAGCGCGGACAACACAACGACGTTCCCGGGCTTGAAATCGTGGATCAAGCTGCTGTCTCCCGCCGCGAACCCCACATCCGCGCCCACGCCGCGCTTTGGGTTCCCAGCGCGGCAATCGTCAACGCAGAGTCCTTGATCAAAACTTTGCTGCGCCTCGCGCAGGACCGCGGAGCGGCGTTCGCCCCGCAGACGCGGCTATTGGCCGTTGAGACCCGTCGTGACCGCCTGCATCTTCACACCTCGACCGGCGATTTCGAAACCGACCTCCTGGTCAACGCCGCCGGACTCTACGCCGACGAGGTGGCCCGCATGTGCGGCGAAGAACGATATACCGTCTATCCCGTACGCGGGGAGTATTGCCACGTCCACCGCCGCCATCTGGACTGGTTGCGCGGGCTGGTCTATCCCCTGCCCACTCCCCTCAGTCTCGGGATTCATCTGACCCGCACTGTGGAGGACGCCCTATTACTCGGCCCCACGGCGCGCTACATCCTCTCCAAAGAGGACTACGAGCAGGACTTGCTTCCTCCTGAGTTTTTTCTCGCAGAGGGCCGCCACTTGCTTCCCGATTTGCAACTTGACGATCTCACGCTGGCCTACACCGGAATCCGCCCCAAGCTCATTCCGGAGCATGGCACGCACGATCATTCGTCCTCGCCTGTTCCGTCCGGCGATTTCATCGTGGAACGTGACCTGCGCCATCGCAGCGTGATTCACCTGCTCGGCATCGAGTCACCCGGACTGACCGCCTGCACCTCTCTGGCGCGCGAGGTGGTGGAACTGGTCGTCGAAACGTGAGGCTCTTCCGCCCGAACAAACCGATGGGCGCAAGGTCACTGTGGACTGCGTTGCCGGCCGGATAAATGCCGGAGCAGGTTGGCCACGTGAGCAAGAAACTCCTCCAGCGTGCTGCGGCTTTTGGTTAAAAACGCGGTCGGGCCCAGTCGCAGGAGCTCCTGTTCCTCCGGCGTGAGATCGCGTGCCGAAAAGACCACAACCGGCATGAACCGCAACTCGGCATGGCGTCGCAAAGCGGCCACCACCTCGAATCCGGTTCCGTCCGCCAGACCAAGATCCAGGATCAACAGATCGGGCAAGGCCCGTGCGCTGACCTCCACTGCTTCCCGTTGCGTACCTGCGTGCAACGTCTCCACCCCCGTCTGCCGCAGCAACTCGACCAAGATGCCGGCCAGATCGGAATCGTCTTCCACCAGCAGCACCCTTGCAATCGCCTCGGCTCCCGCCAGCGCCCGTTCCAACGCCTGGAACAGCGCCGCATCGTTGGCCGGTTTGTGCACCCAGCCGGCGACGTTGCCGCTTCCGGCATGTGCCACACTTGCCGATAGGCCGCTGAAGATCACCACCGGAAGGTCGCGCGTCTCTGGATGGCGCGTCAGCTCCTGCATGGTTTGCCAGCCGTTCATGCCCGGCATGAGTAAGTCCAACAGCATGACATCGGGCAACATGAGGCGTGCCTGCCGCACCGCCTCGTCACCCGTCGCCGCCAACGCCACACGATACCCCCCTGCCTCCAGCGTTGCGCCAATCACCTCGCGCGTGCTTGGGTCGTCATCGCAAACCAGAATGAGCTTCGCGCTGGTCTCTGATTCCACATCACGGATTTCCACCCCTGCCGGGGGAGCGGTCGGCAATTGATCTGACCGCAACCCCGGCAGGCTGACATGGAAGACGCTGCCCTCGCCCATCCGACTCTCCACCCAGATCCGACCCCGATGTCGTTGCACAATGCTGCGGCAGATGGGCAAACCGAGTCCGCTACCCGCCTTCTCCCGTGCATCCGCCGCATCAACCTGTTGGAAGCGCTCGAAGATCGCGTCCAATTTGTTGGCCGGAATCCCGCGCCCGGTATCGCGCACCTCGATGTGCACGTTGCCCGGTTCGGCCTTCCCCAGCAACTCCACACGGGCACCGGCGAGGCTGAACCTGATGGCATTGCTGAGCAGGTTGGTGAGCATTTGCAAGATGCGGTCCGCATCCACGCAAACGAGAATGTCGAGCCGGCTGACTTCCAGGGTCACCCCTGCCTGTTCAGCCAAAGGCCGCAAGGTGTCGGCTGCCTGCTGCATCAAGTCGCCAATCACCACATCCCTGAGCACCAACGGCGCGTGGCCGGACTCCATGCGCTCGATGTCCAGAACGTCGTTGATTAAGCGCACCAGGCGATCAGTGTTGGCGACGGCGATGTCCATCATCCGTTGCCCGCGCTCCGGGAGCGCGCCCAGTTTGCCGCTGACCAGAAGTCCGAGGGCGCCGCGGATGGAAGTCAAGGGCGTCCGCAGCTCGTGGCTCACCAGCCCAACCAGCTCATCCTTGGCCTGCTCCGCTTGACGCCGATGGGTAATGTCGCGAAAGCTCAACACGGCACCCGATATACGTCCGTCCTCAGATCGCAGCAGGGCCGTCAGATACTCCACCGGAAATGAGCTGCCGTCACGGCGCCAAAACACTTCGCTGGTAATCGCGCGCGGTTTGCCGTCGCGCAAGGCATGGTAAGTTGGGCAGTCCTCCTCCGGATAGACGGAACCATCGGCATGCCTGTCATGGATCCGCTCGTGCCACACACTCCCTTGCAGTTCCTCCGCCGTCCAACCGGTCATGGCCGCTGCCGCCGGGTTGGCGAAGATCACGATCCCGTTCATGTCCAGGCCCACCAGTCCGTCCCCCACGGAGTTCAGAATCAGTTCGTTGTGACGGCGCAGGTTCTCCAGCGCGGCCAACGCCTCACGCTCGGCAGTCACGTCCCGCGCCACTGCGAAAAATCGTTGTCGCGACGGCGAGCTGGCAGCGCTCCAATGCAACCGGCGATAGCTGCCATCGCGACGCAGGGTGCGGCAATCAAAGTTGACCTCCTTGCCCTTCGCCAGGTCCTGCGCCGCCAACTCGACCCCAACCCGGTCGGCGGAATGTACAAAGTCCACGTACGGCCGACCCAGCAGTTCATCTTCGGTGAACCCCAATTTCAGAGCCCACGCCGGATTGAGGCGGCGAAAGTAGCCGCGAAAGTCCCCGATGGCCAGAAGATCCTGCGAGAGGGCAAAAAAGCGTTCTGCACTTTCCAGCTCGCGCATCAGGGAGACTAGGAACGCTCCCAGTCCCAGCGCGAGCAGGGTCACCAGGACACCCAGCCCCACCAGCCGGCGCTGCAATGCCACCACCCCTTGCATCGCGACCGCGGCCGGTTCCTCCACCAGCACCACCCAGTGCAAGGCGGGGATGGCACGATAGGCCGTGATCTCGCGTGCCCCGTCATGGTCGAAAAATCCCACGCCGCTCTCGCCCTGCAGGCCCCGTTGAACTGCCGCTTCTCCGCCCCGATCCTCCGCGGGCCGAAAAGGGTCGACGTGGGTCCCGGCCAGAAGGTGGCCGTGCTGATCCAATACCGAAATGGTGGCCGCACCCACTTGGCGCACGTCGTGGAGCCACGCATTGATGGTGTCCAGTCGATGCGTCGCGATCAGGATGCCATTCGGTCGCTGCTGCGCATCCCGCAGTGGAACCGCCACCGCCACGACCAGTGGGTGATTGCCCACGGCAGTCTGATAAACATCGGAAGTATACGGAGTCCATTCCCGCGTCACGCCCCGGTACCAGTCACGGTAGCTGAAACTTCTGCCGAGAGTCGCATCCGGCGGCCAGATGGCGCGCATCGTGCCATCCGGAGTAAACGCGGTAAAAAAACTGAAATCGGTCCGCAGGCGCGCCAGATTATGAAATTGCGCCGTCACCGAGGCCATATCTCCGCGCGCCCATGCCTGACGCAACAATGGCCGCTGGGCGATCGCCTCCAGCAGGGTCTGACTCTGCCCGAAATGATCACTCACCAGATCGGCGGAGAGTTGTCCTTTTTGCACGCTCTCCTGAAACACCTTCTCTATGGCTTGCGCGCGCAACACGCGGATGGAAGCCCAGGCGAAAATCCCCACTGGGGTGATCACCAGCAGTAGACAAACTACGGCCATCCGCCATGGTTGGTCGGCCAACCAATGACGCCAGCCCGTTCCCCGCCCTTCTCGCCTGTTCACCCTCATCGTCGACGCGGTGCTCGCATCGTACAGCGAACCCGGCCACCGGTGGTGGCCACGCCGGTCGGCCACTCATCCCCGCTGGACTAGAATAGAGAGCCAGTCTCCGACCGCGTGGCTCTCGCTTCGGCTTAGGTGCCCATGCCCAAGTCCTTCCTTCATCGCTCCCGCATTCTCATCGTGGATGACACTGCCGCAAACGTGCGTTTGTTCCGCAGCCTCTTGAACGAGGAAGGCTACACCCAACTACAAAGCACCAGTGATCCCCGCGAGGTCCTGACCTTGTATGCCAAGTTCCAGCCTGACCTCCTGTTGCTCGATCTTCACATGCCGCACTTGGACGGTTTCGAAGTGCTGCGTCGACTGATTGCCATCCTGCCGGCAGACGAGTATTTCCCCGTCCTCATGCTGACTGCCGATCTCACCCCGGAGTCTCGCGCCACCGCACTCGCGCTCGGCGCCAAGGACTTTCTCAACAAGCCCTTTGATACCCAGGAAGCGTTGCTGCGTATCGAAAACCTTCTCGAAACCCGTTATCTGCACTTGCAGCTACGCGGCCAAAATCTGCAGCTCGAAGAACGCGTTGCCCTGCGCACACGCGATGTCGCCGAGACCCAGGCCCAGGTGCTGATCCGCCTCGCGCGCGCCGCCGAGTACCGCGACGACGCCACGGGCCAACATACGCAGCGGGTGGGCCGCATTGTCGCCCACCTCGCTGAACGCCTCGGACTCCCTGCACCCGAAGTGGACCTGCTGCGCCAAGCCGCCCCGCTGCACGATGTCGGCAAGATCGGCATTCCCGACGCCATCCTGCTCAAGGCGGGCCGCCTCACGCCGGAAGAGTTTGACCTGATGAAGACCCATACCCGTATTGGCGCCAGCCTCCTTGCCGGCAACGCCTTCCCCTTGCTGCGCCTCGCGGAAGAGATCGCCCTCAGCCATCATGAGCACTGGGATGGCTCCGGTTATCCGCACGGATTGCAAGGCGATGCCATTCCGTTGGCCGCCCGCCTGGTGGCAGTCGCCGACGTCTTTGATTCCCTCACCCACGAACGCCCGTACAAACGTCCGTGGAGTGTTCCTGAGGCCGTCACCGAGGTGCGACGCGTGAGTGGCAGCCAATTCGACCCCCAGGTCGTGTCCGTGTTTCTGGAAGCTTTGACCTGTGGATTCGAGCATGGTGCCGCGGCCAAAGCCTAGGCCTGCGTGCATGGCCATGCTTCGGCACACCTTCCCCACTCCGCGCGCAACAGCCACACAAACGTGCGGTGCCAAGAACGGGCATCCACTCCCTTTTGACCCGCATCCAAGTTGCTGGTTAGCGCTACCTTCGTCGAACGGAGGGCGTGCCCACCCGGCAGCCTTCCCGTCCGGGGGGCGAGCTAGAGCCAGTTAGGAGAGACAAATGGCAGCACAAAGTTTGCTCACGTGGATCATCATCGGCATCATTGCCGGTTGGCTGACCGGCAAAATTATGAAGGGCTCCGGGTACGGCGTCCTGGGGGACCTTGTTCTTGGAATCGTCGGGGCCATCGTGGGCGGCTGGGTCGCCGGACTCTTGGGAATTGGCGCTTACGGTTTAATCGGAACGCTGCTGATCGCCGTTCTCGGCGCGGTGCTGGTAGTGGCCTTGGTGCGGGCTCTGAAACACGCCTGAAGGCGCTTGGCCATTGGCCAGTCGCGGAGCGCAGCCTTTCGCAGCGACGGATTCGGGTTGCGCCACCGCCTCTGATCCAATCGCCATTCCTGTCAGAAATGGCCTTCTTGTCCCTGTCGCCCGTCCATCACCATGCTGCTGCTGCGCTCCCAGGCGCTGGTTTGCCAGGCATCCGCTTTTCGCGGGCCGATCCACGGGGGCACCGCCAAGCAAAGACGCTCTGCGAGCGCGTTCACGTACGGCTCATAGCGACCTCGCAGTTCCTGGAGGCGGGCCCATCCCTCAGCATTCGCCTCGAGTGTCCAGCCGGCTTGGCGCAGCCCGTCCTGCATCTGCTTCCAGATCTCCGGGGTCAGCCGTTCCTCGCGCGGCGGACGTGGCGGTGCGCTGTAAATCTGCGCCAGATCCACCACGGCGTGACGCGATATGGCAAACGTCAATTGCGCCTGTCGCGCACATCGGTTGGTGGTCGTCGCCATTGTCAATGCGCAGGTGTCAAGAATGGCCGTCAACGCGGCCAGCCAGGATTGATGATTATGCTGGGAGCGGAAATATCCCAACACGGGATAGGAAATGTGACTTTCCAGCAGCTCCGCCGCCCATCGTTCTCACTCCTTCAGGAGCTCACGCACCGCATCAAAAGAGACCTGGCACGACGTTTCACCCGCTGCGGCCCAGCTATGTCGTAGCAACAACTCCATGGCGGTCGGCGGTGAGCCGGCCCGAGCGTCGAGCAGCACGATGGCCACCTCGCGGCGGGAAAACGACTGATAGAGCACGGGAAGATATCCGATGACCAGGGCCAAGAATCCCAGCCCCGTCCCCGCCTCCACCACGGTGAGGATGCGGGCCCACCGCGTCAAGGGCACCACGTCGCCTATCCCAAGCGTAAAAAACGTCGACGCGCTGAAATAGATGTCGGCGCGGAAACCACCTTCCACCCCAGGGCCCATACTCGCCAGTTGCAACAATCCGAAGCTGAAAATCAAACCAACCGCCCAGACCGAGATCAGCAGCAACAATGACAGCGGCCCGTAATAGCTGAGGTAGTTCTCCCGACGGTGCCCCGGGCGAAGGCGGCGCGCCATCCATACCCAGGGGACCCATGTGGCCCGAAAAAAGATTCGCGCCAGACGGATGCGGCGCGAAACACGACGCGGCAAGACCACCGTCTCAAACGCATCGCCCAGAATCACCAACGAGAGCAAGGCGCCAATCAAACCGGCCGTGACACGCATCATCGCCTTTGTACCTCAATTCAATCAGATGGTCCGCCCGGCTTGGAGGCGAGTGACCGGTGCTCGTAACTTGGCTGGACTGTCCCGACCCTCGCACGACCGCCAAGCGCGCCCTGCCGAGTCGATTTTATGCGACCGGGGATCGACGGTCTTGGGATGCCGCGTCGGCCGCTTTCCGGCTGAAAAGGCCACCCGCCCCGGACAACCGTGCCAAGTCTGGTTTATCATCGCCGCACCATGATCTCTCGCCGCTCCTTCCTGTCCGGCTCGGCCCTCGGCGCCGTGGCGCTTCCGCTGGGCGCTTTCGCCTCTCGCCCTCGCCCGGTTCATCGTTTTGCCGGACCCTATGGGCTGCAGCTCTATAGTCTTCGCAAACAACTGCAGCAGGATGTCTCCGGAACATTGCAACAGATCCGTGCGGACGGCTATACCGAAGTGGAAGCGGCGGGGATGTACGGCCTCAGCGCCCCCGTTTTCCGCGGCCACCTCGATCATGCCGGCCTCAAGTGCACCAGTATGCACGCCGATGCGGCCCGCTTCGAAAATGAGTTCGATTCCGTACTTGGCGAAGCGCGCACCTTGGGCGTTGAGTACGTGATCTGTTCCTCCTTCGAGTGGCAGCGGCGCAATTCGCTCACGGAAGCCGATTTCAAGCGCGTGGCCGGCCAGTTCAATCGCTGGGCGAAGCGTCTGCGTCCGCATGGTTTCCGCTTCGGTTACCACAACCACGATTTCGAATTTCGCGAGGTCAACGGCCATCGAGGCATGGACCTGCTGATCGAAAACACCAACCCCGCACTGGTGGATTTCGAGATGGATGTGTTCTGGGTGAAGCGCGGCGGCCAGGATCCAGTCGCCTACTTCCATCGCTTTCCACATCGTTTCCGACTCCTTCACGTCAAAGACATGCGACCAGGCACGCCAGTCGGCGATTTATCCGTTGGTACGTCCGAGGAGGCCTGCGTACCCTTGGGCACTGGCATCCTCGATATTCCCGCCATCTTGCGCACCGCCGCGCAAGCCGGCGTCCGCCGCTATTATGTCGAGGACGAAAGCGCAGAAGCGCCGGACGGGATCAAGCAAAGCTTGGCGTACCTGAAACAAGTCCGCTTCTGACGCTATACAACCACGCCGGCCGGGCGAAGGCGCGCGGGTCCGTTCATGGACGCAATCCACCGTCTCCTTACCTCCGTGACGCCGACGCCGCGCTGATCTCGCGACCGAAATACCACTGTTTGCCGGCCTTTTCGTATTCCAAACTGCTCGCCGCTGAGCAGCTACGCGCCGCGGCCAGATATTCCTGCACATCATTGACTTCGCGGAATGCCACGACGCGTGGCTGCACTCGGCCTGACTGCTTCACCGTACTGTGAAACAGGGTCCAGTTTCCCCTGTCGTCAAGAACGCCATCGGTCCCGCATTCCTGCATCAGGTCGTACTCCAGGTACGGGTTGGTATACCAGCCGAGATAACAGGACGCGGGTGGAGGATGGCAGAGCAGGGTCGCCGCGCTTTTCATTTCCCGCTGCCGTGCCGCAAGCACTGCGCTGCTGGCCGGCACGTTGCCGCTGGGATAGAGCGCGATATTCGAGGATGGCGGCACGATGAGAAAGTTGCCGGCCAGCAGGACCAGGACGAGAAAAGGGGCCTGGCGGCGTTGGCGCAGGAACCAGCCGGCCACTGCCAACCATAACCACGGCAGAATGACCAGCGCGGTATGCCGTGCGTTGTTACCGCGAATCAGAAACCAGAAAACCACGCTCGGCGCGCTCCAGGCCGCGAGCAGCCAGCACCACAAGCCACGGCGTTCGGTCGACAGGACGCGCCAGGCGCGCCCCATGCCAAGCAGGAAAATGGGCGTCAGTACCCCGGCCCCCAACCACATGGGAAGCAATTGCTTGACCAGGGTCGGCCCGTGCGGCCACGCTAAGAATGTCCCCACGGCATGTCCAGCGGCCTGTTGGCTTTCTCGCCAGCCCTCCCCCAGCAGCAAGCTCCGCAAGAGCAGGAACAGAAAACTTGCCATGGCCGGCACCACCGATCCGGTGGCGAGTTGCGCCCACTTCGGGCATGAAGCGGCGGCCGGGCGTCGCAACTCGAGGAGCGGAAAGACGGCCAGGCCAAGCACCAGGTCGCTTTTGCAGGCCAGCCCGCAGGCCAGGGCGATCGCACTTCCTCCGCGGCAGAACCAAGCCTGCCTCGTGTCCGTCGCTTCCTGGGCGCGTAGCGCCAACCAGATTGCCAGCAGGTAGCCGAGGCTGGACCATCCCTGCGGAAGCGGCTCGATTCCCAGCCACCAGTACGCCGGCGTCACCAAAAAGAACAGCGTTGCCCAAAAGGCCGCTTCCCCGCTCACGAATCGGCGCCCGATTGCCAGCAGCAGTGGGGCACTCAGCAACGCGGCCACCAAACTGGCCGCGTTCAGCAGCAGCGGCAGCTCCGACACAAGGCGAGGGAATGCCGTTAGTACGTGGACGGCCCCCCAATCGTACGCTGGGGAGAACACCCGTCCGTAGATTTCCGGCGCCCCAGCATGGCGAGGGTCGCGCAGCCATTGCAGGATGCCCACTGCATAGCGCGCTGAGTCGGACTCGCCAAATCGGTTGTGCCATGCCGGCCAGCGCGTCAGCAAGGTCACAACCACGAGCAGAGCCGTCGCCTTCCCTGCCTTGGTCGGGACGATGCGCCTTCCTGCTGTATCTGTGAAAGAGGTGGCAGTCAGCGGCATGCTCTTGCGTCCTTTTCCATGGAGATCGAGATGGCCAGCAGCGATCCGCGATCGCGACTGCGCGGAGATTTCCGGCACTCAACCTGGCACACGACAGGCGGGCAGGTTCCGCATCTCCAATGCGCCGCTGTATTGCGGATACCACCAGAAATTGCGGTAATCCGCATCGCCGGCATCGGCATAGCGGAAGTAAAGCCGGCCATTGTCCAGCACGTGGTAACAAGCCAGCGCGACGACAAGGCGGGCGCGTTGGGTACGTCCTCCCTGCGCGACCACCAGCACGCGCCGGCCCTTGGCCAGCGCGCCGCGTACGTTTTCCAGCTGAATCTCGCGTTGCGACGCCGTCAGTCCGTAACTCCGCCAGCCCCACACGAAGTCCTCCACCATCACGCCCTCAAGAAAGGGCAGATACGTCTTCCAAGATCCGGGGCTGCCGGGGTCGCTGGTAAGGTTGGCCCACAACGGAACTCCATGGAGCACCTTGCGCACGACCGTCAAGTACCCAATGACGGCAGAACGAAAGGCAGCATCGTCGCCATATTCCATCAAACCGCCACGATTTTCTGGCTCGTTCAGGACACCGGAACGGCTGAGTGCGAGGTCGTCGAGAAAGATGCCGTCGTAATCCAGTCGGTGATACGAAAGCAACTTCTGGGCCGCGAATCGACGCCAACCCCTGTCGCCGGGGTTCATGCGGTAGATGACGCGCAAAACCCCGTTTCCAGACCGATGGGTGTTGTAGAGCCGCTCACCGCGTAGATTGTGTAGAAACCAGCTTTCATGGGGATGAATCTGCCGGCAGAACGTGTCATCCCGATCCGCCATCGTACGCTGGTAAGCGCGGAAGCGGAGATCACAGGATGCATCCGCCGTTGCGTACGGTCCCGGTCCCTCCGTCTCGTTGGCCGCCACACTCTGCAGCACCATCCCCGGGAAGCCGTTCCGGCGTAACTCATCGCGGTACGCCTCGTCGCCCTGCGTCAGAATCACCAACTGCACGTGACGAGCGAGAAAACTCGATGTGGTGCCATCTTCAGGCGGCTTGTAGAAATAGGCCAGCCGCACGGGAACGTTCGCGCCGTTCAGCTGCGGCAGGGGAGCGCGCTCGCCGCCTCGCTTCCCGCCTTGCCACGGCACGGCCACCAGCAATGCTGCCCATACCCACGCGAATGCCGGAATCCCGGTCACGTCTCGATCCTAGGGCAGGACGCAGCGAACGCATCCGTACGCTCATGAAAACGGGCCGGAAGAAGCCACCGCAACGGGGGGAGTCGCGAGTCAGTCCCACGGAGAGGCCACGGCCGCGCTGTGGCCCACCTGCTATTTGTCGTGTTCCAGCACGAAGGGCTCCGCCACCATCTTGCCGTCGCGGCGGATCAACTGCTCGACTTTGCCTTCCGCGGCATCCAATTGCTGTCGGCAACTCTGCGATAGCGCCATGCCTTCCTCAAAGAGGGCAATTGAGGTTTCCAGCGGCAGATCCGTGCGTTCCAGTTGTGTGACGATCTCTTCCAAACGCGCGACGCACTGCTCAAAGCTGAGCGGAGTCGTCGGTTCAAGCGCGCCGGGTGCTGACGTCTTCGGTGCCACGCGCTCAGCATAACAGACGCGCCGCCACGGATCGCGATGGGCGGCGCCCGCACCCAGCCGATCTCAACCCAAGCGGCGCAGTTCATTGCTGAAGGAATACCGGTTGCGACCGTCACGTTTGGATTGGTACAGAGCAAGGTCAGCGGCCTCCAGCAGCTTGCGCGGTTGCGTCGCGTCCTGCGGGCAGAGGGCCACACCGATGCTCACCCGCAGACGAAGTGGAACAGCACGCATCTCGACGGGAAAGTCGGCGCTCCGCACCGCGTCCCGGATCCGCGCTGCCACAAAGCGCGCTCCCGCCGTGTCGGTCTCCGGGAGGATTACCGCAAATTCATCGCCGCCGATGCGTGCCACGGTGTCAATGGCACGCATGTCGCGTATCAGCACGCGGGCGAACCGGCGCAGAATCTCGTCGCCGGTATGATGTCCGAACTGGTCGTTGATCGCCTTGAACTCATCCAAATCCAGCATCATCAACGCGCTGGAGATGCCACGCCGCAGACTGCGTTTCAGCTCGCGATCCAGTTCCTCTTCAAAAAAGCGCCGCGTTCGGAGCCCGGTGATGGAATCCGTCAGCGCGTAGTGGCGCCAATGATCCATAACGGCCGCCCAGGATGTTTGTGCCTCCACCAGCTGGCTCATCACCCATAACAACTGTGCATCGTCGCGTGTAAAGCAGGGGTCGCCTTGCCGAAACAACTGCAGAGAACCAGCCGGTTGATGTTCGACAAATAAGGGCACCGCCAATGCGTGCCGCGCATGCACCCGCAGCAGGAAGGCATCCATGGCAGGCTCGGTGGCAAGGCTCACCGCCACGGGTTTCGTGGCCGCCACGGTCCAGTTCTGCAGCACATTTTCGCCGATGGTGGGCAGCAGCATGCCATCAAAGTGCCGGGCGACCAGTACATCCGTCGTGGTGTCACCTGCTGTGCGCGAACGGAAATGAAAGGAAGCCAGTTGCCGATCCGACGTTACAACGTCGTCGCACTGGTCCAGACTGAAGCGCAGGCTGGCCGCGAGCGTCGTGTCCGCCCCACCCGTTACGGCCAGCCGTAACAAGGCGGCCGCAGCGGTAGGCCGGTCGCGCAGCAGCTCCGCCGGCATCTCCGGGTCCACGTTCAGGACGGTATTAGGCGGAATCCCCACCGGTACCCCCACCTCTGTCTGCCAACTGTGCCGCGCTTCGTCAACGTGCTCGACGTTCTGATCTCGTTTCGCAACCGAAGAACTCTCCGTCATCTTGGTGCTTGGGACAACCCCGCTGCCCAGCACCACCCCGTCTATCCCAGAGACGCGAGTGTGAGCGCGATCGGATATCACCTTGGCCTAGTGCGATTCGATGCTCCCCGGCAGTGTGGTGGTTCCACCCACACTTTTCCGCTCCTTCTTTCAGTCCCCCCCGGGTGTGGATTCCTCTCTGCAGCCCACCAATGGGGGATGGTCCCACCACTCCCGTCCGGCTATGGTCGAGTTCTGCTACCACCGTGATGATGGCTCCCCTCGTCTGTTGCACCAACGACACCGCTTTGCAGTCGCACCTACGCCTTCTGGTCGGCGAGCAAGTACACAGCGTAGCTTTGCCCTGCCATCTCCTTTCCGCTCTTCACGCTTACCACTCGAACTGCCTGGTGTGGGATCTACATGGAGCGACGCATCGCCATCTCGACATCCATGCTGCGCTGCGTGTCGCGGTGCCGGGATTGCGAATTCTCTGGGTCGTGCCGCTCGCGACCCGCTCACTTCTCGAGGACTGTTTCCGACCAGAAACCGACACGTTCCTGCTGAGTACCTACTTGCCCGAAGAACTCGCGCTCCGCCTGAAGCTCGAATGTTCTCCTGCCGCTCGATCCAGCCTCCCGGCCCACCGCGCCGCAGTCACTCGGCTCATTGGACACGCGCCCGCCCTCGAAGACGTGCGCCGCACCTTGACGCGCGTCGCCGATTCCGATGCCACGGTTCTGCTGCAGGGCGAAAGTGGTACGGGAAAGGAGGTCGCAGCCCGCGAACTCGTCGCGGCCTCCACCCGCCACGACGCCGCCTTCATCAAACTCAATTGCGCGGCCATCCCTTCCGATCTCTTGGAGAGCGAATTATTCGGCTTCGAGAGCGGCGCTTTCACCGGCGCTCTGCGCCGTACGGCGGGCAAGTTTGAGCTGGCTCATGGCGGCACCCTCTTCCTGGATGAGATCAGCGAGATCCCGCTTACGCTGCAAGCGAAATTGCTGCATGTCCTGCAGGACGGCGATTTCAGTCGGCTTGGCGGTCAGCAACAGCTCTCCGTGCAGGTCCGAGTCATCGCCGCCACCAACGTCGTCCTCCGCGACGCGGTCGCGGCCGGACGTTTCCGCCGTGACCTCTTTTACCGCCTCGAAGTGGTCACTATCACCATGCCTCCCTTGCGTGAACGTCCGGAGGACATCCCCGCCCTCCTCGAGTTCTTTGTGCATCAGTATCGGCAACACTATGGACGCAACGTCTCCAACTTCAGCCCCTTCGTTCTGCCGGTCTTACAGCGGCATTCTTGGCCGGGGAACGTTCGCGAGCTGGAAAACCTGGTGAAGCGGTACGTCCTGTTCGGGGACGAGCGGGAGGCGCTGCAGGATCTTCTGGCATCACCCAGCATGGCTATCAGCTCGCCTCCGGCGTCCCTGACATTGATCGAGGTGGGCCGCACCGCCGCCCGGCAGGCGGAGGCTGCCGCCATCCGACAAGCACTGACCGAGACCAGGGGAAACCGCAGTCAAGCCGCCAAGCGCCTCAGGATCAGCTATAAGGCGCTGCACCACCGATTGCAGGCGCTGCGGATGTCGGATGTCCCCGGGGCGCTCTGCGTGTCAGGCGATGCCATTTAGATCTCCGGGTAGAAGTCGAAGAAGGCCTCAATGCTGCTTCGCAACTGGCGTTCGATCTCCTCGCGGCTGCCCTCCAACAAATGCATGGTGACCCGCGCCTGGCGCTGGTTCTGCAACTGGATCGGCGCCTCCCCGATGCTCGCTATCTCGTCGGCCGGCAGCAGCCTCATCCCATAAACCAAGGCTAGTTTTGCCATGATCGCGCGCCTCGCTTTCCCGTCTCCGACATTGAACTCCTGCACCCGGATTGCCAACTCGCACCGTCGCTTTCAGCCGCGGGACCGGCTTCTCGGAGGCTACTCGCGTCAGGCCTCCGCTCGTGACATACCCGCGCTCTGCGCCCATCCGCGCCCTAGCGATTCTCCTCAATCTCCTCTAGCAGCCCTCCGATCTCGCGGCGAGCGTGCAGATTCCCTTCGCGCTGTGCCGCCTCGAGGCCTTTTTCGAGCACCGCTCGCGCTTCCTCGCGCCGTTCCAGCCGCAGCAGCAGTTGACCGGCCTGCTGGTATCCAGCCGTATAGTACGGATGGTCTAGAGAAAGCTGGGCAAATTGCCCCAGCGCTTCCTCGTGTTTGTCGGCATGCACCAACTCCATGGCCAAGCCATAACGTGCGAAGGCATTGCGGGGATCGGCCGCCAGGAGCGCTTCCAGAGTCTCACGTCGCGTAGGGGACATCGCCTTCATCGTATATCGAGCTTCGGTGTGGGGCGACAGACGCCGGCGCCCCAACATTCCGCGTGGCCGACGCACCAGCGTCTCTGGCTCTTCCCATACCACCCCGGCCGGGCGTAGCATGAGGACGCTGTTCTCGGAGTGTCCCAGTGAAACGCCTCCCCCTGTCCCTGATGGTCTGCTGCCTTTTTCCCTTCCTCGCCACTGCCGCTGAGACGCGCGATGCAAAGGCGGTCGCCCTTGCTCACCAGGTCCGTCTCGCCATGGGCGGTGAGCAGGCTTGGGAGCAGGTGCATTTCGTACGCTTCGCGTTCAAGGTCTCGAAGGGGAATCAGGTTCTCGGCGATCGTTCTCATCTCTGGGATAAGTTCTCCGGACGCTATCGCCTCGAGTTCACCTCCAAGGACGGCAAACGCCACGTCACGCTTTTCAACGTCAATGATCACAAGGGCACGGCTTATGTGGACGGGCAGGCGCTCACCGGCCCCGCTGGTGACAAGGCCTTGCAAGATGCCTATGGAGCTTTCATCAATGACATGTACTGGCTCGCCATGCCTTGGAAATGGCTGGATCCGGGTGTCAACCTGAAGTACTTGGGCAAGCGCCCCTTAGCAGGTGGCCAGGACGACGTGGTCGAACTCAGTTTCGGCAAAGTCGGACTCACCCCGGGAGACCATTACCGGGCCTTCATCTCCCCCACCTCGCACCTCATGACCCATTGGGAGTACGTCCTGCAATCCGGTGACAAGGGAGCCTGGGACTGGGCCTACACCGAGAGCAACGGCGTCAAACTGGGTCAGAACCACACCAATACACAAGGCATGTCGATCAACATGGGCACCGTCAAGGCCCTATCCACGGTTGACGACCGCTTTTTCACCGATCCCACCACTCTCGTCTCATTGCCCTGATGACAAGCCGGGATGCGCACCGAACCGCGCTGAATCGGACCGTTTGGCCATGCCCTGCCCTTACTTCTTGCCTCGTATGCGCGCCTCCCAAAATGAGGTGCCCGTTCCAGCAGTGCCCGGCGCGTCGGTGCACTGGCCCCTGCTTTCCCCATGGAAAGGCGACTGCCATGCCACGGGCGCGCAGCAACCGGTGGAATCCTTGGAAACCCTGCATGGGTGCAATTTCGGCTACGCCGCTTCCTGCCCGCAACTACCAGCGGATCGCCCAGCCGACCGCATCAGTTTCCAAGTCGCGCGCGACCGGGACGGCGCCTTGCTGCTCGCCTATGTCCTCGAACGGGACCATCTTCCCGTGGTGCACGGTACCTTGCTCTACGACGTCGGCAGTGGACACTGGCGCAGCGCACACGCCAATCATATTCTGCTGCGGCAGGCAGAATGTTATCTTTCGGAGTACGTGGCCCGTCGCGCCGCGCACTCCACATGAACCCGTCACCCCCCGCACCCGCGGTCGGCAAACCAGTCCGCGCTTCGCAATCGGAAATGACCGAGGTGGTGCTGCCCAACGATGCCAACACGTTGGGCAATATCCTTGGCGGCAAGGTGATGCATCTCGTGGACATCTGCGGCGCCATCGCCGCTCACCGCCATGCTGCCAGCTATGTCGTCACGGCTTCGGTTGACCACATGGATTTTCGGAATCCAATCCGCGTGGGCGACTTGATCGTCCTACAAGCCAGCGTCAACCGTGTTTTCAAAACGTCACTGGAGGCGGGCGTCAAGGTTTTCTCGGAGAATCCCCTCACCGGCGAACGCCAACACACCAGTTCCGCTTATCTGACCTTCGTGGCGCTCGATGAGTACGGCCGGCGCACGGAAATCCCGCCCGTGGTGCCTGAAACCGAGGAGGAGCGCCGTCGCTTCGAGCAGGCCGGGGCACGCCGGCAATACCGCCTGTTTGAGCGCAGCCGCAAAGAAAACAGCCGCGTCTAAAACGCTCCCTCCATTTCAATTCTGCATCCTCCAGGTCCCTTTTTGTTCCTCCGCCTCATCCAGAAATACGCGTTGCTCGGCATGGCCTTGGGACTTCTCGTCGAGGCGTGGATCGTCATCCCCGGCGAAGCCTTGATCGCCGCCGCCACGGCCCGGCTCCCCAACCATTTCTGGACCCGGACGCGCATTGCGGCGGTGGGTTTGGCCGCCATGATGGGCAATGATTTGGGCCTTTACTGGTTCAGCCATGCGGCGCGGCGCCTCGTTCCGCGCATGATCGCCGGGCACCGACTCCATCTCCACCTCAACTTCGCGTGGCTGCTGGTCTCGAAATTTGTTCCGCCGCTGCGCAGCCCGGCAGTCGTGGTGCTCAGCCTGCAATCGGATTGGACGCGCTTTCTCTGGTACAGCGCCGTCACAAACCTGATTTGGATTGCCTGCTATGCATTCCTCGGTACCGTGCTTCGGCATCGCATTCTGCGGCTGATGCGGATCCTTCAAGCCCAGAAACGCGGGGCCGCGTTGGCGATCACTGAAGCCGTCCTGACTTTGGCCACTGTGGTGCTCTTTATCAACCCGTTTTAAGACGCGAGCGCGCCCGCCATGCAGGGTTGCGTCCCCCGCTCGCCTGCGCTCTGGCCGACACGCGACTTGGCTCCAATCCCAGTCTGACGGCACCGGACCCGTGGGACGGGAACTGCGGACTGTATCTTCTCTAGCAAGTCTCTTGCAAGTCGCCTGCCGGCTACCTGTGATCCGGTTGTATCGTTCAGCCCCAATTCCCTCAAATCTCTGGCGTCTGAGGTGGCCAGTCAGTCACCCCACGCCCGCTTTTCATCTACGGACTGCGAAGACTCTTCCCGTAAGATTCCAACAAGCCCCACGGGGCGCATTCGTACACGTGTATTGAGGAGGTCTCTCATGCGCATCCCGCGCACGGCCGCCTGGCTCGCGTTGGTGGGCTTCAGCCTTTGCGGTGCCGCCACCGCTCAGAGTGTCGATGTCTTCTTTGGGCTCAACGCCCTTACCGCCCAGCAGGCACAAAGTTCCATTCCCCGCTTCGGCGGTGGGCTGTTTCCCAGCGTCGGCGCAGATGTGATGCTGCTTCACACCTTTGGGGTCGGAGCGGAGTTTACGTACCGGCAAAAGCAGAACAATTACGCCAACACGTCCGCCCGGCCGTCCTACTATGATGTGAACGCCATCTGGATGCCGTTCCATCTCCCCTTCCTGACGCCCGAAATCCAGATCGGCCTTGGCTCCGCGCACCTTAAGGCCTATCAGAACGTGGCCAACTGCAATGGCGCGGCCAACTGTTTCAACGTCGCTGAAGCCAATCACCTCACCGGTCATATTGGCGCCGGGCTGCGGATCTACCTGACGCACGGCCTGTTTCTGCGTCCCGAAGCGCACTTTTACTACATTCGTCACAACCTGACTGCGGCGCGCACCGCGCAGCGCTATGGCATCTCCCTCGGCTACAGCTTTGGTGGGTTCCTTCCCTAAGGCGCTCAGAGGCCATCCTCGCATTGAGGCAAGGCACTTGGATCGCTTGTGTGCGCACCCGTACGGTTTGGGCTTCATGTATGTAACGGAAGGATCGGCGACGGTCATCGTGGTTGACGACGGATCAGGCGCGGTCGCCTGAAGGGTGCTCGCAGCGATCCGGTTCAGATGCTTGATGGTGGGTGCATCCTTGTGGTGCGACAGCCCCGGCGACAGGGTCCGCGGTTGTTAGAGGTTGAGGTACCGATCGAGGTCTCGGGAGGTCTCTCATGCGCATCTCGCGCACGGTCGTCTTGCTCGTATTGATAGGCCTCGGCAGTGCTGGTGCCGCCACTGCTCAAAGTGTCGATGTCTTCTTTGGGCTCAACGCAATCACCGCCCACGATGCAACAGCTTCCATTAATCCCTATCCCCGCTTTGGAGGTGGGCTGTTCCCCAGCGTCGGCGCAGATGTCATGCTGCTACACACCTTCGGAGTCGGAGCGGAATTCACCTATCGACAGCAGAACAATTACCAAAACTCCCCCCGCCTGTCCTACTACGATGTGAACGCCATCTGGATGCCGTTCCATCTCCCCTTCCTGACGCCCGAAATCCAGATCGGCCTTGGCTCCGCGCACCTTAAGGCCTACCAGAATCTTTTTGCCAGCTGCAATGGCGCAGCCAACTGTCTCAACGTCGCTGCAGCCAATCACCTCACTGGTCATGTGGGTGCCGGACTGCGGATCAACCTGGTGCACGGCCTGTTCCTGCGTCCTGAAGCGCACTTTTATTTCATTCGTAACAGCCGGACAGCCGCGCGCGCGGCGCAGCGCTTTGGCGTCTCACTCGGCTACACCTTCGGCTAGCACCAGTCCTCACGCTTTGGGGGTAGGACGTGGCTCGGCTGCCAGATTTACTTGCGGCGACGCAGCAATGGTGTGAGGATCGACGCCAGGCTGTTGCCGAAACTCCTCAGTTCCGGTTCAGGGCTGGATGTGCGGCGGCAGCATAGTGGAGGCCGGCCATGTCATTCGGTACGGTGATTGCATCGCTGGTAGTCATGCTATTGATGACAGGTCAGACCACCGTTCGTTTTGCCTTTGCGGGCATTGACGATGAGGTCACATTCGACCCAGCTCGCGTCTCCGCCGCAGAAGTGAATCGCTGGATACAACTTACGCCCCATTCAGGTCCCTACACACTTCTCGTCACCATCGAGAGTTGCGTTGACGACCACTCGCGATACGAGTGGTGCGGAGAATCACGACACTCTAGGGATATTCACATCGCCGAGCTTCGTCAGAAGGGCATCCGGGAACGCATCAATGACCTCGACCCAAGACACTTTCCGACCGAATTAAGGGATGTGGTCTTGTACTTGAGGCACGTTCAGTCGTTTTATCTTTGGACTGAGAATCGCTGGCTTAAGTTCCTCAAAACGGATGACGTATCCGTGTTTGACTCGGCATTTGATGATTTGAATCCGAAGCTCGAATGCGGCGCGATTCTGGATCAAATCCGCACTGCGAAAGCGCCAGAAGATGCGTCACGCTTAGCAAGGTTCGACCTCGACGCCTGCATGTCCAAGGCCGACAGAGCCAGAATTGGTCCCTATCCGGAGCAAGCATGGCAGGCCTTCCTGGATGCGTACGGCATTCATGAACACCCGATCGACGTTGTGGATGATGACGATCCAGACGATTGGTGATTGCGTTTGCCGAAGGCGACAGGGTGGGTTAAGCCATTGGGTTCGGTAGGGTGCGTGCGTCGCTGCGCAGGTGAGCATCCCGGAACGGCAACTCCTTTGGAACGCCCCACGTTTGGGGCAGGAAGCTGCTCCGGCATGCAGATTTTTGCTTGCGGGGAACCCACAACGGTGGGAGGATCAAAGACAAGCTGTAGCCGAAAGCCTGGGGCTTCGACGCGGTTCATGTGCTGGAGGAACCGCCATGACCGACCGACTGTACGAACGACGCATCTTTAAGCTCTGCACCGTTTGCGATCACTATTTTCAGGGCGCAATGAACGGCGAGTACACCTGTCCCGCTTGTCAGGACAAGGCTGCTGTTGCACGCCCGCTGCAACAGCTGGGCGGAGACGTTGCCAGTCTCCCTCCCAGTCCCACCACGCCACGTCGTGGCCGCCGCGCCGTGGCCTGATGTCGTTTTGTCAGGCTCGCTGACGACACCGTTTCGCCGAGACTCAAGCCACTCACGGATGCCGGCGGGTAGCCGTTACCCGTGTCGCCCTGTCAACGATTCTTCCCTGCCGCATGGGCGCTTCCGGCCACATCGCGCGTACAATCGAAGTCACGCGGGGCGGTAGCTCAACGGTAGAGCATTGCCCTTTTAAGGCAAGGGTTCTGGGTTCGAATCCCAGCCGCCTCACTTCCCACGCTTGCATGGTCCCCGCGCAGCGTATCGCCGGTCTAATCGACCTTCACCACAACCAGGACCTTATCGTCCAGGAGGTCGCCACCGGCGGCGAAGCTGGCCACCTCGCCGGCAATCTCGCCGACGATCTCGGCCGCCGGCTGGCGCCGGTGAGTTTTTAAAGCCGCAGCCAGCCGCACTGCACCAAAATCCTCGCCTTCGCGATTCATCGCCTCCAGGATCCCGTCGGTGCAGTAGGCCAGCACGTCACCGGATTCCAACTGGCATGTGGCGCTTTGGTACTGGGCTGCCGGGAACAGACCGACCACCATGCCGCCTTCTTCCAGCGGAAGAACGCTGTCGTCGCGTCGCACAAGCAGCGGTGGCACATGCCCGGCATTCACGTATTGCAACGACCGCGACGGAACGTCAATGCGCGCAATAAACATGCTGAAGTATTTTCCGCCGCGCGTCGAACGCAAAATCATGTCGTTCAGTTGCCCGACCATGGCTTCCAGCGACTGCATATGGGCCACCAGGGCGCGCAGTGTGGCTTGCAGATTGCTCATCACCAACGCGGACGCAACGCCCTTGCCTTCCACATCGGCGACCAGCAACAAGACCGTATTTTCGTCCAGGCAAATGAAATCGAAGTAGTCGCCGCCCACTTGATAACAGGGCTCATTGAGCATCCCGATCTCGAACCCCTTCACCACGGGCGGCGCTTCCGGCAGCAGCCCACGCTGAATCTCCCGCCCCAACGACAGTTCCTTTTCCAAGCGTTGTTTTTCCAGCGCTTCGCGGTGAAGGCGGGCATTGTCCAGCGCCAATGCCATGTGGCTGCTCAGGCGCTCGAGGAAATCCTCGTCCTCGCGCGTGAAGGCGCCCTCACGATGGTTGAGGAGTTGCAAGACACCGGCCACCTCCCCCGAACGATGGCGGATGGGCATGCAGAGCAGACTTTCGGTGTGGTACCCCAGTCTCTGGTCCACGCTCCGGTCAAACTGCGCCTCGCGATACGGATCGGCGGAATTGACCGTCGCGCCGCTCTGGGCCACATGCCCGGCGATGCCCTGGCCCATCGGCAGACGGATCTCTTGTCGCTCCAATCCCTGCGCCACGATGGACCAGATCTCCTGCCGTTTGGTGTCCACGATGAAGACCGTCCCGCGATCAGCCGGGATCTCGGAGCGCGCGATGCTTAGAATCAGCTCCAGCAGTTCGGCCAGATCGAGCGTCGAGTTCAAGAGCCGCGTCGCTTCAAATAGCAGCGCCAGTTTGGTGTTCGTATGCCGGCTGGCGGCCAGTAGCGTCGTCTCATGCGCCGCCAGGGCCGTGGCGTCGGAGGCGATACGCCACCAGCTTTGGTGGTCTCCACCCACGGGCTCAGCCGTCAGAAATCCCATAACGCCCAACAGGTCGTCGGCGAAGGTGAGTGGGTGCCCGGTAAAGAAGCCTCCGCCCGGCAAGCGTGTACTCACTACTGCTTTCCGTGAGGAGGCCACGTTGGCGGCCAAGGGTTCCGCTTGGCTGAAAGCGCCAGTTCCGGCCTCCGCGACAAGCCGCAGGCGCTTCCCTGCCTCCTCCCACGCCCAAATCGCAGCGCCGTCCGCCCTCAGACTCGCCACCGTGGAACTCACCGCCCAGCTCATGCACGCCTCGCCGCCGCGGCGTTCCAGCAGCCCCTGCACGAGCGTTTCCAGCGCCGCGAATGGAGGGGCGGTACCGACCGGAGAGGGGGAAGCAGCACTCATTTCGGATCGGCTAACTATACAGGGGTTCCCAAGGGGGTTCCACGGCGGGCCGAGTCATCGTGCATCCCTCCTTTTGCCTTCCATTCTCAGCCATGCCGGGCCTCGCACCACCGTTTACTCGCTCCATTTCCGGCTTCCGCCCCCCATCGTGTCGCACGCGCCTCTCTCATCTCAGGGTTGTATGCAGGTCCACTCTCTGCTTCGTTGGTGCTGTCCTGCCGACGGATATTCCCCATTGCGGGTTCTTTCCGCCGCAATGGAGGAGGGGACGACGGCGGTTGATGAACTTTGGGAAGGCACCTTGGGCTGCACGCATTGCGGACGTGTCTTTCCTGTCGAGCATGGCATTCCGCGGCTTCTAGTGCTCGAGTCCGGTCCGACTGCGGCGTTGAAACAGCTCGAAATGCTCGAGCGCGACCAGATCCGGCGACCAGTAGCGACGCCCCGAGAGCGCCACGACGAGGAGGTGGAAGCGGCATGGGTCTTGGATCGCGTCCAACCCAGCCATCATGATTCGATTCTCGATGCCGGTTGCGGCGTGGGACGTATCACGCGCCGGCTGCTCAAGCACAGCGCCCAAGTGGTTGCGACCGACTTCTCCTTCGAACGGCTGCGGGAGCTCGCAGCCGCCCATAAGGGGGACCCGAACCTGGAATGCGTGCAAGCGGATCTGAACCACCTACCCTTCCGTCCCATGGCCTTTACGAAAATTGTAAGCACCCAGGTCCTGGAACACCTGCCCAGCGCGAGCCTGCGCGGCGCCTTCCTGGCATCCCTGGCACGCCTGCTGGTACCGGGTGGAACGCTGGTGCTCACGGTGTACAACCAGGACCGCTATCGTCAGCTCCGCGGCCTGCCGGACGAAGGGGAACACGAGTCCGGAATCTTCTATCACTGCTACCGCCCAGCCGAACTACGTCGCGAACTACAGCATCCACAGTTGGGTCTGTCGCTCCGCGAGGTGCGCGGCGTGCTCTGCAATCCACCCTGCACGTACCGTCTGCTTCCCCGCCTGGGCCCGCTCGGGCAGTGGCTGGATCGCGCCTGCAGCCGCCACCAGCAGCTCGGTCTGCAGTACGGCCGTCTACTCCTTGCCTGCGCTTCGCGGCCGGAGTAGGACATCGTCCTGCAACAATGTGCGCAGGACAACTCTTCTCATCACGCCTGTTGCAGCCCCGCAGGGGCGTTCGCGAATCGTCCTCGGCCACGGCTCGCCATGCACTCACCCTACCTGCGCACCGATGCATCGGCATCGGACACTTGACCCTACATCCCATCGTAATTCGGGCCGCCTCCGCCTTCAGGGGGTACCCAGGTGATGATCCCGTACGGGTCCATGATGTCGCACGTCTTACAGTGCACGCAGTTGGAAGCATTCACCTGCAGCCGCGGTCGTCCGTCCTCCCCTTCCACCATCTCGTAGACCTGGGCTGGACAGAAGTGCTGGCATGGATTGCCATATTCGCGCCGGCAGCGATCCTGGCAGATATCGAGATCCGCAACGTGCAGATGTGAGGGTTGATCCTCAACGTGGCGCGTGCCGGAGTGGTAGACGTCCGCCACCTTGTCGAAACTAAGCTGGCCATCCGGCTTGGGGTATTTCGGCCCAGGACCCAAGTGCGCCAGTTGCACCAAGCGGGCATGTCCCTCTTCCGCCCCGTAGCGGGTCCACAGCCCCCGTCCCCCGCTTAACTGCTGCAGCGCGCCATGCAGCAGGCCGGGAATGAGGCCGCCCGCAAACCCCTGGTGGAAATTGCGCACCTTCCACATTTCCGCGCGGATCCAGCTCGCCGCAATTCGCTGCGTGTAGTCCGCGGGCCGTGCCGGTTGACCGGCTTGTAAGGCCGCAAAGATCGTCTCGGCGGCCAACATGCCCGACTTCATCGCCAGATGAATGCCCTTCAGCCGCTGGCTGTTGAGGAAGCCGCCGGCATCGCCCACCATCAGCCATCCCGCGCCGCTGGCGGGCGGCATGGCGAACCAGCCGCCCATCGGAATCGTCTTGGCGCCATAGCGCAGCATCTCGCCCCCGGTCAGGACCTCCCGCACAAAAGGGTGAGTCTTGAACTGCTGAAACAAATGGTGCGGGTCGGTGCGTGGATCGTGATACTCAAGCCCGGTCACCAGCCCGAGCGAAACCTGACGCGCCGAGAGTCCGTAGATCCAGCCGCCCCCGTACATAGTGAGCGGCAGGGGCCAGCCCATGGTGTGGTACACCCGTCCGGCCGGAAAGCGACCTTCCGGAACTTCCCAGATCTCCTTCACTCCCAACGCATACACCTGTGAGTTCTCGCCCGCCAGTCCCAAGCCGAGTGAAAGTTGTTTGGTTAGGGATCCACGCGGCCCTTCGGCCAGCACCACCATCTTGGACTTCAGATCGTAGCCAGGCTCGAAATTCGACTGGGCCTTCCCTTCTCGATCAACGCCCTTGTCGTCGGTGCGCACGCCCTGTACCTGTTCACCCTCCATCAGCAACGCCGTGCCGGCCACGCTGGTGAACACCGTAACCCCGGCCGCTTCCACCTTGGCCCCCAACCAGCGCATGAGCCGGTTCAGCGAGACGACGTAGTTGCCGTGGTTGCGCAAGGGCGCGGGCGTAAAGGGAAACTTCCAGGCACGTCGTTCCGTAAACAGAAAGGCCGCCTCGTCGACGACCGGCACTTCGAGCGGTGCATCAGCAGGAAAGTCGGGCAGCAGCTCCCGCAAGGCGCGCGGGTCAAGCACTGCGCCACTCAATAGGTGAGCGCCGATCTCGCGCCCTTTTTCCAGAACCACAATCTGATCTGGTTGCAATGGCGAGGCCGCCCCGGCTGCTGCAATCAGTTGCGTCAGCCGCAAGGCGCAGGCCAAGCCGGCCGGACCCGCCCCGACGATCACGACATCGGCCTCCATCACTGGATGGTCGACTGCAGGCGGTTCAATGCCGGGGAATGGTCGCATGACTCGAGATCTCCTCGCTGGTCGCTGGTGCGTGGGCCTCGCGGGGGCTGACGCCGGCGTCAGCCTTTGCGTTTTTTGATCTCTTCAATCAGCGCCGGCACGACCTCGAAGAGATTACCCACCACCCCATAATCTGCTACCTCAAAAATCGGAGCCTCGGGATCCTTGTTGATCGCGACAATCGTGCGCGCGCCTTTCATTCCCACCAGGTGCTGAATCGCCCCCGAGATCCCCACCGCCAAATACAGTTTGGGCGAGACCGTCTGGCCCGATGATCCGATCTGGCGATCCATGGGCAACCAGCCACTGTCGCAGATGGGACGCGAGGCCGCGAGTTCCGCCCCCAAAACCTGGGCAAGTTCCCGAACTAGGTCGAGGTTCTTGGGTTCCTTGATCCCACGACCTACGGAAACGATCAGGTCCGCTTTGCTCAAATCCACCGCTTGCTTGGCCTCTTGAAAAGGCTCCCCCGGCTGCAGCAGGGGTGGGCTGGGAGCCACGCTCACCTTTTCAATCGGCGCCGGAGCGGTTGTCAACACGGCCTTGTCGCCCCGGAAGGCCCCGATCTGAAAACTCACGAAGTGGGGTGTTTCGCCGGCAAAAACGACATCCGCCGCCAGTTTTCCCTGGAACATCTGCCGCGTCAGCACCACCCGTCCCGATTCCACGCGGAACCCCGTGGCATCGCTGATCAAGCCGCGCGCCATGCGGGTGGCAAGTTGCGGAACATAATCGCGCGCCTGGTAGGTATGCGGGAACAGGACGTAAACGGGCGCCGCCGCGGTGATGACTTGCACCAGCGCCTGCACCTGCGTTTCGGGCGTGTAGGGAACGAGCCCGGAATGTACGGCATGGCGCACTCCGGCTAACTGCCGGGTCGCCACCTGCGAACAAACGGTGTCCGCCTCCACGCCCTCCAGCACGACGGCCTCGACCGGAAGCCCCAACGCCTCTCCCAATGCTTGACCGGCGGTAATCACTTCCCAACTCGCCGGGTTGATGCCCCGCGCTCCATGTTCAATGACGACAAGGATCGGCTGTGCCATATAAGGTGTCTGGAAATCGCGAAACCAAAGTCTAACCAGGGAGCTTCGGTGCGGGTTCTCAGAGAACCCGCGCGTCATTCTTCAAGTGTTCGACGAGCTGGGCCGCGACTTCCTTGGCCGTCCCGGTTAACATCTCCGTTTTTTTGCTCCGCGCTGGCACATAAAGGCGGGTGATCGTCTGCCGATTCAGCCGGGGTGTCACTCCCATCTCCTCCAGCGAATGCCGTGTGAGCGGCTTGCTCTTCGCTGCCTTGATCCCCATCAGCGTGGCGTAGCGCAGCTTGCTAATACCGGACTGAATGGTCAGCACGGCCGGCGTCGGCAGATCAACGTTCTGGAAGTAGCCACCCTCCAGTTCACGTTTGACCCGGATCCCAGTCGCAGTCGGTTCGAGGTGCATGATGATGGTGGCGTGCGGCAGTCCCAGCAATTCGGCCAGCACGACGCCGACTTGTGCGAAGCCGTAGTCATCCGACTGCAGGCCGGTGAAGATCAGGTCGAAATGCTCGCCGGGAATGGCGCGTGCGATCGCCTCTGCCGTCGCAAAACAATCAAGCTGCGCCGCGGCTTCGCCTTCCACATGCACCGCCCGGTCCGCCCCCTTGGCGAGCGCCTCACGCAAGACCTGCGCCGCCCGCGCCGGCCCCACGGTCAACGCCACCACTTCGCCCCCATGCGCTTCCTTCTGGCGCAATGCCTCTTCCAAGGCATAAGCGTCCGGCTCGTTGACTTCGTAGGTGACGTCTTCGCGAATCCACATTTCGCCTGCCGCCACCTTAATCGGGGCATCTTTGGCGGGCACCTGCTTCAAACAAACCAGTATCTTCACCGCGACTTTCCTTCCCCCGCTGACCAGCGTCGGCGTCCGCCGCGCTGCAACGCAAGTATACGGTGCTGTCCCCTTTCGGCCCGAATGGATGGTCAATCTCCGCCATCGTTCTTCGTGCGATGTTCGTGCGATCCAGGCCCAAGCCGCCCATCTCTTAAAAGGGGCTATCCTGCCAACGTGGGAACCCTGTTACCCGTTCTGATCAATGGCTGCGCCGCCGTGCTGCTCATTGCCGGCACTTATGCGGGCGCACAACTTCTGCTCGCGCGGTTTTATGGCGAATCTTTGGCAGACCGGAGTTTTCAGGAGCGACCGCGCCGCGAGCCCCCAGCTTCACGCCCTGAGCGTTGATGCAACGCCGGGCCTTAGCTGCCCACCGCGCTCTTGGGACGCACCTGTTTGGCCACGGCGTCCAGAACCCCGTTCAAAAAGGCGACCGCTTCGGGCTGGGAGAACTTCTTCCCCAGGCGCAGCGCTTCGTGAATGATCACCGGAGCCGGTGTCTCGCGCTCCTCGAGCAGCTCCGCGATGGCCAGCTTCAGCACGCTGCGGTCAATCACGCTCAGCCGCTCCGGACGCCACCCATGGACGTGGGTCAGCAGGAGTTCCGCGATCACCGCATCTGATGCCGCCACGTAACCCAGCAGGCGCCCGGCCATTTCCCGCACCGCGGGTTCGAGCGGATGACTTTGCACATACCAGCGTTCGACTTCCGCCACGCTCTGCCCGCCCAGGTCAATCGCATAGAGCATCTGCAATGCCGCTTCGCGAGCAAGATGTCGGTGATCAGGTGCAGAGGCCATAAGAGGTGCAGCGTCGCCGTTCGATGCTAGTCGCGGTCCGAATCCGATCCGGAGGCCAATAATGCGTCCAGGCGGTCCCGGTCGAATCCGATCAAGACCTCGCCATTCACTACCAGGGTGGGAGTGGAACGACTGCCCAAGCGCAGCAACGCCACCCGTGCCGCAGCATCGTGGCGCACATCTTTGAGCTCGAACGCGATCCCTTTCGCCGAAAGGAAGGCCGCCGCCGTTTCACAGGGCGGTCAACCCGGTTGACTGTACAAAATCACCGCAGACATGCGTTCTGAACATATCACGGCGGTTCACACCCTCGCGTCGGGGAACTCCGAACTTCCGGCGTCATTCAAGTGACGATCGCGAGCCCGCCCCGGGGATCACGTGCGTTTCACCGCCGGTTATCCGAGCTCGGCTCCGTGTGAATGGTCACCTTGAGCAACTCCGGCATCTCGCGTTTGAGTGCCGTCTCCAGGCCGCTGATCACGGCATGCACGGCGACCACTGCCATGCTGTCCGGAAAACTGCAATGGCAACTCAACGCCAGGTGGCCATCGCTGCTGCGCACCCGAATGTCGTGGCAGTCCAGAACACCGGGAGTGGCCGCGGCCACCGCCTGGGCACGTTCGACGAGGCGTGCCGGATCCACCAGATTGGCGCTGGGAATCTCGTCCAGTTCGGGCTCGATGTGGGTGATGATTTGCTGGATTTGCGGCACCTCGGTGCGCATCTCGGCCTCAATCGCCGTGATGAGGTCATGTGCCTGCTTGAGCGTCATATGCTCGTCGACCTCGAGGTGCAGTTCGACCTGCAAACCGCCGCCCACGTCGTAGACCGCCAGATCGTGCATGCTCAAATTGTTGCGGAACGCGACTGTTTTCAGGCGCTCAAAGATGCTGTCACCGTAGGGCTTGCGTGGCTCGGTGTCCACCACGACGTCCGCGTCCGGCAATAATCGATGAATCTGATCGCTGACCTGGTCGCGCACTTGACGGGCGCGCTCCAGCGTCAGCGTGCGCTCGACCGCCAGCCTCACATCCACGAAGTAACGGCTTCCCGAGCGGCGCACCCGCAGGCGGTCCGACGCGACCACTCCGGGAATGCTGCCCGCGCACTGCTGGAGTTGGCTGAGCAACTCGACCGGCGCTTCATCCAGCAACACGCCGACGGTGCGTCGTCCCAACCCCCAGCTCAAGTACGCGAGCAGTACGGCAACCGCCATCGCGGCGATCGCATCGGCGCGTTCCAGTCCGGTCCAGCCAGTTCGTGCCCCGAGGGCGGCCAGGGTCAGGCCGGTCAGCACCGCGAAGCTGCTCCACAGATCCGCGGAAAAATTCAGCGCATCCGCCTGCAACGCATCGCTGTGGTAGCGCACAGCGGCCCGTCGCAGCACGCGCGAGCGCCACCAGTCCACGACCATCGCGATCAGCATCACGAGGAAAGCCCAAATGCCGAGGTGAACTCGACCCTGCGGGCCCAGCAGTCGTTGCAAGGCCAGTGCGGCGATACCGCAGGCCGTCAACAGGAGTAACCCGGTCTGCAGGAAGGCGGAAAAGTTCTCGAATTTGCCATGCCCGAACGGGTGGTTCGCATCGGCCGGACGGGCGGCGATCCGCACCGAACTCAAGGTGAGCACGGTCGCCAGCAGGTCCAGAGCGCTGTGCGCCGCTTCCGCCCAGATCCCCAAGCTGTTGCTGTGGCGCGCCACGGCGATCTTGAACACTAACAGGCCCACCGTTGCCAGCAGCGAGTAGAGCGCCACCCGCTGTTTGGCTTGTGCCGCGGCTCCGGAATCTGGGATGGGACCGACCGCTGATGTCATGGCTGCGAGTTCGTGGGCGTCTGTCTCCCCACGCCGTCACCGGTAGAAGACCGGTGTTCAGGCTATTGTGGCCTACTCCGGCATGGGTCGACATCCGGTCGCCCGCCTTCCCAGCTTCCAAGGCTTCCCTATCCCGCCCCCGCGACTCCCAAACCCAAAAAGCGTTCCGGATCGCTTTTCTTCCGCTACTTTTGGCAAACAGGGGCGAATGGGGCCGGGCCGCAATCCAGCAACGACCTCTAACCCCATCCATGGAGGGGCTCGACTGAAGGGCTCGACCCCGCAACGGGGATATCGTGGTTCCGTGAGCGATCTTGAACATGGCAGGGTGGAAGGGGGGCAAATGTCTCGGCCAGCCTTTTAAAAACGGAAGGAATATTCAAAATTCAACAACGTGCCAGCCTCTTCGCCCCATCTAAGCATCGGGAGCAGTGACCGACGACTTCCGCTGCGATGGATCGGGTCCGGCGAGAGTGCTACTGTCAGTCCAATCGACAGGGCCGCTTGCAGGAGGCAGGTCCACCCCCGGCTCGGGGTAGCCGCCGGAAGACGAGGGCCCGGAAGTGCCGTATGAACGTCAAGCTTGGCGCCATCGTGCTGGTCAATTGTTGTCTGGCGATTTGGGCATCGGCGCAGGCGCCCGAGGTGCATGTCATGCCGCGGGTGGCCACAGACCCGGCCTTGGCCATCTCGCCCTCCCTCGATCCCGCTACCCAGCCGCCGACGGCGGCCCCCCGGTCGCCTCTTCGCACCGCTCCCTCCGGCGCCGCGACGACCTCGCGCGGAACCACCCCGCGCATTGACGTCAAGGTTGATCTCGTCCTGGTTCCGGTCACGGTCACCGATCCGCTCGACCGCCTCGTGACCGGCTTGGACTCGGAGCAGTTCGCCGTCATGGAAGACAAGGTGCCACAAAAGATCCGCAGCTTTTCCAGTGAGGACGCCCCGGTCTCGGTAGGGGTGATCTTTGACAGCAGCGGCAGCATGTCCGACAAAATGGTCAAGTCGCGTGAGGCCCTCACGCAGTTCTTCAAAACGGCCAACCCGCAGGATGAGTTCTTCCTGGTGGATTTCGAAGACCAGCCGATTCTGCTGAGCGATTTCACCAGCAACGTGGACGACCTGCAGAACCGCGTCGCGTTCATCAATGCCCACGGGCGGACGGCGCTGCTGGATGCGGTTTACCTTGCCCTCGACAAAATGCACTCCGCCCACAACAGCCGCAAGGCGTTGCTGATCATCTCCGATGGTGGCGACAACCACAGCCGCTACACCGAAGCCGATGTGCGAAACGTGGTGAAGGAAGCTGACGTCCAAATCTTTGCAATCGGAATCTTCTCCCCGGCGGATAGTCGTTCCACCCCGGAGGAGATGGCCGGACCCGGCCTGCTCAGCGGGATCGCCGAAGCCACGGGAGGACGCGAGTTCGCTGTCGACGACGTCAATGAACTGCCCGATGTCGCCACAAAAATCGGACAGGAACTGCGAAACCAATATGTCCTGGGCTACTCCCCCACCAATCGCTCGCACGACGGCAAATGGCGCAAGATCAAAGTCAAGGTCCTGCCCCCGCCCGGCCTCCCCGCGCTCTCGCTTTATGCCAAAGCCGGATACTACGCACCTGCACACTGAGGGCCTGCCGTCCCTGCACGGGTGGCCTGCGCTTGTCGTTCTGGCCTTGGCCCTGTCCGGGGTCGGGAGAGCGCAGCAAGTCGCCCCGCCACCGGCGCCTCCGACGGCTCCACAGCACAGTGCGACCCCATCCTCCAACCAGGCGCCCTTTACGTTCAAGAAAAGTGTGGATGAGGTTCTCATTCACGCCTCCATCTTCGACGACAAGAACCGCTCGTTGACCAACCTCTCCAAATCCAACTTCGCCATTTTCGAGAACAACATCCCGCAGCAGATCACCTTCTTTTCCCACGAGGACGCCCCCGTCTCCATCGGCCTGATCATTGACAACAGCGGCAGCATGCGCGACAAACGCCAGGAGGTGAACGAGGCCGCGCTGAATTTCGTCCGGGCCAGCAATCCCCAGGACGAGGTGTTCATTGTCAATTTCAACGACGAGTTCTATCGCGATGCGGACTTCACCAACCAGATCCCCAAGCTGCGGGAAGGATTGGATCGCATCGAATCCCGCGGCGGCACCGCGCTCTACGACGCCCTGATTGCCTCCCTTGATTACCTGCAGCAGCATGGCAAAAACGACAAAAAGGTCCTGCTGGTCATCACCGACGGCGCCGACAACTCCAGCCGGTACACGCTGGAAGAGGCCGTACGTTACGCTCAGGCGGCGAAAGGTCCCCTGATCTATTGCGTCGGCCTGATTGGCAACGACGACACGCGCACCGAGCGCAACCGCGCCAAACGCGCCTTGAAAGTATTGGCGGATGCGACGGGGGGCAGCGCTTATTTCCCCAAGAACTTCGGCGATGTGGACAGCATCACGCGGCAAGTCGCAGCTGCCATCCGCGACCAATACACGTTGGCCTATCGCTCCAACCAGACGCAGACCGGGTTCCGTTCCATCCGGCTCGCGCTTGTCGGCTCCAACCTGCGCCACGCCCAGGTCCGAACCCGCACCGGCTATTACCAGGGCTCGACTGCGCCCGTTGCCGCCGCGCAATAAGTCCACGCCAGAAGCCGCTCGAGGCCCCCGTGCGTCGGCTCTGGTGGGGCCGCGATCGTAGGCACCTTGGCGTCAATAGTCTGCAACCCGTGCTGCCCGACGGGATTGGGCAAACGGTGGCGTGTCGGCCAGAAGCGGGTGCGGGGGGCAGCGACCAATGGGCGTGCCGGAACGAGACCGGGGTCCCCGGCGCCCGTTGCGGGCTGCTGGGGTGGGAAGCCCCGCGCAGCCGACGCGCCAGCGGCGCCTTCCGGTAGTATTGAAGGGGATGTTGCGAGCTTACTTGGACAACAATGCCAGCACCCCGGTGCGCCCTGAAGTAGTAGCGGCCATGCTGCCGTTTCTTCACGAGGGTTATGGCAATGCCAGCTCTGTGCATCAACGCGGGCAAGCCGCCCGTGCCGCGCTGGAACAAGCGCGCGCCCACGTTGCCGCACTCATCGCAGCCCGCCCGGCTGAGATCGTCTTCACCAGCGGCGGCACGGAAGCCGATAATCTCGCCATCTGGGGTGTGCTGGCTGATCTCCCGCCCGGGCACGTCATTACCACCGCCATTGAACATCACGCCGTCCTATTCCCCTTTCAGGAGCTCGAGAAGCGGGGCTGGACGGTCACCTGGCTTCCCGTAAACGCGCAGGGCTGCATTGACCCCGACGATGTCCGTCGCGCGCTCACGCCATCGACCGCACTGGTTTCCGTCATGATGGCAAACAATGAGACGGGCGTCATCCAGCCTGTCGCGGAAGTCGGCAAAATCACGCGCGCCGCCGGGGTCAAACTGCACGTGGACGCCGTGCAGGCGGCCGGCAAAATCCCCATCGCGGTCGAGGATCTGGGCTGTGAATTGCTCAGCCTGAGTGGTCACAAGCTGCATGCTCCGCAGGGCGTGGGCGCCCTGTACGTCCGGCGCGGCACCGCACTGCGGCCGATGCTCTACGGCGGTCGTCATGAACGCGAACGGCGGGCCGGGACCGAGAATATCCCCGGCATCGTCGGCCTTGGCGAGGCTTCCCGTCTGGCTACAGCCGAACGCGTCACCAGCGGTGAACGCCTCGCCGCATTGCGCGATCACGTCGAGTCCGCCATCCTCGAGGCAGTGCCCCACGCTGCGGTGGTTGGCGCCGGGACGCGCACCCCCAATACCACCAACATCTGTTTCGCCGATGTGGACGGCGAGGCCCTGGTCATTTCGCTGGACCTGCAGGGGTTCTGCGTTTCTGCCGGCGCCGCCTGTTCCTCTGGCGCGGTGGACGCCTCTCATGTCCTGCTCGCCATGGGCCTCTCCCCCGCCCGCGCGCGCAGTTGCCTGCGATTCAGTCTGGGCAAACAAAATAGCACCGAGGAGGTCACGGCACTTCTGGAAGTCCTGCCCGGCCTGGTGGCCCGCCTGCGCGAACTCTCGCCTTCGTGGAGCCATTGACCGGCCTTACTACGTCGCGTTGAGCGGGCAGGCAAGAATCGGGGCTGCCAAGCGCCACGATTGCGCACTTGAAACTTTCGCCTTGCCGCAGCTGTGCCACTCAGACCCCTGGCCCAAAGACGGCGCGCGCGCCGTCGCAAACTGCCGCAGAATAGAGGTGGCATGTCCGCACCTACTCCAGTTCCGCCGATCGTTGTGGCCATGTCGGGTGGCGTGGACAGCTCGACCGTCGCTGCCATGCTGCACGCCGACGGTGTTCCCATCGTCGGCCTGACCATGCAGCTCTGGAACCAGCGCCGACTGGCCGGTGCCCCCGGCATGCCCGAGCGCTCCCAGGGCCGCTGCTGCTCTCTCGACGATGTCTACGACGCGCGCCATGTGGCGGAGCAACTCGGCATTCCCTACTACGTCGTGAACTACGAGGAGCGCTTCGAGCGCGACGTGGTGCGCAATTTCGTGGATCAGTACCTTGCCGGCGAGACACCCATTCCCTGCAGCATTTGCAACACCTCGGTCAAGTTCGACCAGCTTGTGGTCACGGCCCGCCAGATTGGTGCATCCAAGGTGGCCACCGGACACTACGCCCGCGTCTCGCAGCATCCCGAAAGCGGCCTCTTTGAGTTGCGTCGGGGCCGCGACCCGTACAAGGATCAGACTTTTTTCTTGTGGGGATTGTCACAGGAGCAGCTGAGTTACGCGCTCTTTCCACTCGGCGAACTGGACAAGGAAGAAGTCCGCGCCCGCGCCGCTGCCTTCCAGCTTCCAGTGGCGCAAAAGCCCGACAGCCATGAGATTTGTTTCGTCCCCGGTAGCGATTACACCGCGTTTCTTGACGCTTATTTTGCCGAGCAGGGCAAGGCGATGCCTGACAGCGCCGGCGAGTTGGTGACGGCCGACGGGCGCACGTTGGCCCACCATACCGGCATCCACCACTTCACCGTGGGGCAGCGCAAGGGGTTGGGGGTGGCGCAAGCGAATCCGCTCTACGTGCTGCAAATCGTGCCGGCCACGCGCCAAGTCGTGGTGGGCGAGGAAGCGCTGCTCTACTGTGCCGAGCTCACTGCCCGCGAGGCGCATTGGATCAGCGGAACGGCGCCGTCCGGGCCACGGCGCGTTGCTGCTCGGATTCGCCATCGCCACCCGCCAGCGCCGGCGTGGGCGGAAGCGCTCCCCGACCGCCGCCTGAAGGTCGTGTTTGACACACCCCAACGCGCCATCACCCCCGGACAGTCGGTGGTGCTCTACGATGACGAACTGGTGTTGGGTGGCGGCTGGATCGAAGCCGAAAGGTAGTTCGTCATCACGGCGCTCGCCGCGGGAGACGAACGACTTCAGATAAACATCTCGTCGTCCGAGCGCGGAACAGCGACCGGCGACGGACGATGGCGGAAAAAGAACTCCACCCCCGTTCGAATCCCGTTGACGATCGCGGAGACATCACGCACCGGGGTCAGGACGGCGCGCTGCACGGCTTCGGTGACGCCATCCAGCTTTTCGAGAATGCCTGAAACCAACTCATCGAACCGGATCGCCTGCAATCGGAGACCATCCGAAAATCCAGTCAGTACCGCATCAGCCTTGAGCACCTGATTGCGCGCGGCGGCCGTAATCTCAACCAGATTGCGACCCGCCATATCCAAATGCACGCGGGAATCGGCCACCAAGCCGCGTACGTCTCCCACCAGCGGTACTACATGGGTCTGGACCATATCGGTCACAGCCTCGACCCGTGTTGCCAATCGCCGCACCACCATCCCCATGCCAATGATTGCTACCGCCTGCGCCACGAATGCAATGGCGGTGATGCCTACAAAGATGGTCAGTAGTGTCAGAAGAGTGTTATCCATGGCCGTGCTCGATTGTCACGCAATTCCCGGCGAAATCCAAGCAGGCAAGGGCCGACCGGGTCAGAAGAACGGTGCTTTCTGAGACGATGCTGCCGCAAAAAGTGGCCACCCAAGGAAACAAAGACCCACCTTCCAGGGCTGCCAGAAGGTGGGTCCGCGTCTCGGGGTGAGCAGCTCCCCCCGCGGGGCCGACGCGCTCAGCGTGGCATTGGACGTACTACGGACTTAGCTGCCCGTGCGCACGTCAATGCTGGTTTCGCGATAGGCCTGCTTGCCGGCATCCACCGCCGCTTGGACCTGCTCCTTCTGGCGGTTGATGACCTCTTTGCCGCGGTCCACGGTGCGACCGAACGTCTCTTTGCTTCGATCCACCACTTGGCCCGCCTGATCGCGCAGCTCGCTTCCCTTGGTCTTGACGAAATCCAGGCCCTCGTCCGCCTTCTGGTTCAGCAGTTCGCGGGTCTCCTCACCCGCGCGCGGAGCGTACAACACGCCCACCAGCGCACCGAACCCGATCCCGGTCAGAAACCACAATCCCTTCGATCCATCCATGGCTGTTTCTCCTCCGCCGGATTGGCGTCGCCCCGAGGCCAGGTTGAAAGCCGTCTTCCCTTCCTGCCCGGCGCGATCCTAACATCCGCCGTTTTCAATTTGCAATATCCTCCGGTTGGATGCGAGGAAGCACCGATCTGTTTCCACTCGCCCGAAGTATTGCGCTGGCGCGTCGACCTCGCGGGGGCCGACGCCCCCAATGCTCCCGTTTGGTGGCTGTCCCCGTGCCCAGGTTGAGGTTGCGGGGCGTCGATCTCACCGAAAACCGACAACTGACGACCAACCGTTCATCCGTCCGGATGCAAGTGCAGCCACAGCGTCGCCCGCTGTCGCACGTTCAGTACGGCGCCAAGTTCTTCCACGCTGGCTCGCCCCACCGCGTCCAAGCTGCCGAAGTGCTGCAGCAGCCTGCGGGCGGTAGTCTCGCCAATCCCCGGGACATCCAGCAGCCCCGAGCGCAACTCCCGTTTCTCCCGTCGCTGGCGGTGGAAGGTGATGGCGAAACGGTGCGATTCATCGCGGATCATTTGGATGAGGTGCAGCACCGGGGAGTGCCGGTCCAGCACCACTGGCTCCTGCTCCTGGCCGGCGACGTAAATGATCTCTTCCCGCTTTGCGATGCTGGCCAGCGGCTGATTGACGATCTGCAGGCTCTCCAACGCCCGCTGGGCGGCATGTAGCTGGCCCAAGCCCCCGTCCACCAGCACCAGGCTCGGAAAGGGCTGGTGTTGCTCCTGCAACGCCCTGTACCGCCGCGTCACAACCTCTTCCATGGAACGGAAGTCGTCAATTCCGGTCACGCCTTTGATCAGGAACTTGCGGTAGTCGGACTTTTTCATCCGCCCCTTCTCCCATACCACCAAGGAGGCGACCGTCTCCGCCCCTTGAAAATGAGAGATATCGAAGCACTCGATTCGCTCCGGCGTGGACTCCAGCCCCAACACGTCCTGCAGGCTTTCCGCAATCACCCGGGTGTTCGGCTTCAGAACCCGGAAGCGCTGTTCGAACGACTGCACCGCGTTGCGCTGGGCCAGTTCGAGCAGCGCCTTTTTGGCGCCCCGCTGCGGCGTCAGGATCTCAACCGCACCGCCGCGACGTTCCCGCAACAACTCCTCCAGCGACTCCCGATCTTCGAACTCGGCCGGCAATAGGATCCGCGGCGGCGCATACCCCGGCGATCCTTTCGGGCCGGCCAGGTAGATCTGCTTGAGAACGTTGCCCAGAACCTCATCCTCCACCCCGTCCTCGTTCGCATTCACGGGCCCACCCGGCGCCGGCAGATCCTCCCAGAAAAACTCGCGTCGGTCGACCACCCGTCCGCGGCGCATATGGAACAGGTTGAGCGCCGCCCGATCGCCCTCGCGGTGGAAACCGATGATGTCGGCGTCATCTTGCTGCGCGCTGGCCATTTTCTGGCGTTCCTCAAGATCCGCCACAGTGGTCAACAGATCGCGGTACGACGCGGCTTGCTCGAAGCGCTCTTCGGCAGCCGCTTGGTCGCGGCGCGCTTCCAGGCTGCGTACCAGGTCACGCTGTTTCCCGGAGAGAAACAACCGCACATCCTTGGCCGCCTCGGCGTATACCGCCTCGCTCGTCAAGCCGCTGACGCAGGGACCTAAACAGCGGTGAATGTGGTACTGCAGGCAGGGTCGGGCATGCGTCCGCGTTAAATCCACCCAGCAGGACGGCACCAGAAAATGCTTGTGGATAAAATGGGCGATGCGGTAGGCGAGGTGCGCCGGGAAATAGGGACCAAAGTACTCCGCACCGTCCTGGCGCAGGCGTCGCGTGACATAAATCCGGGGAAAGGTCTCGTGCGTCAGCTTGATGTACGGATAGGTCTTGTCATCCCGTAACAGCACGTTGAAACGCGGCAGGTACTGCTTGATGAGGTTATTTTCAAGCGCCAGCGCCTCCCGTTCATTGTCAACCACGATGAAGTCGAGATCAGCCGCCTCCCGGATCAGCGTTCCCGTCTTGGCGTTGGCAGCACTCGCTTCCAAGAAGTAGCTGCGCACACGGGCGCGCAGGTTCTTCGCCTTCCCGACGTAGATCACCACCCCCTCGGCGTTCTTGTAGAGGTAAACCCCTGCCGTGGTCGGCAACTGACGTACTTTGTCCAGCAGGTCCACTAGGTAAATTCTACTGGCTCAGGCCCCGCTTCCGCCGTTATCCCACCCGCTTTCCGACCGCATTGAGCCTCTATGCCACTCAAATCAAAGAGGTTTGTGGATCCATCTGCAGACCCCTGTGAGGGTGCGGGTTTGGCCCTTGCCGTGCCTCATTCTCACCGTACCGCTCTCAGGTGCTGTCCGGGAGATGGGATCCGACAAGGGGAGTCCTGTTATGCCGCACGCCAACTCACGCCTGCTCTTCATCGCCGCGGCTGCCATGGCGTTTGCCGTGGGCTGCACCACCAAAACCTACGTCCGCAAACAAACCACGCCTCTCATTAATCACGTCAACCAGTTGGATGAGCTGACGGTCAAGAACGCCAACGCCGTGCGCGACCTCGACTCCCGCACTACAGCCGGCCTCAACTCCGTCAACAGCTCTTCGGCCACAGCCATGACCGCTGCCGAGAAAGCTTCCGGCGATGCCGATCAGGTCAGTTCAAAGCTGACGCAGACTTCCCATCAGATCGAGTCCATGGCCTCCACTCTCGCCAACCTCGACGATTACCAGCTCAGCAACCAGTCGGTCGTCCATTTCGGGTTTGATCGTTACCAGCTCAGCTCCGAAGCCCAGCGAACGCTCGAAAGCGTGGTCGGCAGCCTCGCCCAGAACAAACACGCCATTCTGGAAGTGGCCGGTTACACCGATGCCGTCGGTCCTTCCGGCTACAACGACCGGTTGAGCGAACGCCGAGCGGATGCCGTCGTGCGCTATCTCGAGGAACACAACGTCCCCGCTTACCGCATCTTTCCGATCGGCTTGGGCAAGAACCAGTTCGTGGCCAACAACGCCACGCGCGAAGGTCGGAAGGAAAATCGACGTGTCGAACTGCGCGTCATGACCAACTCCCTCGGCCGCCCGCAAGCCGAGGCCTCCATCAGCACACCCCGTTGAAGCGGGGCACCGCCCGCCAATTGCTTGAAACCAACAAGGCACACCCTGTGTGCCTTGTTTTTGTTTTTAGACCCCAACCGTGTATCGCCTTTACTTTTCGGCCACCAGCGCCCAGCCACCAGCCATTTCCCCCTTGACTCTGACGTAACGTCAGACCTGAAGCTACTCTTGGAGCGACTATGGAAACTCCGGAACGGCTTTACCTCGCACGCGCCTTTGCTACTCGCACCGGCGTCACCGTGCGTGCCCTGCACCACTACGACCGGCTCGGGCTTCTCAAACCGAGTCGGCGTTCGGAGGCGGGGTATCGCCTGTACAGCGACCGCGACATTGCCCGCCTGCAACAGATCGTCACGCTCAAGTTCATTGGGCTGCCGCTGAAGCAGATCAAGGGGATCGTCAGCGCTCGCTCGATTCATCTCATCGCCACGTTGCGCCGGCAACGACTGTTGCTGGAGGAACGGCGGCGGCAAATGGATCGCGCCATCCGCTCCATCGCGGCGGCCGAGAAGGTGGCGCAAGGGACGGTCGGCCCGGATCCGGAAGCGCTCCGGAAAGTGATTCAGGTGATTGAAATGACCAACAACATGGATTGGACCAAGCAGTACTACAGCGAGGCGGCGCAGGCCAAGATCGCAGATCGTGCGACTCTCTGGAATCCGGAACTGCAGGCTGCTGTCACGCAACAGTGGTCGGCCCTCGTCGCCGACGTGAAGGCCGCCATGGCGGCAGGAGAGGACCCTGGCGGCCGCCAGGCGCAGCAACTCGTCGCTCGCTGGACGGAGTTGGTTCGTGGCTTCACGGGCGGCGATGCGGAGATCCAAGCCGGGCTCAACAAACTCTATGCCGATCGCAAGAACTGGCCGAAGGTCTCCTTCGATCCAGGCTTCGACGAGACGGTGCACGCCTTCATCGTGAAGGCCATGGCTAGCGGAAAAACGTCGGCGGCAGAATAACGGTCCAATCACAACAGGAGTGGCCCGCCCGAATTCATTCCGGCGGGCCCGTTCAATCCTGCACCCGGAGTGGTCGCGGCGTGGCGTTGCCGCTATGCTGAACGCGCATGCGCCTCCTCCTGGTTCTCCTTGCAGCCACGCTCGCCGCGGCCCAAACTGCCGCTACCCCGCTCGGCCGCGTCTGGGACCTTACCCAGCCGCTCAGCGCCGCGTCGCCCAACTGGGAAGGCACCGCCGTGTCCCCGTTTCACGCCCGCACCTTGGGCACCTACGCCACAACGCATTACTACTCGCGCGAGATCACGCTGCCCGAGCACTTCTCCACGCACCTCGACGCCCCCGCTCACTTCGCCGCCGGCAATTGGACGGTGGACCAGATCCCGCTCGCCCATCTCATCGCCCCGCTGGTCATCGTGGATGTGCGTGCCCAGGTTCGTGCTCATCTCGACGGCACTGGCAACCCGACCGCCGATTATGCTGTCTCCACTGCGGACCTCGCGGCGTGGGAGGCCTCCCATGGACGGATTCCCGTTCATAGCATCGTCGTCGCCTTCACCGGCTGGTCCGCTCGCTGGCCCTCCATGCAGCGTTATCGCAACGCCGACGCCGCCAATCACATGCACTCCCCCGGCTTCAGCCGCGCCGCTGCACAATGGCTGGTCGACCAACGCCACATCTACGGTCTCGGTATTGATGCCATCAGCCTTGATGTCGGGGGCAGCAGCGACTTCCCCGTCCATCAATATGTCCTCGGCCACAATGTCTACCAGCTGGAAAACCTGTCCGACTTGGGCGCCGTCCCGCCCAGTGGCGCGCTGCTGATTGTGGCGCCCGCCAAGTTGGTCGACGGCTCCGGCGCGCCCGTACGGGTCTACGCCATCCAACGCTGACCGTGGCGCCTCGATCTGCCTGGGGTACCAGAAATCGAAAACCGTTTTCAGCGCGGCAAGCCGCGGTTCATCCGCCAATCGTTGCGCAATTTCCACGCCGCGGTCAGCAGTACCATCCCGATCGCGCCGCTGATTAAAGTAACGCGCATGGTGTGCCACGTCGCCGCCAGAGACAGCACAATCGCCGCAAACCCGACCACCGACCCGGCAACACCCAACGGCGAGCGCAACGGCAGCGCGGCCAACTCCGCCTGATTCAGCCGCTTTCGAAAGCGGACGTGCGCAGCCAGTGTGACCAGCCATGCCGCCATTCCGCCGAACAGCGAAGCGCCGATGATGTAAAGAAATGCGTTCTCCGGAATCAGGCGGCTGGTGACCAGCGCCACCAGCATGCCCAAGCCGGAGGCGAGCAGCGCATTGCGGGGCTGGCCCGCTGCAGTCAGCCGGCCGAATACGCGCGGCGCCTGCCCCGCACCCGCCAGCGAGTACAGCATGCGCGAGGCGACATAAAAGCTGGCGTTTGCACCGCTCAAAGCCGCGGTCAGCACCACGAAATTGATCAACGCCGACACGGCGGGAACGTGCGCGACACGAAAGACGGTGACAAACGGACTTTCCGTCACCCCCAGCCGATGCCACGGCACCACGCCCACCAGGATCGTGATGGCGCCGAGATATGCAACCGACAGCACCAGAAACGTGCGCCACACCGCGTGCGCCACTGCCTGCTTCGACCTGGCCTCACCCGCTGCAATCGCCACCATCTCGACCCCGAGAAAGCTGAACAGCGCCAACGAGACGCCGAACAACATCCCGCTCACCCCATGCGGGAAAAAGGGGGAAGGCCCCGGTCCGCGCAGGTACTGCGCCGGCACGCGCTGCGCAAAAAGCAGGCCAGCCCCGAGAGCGACGAACACCGCCAGCACGACCACCTTCACCAGCGCCAGACCCGACTCGAACCATGCAAAGCGGCCGACCGTCAGCAGGTTCAAGCCCAGCAGCAGCAGCGATCCTGCCAGCACCCAGATCCAAGCGGGCGTTCCGGGCAGCCAGTAATGCATGTAGGCGGCGACCGCCACCAGTTCCCCGCCCACTGCGGTCACCACCGCAAACCAGTACCCATAGCGCGCCACGAACCCGGCCCAGCGATTCAGGTAGATCTCGCCGTAAACGCCAAACGACCCAGCTTCGGGATGAGCACTCGCCAATTCGGATAGTGCGGCCGCCACGGTTGCCGTGATCAGCGCGCCCAGTACGTAGCTCAAGATGACAGCCGGGCCGGCAATCCGCGCAGCCTCACCGGCACCCAGGAACAGGCCGGTGCCGATCGAGCCCCCCACCCCCACCATCACCATCTGCCACGTGCCCAGCTCACGCCGTAGCCCGGACCGCGCTCCCTGACTGGCTTGGTGTCTCACAACAGACAGCTTAGACGCTGGTGCGTCAGCCCTGCGGGGGCGCCGGGGCTGGCACTATGCTTGCCAACATCCAACAACCAAAATCCAACACCCTGATCGCCACCCTCTATTGCGGCGTGAAGGTCGGCATTGCCGGGTATTTCTGCGGCATTGCCGAACCGCGATGACAGGTCCAGCAGCTCACGCGGTCATGACCGCCGAAATTGCCGGTATTCAGTTGCTCCACCATCAAGAGCATCTTGCGGGCCATCAACTTCTTGGGGTTGGCGTCCTGGTCGAAACCGCCAGGCGCATGGCAGAAGTTGCAGCCCACGCCGAGAGAGTGTGTGAATGTCTGCATCAGGGGATGCAGTTGGTTGGCGGGCAGGTCTTTCAGCACTTGAATGTTCTTATAGATCTCCGGCGCCGGTTTGGAGGCGGGATCGCTTCCCCATGCGGTCGCCGCTTCGCGGTTATAGACCTGCACCGATTCCATCGCCGGATGCGTCCCCAGTTGATTCTTGGCCTCGAGCGTCAACGTCGCCCCGTCCGCCGCCAGGCTCCAGCGGTCGGTCATATGCATCATTCCCTGTGCGCCAGCATCCGCGAGAGATTCGATCACCAGGGTCGAGCCTTCCCAGTGGGTCCGGCTGGCCATGGTCGTTCCGTTGCTCAGGTTGCGGCTGACCTGGTCGCCAGTGACCTGATAGCGCTCGTGCAATTCCTCAGGATGCCCAAAAGGAGTAGCCCGCGCCGTGACATCGAGCGCTTCCGGCGTCTGCTCCACCTTGAGCCGCATATCCTTGGGAAAGAACTGCATCACCTTGGATTGCTCCGGGTTCAAGCGCCACACTCCCGAGAAATCCCTTGCACCGGGAGCGGCGCCAAGAAAACAAAGCGACAACAGCGCCAGGACGACCAGCAGAAAACGGGAACGCATGATGCGTATTGAGCTACAAGCCGTCCCCGGAAAGCAAGCGTCGTAGAACAGAAAACACCGCGTAACCTTCGCGCCCTGCACGCCGTATAAGCCACACGGCCCGGCTGCGGGCTTAGCAGGCTGCTGAAAAACCCGCGGACAGTGTAGCCGAAAGGGGGCGGGGAATGA
>CALEJU010000020.1 GCA_937898755.1 uncultured Acidobacteriota bacterium | reverse complement strand
TGGCGACCGGGAAGCGGGCGTTTGAGGGCAAGAGCCAGCTGAGCGTGGCGAGCGCAATCCTGGAGAAGGATCCCGAGCCGATGGCGGCGCAGAAGCCGCTCACGCCTCCGGCCTTTGAGCACGTGGTACAGCGGGCGCTGGCGAAGAGTCCCGACGAGCGCTGGCAGGGCGCCTCGGATGTGCGCGGCGAACTGCAGTGGATCGCCGAAGGCGGTGCGGCAACGTCCCCGATCACCACGGTCAGTCCCAGACACCGCCAGCACGAGCGCCTCGGTTGGTTGCTGGCGGCGTTGATCAGCATGGCAGCCGTTGCGCTGGCCGGCTTTTTCTATGTGGATTGGAGCAAGCCGCAGCCGTTAATTGTCACCAGCATTAACGCTCCCGAGAAAAGTTCGTTTGTGTTTGGCGGCGATGTCGGCGGCCAGCCGGTGATTTCGCCCGACGGGCAAACCATTGCCTTTGTCGCCAAAGGGGACGACGGGCACCACGCGATCTGGGTGCGGCGGCTGGACACGCTGGCCCCGCGGAAACTTCCGGGCACCGATGGCGGCACCTTTCCTTTCTGGTCTCCGGACGGACGCTCGCTGGGTTTCTTTGAAGAGGAGAGTTTAGACACCCTTGACCTGAATGGCGGGTTGCCCGTGGTCGTCTGCCCGACACAGAACGCGCGTGGCGGCAGTTGGACGCGCGATGGAAACATCCTTCTCGCGCCCAACCTAGGCTCGGCGATCTTCCAAGTCCCGGCCAGTGGCGGCACTCCGAAGCCGATCACCAGCCTGCGGGCCGACGAGACCTCGCATCGCTGGCCCTTCATCCTGCCCGATGGCAGGCATTTCTTATACCTGGCCATCAACCATGATCAGTCGATGAGCAGTCACGATGTACTTTACTGGGCGTCTCTGGATGGCAAGGAGAACCGGGAGGTCATGCGCTCCTTGAGCGACGCCGTCTACGGCGATGGCTATCTGTTGTTTGCCCGCGGCAGCCAGATCATGGCGCAGAAGTTTGACCCCGCCACCGGGGAGCTCAGCGGCGAACCGCAGCGGTTGATGGACGGGGTATCGAACGATGCGGCAACCTGGAGAATGGCGGTCTCTGTCTCGCAGCGTGGAGTTCTGGTTTTTGGACGGAATAGTCCGAGCGAAGCGGACGCCCAACTGACCTGGCTGGATCGGGAGGGGAAACCGGGCAGCAAACTCCCCGTCAACATCAGCGGCCTGAACAGCCTGAGCCTGTCCCCCAGCGGCGACCGGGCGGCGATCGTGCTGGATCACGGCGTCGCCGATGTTTGGGTGCTGGACCTGGCGCGGGGCGTCCTCACGCGCTTAACCTTTGGGCCCGTGACGAACACGTTTCCGGTGTGGTCGCCGGATGGAAAGTGGATCGTTTATTCCTCACTTAGAAGCGGCCGATCGGCGATCTACCGCAAACGGTCAGACGGGAGCGGAAGCGAGGAGTCGTTGTTGGTCGACGAGAACAACGATTATCCCAGCAGCTGGTCTCCCGACGGCAACAACCTGCTTTTCACGCATGGGACCATTGGCCCGACCTCGACGATCTGGTGCCTCCCCCTGACCGGCGAGCGCAAGCCATTCCCACTGCGAGCGTTGGGTAACGGCGCCTGGGCGCCGCAATTTTCTCCCGACGGACATTGGATCTCCTACGCTTCCAGCGAAGCGGGACGGTTTGAGATCTACCTCGCTCCCTTTCCGATGCGCGAGGGGAAGTGGCAGGTGTCCAGCAATGGCGGCCAGGACTCGCGCTGGGACAAGTCTGGGAATGAGCTCACCGTGATCGACGATGCGGGCAATCTTCTGTCGGTTCCCATCCGTTTCCAGAACGCGACCCCCCAATTCGGTACGCCCAAGCGGCTGTTTGCGTTCAACTACGACGTTGCCAGTCCGCAACTCGACGAAGCTCCGGACGGCAAGCGCTTTTTGGCGGTTGTTGTCCAAGGCGGCGGGCAGTCGATCGTCGTCATGGATCACTGGACGGCCGCCCTCAAGAAGTGAACGCCTCGCACCGCCCCCGCACCCCTTTCCACGCGCCACTTTTCACCGGCACTCAGTCGAGGAAGCTACGGACGTAGGGGTCGGGATGATGCTGCAGATCGTGGGCCGAGCCGTCGAAAAAGATCTTGCGATCGCGGAGTAACAGGAACGACGTATGGGTTGCTTCGGGAGGGGCAGGGGCGAGGTGGCCGTCCTCCCAGACGTGCGTGGCCAGCAGGAAGCCGTCCTGCAGGCGGTGCGTGACCAGCAGCGAGGTCACCTTGTTCTGGTCGCGCAGTTTCATGATCAGCTCGACGATGGTGGTCGCCGTCACCGGATCGAGACCGCCGGTGGGGGAGTCGTAGAGCATGATCTCGGGCTGCGTGGCGAGGGCGCGCGCGATCGAGACGCGGTGCTGCATCCCGCCCGAGAGTTCCACCGGCATCTTTTCGATCGCAGCTTCGAGCTCGACGAAGCTGAGCACCTTTCGCACCGTCGCCTCGATCGCATCGTCAGACTCGCTGCCCTCCTCGAGCATGCGGAAGCCGACGTTATCGCGCACGGAGAGCGAGTCGAACAGGGCGCTTTCTTGGAAGGCGATGCCGATCTTGCGGCGCATCTCAAAGAGGGCGTCCTCGGACAGGGTGCCGACCTCCTGACCCAACACCAGCACACGGCCGCTGCTGGGCCGCAGCAGGCCCAGCGCCAGCTTGAGCAGCACGCTCTTCCCGGCGCCTGCTTCCCCCAGCAGGATCTTGGTGTCGCCGCGCCGAAGTTGGAAGGAGATCTCGTCCAGCACGCGCTGCGGTCCGAAGGAGAGGGAAACGCGGTCAAAGACCAGCACCGGCTCCTCGGCCGCCGTCGCGGCGGGCGCGGCTTGCGTCTGGGGTGCCATGTCGCCGGCCATTGCCACGCCTAACCCCCGAAGCCCATCAGCAGGCGGCTGACGACGAAGTCGCTGACGATGATCAGCACCGAGGCGGCGACCACCGATTGCGTGGTGGCGCGGCCCACGCCCTGCGTCCCGCCGCGGGCGTTCATGCCGTAGTAACAGCCCACCAGGGCGACGATCAGGCCGAAGACCAGCGGCTTGATGAGGCCCTGAACGACATCGTCCATGCCCAGGATCTGGATGGCGGAGTACCAGTACTGGGTGGGGTCCAGCCCGATGACCACCGTGGAGTAGACGAAGCCGCCCAGCATGCCGCAGAAATCCGAGATCACGGTCAGGAAGAACATCATCGAGACAGTCGCCAGCAGACGCGGAGTGACCAGTTTCTTGCTGGGATCGGTTCCCAGGGCGCGCATGGCGTCGATCTGCTCGGTGACCACCATCGAACCCAGTTCGGAGGCCATGCCGGCGGCGTTGCGCCCCGCCACCATCAGCGAGGTCAAGACCGGTCCCAACTCGCGCACGAGCGACAAACTCACCAGCTGGCCGGTCCGACCAATCTGACCGTAGGTGCTCAGCGTGGCGGAGAGTTGCAGCGCCATCACCGCGCCGGTGAAGAACCCGGTCAAGACCACGATCGGCAGGGAGCCGACCCCGATCAAGTTCATCTGCAAAAAGGTGTCGCCCCAGTAGAAGGGCCGCGCCACGATGTTGCGGAAGGCGCGCGCGGACTGCTCGGTGAACTCCTGCAAGGTCTGCAGCAGGCCCTTCAGCCAACCGCTCATCGCGTCGCCCACTCCCGTTGTTGCCGCGTCCACCTCTGGCATGAGATCTCTCCCGCTGCCCGAATCTACCACGGGGGAAGAACGGGGGTGGGGGGTAGGGGGTCCGGACGCAACGGGAAAGAGTTGTTACATGTTGGTTGTTGGTTTTTTGAAGCGTACAGCCGGGAAGGGGGTGAGCGTTGGAAGAAGCCGAGGAACGCCGGCATTGCGGCAGAAGGTCGAGACGAGGCGCGCTTCAAACATCCAACAACCAACAACCAACCACTCCTCATCCCCCCACCCCCCACTCCCCACCTTTTTGACGGGTACAGAACAGCCTCGCTACAATCAGAGGTTAGCGTGCCCGGCGGCACTCCAATCTTATGTTGCGTTTCTCCACTGCGGGTGAGTCTCACGGCGAGGCCCTGATCGCCCTTCTCTCCGGCTTGCCGGCCGGATTGGAGGTCGATTTCGAATTCGTCGATCACCAACTGTGGCGCCGGCAGCAGGGTTACGGTCGCGGCGGGCGGATGCGGATCGAGCGCGATCACGCGCACTTTCTGTCCGGAGTGCGGAACGGTATCACCATCGGCGCGCCGATTGCCATCCAACTGGCCAACCGCGATTGGAAGAACTGGGAGCAGACCCTGGCCGTCGCGGAGGCCGCCGGCGAGAACGCCCGCCCGGTAAAGAGTCCGCGGCCGGGGCACGCCGATCTGGCCGGGGCGATCAAGTACAACTTCCCCGAAGCGCGCTACATTCTGGAACGGGCCAGTGCGCGCGAGACTACGGCGCGTGTCGCCGCCGGAGCGCTTGCCAAGCTGTTTCTGCAGGCCCTGGGCATCGAGGTGCTGAGCCATGTGGTGGCGGTGGGTGCCGCCCGGTTGGCACCCTACGTTGAGCTGACTTGGGAGAAGCTGCGCGCCCTGGGCCGTCAGGAGGACGTGCTGCTTGGCTGCATTGATCCTGCTTCGGAGCAGGCGATGAAGGCCGAGGTGGACAGTGTGCTGCGCACCGGCGACACGGTCGGCGGTGTCTTCGAAGTGCGGGCCCACGGCGTGCCGCCCGGTTTGGGCAGCCATGCCAACTGGGACGAGCGGCTGGATGGCCTGCTCACCCAGGCCGTTGTCTCAATCCAGGCGGTGAAAGCGGCCGAGATCGGCGACGGCATGTTGGCGGCCGAGACAGTCGGCTCCAAGGTCCACGATCCGATCGGCTACCACGCCGCGCAGCGCGCCTTCACGCGGTCCAGCAACCATGCCGGCGGCCTCGAGGGCGGCATCACCAACGGCGAGGACGTGGTGGTGCGCGGCCACTTGAAACCGATCTCCACCTTGCGGCGGCCGCTGGAGTCGGTCGACTTCGTCAGTCGCGAGCCGGTGAAGGCGGCCTATGAACGCTCCGACGTTTGCGTGGTGCCCGCCGCGGCGGTGGTCGGGGAAGCGATGGTGGCGCTGACCCTCGCCCGCGCCGCCCTGGAAAAATTTGGCGGCGACTCCATGCTCGAAGTCCGCCGCAATTGCACGCAGTATCGCGAGCAGGTACGGGCATTCTGAAGTACGGCGTGCGTGGAGCTTGACCCCTTGCGCCCCGTCGTCACAGGTTTCCCCCATGGTGCTGTCCATCGTCAAATACGGTGACCCGATCCTGACGACGCCCGCGGCGGCGGTGACGAACTTCGGTACCGGCGAACTGCAGAAGCTGGTGGCCGACATGTTCGAGTCCATGTATGCCGCCAATGGCGTCGGCTTGGCGGCGCCGCAGATCGGCCGGGGCCTGCGTCTGACGGTGATTGACTGCAGCGTCGGCGAGGACCCGGAACAGAAGCTGGTGTTGATCAACCCCGAGATCATCCGCGCCCAGGGCGAGCAGACCGGCGAGGAGGGCTGCCTCAGTGTGCCCGGCTTCCGGGCCGAGGTGACGCGCGCCAATGAGGTCACGGTACGGGCGCAGGACGTCGCCGGCGAATGGTTCGAGGCCAGCGGCACCGAGCTTCTGGCCCGTGCGATGCTGCACGAGACCGATCACCTGAACGGCGTCCTCTTCATCGATCACATCAGCCGGTTGAAGCGCGACCTGATCAAACGCCGCATTCGGCGCCTGCAACGCGAAGGGGAGTGGTGAGGGCGGGAAAAGGGATGGGGGATGAGAAAAGCAGGAGGAATCGTCAACCGGCAATCAGCCACTCGCCGCGGCACTCATCATGGACATCGTTTTTTTAGGCACTCCCGCGTTCGCCGTGCCGACGCTGCGGAATCTGGTGGAGGCGGGTCCAGCGCAGGACATGCACGTGCGGGCGGTGATCTGCCAGCCGGACCGTCCGGTGGGGCGCAAGGCGGAGATGCAGTCGCCGGCGGTCAAGGTGTTTGCCGCGGCACACGGCATCGAGGTGGCACAGCCGGACAAGATCCGCCGCGATGCGGCCTTTGAACTCCTCGCCGCGTACCGCCCGACCGTCATGGTGGTGGTGGCCTACGGTCAAATCATCCCGCGCCGCATTTTCGAACTGCCGCCGCTCGGGACGATCAACGCGCATGCCTCGCTGCTGCCCAAGTACCGCGGCGCGGCTCCCATCCAGTGGGCGCTGGCGCAGGGCGAAACGGTGACCGGCATCACCACCATGAAAATCGACGCCGGTCTCGATACCGGAGACATGCTGCTGCGCCGCGAGGTCGAGATCGGTGCCGAGGAGGAGGCCATTCAACTGAGCGCGCGGCTGGCGGAGATGGCGGCGCAGTTGACGTTCGAAACGCTGCTTGGCCTTGAGCGCGGCACGATCCAGCCGCAGCCGCAAGCGCACGCCGCAGCGACCTTGGCACCGATCCTCAAACGCAGCGACGGCCGAGCTGACTGGAACCGTCGTGCCGACGAGCTTTACAACCAGTGGCGCGGCTTCCAGCCCTGGCCGGGACTGCACAGCCGCTTCCGCGGCCAGCAGTTGACCGTGCACCGCTGCCACCCCGTGCGCGGCGAGGCGGCGGTGCCGGGCACATTGCGCCTGGAAGGATCCCAGTTGCGCGGCGCCACCGGGGAAGGCTGGCTTGTCCTGGAAGAGGTGCAACTGGAAGGCCGCAAGCGCGTCACCGGCGCCGAGTTCGCGCGCGGCGCACGATTGGGCGAGACGGAGCGCCTCGCGTAGGAAAGGCCGAAGGGCGAAGGGGAAGAACACCCGTCTGGAGCAATCCTCGGTGCTCATTCCGGTAGTTCCACCCACGGTACGCCGCCGTCCGGCCTGCGCCCTTCGCCCCTCGGCCTTCGCCTTAGGCCAGCCGCAGGTCGTGGCGCACGCGGGCGGCGAGGGCGGGCAGCTCCGCCATGCCCACCAGGGCAATGCCCGCCTCGGCGAGCAACTCGCGGTGCAGGGCGTCGCCGGTCGCGGGGTCGAGGGCGATGCCGGTCACTTCAAGTCCGCTCCCGTGCGCGACCAGTCGTGATCGCAAGCGCGTGACGGTGAACCCCAGCTCTTTGACCGCCGCCGGTTCGCCCGCCAGCACCACGGCTTGAAAAAGGTGGTGGACACCGTTCGGCCGGCAATGAAAGTCGAAGGCGAAGGGATCACCCGCGCCGCCGAGCGCCGCCGCCGTCACGCCCCGTTGCAGGTGGGCGAGCACGCGCTCCTCGTCGAAGGCAGCGGTGATGTCGCGCAGCAGTAGCCGACGCGCTCCGGGCAGGCGACGTGGCGCACCCAGCACCTGCGTCGGGGGCGCCGCCCATTGACGATAGAGGAGTTCGAGTTCGGCGGCCGGGTCCGCCGTCAGCACAGCGTTGGGTGGGGTGATCTGCAGGGCGTGCGAAAACGTCTCGTGCGCCGAGGCGAGGAAGGCAGCCCGCCCCTCGCCTTGGACGAGGGCGCGCAGATCGTTCTCGAGGGTCTCGAGATCGGGCAACTCCGCACCCGGGAAAAGACAGCCCAGGCGCGCATCCCCGCGCACCAGCCGGATGTCGGCAAAGCCGCCGGCATCGTCGAACAGCGCCACCCCCACCGTGATCGCCTCATGACGGAGAGGGTGCGGCGCGAATCGCACCAAAAAATAGTGACAAAGGTTGCGCTCCGCCATCGTCGTTCCTACTCCCCCACGACGTGCACGCGCGCTTGCGCGACGTCGGCCGGTTCGCTCCATTGCGGGAAGGGGGCGCGCGGCGACCGGCGCACCGCGTCGACCAATCGGCGCACACGGTCGCGTCGCGCCACCAGTTGACGGAGAAGCGCGAGCAGGTCGTCCGCATCGCCATACCAGGCCGGTGGAATCTCGTCGCCGGCGCTGTAGATGACCGAAGGCGGCAGCGTCTCCAGCCGGCTCAGCCAGGGTTCAAACGACTCCCAGCCCAAGATGTCACGGTAGACGCAGTTGCGGCCGTAGACACCGCGCAAGGGACTGTCGGGAAAGTTCCACTCCCCGGCGTTAAAGCAGAATCCCTGGTCCACGGCGTAGACGCGCAACGGTTGATTGCGGGCCGGACGGCGAAACACCACTTGGCGACCGTTGCAGTTACAGGTCCACTTGTCGAACAGCAACAGTCCCCAGAAGTCGTGCAGGTTCTTGACGGTCGCCAGCGCCGACTCCGGCAGGTAGTCGTAGATCGGGGCCTCGGGATCATCGCCCACCAGGCGCGAACCGAACTGCTGGCCGGGAGCGCAGCGCAGGGTCTGGCCGCCGATGCGCAGCACGAGGTTGGGCGCGTTGGCGGTCAGCGCCTCGGGCACGACGATGATGGCCGGCTCCGGAACCGGCATCCCCAGCGCCTGCGCCAAGCGCGCCGCCAGCCACTCGTTGGCGAGGACGCGGGCATGCTGGGGATTATTGCGGAACTTGACGACATAGAAGCGGCCGTCCTCGGCACGCATCAGGTGGGACTGGGCGCCACCCTTCATCGGTCGGAGGTGTTCGACGGCCTCGAGCAGCATCCATGCTTCCTCCTGCAGACTTCGCCAAGTCTGGCATGGGGCGCGCCGTTTCCCAGCCCCCACGAAGGGGGGACGGCAAAGTAGAGATTCGAGTTCAGCCCCGGCCTCGGGCGACCTGCCCCTTCACGCATCCCTCACGACCGCGCTCTCCACGTAGGCGCGCAGGCTGTCAACATAGACGGCGGGAAAATCGGCGATGGGGCGAAGACGGCGGATCAAGACGATGGCGGACTCCACGTCATAGCCGAGGTGACACAGGAGGGCAGCGGCGGTCAGGGGCGCGCGGTGAACGCCCGCGGCGCAGTGTACATAGACCCGGTTCTCGGGCTCACGCAGGGCGGCGAGAGCGAAATTGACGGAGCGCTGGAAGAAGGCGGCGTCTTTCGGCTGGAAGTCGTCGAGCGTCGCATTCCACAGGACTTCAAGACCGAACTGGCGGCCCAGCTCGGTATCGTCGAACTCGGCCTGCAGGTCCACGATATGGGTGAACCCGGCGGCGGCCAGCATCGCCATGCGATCGGCGGTCCAGATGCCATCGCCCAAGGCCAACTGGTCATTGAGAAACGTAATGTCCACGCTCTATTGTGAACACGGACGGCAACACGGGGAAGGGAAGGAGCGCCGAAATCAGGGCAATGACGGCGCGAGGCCCATCGCGGCGGCGTCACGCCGCCGGATGGACCTCGAACGAGGCGCCTCCCTCCCGGGCCAGAGTTCCCGCTCCGGAATCTCTAGCGACGCTTGGATTTCGGCTTGCTGCGGCCGGCCTTGCGCTTCGGGGCGGTCCGAAGGACGCGGCGAGCGGCAACTTTTTTGGCGCTTGCCTTCTTCGTCTTCGCCCTTTTGGGAGCGGCTTTTTGAACCGCCTTTTTCTTGGCGACCGCTTTTTTAGGAGCAGCTTTTTTTGCCGTCTTGCGTTTGCCGGCGGTCCGCTTGGCGACGGACTTGGGCGCCGCCTTCTTGGTCGCGGCGCGCGCAGGCTTTTTCGCTGCCGCTGCACGGGCTTTGGGTTTTCCAGTCTTCGAGCGTGATTGCGGCGCGGCGGCGGGCGCTGCCGGCGTCGCCGGGCGCGACGGCGGCGCGGGGGGAAGCGGCTCGGCTATGAGGAAAGCGGCTGACTCGTGCACCGTCTCCACAATTTCCGTGTCGTCTTCCTCGTCGTCGGTAAACTCCGGTTCTTGATCCAAGGTGAACTCCGCGTCCTCTTCATCATCGGCACTGCAGTAAAGGCGGGGATGGCGCTCGTCCGAAATCATCTTTCCTCCTTGCAACTCTGGCAGACCGCGGTGGCGGGCAGTTCATTACCGGTTCACTCGGTCAACATCCGGGCGATCCGGAACCACAGTCCTGCACCGAGGGATTTATCCTAGCGCCCGGCTTCTGTCAAGCCACCTGAAGCGCGGTACCTGGAAAGACAGTGTATGCGCAGAACGCTCCACGGCCTCCCGTTGGATGCAGAGAACGTCGGCGGAGAGGGCCGGGGCGAGGGTTGGCGGGCGGCCACTGACCGGGCCAGGTGGTACCACGAGTGCGCCAGGGGGGACGACCAGATTCCAGTTGGACCCTTTGCGTCAGCCCCGCGTCAGCGGCGGCGGGAGCGCCGGGAGCGGGTCACGGGGTGGCCGCTCGCCGCCCCCCCTTCTTCGGTTGGCAGCCGAAGAACGAGCAGACGTCCCGCCACCAGCCGAGCATGTGGATTCAGGGCGCGCAGACGGCTTTCCGGTACGCGCAAGCTGCGCGCGATGCGCTGCCACGTGTCGCCCCGGAGGACGCGGTAGCGGCGGGTGGCGGGCTCCCGCACTGGAATGACGGGGATGGCAAGCCCCTCCCCGGGCGTCAGGCGTGCCTCCTCGGGCAGGTGATTGGCGGTCACAATCGCCTGCGACTGGCTGTGGAAGCGGCGGGCGAGGTCTGCCAGCGTCTCCCCCCCCTCGACCTGGTGGAAACGCCACAACAGACGGTGGGCCGGAGGAATGAGCGCCAAATTGATTCGGAAGCGTTTACCGTGCCCTGCCGGGATGTGCAGCGGGAAGGCTTCGCCGGGCGGCGTCTCGAGATGCAGCAGGCTGGGATTGAGCAACTGCAACACCGCGACATTCACCCCGGCGCAATCGGCCGCCAGCCGCAGGTCGAGGGGGTGATCGAGCACGACCGTCTCGCTCTCCTCGGGCGGATCCTCGACCAACTTGTTGATGCCGTACTGCTGCGGGTTCTTGGCAATCAAGGCCATGGCGAGGATGATGGGCACGTAATTGCGGGTGTCGCGCGGCAATACGTCGCGGCGCTGCAGTTCCCAGAAATCGGCCGAGCCGGTACGCGCCACGGCGTGCTCCACCGTCCCTGGACCGGAGTTGTAGGCCGCCATGGCGAGGTACCAGTCACCGAACTCCCCGTAGAGCTGTTTCAGGTGGCGGGCAGCGGCGCGCGTGCTTTTTTCCGGGTCGCGGCGATCGTCCTCCCAGCGGGTGCGTTTGAGGTCGAAGTCTTCCGCGCGGCTGGACATGAACTGCCAGATACCCAGGGCCCCGGCATTGGAGAGCGAAAGGGGATCGAAGCCGCTCTCTGCCTGTGCCATGTAGATCAGATCCTGGGGCACCCCTTCTTCGCGAAAGATCCGCTGAATCATGGGGCGATAGCGGCCCGCACGCCGGAAGCTGCTCTGCAGGTACCCGCGGCCGCGCGTGCTGAGGTAATGCACATAGGAGATCACGGGATCGGTGAGCATCAGCGGCAGGTCGCCGCTCGTCACCTTGATCTGGCGCTCCACCTCGGCCCGCGTCGCGGTATCAACCGGAAACGTCAATTGGGCGACGGCGTCAATCGGGGCGGGGGTGGGCGCCTGCTCGGTCAGCCCCTGCCCCTGCGCGAGGGCGTCCATTTCCAGGGCGTGAATGCGGTCAACCAGGCTGTCCAGTTCCGCCTGAAGGCGCGGCTGCGCCGTCACGGAGTAGCTACTGGTCAGCAGGCGGTCCACCGCCCGGTCAAAGGCCGCGCGCGCCGCGTCCAGCTTACCTGCCCTGTCGAGAGCGGTGCCTTCGTCATAATCCTGCTCGGCACTCCGGATCAAGGCGGTGACCCCGTCCGGCGCCGTGGAAGCCGGGACCTGCACAGAAACGGTTGGAGGGGTCCGCCGAGGTGCCGGTGCGGTGGGGCGCGGAGCAGCGGAGGGGACGCTGGAACCGGCGTGCCCAGGTACACTTGGCGGCCGCACCGCAACCCGTTGGCAACTGCTGATGCCGAGCGAGCTCGCAGCAACGAAGCATCCCAGAGCCAACGGCCAAGCTGCAGAACGAAAAAGACGCAAGAAGAAGCCCCTCATGGCCGATTGTAATGGACGGGGCGGTCGTGAAGGGCGCGATTGAGACGGGAAGATTGCATGCGCCGCCCACTATGACGGGTAGGGCCCAATGCTCCTAGCGTCCCGCGTTGAGGCGCTGCGGTCACGGCCGAAGTGCCCGCGTCATGCGGCGCCGCTGAGCCTGCGGGCGGTGCGTTGCACCAGGCGCCCGCGGATCTCGGGAGGCAACTCGCTGGCCTTTTCAAGTGTGCGGCTGGCGGAGAGCAGCGCGGCGTGCACCTCCTCCTGGGTGCGTTGCGAGATCATGGCCAGTTCGGCAATCGAAAAACCGTCCATGGCAAACAGCACCATGTCTTCCCGTTGCGTCGGGGGCAGGCGCTGCAGTGCCCCATCCAAGGCCCGCCACACCTCGGCGCCGTAGGCCTCCTGTTCGGGTGAGGCGGCCTGATCGTCGGCCGTGACATCGTTCAACCGAAGATCGTCGTAGCGGTCCAGACCCTCCTGGTGTTCGAGCAGGCGCTGGTCGCCGTCGTCAAGGGCGCGATCGAGCGATACCTGCGCGTCAGCCTCGTAACCATTTTGCACCTCGGCAATCAGGCGACGCATCGCCTGCACCGCCAGCACGTAAAACCAGCGCTCGCGCTCGCGGCCATCGCGGAGCACGCCCTGGGGCGGCCGCACCGTGTCGCCCAACGCCAGGGCGACGGTCTCGTCGAGAACCTCGCGCGCATCGAGTTGTCCGGCGTCCAACTGGCCCAGCGCCTCGCGCCGCTGGAGCTGGCGCGTCACGAACAGCTTCAGGTTTTGGAGGTTGGTGGCCAGGAACTCGGCGACGTTGATCGCGGGCAATCCGGGAGCGCTCCCGTTGAGCGGCACCAGCGGAACCGGTGCGACGGCTCCCGCCCGCACCCGCGGACCCAACTCGCGCAGCCGCTGCTTGTGCTTCTTGATCTGTTCGGTCAGTTCCTGCGTGGCAATGCGCAGCGCTGCTTGCGCGGTGGGCGCGTTGGCCTCCGCCGCCAGCTGTCCCGTGGGCAGATGCAGATTCAGGGAACAGAGCGTCCCCTCACGCGCCGTATGGCGGTTGAGGCGTCCATGCAAATGCACGAGCCCTGGGCGGAACACGACCAGCAAGCGCTCCAACTTGGCCGTGCTGCGCGCGATCACTGCATCCAGATCAGGGGACTTTGGGACCTGCAAGGTGAACTGGACGTTCATTCGTCCCTCCAAACAGTTGACGTGGGGTTAGTATCCGCCCGCGAAAAAAAAAAGCAACGACGCTGGCGCCTTAGCCCAACGTGGGGACGCCGGCCCCCGCCCCGTACGCCGGGCCCACGTTACAATGCTGGGGCCGTTATGCCGGGGATGCGTTATCTCGTTTACGGACGCGTACAGGGCGTGGGATTTCGCTTCTTCGTGGAGGCGGCGGCGCAGCGTTTAGGTCTGATCGGATGGGTGCGCAACCGCAGCGATGGGGGCGTGGAAGCTCTGGCCATCGGACCCCGTGTCAAGCTGCAACAGTTGGAAGCACAGCTCCGGCGCGGCCCCAGCGCGGCGCGCGTCGAGAACGTGCACACCGAGGCGGCGGACGTCGAGGAGAACGCCGCAGGAGGATCGTTTGTCATTGAAGGAGACGCCTGAAATGGCTACTGCCGCACCGTCGTTCGACGATTTGAAGCAACTCATTCGGGCCGTGCCCGACTGGCCCAAACCCGGCATCCTTTTCTACGACATCACCACGCTGCTCAAGAACGGCCCGGCCTTCGCTCGCGTGGTTGACATCCTTGTCGACCACTACACCAAGGCGGGCACGACGGTGGATCTGGTGGCGGGCATTGAAGCACGCGGCTTTATCTTCGGTCCGGTACTCGCCTACCGCCTCAAGGCGGGGTTTGTTCCTATCCGCAAGCCGAAGAAGCTGCCGGCCTTGACGGTCTCGGCCAAGTACGCGCTCGAGTACGGCACCGACACCGTCGAGATGCATCGCGACGCCGTTCAGCCCGGCCAGAATGTGCTGATCGTGGACGACCTGATCGCCACCGGTGGTACCGCCGCTGCCGCAACGCAACTGGTCGAGAGCGTCGGAGGCCGGGTGGTCGGGCTGGCCTTCATCCTCGAGTTGTTGTTTTTGCCGGGCCGCGGCAAGTTGGCGGCCTACGACGTGTTCTCGCTGTTGCAGTACACCGAATAGCGCCGCACAGGGAACCACATGGCGAGCAGCGCAGGCGTGGGCACGGAGGGGACGACGCGTTCCCTGTTTGCCTTTGCGACCGGCGGAGCGGGAAGCGGCGATGAGGAACGCCTGCGGCTCCTGCTGGGGGATCTGCCGTTCACCCTGCTGCCGTTCACGCGCGAGACGAAACGCGCCATGTTTTTCGAGATCATTCGTGCGGCGCGAAGCAGGCGCTATTCACTCCTGATCATGGAAGGGACGGGGCTCGCGGGCGGCCTGGCGCTGTGCTGGGCGCGCTTGCGCTATGGCACCCGTTACGTGGTCAGTAGTGGTGACGCCGTGGCGCCGTTTCTGACTGCCCGCCGACGATGGGCCCGACCGTTTTTCACCTGGTATGAACGCCGGCTGTGCTCGGGCGCTGCCGGGTTCATCGGCTGGACTCCCTACCTGGTCGGCCGGGCCTTGACCCTGGGTGCGCCGCGCGCGATGACGGCGGCGGGCTGGGCGCCCTTTCCACCCGCGAACCCGGAGGCACGAGCGCGCCTGCGCCAAGAGCTGGGCATCCCGGTGGAGGCGCTTGTGTTCGGCATCGCCGGATCCCTGGCCTGGTCCCCGCGCCATGGCTACTGCTACGGCATGGAGTTGGTGCAGGCGGTGCGCCGCTGTGCCGCCTCGGCGCCGGTCCATGTCCTCATCGTCGGTGAGGGCGAGGGCCGCACCTACCTGGAACGGGCGGCGGGCAGCGAGTTGGGAGGGCGCGTGCACCTCACCGGCCGCGTGCCGCGGGCGCAGGTGCCCGACTATCTGGCGGCCATGGATGTTGGCAGCCTACCGCAGAGCGTGGATGGCGTCGGCAGCTTCCGCTACACCACCAAGCTCAGCGAGTACCTCGCCGCCGGTTTGCCATACTGCACCACCCAGATACCCGCCGCCTACGACTTGGACACCGGCGGCCTCTGGCGACTTCCCGGCGAGAACCCGTGGGATCCGGTTTTTGTGCAAGCTTTGACCACGCTCATGGAGACGCTCTGCTTGGCTGACGTGGCGAACAAGCGCCGGCAGTTGCCGGCTGCCGGGGAACCATTTGACCGGACGCGCCAAGCCGCGCGGGTGAAGGCTTTTTTAACAGAGCTGCTCGCCGTCGACGGCGCCTAACCGGAAAACGGCGACCCCCGATGTGCGGCCTGGGAACAGTGGCATGCTGGTGAGCGCCCCTGACACCATGATCCATCCCCTCCCCTCCTCCCACACCAGCGAGGTCGCATGAAGCCGCCGCGTCGTTCCCCGCGTGGGTCTCGCCCTGCCGCGCCGAGCGTGCCGCCGCCACGTCCCCACGGAGAGGGAGCGGCAGAGCGTACGGCCACGCCGGGTACACAGACCTTGGTCGGCATTCACGCCGTACGGGAGGCGCTGCGCGCGGCGGCGCGGCCGCTGCAATACATCGCGGTGGTGCGCGATCGTCACGACGCCCGCGTGCAGGAACTGCTCGAGATGGCGCGCGCCGCGCAGGTGCCGGTGCGCTTTGAGCCGCGCGAAGCGCTGGACCGGCTGGCCCGCACTGCCCAGCATCAGGGCGTGGTGGCGCTGGCGGCGGCCAAACAGGCGCTCGACCTTGACGAGTTGCTCACAGAGCTCAAGGCCAAACACGCCTCGGAAGAGAGTCAGGCAGGCCTCCTGCTGGCTCTGGACGGGGTGGAAGATCCGCACAATCTGGGCGCCATCCTCCGATCGGCGTGCGCAACCGGAGTGGAAGCGGTGATCCTGCCGACCCGCCGTTCCGCCGGGCTGACCGAGACGGTCGAACGAACCTCGGCCGGAGCCTTGGAGTACGTTCCAGTCGCGCGCGCCAACAACCTGGTTCAGGGGCTGGAACGGGTGAAACAGGCGGGATACTGGCTCGTCGGATTGGACGAGCGGGCTCCTAAGTCCTTGTGGCAGCACGACTTCAAGCTCCCGACGGCGCTCGTTGTGGGTGCCGAAGGGTCGGGACTGCACCAGCTCACCCGGCAAACCTGCGACTTTCTGGTCTCGATTCCCATGCACACCGGTGTCGCTTCTCTCAACGTTTCGGTGGCGACCGCGGTGGTATTGTTCGAAATCATTCGGCAGCGGCAGGCCGGTTGAGTGCATCCAAAAGCCCTGCTACGCGGCAAGTTGCCGCCGGCGCAGTTCTCGGTTGCACGTTTATGTCAACTCTATCCTCTGCGCCTCAGGCTCCCACCGCGTCTCGTTTGCGGGGTCTTCTGAAACGCTTGGCGGCGGCGCGGGCCATGACCGATGCCCTCTTCACGCTGCTGCTCCCCGACGCCCTCTACGACCGCGGCATCGCCGAGCGCCATCGCCTGATCTTTTACCGCGGACATTTCGAAGCTTTCGACTGGAACCTGCTGGGAGGGCGCCTGCTTGAGCTCCCGTCGTTCGACGCGGGCTTCGACCAGCTTTTTGCGTTTGGCATTGATCCAATTGACGGTCAGCTACCCAGCGATCAACCCTCCGACTGGCCGAGCCGAGATCGCGTCGAAACCTACGTGGAGCGCATGCGGGCGGAGCTCGACCGGGCGCTTCGCCGTCCCGGCGCCATGGAGCGCGAGGTGGAAGGCGTGCCCGCCTGGTTCCTGCTTGAGGTGGCGCTCGAACATCGCCTGATGCACGCGGAGACCTTCGCCTACCTGCTGCACGAACTCCCGCAGGCCCGCAAGATCGCGCCGCGTACTCGGGCAGGGTCGTTCAGAACCACGGAGGCCGACAGCCCGCGCATGGTTGCGATTCCAAGTGGCGACGCCGCTCTGGGCCAGCCCCGTACGCCGGACGCCTTCGGCTGGGACAATGAATTTGAAGCCAGCACGGTGTCCGTACCCGAGTTCGCCATCGAGAACATCAACGTCAGCAACGGCCAGTATCTCGAGTTCGTGCGGGCGGGAGGCTACAACGAGCCGAGCTTCTGGCGCGCGGAAGACTGGGCATGGGTGCAGCGGCGCGGCATCCAGCACCCCAACTTCTGGAGCGCGCGGCGCGACGGCGGTTGGGACTACCGCGGGATGTTTACCAACCGTCCGCTCCCGGCGGAGTGGCCCGTCTACGTCAGCTATGCGGAAGCCTCCGCCTATGCCCGCTTTCGCCAGCGGCGATTGCCGAGCGAGGCCGAGTGGCATCGCGCTGCACTGGGCGGCCGCAGCGCGCCCGCGACGTACCCGTGGGGCGAGACAGCGCCCCGCGCTGCGCACGGCAACTTCGATTTCGTGAGTTGGGACCCGGCGCCGGTCGGCGCCTATCCCGAAGGCGCGAGCGCCTACGGTGTCCTCGACCTTGTCGGGAACGGCTGGGAGTGGACCTCGAGCCCGTTCGCTCCCCTGCCCGGGTTTCAGCCTTTTTCCTTCTACCCCGGATACTCCGCCAATTTCTTCGACGGGCAGCATTACGTCCTCAAGGGCGGTTCGCCCCGCACCGCGGCCTGCATGCTGCGCGGCAGCTTCCGCAATTGGTTCCAGCCGCACTATCCCTACCTCTACGCGAGCTTCCGCTGCGTGCAGGCGGGCGTGTTATAAAGCGGCCACACGATCCCCTGTCATGGTGACTGCACGCAACCCACTCACCGGCCCGGCGCTAGCCCCGCTTGCGGCGGAGACTGCCGATCTCGCCGCCACCGTAATGTTCGGTCTGCAGCAACCCCAGAAAAAGCTGCCGCCGCGCTTCTTCTATGACGCGGTCGGGTCGGCCCTGTTTGAAGCCATCTGCTTGCTTCCCGAATATGGGCTGACGCGTGCCGACGAGCGCCTGCTGCGGCGACACGCGACCGGAATCCTCGCCAGAATGGGGACACCTTTGGCGATCGCGGAGCTGGGGAGTGGCTCGGGACGCAAGACGCGGTGGTTGCTGGAAGCGCTTCTCGCGCGGCCGACACGCCTGCGTCCAAGTTATTACCCCATCGAGATCTCACCCAGCGCCCTCGAGCAGTGCGCGCTGGCGCTCGAGACGTTGCCCGGCTTGGACGTCATCCCGCAAGCCGCGGATTACCTGGTGGGACTGCAGGAGGTCGTGCGGCAAACGGCTCCCGACGTGAGGCTGCTGGTGCTGTTTCTCGGCAGCAGCATCGGCAACTTCGAGCCCGCCGAAGCGGACGGCTTCCTGCGTTCCGTCCGCCGCCTGTTGCGTCCCGGTGACGCGCTTCTCCTGGGAACCGATCTGGTCAAGGATGTCTCCACCCTCATCGCTGCTTACGACGACGCGGCCGGCGTCACCGCCGCGTTCAACCGCAATCTGTTGGGGCGCCTGAATCGCGAGCTCGAGGGCGACTTCGACCTCGCCGCCTTCGATCACCATGTGTGCTACGACTCGCGCCGGCAGCGCATCGAGATGCACCTGCGCGCGCGGACCCGCCAGAAGGTCCACCTGCGGCGTCTGCCGCTCGCCGTTTCGTTTACCGCCGGCGAAACCATTTGGACCGAAAGCTCGCACAAGTACCGTCCTGCCGACCTGCCCGGACTTGCCGAACGCAACGGCTTCGCGCTGACCGCGCAGTGGGTGGATGCGGAGTGGCCGTTTGCGGAGAACCTGTTCGCGGTGCGGTGAACGCCGCCGGAAGCGCTGGCGCCTGACAGCATCACGCACATTCTCCATATTTTGTGGACCGGCTGCCGCCCGCTCGCACTAGCGGTGAGCGGTCGTTAACCCGACGTTCCTTCGGGACGCAACGCAGGGATAGATCGACCGTTCCCGGGGCTTTGCCCCGGGCTACATTGCCCCGCCCCTTCGGGGCGCGCCGCTTCACGGCCAAACGGTTCGGGGTTGACGGTTGTCGGTTGACGGCTACAAGCACGACCAACAACCAACAACCGTTTTCCGACAACCTCTACACTGTTGAGCATGTCTCCCGCGGCCGAGATCGTCTGGCACCAGGCGCGCGTGACGCGCGACGGACGCACCGTCTTGGACGCGTTCTCGCTCGAAGTAGCGCGCGGCGAGTTCCTCGTCATGCTGGGTCGCAGCGGCGCCGGGAAAAGCACGGTGCTGAAGACCGTCAACCGCCTGGTGGAACTGGAGGGCGGCACGCTCGAGGTGCAGGGGCGCTCGGTCCGCGACTGGGACCCCATCGCGCTGCGCCGCAGCGTCGGCTATGTCATCCAGGACGTAGGCCTGTTTCCGCACGTCACGGTCGCGCGCAACATCGGGCTGGTGCCTTCCCTGCTGGCCTGGCCGCCAGGGAGGGTGCGTGAGCGGACACGGGAGCTCCTGGCCTTGGTGGGCCTCGATGCCGCCCGCTTCGGGCCGCGTCTGCCGCGCGAACTTTCCGGCGGCGAGCGCCAGCGCGTCGGGGTGGCGCGGGCGCTCGCCGCCCGCCCTTCCCTGCTGCTCATGGACGAGCCCTTCGGCGCCCTCGACCCCATCACACGCGACGAACTCCAGGGCGAGATGGAGCGGCTGCACCAGCAATTGGGGACCACGGTCGTCCTCGTCACGCACGACGTCAGAGAAGCCGTGCGCCTCGGACAGCGCATCGCGGTGCTGGCGGACGGGCGCGTGGCAGCGGTCGGCACGGCGCGAGAATTGCAGGATTCGTCGCACCCCGAAGTGCAAGCGCTGCTGCGCCTGGCGGAACGCACGTAGGGAGTGGGGGGGGAAAGAAATGTAGCTGTCTCTTATACACATCTCCGAGCCCACGAGACAGGCAGAAATCTCG